>CAMCLK010000043.1 GCA_945875585.1 Candidatus Kuenenia stuttgartensis | reverse complement strand
TGGCAAGCGGCCGTTGGAAAGCCAGTGGCATCGCCTTGGAGTCGGTTGTTGCAGCACCCTTCGTGGAGCGTCACTGGCGCACAGGCCGATTGGCTGTGGATGAAGGCCATGTGGCACACCTTTCACCAGTAGTCGATGGTGTCATTCGCGAAGTGAGGGCTCGGCTAGGACAGCAAGTGAATGCTGGAGACGTACTTGCGGTCCTCGACTGCCGGGAAGTCGGTCAGGCCAAGCTCGAACTGGTCAAAGTAAGGATGGGTCTGGATTTTACCCAAGGTCAATACGACAGAACCAAAGTAAGCACAGAAAACGCTCTGGCCATGGTCGAGGCCATGCTGGCCAACAAAACCATCCCGGAAATAGAACGTGCTTTCCAGAACCGCCCAATCGGTGACATGCGCCAACAACTGATTGGAGCGTACAGCAAAAGACTTCAGGCCAAGGCACAATACGAATCGGTATCGCGGCCAGAATCGGCGGGTGCCGTATCAGAAGCCATTATCATCCGTTCCCGCGCCGACAATGAAACCGCTGAATCTGTGTACCGCGCGCTGTGCGAAGAAACACGCAATCAGGGGATGCTGCAAATACGCGCCGCTGAACAAAAACTTCGTGAGGCACAAACAGCTCAGGCCCTTGCAAAGGCGCAGTTGCTGATGTACGGGTACGATGCCAACGAGGTGGATCGGATGGACCCGATCCGTGAAGGTGCCTCCGTTTCTCTCCACGCCATCAGGGCACCCCTTTCGGGCAGCATTGTCGAACAGCACGCGGTAACCGCTGAACGCGTTGGGCCGACCATACAACTTTTTCAGATTGCTGATTATTCTAATTTATGGCTTGCCGCGGACATTTATGAATCTGATTTACCTCTCACAACTGGCCTGACGGGACGTACATTGCGTTTCCGAGTTCCTGGCCAACCGGGTACCAGCGGTGTCGCTACCATTTTTTCAGTGGGTGGATCAGTCGATCCAACAACACGTGCCATCTCTCTGCGCGGAACGGTAAACAACAAAACGAACTTGCTGAAATCGGGATCATTCATCGAGGTAGAACTCACGCGTACCCTTCCAGAAGCCATCAGCGTTCCTTTAGAAGCGGTTCAACGGGATGGCAGCAATCCGTTCCTGTTTGTTCATGAGGGCGGCGATCTCTTCCGTAAGGTGCCGGTAACCCTCGGTGCCGAATCGGAAGGCCGCGTGGTTGTTGCGGAAGGTATCAAATCAGGGCAGGCCATAGTCAAACAGGGCGGCTTTATCCTCAAGTCCGAACTGATGAAGGATCTGATCGCGGGGGAATAACAGTCCCGGCGCAACACCACGGAAACTTCAATAATGGGCGGAAAGCTGATCAATTGGGCTCTCGACAATCGCTTCTTGGTGCTCATGCTCCTGGTGCTTTTGATTGTTTTTGGTACTGTCGCCCTGACACGATTGCCTATCGACGCCGTACCCGACGTCACCAACGTGCAGGTACAGATCATGACCACGGCGCCAGCATTGGCAGCCGAAGAAACCGAGCAGTTCATTACCTTTCCAGTCGAAAATTCCCTCAGTGGCATTCCAAAGGTTGAGGAAATCCGATCTGTTTCACAGTTTGGCCTATCGGTGGTGACCGTCGTCTTTGAAGAGGGAACCGATATTTTCTGGGCAAGGCAGCAAATTGGCGAACGCCTGCTGGATGCCCGCGAAAAGATTCCTCCGGAAATCCCCTCGCCACGCATGGGGCCTATCGCCACCGGCTTGGGTGAAATTTACCAGTTCGAAGTCAGGTCCCGTCCGGGTTTCAACCACTCGCTCATGGAACTCCGTGAGGAACTCGACTGGAACATTGCATTCCAGCTTCGAAGCGTTCCCGGAGTGATTGAAATCAATACCAACGGCGGAGAACTGCGCTCCTACGAAATACAGATCGATCCCGACCGCATGCTCGACCTCCGTATTTCCATGAACCAAGTCACAAACGCCCTGCGCGACAACAATGGTAACGCGGGAGGTGGATACCTCATCCTGCACTCGCAGGAACAACGTATTGTTCGTGGCGAAGGCCTGATCCGGTCGCTGGATGATCTTGGCAAAATTGTTGTTGAAACCCGCGGCGATGGCACCCCGATATACCTAAGTCAGATTGCAGATATACGCTTTGCACCGATCATCCGTCAGGGCGCTGTCACACGTGATGGTCGCAGCGAGGGCGTGGTGGGCGTGGTCATGCTTCTGGCAGGGGAAAATTCGCGCGCGGTGGTGGAACGGGTAAAGGCCAAGGTTTTGGATATTGAAAAAACCATGCCCCCCGGCATGATGATCGACACCTTTTACGATCGAACCGACCTTGTCCGCAAAACAATCGACACGCTTACCAAAAACCTGCTGGAAGGCGGCGCGTTGGTTATTATCGTCTTGCTCATTATGCTGGGTAGTTTTCGCGCAGGTCTGATTGTCGCGCTTGCTGTTCCGCTTTCAATGCTGGGCGCCTTTGTTGGCATGGTCTACGCCAACATCTCAGGTAACCTGATGAGCCTTGGAGCCATCGACTTTGGGTTGATTGTCGACGGTTCGGTTGTGCTCATTGAAAACGTTGTGCGCAGGGTTGCGGAACATAGGCACCATCACAAGGTAGACAAAGCCCCTGTTGCCTTGGTTCGCGAGGCATGCGTGGAGATGGCTCGCCCGGTTGTATTTGGTGTTGGAATTATTCTACTGGTCTACCTTCCGATTCTTTCGCTGCGCGGCCTCGAAGGTAAGATGTTTCGTCCGATGGCCATGACAGTGATTCTGGCATTGATCACTTCGCTGTTGCTGGCCTTGCTGCTCATGCCTGTATTGGCATCGATATATCTGAGATCTGTAAGTGAATCGGAACCATTTCTGGTGCGTTGGGCCAAATGGATCTACACCCCCATGCTACGTTGGGTTGTCAAACACCCCTTGGCAGTTCTGGGCGCCACGGTTTTTGCATTTGTGAGCAGCATTATCCTTTCCATGGGACTGGGCGCTGAATTCATTCCAAAACTGGACGAGGGATCCATCGCCGTTCAGGCGTCGCGCCTGCCCAGCGTTTCGCTTGAAACCACTGTTGAAATGACCCTGCGCATGGAAAAAGCATTGCTTACCATGCCGGAAGTCAAATCCGTAGTCAGCAAGAGTGGTCGACCCGAAATTGCCAACGACCCGATGACCATTAACCTAAGTGACCTCATCATCACCTTGAAAGATCCTTCCACATGGCGTTTCAACACCAAAGAAAAACTGGTTGAGGAAATGGAACGCCTTTTGGCCGAAGAAGTGCCCGGAAATATCTATAGTTTCTCCCAACCGATTGAACTGCGTGTAGCGGAACTAGTGGCGGGCGTGCGTTCCGATGTGGGCATCAGCCTTTATGGCGACAATTTGGTTCGCTTGAGAGAGTTGGCCGAGGAAGTTGTTGGGGCACTGAATAAGGTTCCCGGCGCGGCCGATGTTCAGGCTGAACAAACAGGTGGTCTACCTTATTTGAGGCTGATCATCGACCGAGCCAAGGTGGCACGTCACGGCATCAATGCGCGCGATGTTCTCTCCACCATCAGCGCCTTGGGTGGTCAGGAAATCGGTCAGGTGTTCGAAGGGCAGCGACGTATTCCCATTCAGGTTCGCATTGGACCCAAGTGGCGGGAGGATCTGGAAAAAATCCGCCGCATCAAAATTGCCGACCCTAAAGGTCGTCAGATTCCTCTGGAAGAACTAACAGAAATTAAGCTTGAAGACGGCCCGGCGCAAATCAGTCGGGAAGCGATCAGCCGCCGCACCATTATTCAGTGCAACGTGCGTGGCCGCGATTTGGCCGGGTTTGTCGGTGATGCGCAAACAATGGTGGATAAGATGGTCAAACTACCACCCGGGTACTCGATGACTTGGGGCGGGCAGTTCAAAAACCTGCAAGAAGCCGCCGGCCGACTGATGATTGCCGTTCCCTTAGCGTTGCTGATGATCGTTGCCCTGCTTTACATGGTTTTCGATTCCGGCAAACTAGCGCTCCTGATCTTCCTGAACGTGCCACTGGCAGCAACGGGAGGCATCTTTGCGCTTTGGCTAAGGGGGTTGCCGTTTTCAATCTCTGCTGGTGTGGGTTTTATCGCCCTTTTTGGTGTTGCGGTGCTGAACGGCGTGGTGTTGGTCAGTTACATCGTAAGGCTACGGCAAGACGGTAATACTGCCCGAATAGCAGCTTATGAAGGGGCCTTGATCCGGTTGAGACCTGTCCTCATGACGGCTTTGGTAGCCATGCTTGGATTCATTCCCATGGCACTCAGCCACGGTGCCGGTGCGGAAGTTCAAAAACCGCTCGCTACTGTAGTGATTGGTGGCCTAGTCACTTCCAGCCTTCTCACATTGCTGGTTCTGCCCGCCATTTATCCATGGTTTGATACGCAGCGACCTCAAAATACCGAAGTTTCCAAAGAAAACGGTTGAAGCAGTTGTTTTGGACGTGCCGATGATAGGGGTGTGCTGACATCCCCCACCAAGCGGGCATAAAATGCGAAGACGAATGGGACTGACCCTGCTCGCATGTGCTGTAAGCCTTGGTAAAGCAGAAGCACAGGAAATCCTTTCGCAGCCAGAGCGTGCCACCCCCACACCAAGTGCGCCAGTTGCTGAAGACAAGCAAAATTTGGACGACCTCATCAGGCTTGGGCTCGATGTTAACCCGAAACTGGCTCAGGTCAATTTTGCCATCGAAAATGCCCGAGGTCGGGCCTTGCAGGTAGGTCTGTACCCGAACCCAACAGTAGACATTCTGGGTAACGAAGTAGGTGACAGGACAGGTCCTGGAGGCATTTGGACCACGCCGCTTGTGGGTCAGGAAATTGTCACACGCGGGAAATTGAAGCTGAACCGTGCTGCCGCGCAACGTGAAGTGGATCAGACCACTTACCAACTGATGTACGCCCGATACACCATGTTCGCATCCATCCGAGGATCTTATTTCGAGATCCTAGCCCTTCAAAAACGGATGGATATCCTCGATTATTTGGTCAATATTGCCGACCGATCTGTGGATCAAACACGCAAATTGCTTGATGCGCGTCAGGTGGCACGCTTGGATCTGGTGCAACTGGAAATCGAAGCCGAAAAACTCCGCGCCGACAGGGAAGCCACGGAACGTGAATTTGACCCTGCTTACCGAAGTCTTGCAGCATCGATCGGATTGAATCGGATTGAGAGAACGCGCCTCGCGGGTGACCTCGAAACCCCCCTACCGGAATACGACTTGGACCGCACCCTGGCGTATCTGCTCGAGGTGCACCCCGAGGTACAATCAGCGCAAGTAGGCGTGGAAAAAGCACGTATCCTGTTACGCAGGGCGCAGGTAGAGCCTTATCCAAACTTCACCCTGCTTGCCGGTTACACCCGTCAAAACCAAAATCTTTCCAACGATTATGATCTTGGTGTAAGTTTGCCGATTCCTGTTTGGAATCGGAATCAGGGCAATATCCAGTCGGCACGGGCCAACATTGGCGAATCGACACAACAAATCGGTAAAGTTCAAAACGAACTGACAGCGCAGTTGGGCCTTGCCTTCCGTGACTTTGCCTCGTCGAGGCGGCTGGCGGAGCGATATAAGACTGCCATTCTTCCACGCGCCAAGGAAGCATTCGACCTGAGCATGAAAGCGTATCAAGGCGGCCAATTTGAATATCTGCGGGTCCTGACCGCGGAACGAGCGTTGGCTCAGGCCAACCTCGAGTATGTGAAGGCGCTGCGCGACGCCTGGAAAGCCGCGAGTGTTATTTCCGGCTTGGCTCTGGAAGACGAATGGCCGCCAAAACCCGTGGCTGCCGCGAACCCGTGATTCTAAATATTAGAATCGAACGGGCTGCAAAATCTACGATTACAATTATCTTTTACGCACCGTGGTAATCGATTTCTTCCATCAACAAGGCATGCTTGTTGATGAAGTCGCGACGCGGTTCGACTTTCTCGCCCATTAAGGTGCGGAACATTTCGTCGGCGGCGGCGGCGTCATCGAGTTTAACCTGCATGAGGGTCCTGTGTTCCGGATCCAGAGTGGTGTCCCATAATTCCTCGGGATCCATTTCACCCAGTCCTTTGAACCGTGTGATGGTCATGCCCTTTTCGCCAAGACGACGCAACTCGCTCACCAATTCGCGCAGCGTCACCAAAGGTTTGCGTGAGTCGCCAGATTCCAGAATGAGGCGAGGAACAGCTTCGCGCCCCGCCACACTGGCAGGCGGTACCAGATCTGTTGGATGGAAGCAAAAGCCTGCAAACGTGGACATGATTGCATTGATATCATGCACTTCATGCAGTTCCTGAAAAATGAACGCGTCCTGTGCCGGGATCGATTCTCCAGCCGATAGTTCGCGTCCCAGTTTCTTTTGCGTTTCTTCGCGGAATGCCACCGCCTCGGCACGGGTGTGCCACCACGCCTCGATACCTGCGGCGATGGTTTTGAAGGCAGGCATTCCCTTGTCGGTAATGCGGGCCAACATGGTTGGTAGGGCTATTCCGCGGCGTTCCAGCAAAACAAGGGCCTCGTCAAGCCGTGCTGTCTGCTGCGACAAGGTCTTGAGAACATCGCCTTCGATGACGCTTTCATCGCCACCTCCACCAGGTGGATAAACGACAAGACGGGTGTCTTTAAGTCCGCGTTCGAGCAGCTCGACGGTCATCTGTTCGCGGGTCGCCACATAACGCGCCTGTTTTTTCTGCACCACCTTGTACAGTGGAGGGCGCGCCACAAAGATATGGCCGTTCGCCACAAGCATGTTCATTTGCCTGTAGAAAAACGTGAGCAAAAGGGTGCGAATGTGCTGTCCATCGACATCGGCATCCGTCATGATGATCACGCGGTTGTAGCGCAAGCCCTTACGGACATCCGGATACTCTTTTTCATTTCCGATATCAACACCGATCGCGGAAATCAGGGCAATGATTTCGTTATTGTTTAGCAGGTTCTCCAACCGCGCCTTCTCCACGTTGAGAGGCTTTCCACGCAAAGGCAGCACCGCCTGAATACGGCGGTCGCGGCCGGCCTCGGCCGACCCGCCTGCGGAGTCTCCTTCCACCAGGAACAGTTCGCTTTCATCCGGGTTGCGGCTGGTGCAGTCGAACAGTTTCCCTGGCAATCCGCCTCCGCTCAGAATACTCTTGCGGTCTTTCAAAGCCTTGCGCGCCTTGGCTGCTGCTTCGCGGGCCTCCGCCGCAAGCAATACCTTGGTGACAATGCGTTTTCCTTCAGCGGGGTTTTCCTCGAGGTACCGGGCCAGCACATCGTTCATGGCTGTCTGCACAGCGCCATCAACATCAGAATTGAGCAACCGGATTTTGTTCTGGCTTTCGAACTGAGGTTCCGGATGCTGAATCGACACAATCGCGGTGACACCTTCCCGGTAGTCTTCGCCAACAGGTTTGATTTCTTTAAAAAAATTCATTTTCTCGCCGTAGGCGCCAATGGTGCGCGTCAGGCTTGAACGGAACCCGGCCAAGTGTGTTCCACCCACCGGATTGTAGGCATTGTTGGCGTAGCAACGAACGCGCTCGTCATCGTTGCGGGTGTACTGTAGGGCCACTTCAACGCGGATATGATCGATCTGACGATCCACCACAATAACCGGATGAATAACATCTTCAGCACGGTTAAGATAAGCGACATATTCGCCCACACCACCCATGAAGCAGTAGGTTTCTTCACGGTTGACGCGTAAGTCTTTCAGGTGGAATGAAAGACCTTTGTTCAGGAACGCGAGTTCCCGAAGCCGATTTTCCAACGTATCGAAATCGAACCTCACATCGCTGAAAATTTCCGGGTCAGGCATGAACTGGACTTGGGTGCCTGTATCGCGAGCGGCACCAATATCGATGACTTCAGAAACAGCCTTGCCCTTTTCGTAGCGTTGCTGATAGGTCCGCCCATCGCGACGAACCTGCGCTTCGGTCCAGCGGGAAAGCGCGGTAACAGCTTTCGCTCCCATGCCGTGAAGACCAGCACTGGTGCGGTAGGTATTTTTGTCGAACTTGGCGCCGGCGCCTACCGTGGTCATGACCACTTCGAGCGTGGGTCTGCCTGCTGTCGGATGCATGTCCACCGGAATGCCGCGGCCATCGTCACGCACCATCACACTGCCATCGATGTCGATCTGCACATGAATGACCTTGCAGTGGCCAGCAAGTGCTTCGTCCACCGAGTTGTAGACAAGCTCATAAACGAGATGATGCAAACCACTGGCGTTGACATCGCCGATATACACACCGGGGCGGCGGCGGATGTGGTCAGCATCGCGCAAGATTTGCACATTTTCGCCACTGTAAGTACCCATGTCTTCTGGTACTGGAATGGGCGTGTTTCCCTCACTCATTGTTCTTCTCCTTTAGAATCGCCCGGCCCGCGTGTTGTCCCAATCTTTCCGGGACGAAAACGCAAAGCCGTGATTTTCGCGCCTTTGAGCCGCTCCTTGAGGGCAGCAAGCAAGGCATCTTTGTGAAACCCAGTCAGTTCGGCCAACAGTGCCGAACCTTCTACCGTGATGTCGAGCACGCCCTTGCGCGCGCTGCCAGGAACAGTTCGGCGTGCCGCTGCGGCACTCACGATTTCTGTCATGACCGCCAGCCAAGCGTCATCCAGTTCACGGCGAGTCGATCGTTGGCCCCATCCTCTGGCCACAAACAATCGCGCCAACACTTCAGCCAACTTCTCAGGACCACGTTCTGGCTTGTCGTAACGGGCAGCCATGGTGATCAACTCAGCGGCATCACAAGGTATTGGAACGCATCACCATAGCGGAACAGCGCCGGGTGGTTTCCATCAATCAAATCAACTTCCATTTGCCCGTCACCGGGTAGCTGCTTGAGCATGTCAAGAAGATAAATGGGATTGAAAGCAATGCTAATGGCTTGCCCAGAGTACTCGATGGGCATCGAGACCTTACTCTTACCACTTGTTCCATGGCTGGCCTGCAGCGTGAGCTTGCCTGGTGCGAAATTCAAAATCATCTTGCGCGATTCATCGTCCGCCATGATGGCGGCTTGACGCACAGCAGATACAAATAATCCCACAGGCAATGGCAATCTCACCAGTATCTTTTCCCGTTTGGGAATAACGGCCCGGTAATCGGGAAAGCGGCCTTCCACAAGTCTGGTGGAAAGGACAGCCCGGCCGGTTTTGAACAGGGCCTCAGAAGGCCTCAGCACCACACCCACTGGTTCTTCGTCATCGAGCAGGTTCCGTTCAAGGGCATGCATTGCCTTGCTTGGAACAATGGCTGTCATGGCTGTTGACACCCCGGTTACAGCCCCGGTCGACATAGCCAGACGTCGCCCATCGGTTGCTACCAGACGCGCTGTCCCATCGGTTTCCAAGCTCCAGTAAACACCCGTCATGGTGAATCTGGCTGTTTCCGTTGCACAGGCAAATGCGGTGCGACGAATCATCTCGCGCAATGGTCCAGCGGTCAGTTGCGCTGCGCCTACCGCATCGAGTTCTGGAAGGTCGGGAAACTGGTCCGGATCTTCATAGGGGAGCTCATATTCCAGACTTCCGCCACTAACGGTCAAACCACCCACGGCGGATTCAAATTCCAGTTCTGGCATACGTGCTTCACGCAGAATCGAAACAATGCGTGCCGCTGGCAGCAGTGCTTGTCCCGGTTCCAGCACCGTTACGCCTGCCACCTCTAGACGAAGCCCCAATTCAAGGTCGGTTGCCTGAAGGGTAACTCTTCCTGCTTCAGCAACGATCTTGATGTTGGCCAAGATCGGTTTGATGTCTTTGGTGGGCAACACAGAAGAAGCCAATTGGCAACCCTGAAGCAGGCTTTCGCGCTGGCAGATCAACTTCATGGGTGAGTCATCCTCGTACTTGCATGGTGCCCTGAACTGTCATCCCATCATTCTATGGATTCTCTTATTACTTAGGATGATGATGATTCGATTCCTTACCAATGGTCATCCTTCTGTATTAATCCTGTTCTAACCTTAAATACCATCAACATTTGTGGCGCATAACGCATGGGGGAAAACCTGTCGATTCCCAACTAACCTGCTGATTGTCTGTGTTCATCAGGTCTCCTTCAATCATTTTTCATGAACATTCGATGAACATCAAGCCCACCCATCATCAACAGGCTATCAACACCTTGTCCCCCACCGGCATGCCTCCAATTGGCGCGACATTGCTGCTGTTTGTCGTTTCAAGCCCTCATCGGTCGAGCTACGAAAGGCAGTGATGGCATGCCTTAGGGTGGCAGGATCACGGCCACCCAATGCTTTACCCAATTTTGCCAACGATAGTTCCGTATGTTCTCGCGCCAATACCACAATCAGCTGACGGGCGCGCACCAACGTCGGTTCACGCCCTGGGCCAAGCACAGATTTACGATCCAATCCCATAGAGATGGTCACCAGTTGTACAATCTGATCGAGGCTTACACGAATCGACGCCTGCTGGCATAGCCTTACCAGATCGTCTGCAGCAAGTCGTTTGGCATGGCCTTCTGCCACGGTCTTGGCCTGTTTTTCAATGCAACCAATCGTTGGGCCAAGAAAGGCTGCCATCAACGTCTTCACTTGCCGGGAAATATGAACCCTGTGCCGCGACAGAAATGTGTCGAATGCCATCTCCCGACTGGTGGCAGTCAGCCACGGGATTTCCACCACCATGGAACCAGAAAGGCGATGAATCAACCGGTCTGGCCCTTTCAACTGCTGTGGTGGTTGGTTGATCATGATCACACTGGCTAACCCGCGTTGTTCGCGCCTGTCGAGTAAACGTGCAAATGGTAAGGCAACTTTTGCTGGTAATTGCTCAAACCCGTCAATCACCATCAGCTCTGGCCGCCCAAGCCGTGCTAATGGAACACGTTGCGTGTCCGATAAGCGCCGGGTGGCTAGTACGGAACCGCGGGTCAACAGGGTGGATTGGATTCCCAAACGACTGCGCCAATGTGAAGCGACTTGGCGTGCAATAGTTGTCTTGCCCGACCCTTTTTCTCCCCAAATGGTTACAACTGGGATATACGGTTGGCCAGGCTTCGGCTCTAGTGTTGCCAAGGCTGCTGCTGCTAGTTGAAATTCTGGCAGAGTTTCAAGGCTCACGGTGGAGCCTCACGCAAGCGGTGAACCACCCGAGAAACAATCTTTGCAGCTTCATCGATCATGGTTTCATTCTGAAAGGGGCTCAGGCTGAACCGGATCACCGATTTGTGCCACTCTGCTGGAATGTCCAGCAGGGCCAAAGCAGGCGAGGGCAGCATACTGCCTGAAGAACAAGCAGACCCGGTGCTGCACGCCACACCTTCCAGATCGAGTGCCATCAGGGCCATGTCAGCACGCACACTTGGAAAAGCCACCAATAGGGTATGCGTCAACCCTCCATCCATGGGCCCCAGCAGATGCCATGGAGCGCATGATTTCAGCCCAGTAAGAAACCGGGCCCGAAGTTTCGATGTGCGCTCCTGACGGGCAGCCATGGCTTCTACGGCCAGTTGGAGGGCAATGGACATTCCAACAACAAGTGCCACCGGTTCTGTACCAGCACGCCTGCCTTGTTGCTGTTCACCTCCAACAAGCAGCGGAGGTAGGTGGTGTCCACGCCGCACCAGCAAAGCCCCAATACCTTTGGGACCAAAGAATTTGTGGGCAGAAAACGCAGCGCTAGCAGCTTCGAGACGGTGAAAATCGAACGGTATTTTGCCAATCGCTTGGGTGGCATCGAGGTGCACCTGCGCTTTGCCTGAACTTCCAAGACGCCCCATACGCGTCAGTTCCGCCACATTCTGAATAGCCCCGGTTTCATGCCCCGCCATGGTGATGGTTTGCATGGTCACCGTTGGATCAAACAGAAGCTTCCATTCTTCTGGGTCAATCACACCTGCAGGCGCCCTGCTCAATCGTCTGACCTGCACGTGGTGAGCTTCCAACAACCGCATAGCTTCGCGCAGAGAGGCGTGTTCCAGATTCGAAGTGACAACAGCATCGCCCGGTTGGAGGGCAGCCATCGCCATGGCGTTCGCCTCGGTGGCACCAGACGTGAAGACAACCTCATTGGGCCATGCCTTAAGGCTGTGGGCAATACTTTCGCGGGCGTCTTCTAATGCCCTGCGAGCGGCTCGTCCGGGGCTATGGCTGCTGGCAGGATTGGCCCATGTTTCTGTGGCGTAGGGCCGCATGGCTTCCCATACCTGTGGCAGGCACGGGGTGGTTGAGTTGTGGTCGAGAAAAATAGCCATGCCTTCAGGATATCATGAAGGCACGGCTGAAATCAGGCCGGTTGAAGGGTTCGATGCTGTTCCATCATCTGCCCAGTGCTTTTTTCAAAGCCTCTGCTTGAATCAGCTTCTTGAAATACGGGGCGAAGTCCGATCCGGATGCGGGTTTGACATCCTGGAATACACCCATCACGGCAATTCCCATTTCATCCGTGGTATTTTCACCCAAAAAAACGGTCTTGGTAGGCATATTTGGGTTGGATGGATTTCTGGAGGAATTGTCGAAACGCGCCTCGGCGTGAATGGTTGAGCCTTTTGCCATGAAATAAGGGTCCTTCAAAAAATACGCTGATTGCCAGTTGAAATCCCAGTTTTTCAGCTCCAGGATCAGTTTCCGTTCCGAAGCCCCCTTTGCCTGATGCCACACGCGAAACTCTTTGCCCAACAAATGCATGTGTGGGGACATAAACCACAGATGACAATCTTCAGAAACAACACGGGATCCTGTTGATTTGAATTCTGATATTCCTGTTGGGATCATGCGGAAACTGGTATCGGCAATGTAAGACGTGGCATACTTTTTGAGTTTTGATTTTGAAAGCCAAATCGCCAACCGACTGCCACTGTCCGTCTCGGGCCGGCCGGTACGTTGATAGTGGATTTGCATAAATGCATTGGAATCTGGTGGAAGGACACTGTTTACCCCATCAGGATTGGTAATGGAAACTTGACCGGGCACCCACCCAGATAAATTGCCCCCACGGTTATCTTTATTTTTTGTTGCCAAGGGGTTTGGGATAAATCCCAATCCCATACCCGAATCATAACCGGGTCCGTAATCTTCAGTTTCCGCATTTTCCGGTTTGGAAGGTTTGGATTTGCCCAGTCGTTTCTGCGCGTCCAACACTATGCCTGTTCCATCGTAAAAAGCCAAACTGTGGTGAACTATCCGCTTGTTGCCGGGAATGAATTGAGTCTTGATTACATACAGTTCCTCGGTGTTGTTCAACGGAAAAACTATGGTCCGGTAATGATCTTCGCCGTGAGGAGCCAAATGAAATGTTTCCGGCATTTTTAATATTATGTCAGGTGGAGTTGGGCCTTCCCAGTTTTCGCGTGATGGGAATTCCGCGGGTTTGGGAGCATCCGCCGGATTGCCTTTCGGGCAACCTTCGTCCACCCATTTCACAATGGTGGCGATCTCAGCCGCTGAAAGACCAATATCGTTTTTCATGGCAACACCGCCAGTGATGGGCCAAGGAGGCATCCTTCTGCTGGCAACATATTCCTTGATGTCATCAGCCCAGTTCAGCGCTTCCGCAAATGTCATTAACGGAAATGGCGCCACATCGCCCGGCCGGTGGCACACTTGGCAGCGGGTTTGCAGGATCGGTTGAACATCCCGGTGGAAAGTCACAATTCCTTCGGTTTTTTCGGGCTTTTTGACGCGGTTGAGCTGGCAACCGATTGCTTGCGTGTGTTTCACCGTAACCGCTTTTCCAGCCAATACCTGATCGAGCGCCTCAACCAGATGAGGCGACCGCACTTCCTTTAACCGTGTGGTTCGGTCCTGATACTGGTCATCGATGGCACCGAAATATTTCAAAATACGGTTGGAATCCATAAGGAACGCCTGAGGCGTGACATGGGCCACGAAGTGCGTGGAAACAATATGTTTTGGATCGTAGTATACCGGGAAATTCGTGCGGAATTCACGCATGTGCCGTTCGAGTTCTTCCGGTTTTTCCTCATCGCATATGACGGCTGCAAAGGCGACCCCTTTGTCTTGATAGCGTTCGGCCAAGCTGTTTAATATGGGCACATAACGATTGGAAATTGGGCATTTAAAGTCCAGAAACACAATAACCGTAGCCTTGGCTTTATTCGCTTCGGCAAGCGACCATTTGACACCCTTGGTCGTGGTCAGATCCATGGGCTGGATGACCTTGTCCAGCCGCAAAAGGACAGCAAGGGCATCTTCGTCGGGTTCTGCCGTTTCTTGCCCATGAGTTAGGCCAACGGAAAAAACGAGAATGGTAATGCTTGCTAGATATTCAGCTAGAATTCGGTTGAATCGTAAAAAGTTCATTGTACAAGTCCATAAGCCGAGTAACACTACTTACACAACATGATAGTGTGTTATCGTTGCTTGCGGCTACCTCTTCAGGCACGTGCTTAAAAGTCCCAAAACCCCAATGGCCATCACCAATAACGCCGCCGAATGGCCTGCCCAATCGGCGAGTGGTCCAAACAGAACGCTGCCAATGGGTGACGCCGTGCTGAGACCCATGGTCCACAAAGCCATCATGCGGCCTCGAATGGCATCTTCGACTTGCTGTTGCACGGCACCCTGAGCACTCGCCAGCACCAGAATCAATCCCATGCCGGCAAGGGTAGATCCTGCTAAGCCACCTGTGAGTGGTCCGTCCCCTGCCCGTGCCACCCAAGCCAGTACTAATTCACCCATGGCAAGCAACAATAAACCCAAGCGCAAACGCCACCATAGGTTGTCGGGTTGCCCCCATGCGGCAATGGCCAACGCGGAGATCATGGCGCCAGCACCTAGGGCACTCAGCAACCAACCGTGTCCTTCCGCTTGCCAACCCAAGCCAACCGAAGCAACCTGAGGCAGCAGTGACAGCAACGGCCAACCGAACAAGGCCACGCCTGCAGCCAAGGCGATCAATCCAGCCAGAGTTGGTTGGCGTTTTAAGGCTGTGAGTAGTTCCATATTGCCGCGGTCGCCAGCACCTTTTGCAATCGGTTCGCCGCGCACACGGATGCTTGCCAGACACCCGAGGACTGCAAGGTAACTGAACGCGTTGATGGCAAAGCACAAAGCAGGATCTGCAATCGACATGATCCAGCCCGCGAGTGCGGGGCCTAACGCCCGCGCCAGATTGAACTGAACAGAATTGAGCGCCACAGCATTGGGCAGATCTTCCAATGAGGTTAATTCCTTAAGAAAGCTCAGGCGGGTAGGCAGATCAACGGCTTGCACAACGCCACCCAGCCAAGCGAACAGTACCAACCCCATGGGCGTGGCATGGCCCCATAAGCCGTAACAGGCAAGCCCGGTAGCCTGCATGGCGAAGGCGGACTGAGTCCACAAAATGAGCTGTTTTTTGGACATGCGGTCGGCAAGAAGACCGGCTACAGGAGCGAGTAGGGCGGTTGGCAGAATCATGCCCACAGCCACGGCGGCACTCCACGAGCTTTGTCCGGTCAACTGAAAGGCCAGCCATGCCAGTGCTGTGGTCTGCATCCACGATCCGATCAACGACAATCCTTGACCAAAATAGTACAAGCGATAATCGCGGTGCCTGAAAGCGCGGAACATCGTGCTGTTCACTGGATTGGCACCAGAGCATCTAGCAGAATCTGTACAGATGACGCGTTGATTCCACCGAGCAGAAATGTTTTGTCACGGCTCGACATGCCGCTTTTCAGTCCAACCTGCGACTTTTTAAGCCCCAACCATCCAGCCAGTGCCACCTCGATGGCTTCGTTGGCTTTACCATCCACGGGTGGTGCCTGAACCGCTACTTTCAGCGCGTTTCCATGAATGCCAACAATTGCTGTGCGTTTGGCACCGGGCTGGGCGCGAACGGAAATAACAACGCCTTCTGGAGTTTCGGTAATGCGGATCATGTTGGTTCCAGGCCGCCCACCAAAACTGTTCCCAAACGGATGTGCGTGGCTCCTTCTTCTATCGCCACTTCAAAATCACCACTCATGCCCATGCTGAGCTGATTCAAGGGATGCTGATCACCCAGGACCTGTCTCAATTCTTTCTGCAAACCTGCCAAACGACGAAAAGCCGGGCGCGCTGCCTCAGGGTCGTCGGCAAGGGCCGCCATGGTCATGAGACCTTCAATGCGGACGAAGTGGAGCGGTTTAAGATTAGACGTGAAGGCGAGAACCGCCTCGGGCGTAAATCCGTGCTTGGCTTCCTCGCCGCTGCAATTGACTTCGAGTAGCACAGCGGTTTGCTTGCCAATCCGTTTGGCTTCAGCTTCGATGGCTTCCAGCAAGCGCTCGCTGTCCACGGAATGAATGAGGCTGGACAAGCCAACGGTACGCTCGACTTTGTTGCGTTGCAGATGCCCGATCACATGCCAGCGGGCACCGGAAACGAGATCGGATTTGCGCCATAGTTCCTGAGGCCGGTTTTCACCAAGATCGGCGACACCCAGCTCCACCAGAGCTTGGGCCACTTCGTGGCCTACTGTCTTGGTAACCCCAATCAAAGTCACGGATTCCGGAGACCTGCCAACACGCCCGCAGGCCGCCTGAACGCGGGTCCGAATGGCTTCCAGACGCTGGCCAAGTATTTCATGAATGGTGCTCATGCCACTATGGTAGCCGATCCACCCTGTACCATGACTTCATCTTCAGGGGACCAGTACACATGGCCGATGTTCAGCCGTTTCGAGCCTTCCGCTACAACCTTGCCCGAGTGGGTGCCCTCGAAGACGTTATGGCTCCGCCTTACGACGTGATCGACCCGGTTCTTCAAAAGCAGTTGCACGATAGGCACCCATCCAATGTGGTGCGATTGATTCTGGGTTATGAAACGCCGGAAGACAACGATGGCGACAACCGGGCCACCCGTGCTGCCGCGTGTTTGCGCGATTTCATGGCGGACGATGTTTTCGTGCAAGATTCCCAGCTCAGCGTGACAGTGGTGCACCAAGAGTTCGTGTCGGAAGGCCGTACTATCGTCCGCCGCGGATTTTTGGCCCGTGTCCGTTTAGAACCGTTTGGTTCCGGCGCCATTTTCCCGCACGAGGAAACATTGCCCGGTCCCAAGGCTGATCGCCTGCGAATTTTCCGGGCTACCGCTATGAACCTCAGCCCTGTCTTTGGGCTCTATCCCGATCCTGCCTGTGCGGCCCAGCGTGTGTTGGATCAGGCCGTTGGTCGGGCCCTTCCATTGCAAGCCGTAGACCATGCAGGCGTGATCACCCGTATGTGGTCTGTCACCGATCATGCGGCAGTATCGGCTGCGACGGCGCTACTTGACGACAAACCAATTTATTTGGCCGATGGCCATCACCGTTATGAAACGGCATTGGCCTACTTGGCGGAACGTGAAGAGGTTGCCCGCCAGCGCGGGTTGGTTATGGAAGCCGACCATCCGGCGCGTTTCATCATGATTTTCTTGGTGGGAATGAACGATGCCGGGCTGGAAATCCAGCCAACACACCGGCTGGTGGGCGGACTGCCCGGACTCACAGCTGATCAACTAGCCTTAGCGCTTGCCCCAGCTTTTGAAACGCGACTGATTGGGCATGGCAGCGATGGTTGCCGCGCAGCCTATGAAGAGATTGAGATGGACGGCGGGCAAGAACTGCTGGCCTTTGGTACCAAAGCTGATGGCGCCTGGACCATGGCACGGCTGACCGATCCGGAAAGGCTGGCCAACCGCTTGCCCGAGCGCTCCGAAGAATGGCGCTCTCTGGGGGTGGCCATTGCCCATGGTATCGCGCTCGACGACCTCCTCGCGCCATTGTTGAAAAGTCCTCCATCGTTCCGTTATGTGCACCAGATTGAAGAAGTGATGGCGGATCTTGCCAGCAACGACGGAGCCGACCTAGGTATTCTGGTACCCGCAGCCACCATGGATCTTGTGGCAGCCATTGCCTCGGGTGGTGAGCGTATGCCGCCCAAGAGCACATATTTTTATCCTAAAATTGGTTCAGGCCTGGCGTTTCACGCGTTGCGATAACACGTCACTTACAAAAAAAGCCCCCGTGATTTTCATCACGGGGGCTGGGGTTTTTATCGATTCAGGTCTGGCTTACTTGCCCGAAACCTTGGTGTCGCCACCCTTGCCACCCTTGGTGCCAGGATCCGAAGGAGCCTGAGGACCAGGATCGCATGGGCCACCCTTACCGCAGAGCCTGTCATTCAGACGGCTGAGGTGGCAAGGATCGCATGGGTCGTTGCATACAGCGACCAAGCGGGGCTTCTTCACGCATACTTCCTTTTCAACACACACTGGTACACGCTTGCAGGTGGTTACTGGAACCTGCTCGCACACCGTGTAAGGAACCTTCACAGTTACCGTGTGGGGAACCATCTTGGTGACCTTCTCGGAAACAGTCTTGTTGATGGTGTGAGGCTCCATCGAGCAGACCGTGTAAGGAACCTTCTTGGTGTGCGTTTCCGTTACCATTTCGGTTACCTTGCATGATACTGTCTTTTTCTGGGTGCAAGGAACCATGCGGCAGGTCGTGTAGGGAACCATCTTCGTGCAGGTTTCCTGAACGTCCTTGTACACTGTGTAAGGAACCTTCTTCACAACAGTTTCGCTAACCAGACGGCGGCGGGTTGTGGTGACAACCTTCTGATACTTCGCGCCTTCCACAAAGCTGCGACCTTCGCCCGGGTCGGCGTAGCCCATACCATCTTTGCTGTCCACATAGGCACCGTGTGCTACGCGACGGGTGGTGTAGGGAACAGACTTCACAACCTTCTCGCTCACCATGCGGGTGGTGGTTACTGGAACCTGCTTGGTGCAGGTCTCGCATACCACTTTGCTCACCTTCACGGGAACCTGCTTGCAGACGGTTACTGGAACCTTCTTGCAGACCGTGTAAGGAACCTTCTCAACGATGCATTCCTTCACGTTCTTCGTGACTGGAACTTCGCAGCAGATGGTGCGGGTGCGGTAAACTCGACGGCTGCACACCTGGTCGGGGCACTGCGTTTCGCACTTGGTCCACTTGCCTGGCTTGCAGACGCACTTACAGGTGCAAGGATCAAATTCGCATTCCTGCTCACGCACCCACTTCACCATTTTGCGGCCGGGGACCGTGTACTCTTCCGTGCACCATTCGCCTACCAGTTTTGAAATGGTACGCATTTCGGTCACTGGCTTTTTCACGGTGCGGGTCACTTCGCGTTCGCAGTGCTGAACTTCCGTGCGCCATTCCGTGCAGCGTACTTCCTTCATGCACTCTTCAACCACGTGCTTGCGCACCGTGTAGGTGCACTCTTTCATGGTTGTTTCGCACACGGGTTTGCACACGTACGAGACACATTCCTTGACGTGGTCTTCGCAAATGTTTTTGCAGATCTGGCCGCACACCGTGCGGTTTTCCACTTCGCACACAGGCTTGCAAACCGTGTAGCTGCATTCACGCTCGCACTGAACCGGTACCTTTTTGCAAGTGGTGTACTTGCATTCCTTGTAGGCGGTCTCGTACACGGGCTTGAATTTCGTTTCTTCGACTTCCTTGCATACCGTGCGAGTCACCGGCTTGGTGATCGTGAATTCGCAGTTGCGGTAGTTGGTCGAATAAACGGGCTTCATCACCGTTTCCTGGACAGTCTTGCAGACCGTTTCGGTGCAAGGCTTGTAGCAGGTGCGGGTTTCCTCGCGGTAGCAGGTCTTTTTCACATCTTTCAAAACCGTTTCATTGACGGTCTGATAAGTCGTGTGCCATCGCTTTTCGAGAACCGTGTCGAACACAAGTTGGTAGCGGGGCTTAAAGAGCCTCCATGCCGACGAAAATACCCCTTGGGCATCGTCACACGGATTACAACAGCTCGAGAAATTGCCCGCGCCGACGTGCGAGGCCGACGCTGCGGGGGTGAACCCCAGCAAGCCGACCAGGGCGGCCACGATCGGCACTCCCAGGCGCAATTTCATGGTCAAGTCTCCTTAGGAACCAGAGTTATCAGGTTTCCGCGACCTTGCTCAAGGTCACGGTGCCAACAGTGACTCACCTTCCTTGGCGAGCCTCTTTGGATTCCCGCGCCGGCATTACCGGTCGCGAAACCTCGCTGCCGTCCTGGTTCTGGCGGCGCGTTTGTCCCAGTTGGTATCGGTGAGTCTTTCACGACTGGATGACGGTCTTACCTGCTGGTTTTGCGGTCTGGACCGTTTCACCTGATCGTTATCACGGTTGTGCCGAGCCTGCATAGAACACCGCGGGAAACGATTGTTCCGGCGGGTGGCCTACGACCGTCGCGACCCGTTCCGCCCGCACAACCGGAACAGTTTCTCCAGACAGGTGGTTTGGTGGGCAGGTCGCTCTCAAGTTGAAGAGTTTGGGACCATTCAATTGGTTGATCCCTATGCGAACTTCTATGTTCACGGTCAGGGATTGGGCTGGAAATTCAACCATGAAACATTCCACATTGCCGGATGCCGAATTGAGGGCGCTGCTCACGCTGCGTTTGGTTCCCGGCATTGGCCCACGCTTGCTGGCCGCCATATTGGAGCGGTTTGGCACGGCCACCGCTGCTCTTGGCGCCACACCTTCACAATTGGCCACCGTTCCGCATCTGCGAGCCGAGGTGGTGGACAAATTGTCACATGCCCTCGGGTCGGCCGAAGTGGACTCCGAACTGGCTTTGCTCTCGCGGTATTCCGCCACGGTATTGGCTCGGGGAACGCCCGAGTATCCGGCATCGATGCTGCCTTTTCCCGGTATGCCCCCTGTCTTGTACTTGCGTGGCGACTACCGGCCTGCTGATGAGCGCGCGGTAGGCATTGTGGGCTCACGCGATGCTACCAGCCAAGGGCTGAAGATGGCGAAACGCTTGGCGGAAGGGCTAGCCCGCGCAGGATTTACGGTCATTTCCGGGCTGGCGCGCGGTATCGATGGCGCGGCGCATCAGGGCGCGCTGGATGCTGGCGGCCGCACACTTGCTGTTATGGCCAACGGCTTAGCAACCATTTATCCACCGGAACATGACCGCATGGCGGAAGCCATGATCGCGCGCGGCGGTCTGATTTCCGAAGCAACCATGGGGCAAAAGCCTCAGCCCGGGTTGTTTCCGGCGCGTAACCGTCTGATCTCGGCTCTGTCCCGTGCCGTGGTTCTGGTGGAAGCGCGCGAGAAAAGCGGCGCGTTGCACACGGCGGTGCATGCGGCAGAGCAGGGCCGGCCAGTTCTGGCCATGCCGGGTTCGCTCGATAATCCGCTGGCGGCGGGTTGCCACGAGCTGATCCGCAAGGGAGCTATCTTGTGCCGGGGTCTTGATGATGTGTTGGAGGCGGTGGCGGATCCGCTGGTGCTGAAACCTCGTCAGGGCTCGTTGTTCGATGCGCCGGCAGTGGAAGATGAGAAGAGAGAGCCAGCGGCGGTTCCACCACCTCCCGCCCCGGTTCCGCCACCCCAGCTCGATGGGGCTGCGTTGGCGATCTGGAATGCCTTGGCCGATGGCGCACTCTTCATTGATGAGTTGGGCAGCCGCTCGGGGCTTAGCCCAGCGGAATTGAACCGGACCCTGTTCCAGATGGAAATGGGCCGCACAGTGCGCAAGATGCCCGGCAACCGGATTGAGAGGCGGGGGTGAGGTTTGCTAACTAAAATAAAAGAGCGATGCTCAACTGAGTAAAAAGCTAATAGCATTTGGATAATATGCGATTATGTCTATTAACATAGGAAAAAGATAACCTTCTCAAAAACCACTCAAATAACTCGCAGCACATTCATTTGACGAGATCAACCTAAACCAAGACGATCTATTTCCAGCAGGGCGGCCGTTACCGTTTACCAGTAATGGGTGGCCTAACGTGGGCCACTCAGGCGGCAAGAATACCGGCATGACGCATTGGGGCGCGGGACGCTGTTGACGGCCTACGATGCTGAAACGGCATTCGCCTGAATGGCCGCGTTCATTTTATCGAGGCACCAACTTCGCATAGCTTCGAGCCCTTCGCATAGCTTCGAGCCGCCGACGCAAGTCGGCGGGTAACCCCATCAACTCATTTTCTCCGCTGGCTGTTACAAACCCGATGGCTTGCGCCATCGGCTCGAGATTTGGCTTCTTGTAACACAGCAGACGGACACCGATCATGCATTTGAAATAGGTGACCGATCGTATTTTGCCCATGCAGTTACGAAGAGCCCGCGAGGGGGCCGATTGCACGTTTCGGGTTTCTGTCAGCTTGCCATGGTATAGTCATGGCGACCATGCCCATGATTCTTTCCCCATGGAATTGCCATGACGCCATTCTTTGCTGCCTTGCTTCTGTTAACCGCGCCGGTTGCCGGTCTGAAGCCCATACCCGACAAACTGGTGGTTCTGACATTCGACGATGCCAGCAAGTCGCATCACAGCGTCGCCCGGCCCCTGTTGCTCAAGCACAGGTTCGGGGCGACTTTTTTTGTTACCGAGGGGTGGGATTTCGCCACCAATAAACGAGACTACATGACATGGGAAGAAATCAAGCAACTGCACGACGACGGATTTGATATCGGAAACCACACGGTCGATCATATGTCGGTTACCGACAAAACCCTGCGCGACCTCCCCGCCCAACTGCGCGGTATCGATGCGCGGTGCCAGCAGTACGGTATTACCAAACCAGTTACTTTTGCCTATCCGGGCAACTCGATCACCAAGGAAGCCTTAACGGTTCTGAAAGATCACGGAATCAGATTTGCCCGCCGGGGTGGCAGTCCGGAACACCCGTACAAAGATGGCAAGGGATTTGCCTACGAACCAGCGCTGGATCATCCGTTGTTGGTTCCCACGGCTGGCGATGCCCGCCCGCATTGGAATCTAGACAATCTTAAGGCGGCTGTTTCCCAGGCTAAGCACGGAAAAATTGTGGTTCTTCAGTTCCACGGCGTGCCTGATACGGCCCACAATTGGGTCAGCACCGTGAAGGATCAGTTCGAGAGTTATCTGAAATACTTGGCCGATGAGCAATGCACGGTTATTTCCTTGAGTGATTTGGCGAACTACGTGGATCCAACCGTGGTACCTTCAGACCCTTTTGGTGTTATTGAAGATCGGAAAAAGCTGATCTCTGCCTGGCATGATGGTGCCAATACCCGGCCAGCCAATAACGATGATTCGCTGCGGTACTGGCTGGACAACGCTCTGGTGCATCACCGATTCACCCCCACTGAAGCGGGTGCGGCCCTTGGCCTGACTGCCGAGGAAGTTACCGGTGCTGCCAAGCGGCTTGGTATTGATGCATCGGCGCGCCCTCCGGTTCGAAATGGTGAATCGATCCGCGTGCTTCCTTACCCGGGGGGCAGGCATCCGCGGATTGGGTTTCGCGACGGAGCTATAAGGCCGCAGCGTGAAACCAAGGCGAGCGTATTCGCCCCATGGGCGGATGGCGGGTATGCGGTGGCTGACGTTCCCGAAGCGGTGTGGTTTGTTCCGAGTATGAAAAAGCCGCCCGAGTTGCTTTATCTGGCTCACACCCATGTGCCCACCACGTGGGACCGGCAGAAGATAGCGCTCGATCCCATGGAGTGGACGCGCCTTCAGGATGGTTCCTTGGCACTGGAACGACTTCTGCCTAATAAGGTCAGCATGAAATCGACGATGGTGCCCGGCAAAGAGGGCGCGCGCATGACATTGACCATCACCAACGGATCGGCTGACAAGCTGGTAGGGTTGCGCGTTCAGATGTGCGTGATGCTCGCGGGGCTTGAAGGTTTCAGCACGCAAACCAACGACAACAAGGTATTGGCGGCACCATTTGCGGCGTGCCACGATAGCACAAAAAAGCGTTGGATCATTACTGCTTGGGAGCAGTGCGGCCGCGCCTGGGGCAATCCACCGTGCCCATGCCTGCATTCCGACCCGGTGGTGGAAGATTGCCCGGCGGGAGAATCGCGATCTGTCCGCGGTTGGATTTCGTTCCACGAAGGCCCCGATATCGCCGCTGAGTTGGTCAGGCTTCGTGCGGTGGCGTTCAAGTAGGCGTGGTATTGCAACGCCTAACCGTTTGAAACCAAACAAGTGGATGGTGGATTATTCTTGCACGGACCTATAATAGATATTAACATCTATTGTGTGCGCAAACGGGCCCACGACACTTTTTCCCGTTACTCCGCTGTTTGCCACGTCGTTTCCCAGAAGCAAGGAGTTCACCATGAATACCCGTGGTTGGCGCATCTGGTGCGGGGCGATCGTGGCTGGTATGGGTTATCTCGCCCTGCTTGCAGGTGCTGAACCGCTTCAGGTGAAGCCCAAGGAGGTCTTGCCTGTTTCTGTTGCCATGGCACGCGAACGGGCCAGCCTTATGCTTGAGATTTACACAACAACGCTCGATGTGATGCATCACCGGTATTTTCGCAGTGAACGGACGATTGTACCCGCCCGTGCCATGGAAGATGTTTTCACCGAAATGCGGAGAACAACCAAAACAGAGGCGCGTTGGATTGCTGTGAATCTGAAAGCCATGAGCCTTAACCATGAGCCGGGCACGGAATTTGAAAAAAGGGCTGCCCGGGAGATCGCTGATGGTAAGAGCGACGTCGAAATTGTGGAAGATGAATATTACCGTCGCGCGGGAGCGATCCCACTGGGTGTCGGGTGTATTGGTTGCCACGAAGGAGTTTTCAGGCTGCCTTCCAAGGAGCCAAAGTTTGCAGCCTTGGTGATCAGTATTCCTGTTTCCAAACTTTCAAAGTAGCTGTCAGCCTTGTGGCTTCCACCCGCAGGCAGCACCCACAGCTTGCGCCACAGTCGCGACGCCCAGCGTGGCCAATGCCTCGGGCAACGCTTCAATAACACGTATGGCAGCACAAGGATCGTAGAAGTTCACGGTGCCCATCTGCACGGCTGAGGCTCCCGAGACCAGATAATCCATCACGTCGTCGATGCAACCGATCCCGCCAATGCCAACAATAGGCAAACCGGGGCAGGCACGCGCCACATTCCAGACACAGCGCAGTGCCAATGGCTTAATTGCCGGCCCGGAAAGGCCACCGACACCGTTGCCCAAAAACGGGCGGCGACGCTTCCAGTCGATCACCAAGCCGGGGAAGGTGTTCACAAGGCTGACCGCATCGGCGCCGCCGGCAGCAGCAGCTTGGGCTACCGCCACGATATCGGTAACGGCGGGGGTGAGTTTGGCCAGAATCGGCAGGTCGGGGCAGGCGTCGCGGCACGAGCGCACAGCCCGTTCACACGCCTCGGGGCGCGTGGCAAAGTCGATACCGCCCGCCACGTTGGGGCAGGAAAGGTTCAATTCCAGTGCCGAGAGTCCTTCAACCTTGGAGGCCTTTTGGGCCATCTGCGGGAATTCAGCTTCAGCCTTGGCGGCGAAGTTGAGGATGATGGGGCACCCTACGGTTCTTAAATAGGGTAAATGGTGATCTAGGAAATGGTCGAGCCCGTCGTTGTCGAGTCCGATCGCGTTGAGCATGCCGCTGGATGTTTCAACCGTGCGCGGTGGCGGATTGCCCACCCGGGGTGCCATGGTTACGGTTTTGGGTACGATTCCGCCCAAACGGGAGAGGTTGATCACCCCATCCATTTCCCGGGCATATCCGAATGTGCCAGAGGCTACCAGAATGGGATTTGGCAGCAGCAGACGACCCAGTCTTGTGGCAAGACTGTGGGGGGCTTGGCTCATTCGGCACCGCCACTGGTGAATCCATGCAGATTTTGCGCCTGACCTACCAGATCGCTTGAGAAGAATGTGCTTCTGTCGCGGATGATGGCCTGAGGAGGAAGTTGGGGCAGGGTGGTTCGGACCTGCGCGTTGCGTTTGAATGCTGTGCCAATCGCCAGAACTTCAAGCATACCGCCCGCCATGTCGTGCACGAAAAGTTTCACGTCAAGCACGCCATCGGCCTGAATGGCTGTGGCTTCGTCGCGGATATGGGCGAGGCAGTTTTCGCGAGCTTGATATACAAGCTGGGTCATTGACCCGACTTCCCCGCGCGAGAAGGAGCTGAAAAAGGCCTTGATGCCTCCGCCAATACCCAAAGAAACCACGCTGCTGGCCATGAGTAGGCGCAAGGGCTGATAACCAAGCTGAGTGAGGTTCCAGAGTTCCTCGCCGGTAAGTTCCGAAGTGAATGGGCGCTCAGGCTCGCCGAGTGCCGGGTGCCTGCTGGCAGTCCCGACAAGCACCATTTCCTTGACGCCAGCACCGAAAGGGTAAATCGAGGTTTTGATATCGACGATGCAGTTGGCGCCTATCTTGCGGGCTTCCGCCTCGATGCGCTCGAGTGCCAGATGTCTGGTTTTGTTGATCATTCCCGAAAGGGCGTCAACTTCGCCACCGGCCATGGAAGAGAAGGCGGCCCAGATATTGCCTCCGGCGCCAAGGGCGTAGGCGACATTTCCCATGACGAAATGGATCGGGTCGTAGCCGGAATCGATCTGGCAGAACAGGTCTTGCCCAGAGCATGCGGAGCTGAAAAAGTTCTGGTTTTTGCCTGGCCGCTTCACCGCGGAGCCAATGGCAAGAAACTCCACCATGTTGCCCAGACGCTTAACATCGGTAGCAACGCCGGTAAGGCCATCGGCACCCTGCTGGCGTGCTTCATCTTCCATGCGCTTAAGCGCGGTGTGGCGGCCTTCCACGATAAGATTTGTAATGTCGGTTAGTTCACCACCAGCAAAAGTCTTTAAGCCGGTGGTGAGTCCGCGGACAAAACCTTGCGAATGCACGCTATTGCCAACAACCAAGCCGCCCGGGGCGATGTCTTTCTGGGCCAAGCACCAAATTTCGTTGCCTGAAAGACCTGTGATCATCATGGCGTTGGTTCCTGACGGGTCAGATTTCCTCGAGGTAGGTGTAACCATCGAGCGCGGCTTCATAGTAGCGGAGCATTTGTCGCGATTCCGCCAAGGTGATGCGGTTGGCTTTGACGGCTTTTTCAACGTCTTTGCGGAGTCGTTCCATCAGCATTTCGGGCGAGTACTGAACATAGGCAAGAACTTCGCGAACCGTATCGCCCTTGATGACGTCATCGATGACCACTTCGCCATCTTCATCGAAATGCACATGCACGGCGTTGGTATCGCCAAACAGGTTGTGCAGGTCGCCAAGAATTTCTTGGTAGGCGCCGAGCAGGAAGGCCGCAAGGTAGTACGGTTTCCCGTCGTAGGCATGCAGTTCCAGTGTGCGCCTGACATCTTTCAGGTCAATGAACTGATCGACTTTCCCGTCGGAATCGCAGGTGATGTCGCCCAGCACACCACGGCGTGAAGGAACCTCGCCAAGCCGATGGATCGGCATGATCGGGAAGAGTTGTTTAATGGCCCACGAGTCGGGCATCGACTGGAAGACCGAGAAATTACAGAAATAGGTATCGGAGAGGAGTGTCTCCAATCCGCTCAGGTCTTCCGGCGCGTAATCGAGTTCGCGAACGTGCTTGAGAATGCGCGCGCTGATGGCCCAGAACACATTCTCGGCCATGGCGCGCATTTCGAGCGATATACCGCCAAGGTTGAACAGGTTGACGATTTCATCGACATGGTGCGTGGCGTCGTGGTACGACTCTTGCAGGTTTTTCTTTTTGACATCTTTATAGACAGCAAAAAGATCGTGCAACTGTTGAGGCGCTTCTTCCGGTGGCGCATCTGGAATATCTGTTTTGTCGAACCGGGAAACACCCAGCACGTCGAACACCAGAAGGCTGTGGTAAGCGACCACGGCACGGCCGGATTCGGAAACAATGGCTGGGTGCGGTACTTCCTCCTCGTCGCAGATGGTCCGCACGCGGAAGACGATGTCGCTGGCATATTCCTGCAGTGTGTAGTTGATGCTCGATTCGAAGTCGCTTTGGGAGCCGTCGTAATCGATACCCAGACCGCCACCCACGTCGAGATACTCCACCCCTGCACCCATATGGTGCAGGTCGCAGTAAATGCGTGTGGCTTCGGTGAGGGCGTTCTTGATGCTGCGGATGTTGGTGATCTGGCTGCCTAAGTGGAAGTGCACCAGCTTCAGGCAATGCGCCATGCCGCGGGCCTTGAGCAGTTCGAAGGCCTGCAGGACTTCAGAAATGGTCAGGCCGAACTTCGACCGGTATCCGGCGGAGGAGCGCCAACGTCCCGATCCGCGAGCGGCGAGCTTCACGCGCACGCCGATGGCAGGTTCGACGCCCAGTTCCTCGGCATGGTTGAGGATGAGTTCAAGTTCGGTGAACTTCTCCACCACGGGGATGATTTTTTTCCCGAGTTTGCGGGCCATCATAGCCATTCGGATGAATTCATCATCCTTGAAGCCGTTGCAAATGATCGGGGTATCGTTGCCATTGACCAGTGACAGCACAGCCAAAAGTTCAGGTTTGCTACCAGCTTCGAGGCCAAAATTAAAAGGTTTGCCGAAATCGAGGATTTCTTCAACAACCTGACGTTGTTGATTCACCTTGATGGGGTAAACGCAGCAATATTCGTTCTGGTACTCATGGTCTTTAATGGCTTTGGCAAAGGCGTCGTGCATTTCGCCAACGCGGTGGCGCAGAATGTCGGTGAAACGCACCAGAATGGGCAACTGGATGCCACGTGCCTGAAGCTGGTCGACCAATCCTTTGAGGTCAATCGCTTCGTCCGGTTTTTTGGACGGCATGACCGTCACATGGCCGTTCCGGTTGATCCCGAAGTAGCCTTTACCCCACCCACGTATCCCGTACGTTTCCATCGCATCGGCAATTTTCCATCGACTTGCGATGGGGCTCTCGGCGCCCTTGGGCATCTGGGGTTTCTCCCTTTCATTCAAGACATGAGAACAATGAAGCTACTATAGACATGCCAGCCTTCACGCGGAAAGCGTAAGTTGGCACAGCTTGTCAGTAGGTAACAGGGCCAACTTGTTTTTCGGTAGGTTTCAAGGCTGCGGCCACGTGCAATTCGCGGCCCATTTGCTGGCGTGCCATGTCAGTCATGCACACCCATTTCTGCTTCACTGCATCATGAATATCCACTTCGCCAGATTCAATGTGATAAACCCAGCCCATCAGGCGAAGTTTTTTCTCGGCAAGGGCTTCCGCCACCGCTGGATGTGCCTTGAGGTGCTCGAGTTGCAGCAAGACGTTGCGTGCGATGAGCTCATTCAGGCGTTCGGTTTCAGACAACTTGGCCCCGGGCCCTTCGATCCAGGGTTTAAGTTCCTTTGCATGATCGAGCCAGCCACAGACCTGAGGCAATCCACCGAGCTTTTCCGGGTGGAGTAACCCAGACATGGCGCCGCAAAACGTATGCCCGCAAATGATGATGTCTTTTACTTTCAGTGCTTTTACGGCGTATTCTATTGTGGCAGATTCACCGCCTGGAGGGCCGCCGGGAAGTGGAACCATGTTGCCCGCATTGCGGCTGATGAACAGATCGCCCGGTTCTGTCTGTGTCAGCAAGTTTGGGTTAACGCGGGAATCGGCGCAACTGATGAACAATGCTTGGGGCGACTGCCCACTGCTGAGTTGAGTGAAGAGGGTCTTTTTTTGGGGCATGACTTGGTCGCGGAACCGTAGGAAGCCCTGAATAATGCGTGTCATGATTTTATTCCCGTGCGGTGTGATGCCTTGCTTGCGCTACTGGCAGCATTGTAGGTAAAGCTTACTATGATCGTAGTAGTTGCGATCGGGTGTTTTCGTAAACGGGCCTTCGGTACCAATTTCATGACTAGCCCAAGCCAAAGCACCTGCCCACCTGCCGACGATCTTGTGGGTTACAAACGCAAGACACTGTCCAGTGAATCGTACGACCGGGTCACCCAGCATTTGCGAGTCTGCCGGAACTGTCAAAAAGCCTTAGTTTCACTTGTGATGTCGGGCGCGCACAATGCTGTCAACGCATCTGGCGGTACTTCATCGCTTGATCCGGACACAATGATTGCTCCGGGTGCAGCCCGTACCAGTGCGCCAGATCTGGAAGACCAGTCACTGAAGTCGAAAAATCCATCCAGTAGGCCGAAGGTTCCAGCTGATTATCCATTTCTGGAACCGCCGGAATTGGAAGGAGCCTTGGCACACCTAGGTTTTTACAGCGTGGTGCGGGTGCTCGGTTCTGGTGGCATGGGTGTGGTGTTTGAAGCTGTCGACCAACGCCTCACCCGTACGGTGGCTTTGAAAGTTCTTCGCCCAGAACTTGCCGACGAACTTTATGTCGATCGTTTCAAGCAAGAAGCTCGTTTGGCGGCTTCACTGTCTGACGAGCATATTGTGACCATTTTCGAAGTTGGTATCACGAATAATGTGCCATTCATGGCCATGGAATTTCTCCACGGCGAAACACTCGATGCCAAGTTATTGCGCGATGGTTGGCTTCCAGTCGAGGAAGCCCTGAACTTGTTGCGGCAAGTCGCCATGGGATTGTCGACTGCTCACGGTGCAGGCCTGATTCACCGGGATATCAAGCCCGCTAACCTTTGGCTTGAGTGTCACAAGGAAACGCGACAGTTCAAGAGGATGAAAATCCTGGATTTCGGTCTGGCCAAGGAGGTCGCGAAAGAATCGAACCTCACGGCAGCGGGCATGGTTGTGGGTACCCCCAGTTACATGGCCCCGGAACAGGTATATGGCCTGCCGTGCGATCAGAGAACAGACCTGTTTTCATTGGGTTGTGTCTTTTTCCGCATGCTGACGGGCAAAGCCCCATTCACTGGCGAGAATACCCTGGCTGTATTGGAAGCCACGGTCGATTCGCCAGCACCAGATTTGGAACTGGCTGGCCGGAAAACCCCACGTCGGGTGGTTGAAATCCTTGAACAACTGCTGGCAAAGAACCCGGACGACCGGCCCGCTTCGGCCAAAGTCCTCATCGACATGATCGATGTGCTTCTCCGTGGTGGCGCCTCGTCGCAACAACCTGCCATCTCACGATCTGCAAAGACTGGCTTGTCAGGCAGCACGGCGAGCGGCAAAAAAGGCGGACTTTGGCTGGCACTCAGCGGTGCCGCCGTGGCATTTGCCGTGATCACTAGTGTTGTCCTGTTTATGTTTTCAGGTGCGGGTAAATCTTCGGCTCCGGAGAAATCCGGCAACACCGCCGCCAATTCCGTAACCCCAGTGGCAGAACCTGTTCGCCTGACGGGAAAACCGATCAAGGTAGGCGTGCTATTTTCGCAATCTGGCAGGCTGGCGCCAACAGAGCAGCCCATTAGGCGCGCTGTGCTGAAGGCGTTGGGAGATCGCGAAGGCGATGGCAAATCTGCCAGCCCGGTTGGAAAGCATCCGGTCACAATTGTGATGGGTGATGGAGGATCGGAACCAGCCAAGTTTGGAATTGAAGCCAAGCGGCTTGTCGCTGAGGGGTGCGAGGTCATCTTTGGTTGCTGGACATCGTCCGCGCGCAAGGAAGTGCTGTCGGTTCTGGCCTCGCATGAAGGCGGCAAACATTCTTGTCTGTTGTTTTACCCTGTTCATTTTGAAGGGTTGGAAGATTCATCGCACGCTGTCTATCTGGGAAGCCTCCCCGGGCAGCAGGCCGAGCGCGCCCTTGAATATGCCCGCAAGGACCTTCTTCGCGGGCCGGGCAAAAAGAAGATATTCATTGTTGGAGGCGATTATGTCTATCCGCGAGCTAGCGCTGAAGTGATACGCATGCTTGTGGAGACGCGTTTTGCGGACGATTTTGAAGTGGCTGGTGAGGCATTCGCGCCGCCCAAGCTGCCATCGAAAGTCGACACCGCTGTTCTCCCTGAAATCATCAAGGCTAACCCCGATCTGATTATTAGCCTGTTCGGTGGCCTGGATATGAACGACCGGTTCATCACCGGCATGCGTCATCTTGGCCCGAAAGCAAACCCGATTCCGATATTCAGCTTTTCGCTCACGGAAACCGAATTGCAGAACATGAACGATCACGACATTCTGCCCGGTGAATACCTTGCCGGCAGCTATTTCGGGTCGATTGTCAACAGTAAGAAAAACCTTGATTTGCTGGAGATGTTCCGCGCCGGGAACGCTCCTCTGGTTGTTTCCGAGCCGATGGAAAAAGCGTTTCATGGGGTTGAATTGTGGCACAAAGCGCGCGCCAGTCTGGGCGATAACCCCACCCCTGAAGAAATGCGTGGCGCCTTGCGATCCCTGCCCATTCCATCGGTAACCGATCTGGGTATTCATTTGGCGTCCCCCGAATCGGCTCCCGCCTCGCTGTATTCTCCGCAGAAGATCCATATTGGCCGCATCATTGAGGGGCGCCAGATATCGCTGGCCACCAACGTGGCGCGGGCACCCGAATATCCGCCCGATCCTTACCCGGGTCCTACTCCATTGGCCAAGCGATCTCCTGACGAATCGCGACGCGCCCGTGATCAGTGGGCCTTGTATCTGGCTGAATTGCACAAAGCATACGGCGGGTCTTGGGAAAATCCGGGAATAGAGCCTGTTCCGTTCGCGCATAAGCCATGGTGGCATTCCTCCCCCTGAGGTATTCGCCATGATCGTTTACGATCCGCACAACTGGTCGCGGCAGATATTCGCTCTCAATGGAACTGTGCTTAGGCGAGTTCTGGGAAGGGTTGCCCTAGTCGCGTTGATCACACTGATTCTCAGCTTGCTCAAGTTAGTTTCAGAATCTGAAGTCTTGGATCAGTTCCCTGTCTTGCGCCAGTGGACTTGGCTTCATTCTCTGGAATTTTCGGTTCCCAAGCTCGAGCCGATCGGGCATACCGTGCTGGGCCTGGCCCTCAGCATGCTGATCACATTCCGGTCCAATGCCGCCAATACCCGTTACTGGGAAGGGCGTGGGCATTGGGGCATGCTGGTGAATACCAGCCGCAATCTTGTTCGCATCGGGCAGGTTTGGGCCGCCCCGGCTCAGGATCTCGCCCGTCTGGTCTCAGCCTATGTGATAGCCATTAAGCAGACGCTCCGCGACGACCGCAACTTTGAGGAGCTAACCCATTACCTTCCCGGTCGGCTTTACGATCAGGTCATAGCGGCTGGTAGCCCTGCAACCAGATTGTCGCGTGCCATGGAAGAATGGGTTCACGACAAACAGGTTTTGGGAAAAATCGATACCAGAACAGCCATGGTGATGCAGCAGCTGATCAACACCATGGTCGATCAACAGGGCGCCTGTGAAAAAATCCACAAGACCCCGTTGCCTTTTGTCTATGCCTCGTTGCTGAAGGTCAGCATCACTATGTTCGTTTTCACATTGCCGCTGGTTCTGGTCCATACCGCCAGCTTGGCGGCACCAGCCATGGCTGCGCTGGTGGCCTTACTGTTTTTCGGTATCGAAGAAGCCGCTGTGGAAATCGAGGACCCATTCGGCCTCGATCCCAACGATCTGCCATTGGAACAGATCTGCGCCACCATTGCCCGCGATACGAACCAATTGGCGAAAGATTGACTTTTAGTGGGTTAATTAGCCTTCTGCAGCCCAGTGACCGCTAGGCCAGCAGACGCCTTGAACGTCGTGAAGTTCAGCCATCACCTCGGCAAGCAGTGCCTCATTAAGCGGTTTTCTGGCAGCCGCCAAGTTTCGTTCCACCTCAGCTCTGTCTTTCACCCCTACTAGGGTGGTAGCGATTTCTGTCTTCGATAACGGGAACTGAAGTGCCAGATCCGAGAGATCGGCTCCATGGCGGGCACACACAGCAGCAGCACGCCGGCAGGCGTCTTTCACCGACTGTGGGGCAGGGTGCCATTCGGGTGGGCCAGCCATGGTGAGTATGCCCATGCTCATGGGGCTGGCGTTGATGATTCCTGTCCCACGCCGGAGGGCTACCGGTTCGAGGCGGTCCAGCATGGTGCGGTCGAGCAGGGTGGCGTGGCAGTAGCTGATCACCACATCGAGGGCACACGTTTCGATGGCCCGTATGAGCAAGCCAATGGGATAGCCGGTCATCCCGATGAACCGGCACTTTCCTTGGCGTTTTAGGTCTTCGAGGGCTTTGAACGTTTCGTCGAAAACACGGTCGAGGTCTTGTTCAAACTCGATATCGTGCGCCTGCAAAATATCCACATGGTCGGTTCCCAGAAGTCGCAGGGATGTTTCACAGCTGGCCTTGATGGCTGCTGCAGAAAAATCAAACCGATCCTTGGCAATACGCCCGCATTTTGTGGCCAAAATCGCCCGATCGCGCCACCCGCCAGCCAAGCCTTTTCCAATGACTTCTTCCGACCGTCCTCCGCCGTAATACGGGCTTGTATCGATCAAATTCATGCCTTGCTCGATGGCAAGGTGGATGGCTGCGATGCCTTCGGCTTCATCAAAAGCCCCGTAAAATCCGCCGAAGGGGCCGCCGCCAAAACCGACGGCGGGTACCTGAAGCCCAGTTTGTCCGAGTGCTGATGTGCGCATGGATTTCCTTGTACTGATGGCGCGAAGCCTTGGGTCCGCTGGTTGGAACATCTCTGAGGGATACTATAACCAGCGTACCTTCTCTGGCATGGGGACAGCTGACCGTGACACCCGTGATGCTATTCGTTCCCCTTGGCCTCTATATGCTGTTTTTGGCGAGTATGCATCTCAACGACAGGCCAACGCTTGTACGCGCCACATACGATTTTTGGTGCTTGCTTTGGGGCTTGGCGGGTGTGCTTTTTCTGGGCATTCCCGGTTCTCTGACGCGTTTGTACGAGGTCTTGCACCTTCGTTCTCTCGCAAGCATTGGCACACGCTCGGTTATTGACGAACCCGTTTTCTGGACGGGTGTATTCGGCTTCTATTTCGTGGCGGTTGTGGGGTTGGTGGCACTTGAACTAAGGCACCGGCGCCAGAAAACGTACTTGTACCACCTGAACCAAAGCACGCTGAAAACCTTGTTGGGTGAGGCCTTCCACCATGCCGATGTGGTCTTTGAATTTCATACCGACCGCGACGGCGTTACTTTGTCTTTTCCAGACGCGCCTGAAACACAACTGACATGGAAATCCAAACCCTATATGGGTTTGTGCATTCTCGACTGGGGCTCAACGCCCGAAAGTATCCGCGCGATTATTGAAGAAAAGCTCCAATCCTTTTGGTGGGGTCCGGAATACACCAGCAGTTTGGTGCCGGGAGCTGTTTTCATGAGTTTGGCGACGGTGATGGTAGTGGGATCGATGGGCATTTCGTTGTTGCAATTGTTTGTCCGGTTATGGTGGAACTGATGAATCAGGCTGGAACAAGTGCATGAAAAAACCGGCCCGAATGGCCGGTTTTTTTGTTGTTCGATGGATCGATCAGGAAGGTTACTTCTTCTTCTTGTCGTCGGCTTCTTCTGTCTTGGCTGCCTTTTTGGGCTTTTTGCCAATCTTTACAACGCGCACTTTAGGCAATCCGTATGGGCTGCGGCCTTCGGGGAATTTATCGTCCCCTCGCAGGACCAGAATGCGCTCGGCGCGGGTCAGCACGCTGCGTGCGCGTACCAGTGAACCCTTCCGCTTCAGACTCTTGTCAATTGACATCTTCCGAACCCCTTGCCGTTTTTCTCAATGCAAGCCTCATGTATACCTGAAGGAAGGGATATTGACAACTGACACCGACAGGGATGGATGCTGGCTATGCGTGTAACACTTGATTATGGCAAGACTGGTCTCGAAGTGGAACTGCCCGATGACAGGGTTGTTGGTCCATTGCATATCAAGCCCGCAGCACCCCTTGCAGACCCCGTTGCGGTGCTTCATCAGGCGTTGGCTAACCCCATCGGTACGCCTCCCTTGGCTGAATTGGCCCGCGGCCGCAAAGACGCTTGTATTCTTGTCTGCGATATTACCCGACCTGTGCCCAATCCGATTCTGTTGCCACCCATTCTGAAAACTCTCGAAGATGCCGGAATTCCCCGCGACAAAATCACCATTCTTGTCGCCACGGGCCTACATCGCCCCAATGAGGGCGCCGAACTCGATGAACTGGTGGGCCCGGAAATTGCCCGCAACTATCGCTGCCTCAACCACCATGGCAAGGAACGCGATGAGCACGATTACCTCGGCACGACCGAACGCGGTGTTCCCGTATGGATCGACCACCGCTACACCCGGGCGGACCTGAAAATCACCACCGGACTCATTGAGCCACACCTGATGGCTGGCTATTCCGGTGGCCGAAAGCTGATCTGCCCCGGCATTGCCGGGCTCGATACGGTCAAGGTGTGGCACGGTCCGCAGTTCCTCGAAGATCCTCGCGCGGACTGCGGAATTCTAGATGGCAACCCCGTGCATGAGGAAAACACAAAAATAGCGCTCATGGCTGGTTGCGATTTCATTGTCAACGTGTGCATCGATGGCAAACGCCAGATCACATGGTTGGGCGCCGGGCACATGATCAAGGCCTGGGAAACGGGCGTTCAATTCGTTGCCGACGTCGTCAAGGTGCGTGTGGACCAGCCGCTCGATGTGGTTGTGACGTCATGTGCCGGTTACCCGCTCGATACCACTTGGTACCAGGCGGTGAAGGGCCTTACCGGCGCGTTGCCTGTGGTCAAAAAGGGCGGCACCATCATTTTGGTTGCCAGCCTTACCGAAGGAATTGGCAGCCCTGAGTTCCAGCAAGTCATGCGCGAGAATCCTACTCTTGAAGGGTTCAAGAAGAGGATCATGACAACCGATTATTTTGTGATGGACCAGTGGCAGCTGGAAGAGCTCGCCAAGGTGTGCGCTCATTGCAAAGTGAAGGTTTTCACCAAGGGAATCGCCCCAGACGTCCTTCGCTCGTGCCATGTCGAACCTACAGAATCGGTCGAAGGCGCTATTGCTGAAGCTATTGCGGAATATGGACCTGGCACACGCATTGGCGTTATTCCCAAGGGTCCGTATGTTCTGCCTTACTTGGAATCAAAATAACGGGCACCCACTTCCACCTCGTGGCGCGTCACCATTGGCGTGCCGCCACGTCGTGTCGCTGTAATTCCTGCAAGGGTGCTCGCAAATATCAGCATGTCTTGGTAGCCGGCACCTTCCAAATACCGGACAATAAGGCCGGCGGTAAACGCGTCGCCTGCCCCCACGGTGTCGGTTACAGTTACCGGCAAGGCGCTTTGCCGCCAGCAATGATCCGGTGTTATCAAAATGGATCCGGTGGAACCCATTGTTACTGCAACCAAGTCAAGGTTGTAACGATTCAGCAGTAATCGGGCAGTTTCTTCCAAGCTGCCTGCGGGCAGACCCAGCAGCTTGGCGCATACGGGCATTTCGTCGTCGTTCAGCTTGGCCCACTGGGCCCGTTCCAACGAACTGTGAATGACTTCCGCGTTGTAAAACGACTGCCGCAGGTTCACATCGCAAACCACCAGCGCGTTAGTCGCCTTGGCCAACAAGGCATGGATACCGGTGCACGATATTGTTGTCCGTTGCGCTAGGGTACCAAAGCAGATAGCGCGCGCACGGCTTGCCAGTGCAATCTGTTGCTGTGTGGGATCAAAATAGTCCCAAGCTACGTCGCTAAGAAATTGGTAATGTGCCACTCCGCTGGTATCGAGCACCACATCCACGGCTCCTGTGGGATGCAACGGGTCGATGCTGACTCCGGAGATATCGACGCCCCTGTCTCTGGCCAGCCCAAGAATTTCATGACCAGAAGGGTCGTCGCCTGCTGCACTGAGCATGGCGGCAGGGTGGCCCATCTGGTGGGCTTGTATGGCAAAATTAAATGGAGCCCCCCCGGGTTGGGCCCCCGCAGGGAGCCTGTCCCAGAGGATTTCTCCCAAACCAATGATGGGGCCGAGGGGTTTGGATACATTCATGCCCGCATTGTATACCGGGCAGCCGTTTCGATCAGTTGGGCGTGTAGTGGCGACTGATCAGGTCGCCTTGGATCCACAGGAGCTTTGTGAAAGCTCGGGCCAAAGCAACACGGCGGCATTCAGGGGCAGGGAGGGAGAAAATCAGCTCAATTAGGGCATCGTGTACAAAACCCATCAAGGCATTCATCTGCACCAAGGGAATAACAACATCAGGACTGCCCGCCTTGGCGGTGTGGATCTTACCTACCATGTCTCTAGATAGGCATTCATTTTGGAATCGTATTGGCTGGTCACTAGACGGCCGAGATAGGCACCCAAATGCTGTTTCCGCATCAGGATTTGCGGGTGATCCAGTGTCAAATCATCAAGTTTTTCTGGAAGAGGTCCTTCGTACCCGGCACCGCGTGTCATGAAATGGCGTTTGGTCAGGTCGTTGGAAAACAGCTTGACGTACACGGCATTGACAAGCGCGGGAGCGTGCGAAGCAAGTGCTGGGGCAAATTCATGGATGGTATCGATGTCTTCTTGAGTGAGGCCCATGAAACCAGCAAGGAATTCTACCCGCTGATCCACGGACCAAGCCGATCTATTGATTGTATCTGCAGTTGCAGTCATGATTTATCCATGTTGCGTTTTTCGAGGGGGCGAGAATCGGGTACTAACAGGCCTATTCAAGATTTTAAGACAATTATGTCTTTATTTGGCTGGCCTACTGCAATCGATCCTTGTCAGGCGGAGTGCGACCGATGATTTCCCAGACGGCCGAATACTCCCTTCGTGCCATGGCCTATTTGGCAGATCAGATGCCTCAAGGCTACCGTTCGACGATTGAGGTCGCCACAGCTACCAAGGTTCCCACTCCCTACCTTTCAAAGGTTTTGAAGCGCTTGGTGGATATTGGACTGCTGAAGGGTCAGCGCGGGCCTGGCGGTGGTTTTCTGTTGATGCGGACTCCAGAATTGATCACTGTTTGGGATGTGGTCGATGCTGTCGAGCCCATCAAGCGCATCACCACATGTCCACTTCAGCTTGGTTCCCATGCCAAGGTTCTTTGCCCTTTGCATCGCAAGTTGGACAACGCCTTGGCACAACTGGAAAAAGCTTTCCGTGAAACAAGCTTGGCTGACCTAATCAATCAGCCTGGCGCACCTCAGCCGTTGTGTGACTTTGTCAATTCTCAGCGACTGCCCTTGAGCTGATACCCAAGATTTAAGGGGCTTTGAAAAGTTCGCCGTTTTTCATAACGCAGCGCACTTTTCGCAAGGCTCCGATCTCTTGGCAAGGGTTGCCTTCCACGGCAATGAGGTCTGCCTCAAGACCTAATTGAATGCGTCCAACAAGGTGATCGACACGCAGGGCTTTGGCGGCGGCACCTGTTGCGGCGTGCAAGGCCTGTAACGGTGTCATGCCGTGCGCCACCAGCAGTTCAAGCTCACGTACCCCGTCACCGTGCGCAAAAACGCCCATATCGCTGCCATTGACGATTGTCACGCCGGAATCGAGAGCAGCGCGAAAACTGGCACGTTTTGAAATGATGTCAGCCGGTGGGGGTGTCCCTGTTTTCCAGCCAGCGTAACGGGCATACGCTTCGGACATCGACATTGTGGGGCAGTAACCGATTTTCTTTTCCGCCATCAGCCGGAACAGCGCTAAATCGCCGCTGTCTCCGTGTTCGATGGTGGCCACGCCGGCCATGGTTGCCCGTCGCATTCCTTCTTTCGATTGGGCGTGGGCCGCCACCAGCACGCCTGCATCACGCGCTGTGGCCACAACCAGTTCCAGTTCCTGCAAGATGAAGGCCGGCCGGGGTGTTTCGCCTGGGCCATGGGGAGTATCCGCGTAAACCTTGATCCAATCGGCGCCGGCGCGAATTTGCCTGCGAACCACTTCGCGCAGATGTTCGCCGTCGGCTTCTTCGGCTCCTTGGGGGATGCGCCATTCGGGGGCAAACGACCGTGGCGCGTACGAGCCACTGGCGACAATGGCGCGTGTGGTGACCAGAAGCCGTGGGCCGGAGATTACCCGTTTTAGAATGGCCGATTTGAGGCCAACATCGGAAAACTGCGCACCTTCGGTGCCCATGTCGCGCAGGGTGGTGAAACCAGACATGAGGTTGGCGCGCGCATGAACGGTAGCACGGCATACTCTTTCAGCCATTGGTTGACGGGAAACTTGGTCGTCCCAGGTGGCCATGTCGTAAGGCTGGAGCATCAGGTGGGTGTGGGCGTCGATAAGCCCGGGTAGCAGGGTGCAGCCCGGCAGATGAATGGTGCGTGCTCCTGGTGGGGTGGTTACGGTGCTGGCGGGGCCTACTGCGACAATCCGGTTGCCATCTACAACGACGATCCAGCCGCTTTGCAGGGTGGCTGTGCCATCGAACAGGTGGTCTGGTTTGAGGACTATGGCGGGGTTGTGGAAGAGGCAGGCGATGGTGGAGAAAATAAGTGGCAGCACGGGAAGGGTTCCTCAACGGTGGCAACTAATGATAATATGCTTCTTGAAGGGCCTGTAGCTCAACGGTCAGAGCAGGGGACTCATAATCCCTTGGTTCAGGGTTCGAATCCCTGCGGGCCCAGTGTAAAGTGTTTCTGTATAAGAGTTTGCGTTCGGGTAATTCCAGTAGAATTTTTCGGGTAAATCGTCGGGTAATTTGGTACTTTCATCGGTACGCCAACTCACGCCAGTACTGTCCAATAATTTCACGCCGTACGCTGATAAGTCACCAAACCTTCCTGGGGCATAAGTTTTTCCAACAGTAATGATTTAGGCTCGCTGCAACACACTTAAACGCACTGCGGCCTTGGCGTGGTGGTTTTTGGTGACCTCTTCAAACCATTTTCTTCCAAGATTTGCACTTTCACCCCAGTCGAGCAAATGATTGATCAGGCTCGTAGCAAAGGAGAATATTTTTTCATTCTTCGATGTTGTTGGCATTAATACATGGGGTGTTCCAACATTGGCTTTTCAAATTTCCTTGGTCAATAAGTAAAGCCGCCTTATTACTTAACCCCCCAATTACTCAACAACTCTAACCACACATCTATATCTCATGGTAGCGAGGAGTTGGCAATACATTCGAATAGAAACAACGAAGTTGTGAGAAGAGAAACATAAGTACCAATTATATATATAAAGTATAGGCCACGGGTGTGCGTAGTCTGGACACTGTGTGTACAGTTTTTGAACAGAGAGGAAAAATTTTGTCATTTCAAATAAAAAATAAAAAAACGCCACTATATAAATCAGGAGGCTCTATGAAGACCAAGCAACATTGTGAAACGGAAAATCAAAAGGTTTTCCTAAAAGTTTCGGAAGCATCCAAGATTCTAGGAATTAGTAGCTCACTGATATACAAGCTTGTACATCAGGGTGATATCAAATCCGTGAAATTTGGGCGTTGCCGAAGAATCTCAGTCAATTCCATCGACGAATATGTTGCGTCATGCGCCTCGGATCAATCCTCGTTGGTTTGATCAGAAAGAAAAATGCGCCACCGTTGGTTTCGGTGACGCATTTGTTGGGATAACTCTTT
>CAMCLK010000042.1 GCA_945875585.1 Candidatus Kuenenia stuttgartensis | reverse complement strand
AGTGACATGTTCTGCCCGCAGGGATGCGAACGACCCAAACAAGGAACGCCGATGAGTGGCTTGCCGTTTTGCCCCAAATGCAACTGCGAATACACCTACGAAAACGGTAGCCAGTTCGTTTGCCCGGAATGCGATCACGAGTGGAGCAGCGTTGCAGTGGCTGACACCGAGGAAAAGCGCGTGTGGAAAGACGCCTTTGGTAACGAATTGAAAGATGGAGACTCGGTGACGGTTATCAAGGATCTCAAAGTGAAAGGCTCGTCCTCGGTTGTCAAGGTGGGTACCAAAGTCAAGAACATTCGCCTTGTTGAAGGAGACCACGACATCGACTGCAAAATCGATGGAATTGGCTCGATGCATTTGAAATCTGAATTTGTCAAGAAAGCCTGAATGGCGGTAATTTTTGCGACTATAGCAATACTGCTTGGAGGGAAATCGGGGCTGCGTGTCAAGTCGTGTATCAATAATGCGCCCGGTTCCTTTAGGAAGGCATTAGGCATTGTTTTTCCAACTCATAACGATGTTCAGCTAACTACCTAAGAGTGCCTCTTAAAATTTCTTAATCACTCGAGGCGAGTGGATTTTATCAAAGGTTGTCGCATAGAATTACATTAAATTCAGGTTGTCTTGAATTATCATGTTTCAAGTGAGGAATCTAGGAGAAATCACGATGCGGCTACATATGTTAACCCGTGTTCTATCGAGCTGTGGCGTGTTATTAATCGCTACGGCTGTTGAGGCCCAGAATCGGTCTAAGCCTAGCTCGGCTAAGAAACCCCCTGCAAGCGCTCCTGCACAAGAAAACGCCGATCCAGCAGCCATGTGCCCTGTCATGAACGGGGCGGCTAGTAGCCAGCGGCATACTGCTGCTGGGGCGTTGTCGAACAGGGATTGGTGGCCCAACCAGTTGAACCTGCAGATCCTTCACCAAAACTCCGTCAGGGGTAACCCGATGGGTGAAGATTTTAATTATGCGGAGCAGTTCAAAAAACTCGATCTGGTTGCCCTTAAGAAAGACATCAACAAACTGCTCACCACTTCGCAGGAATGGTGGCCAGCAGATTACGGCAACTACGGCCCGCTGTTCATTCGCATGGCTTGGCACAGTGCGGGAACGTACCGCGTTGCGGACGGGCGAGGTGGCGCTTCTTATGGTACACAACGATTTGCCCCCCTCAACAGTTGGCCCGACAACGCCAACCTCGACAAGGCCCGCCGTCTACTGTGGCCCATCAAACAGAAATACGGATCGAAAATATCGTGGGCAGACCTGATGGTGTTGGCGGGTAACGTTTCCCTTGAGAACATGGGATTCAAGACATTTGGTTTCGCTGGAGGTCGCGAAGACGTCTGGGAACCACAAGAAGACATTTACTGGGGCCCTGAAAGCAAGTGGCTTGGCGACAAGCGCTACACAGGTGACCGGAAACTGGAAAACCCTCTTGCAGCGGTGCAGATGGGCTTGATTTATGTGAACCCGGAAGGGCCCAACGGCAAACCGGATCCGCTTGCCGCAGCCAAGGACATTCGTGAAACATTCGCCCGCATGGCCATGAACGACGAGGAAACCGTCGCGCTGATTGCCGGCGGCCATACTTTTGGTAAAGCCCATGGTGCGGCCAATCCGGAGAAGCACGTAGGTCCAGCGCCTGAGGGAGCCACACTAAAAGAGCAAGGCCTTGGGTGGAAGAATTCGTTTGGTAAAGGCAACGCCGGCGACACCATCACCAGTGGCCTGGAAGGCGCGTGGACCTCTACGCCGACACAGTGGTCAAACGGATATTTTGACAATTTGTTCGGCTACGAATGGAAGTTGACCAAGAGTCCCGCTGGCGCGCAGCAGTGGACCCCCACGGATGCCAACGCCAAAGGGACTGTGCCAGATGCGCATGATCCGAAGAAATCCCATGCGCCGATGATGTTCACCACGGACATGGCGCTGAAGATGGACCCTGCTTATGCCAAAATTTCGAAGCGGTTCCATGAAAACCCTAAGGAATTTGCTGCAGCCTTCGCCAAGGCTTGGTACAAGCTGACGCATCGCGACATGGGTCCAGTATCACGCTGCTTGGGGCCATTGGTACCAGAAGCGCAGGTATGGCAGGACCCGGTTCCAGCGGTAGATCACAAATTGATTGAAAACCAGGATATTGTCGCCCTCAAGAAAAAGATTCTTGCTTCGGGCTTTTCCTGTTCGCAATTTGTTTCGACAGCATGGGCTTCAGCGTCCACATTCCGTGGAACCGACAAGCGTGGTGGCGCCAACGGTGCGCGCATTCGGCTTGCCCCACAGAAGGACTGGAAAGCCAATAACCCTGCCGAGTTGGCGAAAATTTTGCCAGCATTGGAGAAAATTCAGAAGGAGTTCAACGGCTCGCAGGAAGGCGGCAAGAAGGTCTCGATGGCTGACCTGATCGTTCTGGCTGGTTGTGCTGCTGTTGAGGACGCGGCGAAGAAAGCCGGGCACGATGTATCGGTGCCTTTCTTCCCAGGCCGTACGGATGCGTCGCAGGAAATGACAGATGTTCAGTCGTTTGCCGTGCTTGAGCCAACTTCGGATGGTTTCCGTAATTATCACGCGCACGAAATTGATAGGCCTGCTGAGGAGTTGCTTATTGACCGTGCTCACCTTCTGAGGCTTTCAGCTCCAGAAATGACAGTTCTCATTGGTGGACTTCGGGTGCTGAATGCCAATTCCGGAAATCCTCAGATGGGAGTCTTCACTAAGCGGCCTGAGACGTTGACCAATGATTATTTCGTGAATTTGCTTGATATGAGCACTGAATGGAAGACATCTGCCGTATGCGAACACTTTTTCGAAGGTCGCGACCGCACGACCGGCAAGATGAAATGGACCGCCAGTTCTGTGGACTTGGTTTTCGGCTCCAACTCGCAACTTCGGGCCATTGCCGAAGTATATGCTGAACAAGGAGCCGAGAAGAAGTTTGTAGCCGACTTTGTGGCCGCATGGAACAAGGTCATGAATCTTGACCGGTTTGACCTCAATCCAGCATTGCGTAACGGGGCCAAACCTGTTGTGAAACGCTAACGGGTTGATTGCCGCGAACTTGGTGCGGCTTGGCTTTCGCTTAAAAGGTGCGGTTGACAACTTAGTTGTCAGCCGTGCCTTTTTATTCGGCTTTTTCGGCCACAGGTTCTGCAATAAGCCGGAAATCAGCTATCAATAGGTGCTCTATAGAATCGCCAACTAAGGAACCCAACCGGGTAACGCTGCGGCTTGCACGATCCATGTGGCCATTTGGGCCTCGTCGAGGGTGTCTGTTTCACGGATGTCGATCCACCGCGCTTCTTTGCTGCGTGCTGTTCCGCCGGGAGGAATCGGATCGAGCGACATACCATCGAAGAACGTCACTTTCACGTAGTGCGTTAAAACGTGGAACGATAAGAACCAGCTCTTGCCATCGATACCGTAAAAAGGTGAGTTCCATTTCACGCATTTGCGAACATGGGGCACGTTCTTCACGATAAGTGCGTCGAGTCGCTTTCCGAGGTCTTGTTTCCAGCCCGGCATATTGACGATGTACGCTTGCACGGGGGCATCGCCGTCTGCCTTCGCGATTTGCGGATTTCCACCGGAAAGCAGTTTAGCTGGCTTGGCTTTGGGTTTTTTCGTGTTGTCGTCCATGATTTCACCCTCGAACATTTCGCGGTGCAGGTGTTGTGTATGGTTACCGTTCTGAAAACCTGCTCATGCAATGGATACGGAGTGATCTGCTCATTCGGCAAGCCTATGGAACTATGATCGAAACAGGCAAATGAAAAAAGCGCAGGCCGAGTGCATCGGCCTGCGCAACGATCAAGTTAATTGAGTGTCTGAATGACACCCTTCAAGTTAGGATCAATAGCGGTAGCTATCGGTCTTGAATGGTCCTTCTTTGGACACATGAATGTACGCGGCCTGTTCAGCCGTCAGTTCGGTCAGCTCAACATTCAGCGTCTTGAGCTGCAGGCGGGCGACGTGTTCGTCGAGTTTCTTCGGCAGCACGTATACGCCAACAGGGTACTTTTCGTTATGCAGCCACAGTTCGATCTGAGCGAGAACCTGGTTGGCGAACGAGGAGCTCATCACGTACGAAGGGTGACCCGTACCGCAGCCCAGATTCACCAGACGGCCCTTGGCAAGAAGAATAATCCGCTTGCGGTCTGGGAAAATGATGTGGTCAACCTGTGGCTTGATCTCTTCCCATGGGTAGTTTTCAAGCGATGACACATCGATTTCGTTATCGAAGTGGCCGATATTGCAGACAATGGCCTGATTCTTCATTTTGGCCATGTGAGCGTGCGTAATAACTTTGTAGTTACCCGTGGCTGTCACAAAGATGTCGGCCTTGTCACAGGCGTAATCCATGGTGACAACTCGGTAGCCTTCCATGGCGGCCTGCAACGCGCAGATGGGATCGACTTCGGTGATCCACACCTGCGCCGAGAGGGCGCGCAGTGCCTGAGCCGAACCCTTACCCACATCGCCGTAACCAGCCACGACGGCAATCTTGCCAGCGATCATCACATCGGTGGCGCGCTTGATACCGTCAACCAGCGATTCGCGGCAACCGTAGAGGTTGTCGAATTTCGACTTGGTAACGGAATCGTTGACGTTGATGGCGGGGAATTTCAGTTCGCCACGCTTGTGCATCTGGTAGAGGCGATGAACACCCGTGGTGGTTTCCTCGGTAACACCTTTCACGGCTGCGAGGTTCTTGGCGTACCAGCCTGGATGCGAGGCGATACGGCTCTTGATGGCTGCGTAAAGAATGCGTTCTTCTTCGCTGGTGGGCTTATCCAGAACGTGAATATCCGCTTCGGCGCGGGCACCGAGGTGGAGCAGAAGGGTCGCGTCGCCGCCGTCGTCGAGAATCATGTTCGTGTGGCCACCGTCGGCCCACTCGAAGATTTTGTGTGTGTATTCCCAATACTCAACCAGAGACTCGCCCTTGTAGGCGTAAACGGGAATACCGCCGGCAGCAATAGCAGCGGCAGCGTGGTCCTGTGTGGAGTAGATGTTACACGAGGCCCAACGGATCTCGGCACCAAGGGCTTTAAGCGTCTCGATGAGCACGGCGGTCTGGATGGTCATGTGCAGTGAGCCGGTGATGCGTGCGCCCTTGAGGGGTTGGCGCGCCGCATACTCTTGCCGGATGGCCATCAAGCCGGGCATTTCGGTTTCAGCAATGGCAATCTCGCGGCGGCCCCATGGGGCCAGCGAAATGTCAGCAACCTTAAAGTCAGTGAAAGAAACAGGTTTTTGAACAGCAACGCTCACGTTCATAGTCTCCTAAACCAATGAACGGGCGCCGTTGCACAGTAATATTCCACCTCATCGAGCCTGGCAGGAACGCCCATGCGTACCGTCGCAGCGCCCCTCGTTGAGTTGGTGTTGAAATGTTGCCTTATGCAAGGCTCCATGGGAGAACCATATTCCCAGAACATTTTATACATAGGAGAATGCGAGGCACAGAGGCAAGTTTTCTGGAAAACCGATTCCCTTTCAATCCAACGTGAAGCTGAATATTCGTGCCTGTTAGGTGAGGGCCTTTATCTTTCGCCGCGCAGAACTCCGTAGCGGTTGTTTCAAACCAGCATGAGCAGCCAGTCTGAGCAGATTTGCGTGTGGCTGTCCCAAAAACATATGTTGATGGCGCTGCCTTTTCTTGGAGATTCCAATGACAACCAATTACGACCCAATTGCCGAGCAATATCAGCGCTCTAAACAGCAACCGTGGCGGACCTTTGTTGAGTGTTTCACCTTGATGAATCTAGTGGGTGATACAAGAGGCATGGCCGTCTTGGATGTTGCCTGTGGTGAAGGTTTTTACACGCGCATGATCCGGCAACGTGGAGCAGCGCGGGTCACCGGCGTGGACTTGTCGCATGGAATGATCGACTTGGCAAGAGCCCAAGAAGCTCGTTATCAACTTGGGATCGAATACATCGTAGCTGACGCCCGAGAATTGCCGAATACTGGCCAGTTCGACCTGGCTGTGGCCGCCTATCTACTTAACTATGCCAGAACTAGTAACGAACTTCAGGCGATGTGCCATGGAATTGCCCGCTCTCTGAAGTCGGGTGGCCGCTTCGTGACGGTCAATTGCAATCCTGCAATGATATTCAGCGTAGCACCGTCTTACCGAAAATATGGCTTTGAAACGAACGTGGAGGGGCCTTGGCAAGAAGGTGCTCCCATCAAGTGGACATTTCATCTGAGTGACGGTCCGTTCGACATTGAAAACTATCACTTGGATGTGGCGTTACACGAGGAAGCATTTCGCAAGGCAGGGTTTAGGGAAGTACGGTGGCACGCACCGCAGTTATCTTCCGAAGCGCTCATGGAAAAGGATCAGGATTTCTGGTCAACCCTGTTGGAATATCCCCCCATGACATTCATCGAGTGTTTCAAGTGAATTGATGAGGCTAGGGCGCTGAGAGTTATTCCAAACTCAAGGGGCTATTGCCCCTGAATGTTCTTAGGCGCAAAAATTCCGTTCGTGCGAACTATCTCGTGATATCTTCGTATAGAATGCATGATTTGCAGGCATCTCGACATGAGACAAGCGGCGGATCGGGTTTTCGCGAGTTGTTCCAAGTGTACCTACTAGCAAATAGGAGAGTTTATCATGGCAATCGACATGTTCCTCAAGCTTGACAGCGTTCAGGGCGAAAGCACCGACAGCAAGCACACGGGCGAAATCGAATTGGTGAGCTTCAGCCATGCTGTCAGCAATCAATCCACCGTAGGTTCGGGTACCAGCGGTTCAGGCGCCGGTAAAGCATCGTTTGGGGCCTTGAAGTTTGTGGCCCGTACCAACAATTCATCCTCAACACTTTTCCAAGTCGCATCTTCGGGTGATCATTTCAAAACTGCAAAGCTGACGGCCAGGAAGGCTGGAAAGGAACAACAGGAATATTTTACCATCGAGTTGACCGAGGTGTATGTTTCCGAGTACAGCAACGGTTACCAGCCACTCGATATCAACAATCCGGTCAGCGAAGTCGCCCATGTTGATTTGGTTTCCCTCACCTACAAAACTATCAAAATCACCTACAAGCCTCAGAAAGCCGATGGAACCCTTGGTGCTCCTGCGATCGGGCAGTACAATCTGGGCAACAATACCGCCAAGGTTTGATGATAATAACACAATAAAGGGTGTGCGCGCCTGATGCCCGCACACCCTTTATTTTTGAATATTCGATGAGACAGCGATGAAGGCGCTATCGCCGGAAATCAGCTAGCCCAGAACTAAGCTAATGGGTGGTTTTCTATTCCTCGCGTCGGGACGAGAAGCCCAATGTCGAAGGATTCAGGAAGTCGAGGCAATCAGTACGCTCATCAGAGATGTCACGGTAGCCTAGCGGTGTGTTTGCCCGGTCTATGCTCAGCGCCACATCGACACATCCGCCTTAATAGGCAACGGATCATTAAGGTGTGAACATAAAATTGAAGCATTGTCTGGCAAATACTTTTCACCGACGCACCGTAGGATCTTGAACAGCCGATGTGAGAAGCTTCTGCACCTGAAATTATTTTGAGTCTTCTCGTCAATCTGGGCAAGTTGGTTTGGATGGCCTGCGATTGTTTTCGCGGCGGCTCAGTCGATATGCTAATGCATATTCGAGGAGACAGAGATGAAGGCTTTATCGCCGCAAATTGCGCTTGCCACAGTATTAAGCGTATTGGCTATTTCCTGTTCCCCTCGCAGGGTCGAGAAGACCGAGGATGAAGTAGTCCAGAAAATCGTGGCGACGAGCGCGCTGGTACGTGATGTCACGGTCAGCCAGCAGTATGTTTGCCAGATCCATGCGCAGCGTCATATCAATGTGTGCGCACTGGAGATAGGGTACCTCGAGAAAATCAAAATCCGAGAAGGGCAGCCGGTGAAGGAGAACGAACTTCTGTTCCAGGTCCTGCCGACACTTTACAAGGCCCGGTTGGATGTTGAGGTGGCAGAAGTTCTGGTAGCCAATCTGGAGTTCAACAACACCAACCGATTGTTCAAGGAAAACGTGGTTTCTGAAAACGAACTGGCGCTTCAACAAGGAAAGTTGGCGAAGGCCCAAGCGAAAGCTAGTTTGGCGCGGTCGGAATTGAAGTTTACGGAAGTTCGAGCCCCTTTCGACGGAATCGTGGACCGGCTCAACCAGCAGGAAGGTAGCTTGGTGAAAGAGGGGGAAATCCTGACCACACTTTCTGACAATTCGGTGATGTGGGTTTACTTCAATGTTCCGGAGTCGCGTTATCTCGATTACATGGCTGAAGCAAAGGATAACAAGCAGTCTGAGGAAGTTGTTCTCGTATTAGCCAATGGGCGGAAGTTTTCCCAGATAGGAAAAATCGCGGCGGTGGTCGCCAAGTTTAATAACGAAACCGGAAACATACCGTTCCGCGCGGACTTTCCAAACCCCGATCGGCTGTTGAGGCACGGTCAGACGGGGAATGTGATTCTTAGCAAGAATCTAAAGAATGCCACGGTGATTCCACAGCGCGCGACCTTCGAGAATCTTGATAAGAGGTACGTGTATGTGGTGGGCGACGACGGGTTAGTGCGCCAGCGCGAATTGTCGGTTCTATATGAGCTGGAAGACATCTTTGTGATCAAGTCTGGATCGCTTTCGACAGAGCGGATCGTGCTCGAGGGTATATTCCAGGTTCACGATGGGGACCGGGTGGAGATCGAGTATCGCGATCCGAAAGAGGTCATGGCTAATTTGAAGAACCGCGCGGAATGAGCCTGTCGCCCCGCTGAGCTGAAAATGGAACTACCGCATGTTCTCCAAAATCCTGCATAGACCCGCGCTGGCGATCGTCGTTTCGGTCGTGATTGTGTTTTTAGGTGGCTTGGCCCTCAAGACACTTCCACAGTCTCAATTTCCTTCGATATCACCGCCCAGTGTTATGGTTTCGATCGCCTACCCGGGCGCGAGCGCGGGCGTGCTGGTGGACTCCGTTCTGATCCCCCTCGAGAGGGCGATCAACGGTGTGCAGGACATGCGGTACATGTCGTCCAGCGCCACGAGCGCCGGCGAGGCGACCATCATGGTGTACTTCGAACCAGGCACCGACCCCGACATGGCGGTGGTCAACGTTCAAAACAGGATATCAATTGTTCGCAATTTGCTGCCGCCACTGGTGCAGCGCGAGGGCATCGTGGTCATGCAGGTCATGCCAAGCATGCTCATGTATGTGAACATCTTCAGCAAAGAACCGGGGGTGGACCAAACCTTCCTCTACAATTTTTCACAGGTGAATGTGCTTCAGGTGATACGGCGCGTCCACGGCATAGGCAGCGCCACCATTTTGGGTAGCCGTGAATTTGCCATGCGGGTGTGGCTTAAGCCCGACAGGCTAAGGGCCTACAACATGTCCACCGAGGATGTGATGAAGGCGCTAGCCGAACAAAGTATTATTGGATCTCCAGGCCGGCTCGGGCAGGCGACAGGTAGAACATCGCAATCGATCGAATACGTGCTTACCTACAAAGGTCGCTTCACCAAGCCGGCCGAGTATGAAAACGTCGCAATCAAGGCTAATTCCGATGGGCAGATTCTTCACCTCAAGGATGTGGCTGACGTTGAATTGGGTGCCAGATTTTTTGATATCTATTCAGATATCAATGGGTATCCCTCCGCGGCTATCGTCTTGAAACAAAGTCCCGGCTCCAATGCTGTGGAGGTGATTAACGAGGTGAAGCGTCAGCTTGAGCAGATTAAACTTGAATCGTTCCCGCCAGGAATGGAATTCGAGGTTACCTACGATGTGTCCAAGTTCCTCGAGGCCTCCATCGAGAAGGTCCTGCACACGCTGATTGAAGCGTTTTTCTTGGTGTCGCTTGTGGTGTACCTGTTTCTGGGAGACATCCGCTCAACCTTGATCCCAACGATTGCCGTTCCCGTCTCACTGATTGGGACCTTTTTTGTGATGAAGATGTTCGGGCTGTCGATCAATTTGATCACGTTATTTGCCATGGTTTTGGCGATTGGTGTGGTGGTTGACGATGCGATTGTTGTGGTGGAGGCGGTGCATGCCAAAATGCACGAGAAGCATCTGTCCCCGTTCCGGGCAACGAGCGAGGTGATGGATGAGATTTCAGGGGCGATCGTTGCTGTCACACTGGTGATGACGTCGGTGTTTGTGCCGGTAACCTTTGTTCCGGGTCCGGTTGGAACTTTCTACCGGCAGTTCGGCATAACAATGGCGGCGGCGATCGTTTTGTCAGGCATCGTAGCACTGACGCTGACTCCGGTATTGTGCGCGATGATTCTTAAGCCACACACAACCGGGGCTGCCAAAAGGCTGGGGCCGGTTGGCTTATTGCTTTGGTTGTTCGACAAAGGGGTGAATTTGGTTACGGCTGGCTACGGTGCTGTGCTGTACCGCTTGGTGCCGCGACGCTTGATTGCGCCACTTATTGTGGCGGGTTTTGCTTACGGCATCGTCGATGTCACCAAGGTATTGCCTACTGGATTTATTCCTGGTGAAGATCAGGGAATGATTTATGGCATCATTCAGACTCCGCCGGGCTCCACCCTTGAATACACCAACGCCAAGTCTCACGAGCTTCAGGCCATTGCGATGGAGTTGACGGATGAGGTGGGCTCGGTCTCCTCGCTGGCGGGCTATGAGGTTCTTACCGAGGGGCGTGGTTCAAACGCGGGCACTTGTTTGATCAACCTCAAGCAGTGGTCGGAGCGCAAACGAACGTCGCGGGAGATCATCGCGGATTTAGAGGAAAGGTGCCGCAAGATATCAAATGTCAAGCTCGAGTTCTTCGAGCCTCCCGCCGTGCCCGGGTTTGGCGCCGCTGGCGGGTTTTCTGTTAGGCTTCTCGACAAGAATAGCTCCACGGATTACCGCCGCTTGGGTGAAGTTACCGAAAAATTTATGAAGGCGCTTTCCAAACGCGAGGAACTGTCTGATGTATTCACATTCTTCAATGCCAACTATCCTCAGTACGAGCTAGTGATCGATAGCGATTCAGCCATGCAGAAGGGCGTGTCGATCGGCAAGGCGATGGATACGCTCGGTATCCTCATTGGCAGCACATACGAGCAGGGATTTATACTTTTTGGTCAGTTTTACAAGCTTTATGTACAAGCGGCACCAGAGTACCGCCGGTATCCCGACGACCTTAACTATCTGTTCGTGAAGAATGATCGCGGGGAAATGGTTCCTTACACCGCGTTCATGAAAGTGCGGAAGATGCAGGGGCTTAACGAGATTACCCGTTACAACCTTTACCCATCGGCAGCGATACAGGGATCACCGGCAGCGGGGTACAGCAGCGGACAGGCCCTGCAGGCTCTCAAGGAAGTGGCGGCGGAAACCCTACCCCAAGGCTACGGCCTCGGGTGGGAAGGATTGTCTTTCGATCAAGCAAATGCGGGCAACGAAGTTGTCTACATCTTTCTGATTGTTATTGCATTTGTGTATCTTGTGTTGGTCGCTCAATACGAGAGTTTTTTGTTGCCTTTTGCCGTACTGCTGTCCCTGCCTATTGGAATCTTCGGGGCGTTCGTTTCCTTGCAATTGATGGGCCTAGCGAACGATGTCTATGCCCAGATCGGCCTCGTCATGCTGGTCGGTCTTTTGGGTAAAAACGGCATACTTATTGTTGAATTTGCCGTCCAACGGCGTCGGGAGGGGCTTTCGTTTCTCAATGCGGCTGTTGAAGGCGGCACGCTTCGCTTCCGGCCTATTATGATGACCTCCATGGCCTTCATCGCCGGGCTGGTGCCCATGGTTTACGCCACGGGAGCCGGGGCCATCGGCAACCGGACCATTGGCACGGGCTCGGCAGGTGGAATGTTGGCCGGTACCTTGATTGGAGTTTTCGTTACCCCAGGGTTGTATTACCTTCTCGCCAAGTTAGCTGGCGACGGGAAACTCGTGTCGGATGACATCAAGAAGCCTGCCTCAGCGGAAGTGGATCATCCCCATTAACCAGTTCTCCCGGATGCTGGCGCCAGATTCTTGAGCCAATTCTTTATTTTTCTCGAATTCGCCATGCTTGGTCATGGTGTATCCGGAATTTTCCATCAATCAAACAGGTTGGTATGTCGATAACAAGGAGTGTTGGCGGGTCCATGGTGACTTCGGGGATTTCGGCATGGCGGAGCTGGGGAGCAAAGTGAACGCATGAGCACCCCAGCGGGAAAATCAAGCTATGCTTTGGCAGCCATGGTTCTTTTGCTAGGGACGGGGTGTGGCATTCCCCAATTGCGGCAACCCGGCGCCAACCCACCGATCCCAACTGATTTTCCCGGACAGGAGCGCCCAGAGGCGCAACCAGAGGCCCAACCAGAGGAGCAGGTTGCTGAAAATTCATCGCGCCTTGGCTATGAGGAATTTTTCCATGACCCGGTTCTTAATCAGTTAATTGGCTCCGCCTTGGCCAATAACCTCGAGCTGCGTGTACTAAATGAAGAGATCCAGATCACCAAGAATGAAGTTATCGCTCGGCAGGGTGCGTACCTACCTTTCGTCACGATCGGCGGCGGTGGCGGGCTCGACAAACCCAGTTACTACACTCGCGACGGTGCCATCGACAGGGAGCTTCAGATCTTGCCGGGGCGACCGATTCCTGACCCGATATGGAACTCCGCACTGGGATTGGGATTCATGTGGCAACTCGACATTTGGCGGCAATTACGAAACGCGCGAGACGCCGCCATGCGGCGGTATGTGGGGGCACGGGAGAAACGGAACTACCATGTAACCCGTCTGGTTTCAGAAATTGCCGACCTTTACTATCGCTTAATGGCGCTTGACAAGCGTATTGACAACCTCGATATGACGATCCGGCTTCAGGAAAAGAGCCTTGAATTCTCCAAGGCTATGAAGGATGCCGGCAGGGGAACCGAACTTCCAGTGCAGAGGTTTCAGGCCGAGGTTAGTCGCAATCAGAGCCAGAAGTTGATTGTTCGGCAGGACATCATCGAGGCGGAAAACAGAATCAATTTTCTGCTGAACCGCTATCCCCAGCCAATCGAGCGCGTATCTGATGGTTTCTTTGATATAACCATTCACGCATTGTCGGCTGGTATGCCCTCGGAATTACTGGATAATAGGCCTGATATCAGGCAAGCGGCACGCGAAGTGGAGGCCGCTGGGCTAGACATTAAGGTCGCAAAGGCCCGTTTTTACCCTGTACTCATGATCAATGCCGCGGCTGGCTATCAGGCCTTCAACCCCAAGTACCTACTCAATACTCCCGAGGCGATCGCCGCGAGCGTCGCCGGTGATCTGGTTGCTCCGCTCATCAACAAGAAGGCCATCAAAGCCGACTACATGAGCGCCAATGCCCGGCAATTGCAGGCGATTTACAATTACCAAAAGACGATCCTTGGCGCCTTTACCGAGGTTGTCAATAAACTCTCGATGGTCGATAATTACTCGAAAAGCATCGAGATAAAGAAAAAACAGCTTCAGGCCCTTGAAACCTCGGTGGACGTGGCTTCCCGTCTTTTCAAAAATGCTCGTGCCGAGTACATCGATGTCCTGTTCGCCCAGCGTGACCTTATGGATGCGCGATTGGTGATGATCGAAACCAAAAACCAGCAATTGTCGGCAATTGTCATGGCGTACCAGGCATTGGGCGGAGGCGACGCGCTATCTGGAGAGCCGTTGGAGTTGCCCGGACGGCATCGACCAACTTTTGTGGTGCCACGTCCCGCTGAGGTTGCCACATTGCCTTAACGAAGCTTGATTATCAGATGCCTCATGGACAACTCAGTGAGCGAGGTCTGATGTTTCGATAGGGAACTAGTGTTGGCTGAATATTTGGATTGGTCACCGCAAGAGTGCATATTCGATCCTTGTCGTTGCGAGTCAAGGATGGCCAATCCTGATGATTGGATACTAACTGAATCGAGCCAAATTTATGTTCAGAACTGCTGTCACCGGCATGCGTTGTTTGTTACATTGAACTACCGCACGCCACAGCTTTGGACCAGCCTTGCCTAAGATTGTGATGATTGACAATGGTATTCCCGCAGAACCGTGGCACGGGCATTGTTAAACAACTATAAGCCGCAGAGGGCACATAGATGAAGCATGCGGTTTGTGCGTTGGCATTGTTGGTGATGGTTTTGGCTTGCAGCAAAGGCCGTACAGAAGAACGCACTGATTTTTTCGAATCGAAGATTCGCCCGGTATTGGTGGAAACCTGCTTTCGCTGCCACGGCGGGACCAAAACAAGCGGTGGTTTGCGGTTGGATTCTCGCGAGGGCTTGCTCAAGGGCGGAGATTCTGGACCGGCCATTATTTCCCTCAAGCCGATGGAGAGTCTGCTCATTCGGGTTATCCGCCGAGAAGCGGGTATCGCGGCGATGCCTCCGGAGAAAAACAAGGCCTTGCGGCCCGAACAGGTCGCGGATTTTGTTTCTTGGATCGAGTCAGGCGCCGTTTGGCCTGCAAACACAGTGAAATTCGAAAATAAAAAGCACTGGGCTTTCGAACCGATCCGTGATACGCCTATACCCTACGTCAAGGACAAGGATTGGGTTAAGACCAGTGTCGATCCATTTATCCGTTCGCGACAGGAGGCACTTGCTGTTCACCCAGCCACTTCTGCCGGCAAGCTTACCTTGATTCGCCGCGCCACATTCGATTTGACAGGATTGCCTCCCAAGCCTGAAGAAGTGGCGACTTTTTTGGCCGACAAATCGCCTCAGGCTTATGAAAGGCTGATTGATCGTTTGCTCCAGTCGCCAGCCTATGGTGAACATTGGGGCCGGCACTGGCTCGACGTGGTTCGCTATGCGGACACGGCTGGCGACACAGCCGACTACCCGGCGCCTCTTGCTTGGAAATATAGAAATTATGTGATCAACTCGTTCAATGCCGACAAGCCATACGATCAGTTCCTTCGTGAACAAGTGGCAGGCGATGTGCTGGCGCTGAAAGGGCCGCGTGAGAAATACGCGGAGCAGGTGACAGCGACTGGTTTTCTTGCGGTGTCGCGCCGTTTTGGTTTTGATTCTGAAAATTATCATCATCTCACGATACAAGACACCATCGACACGCTCGGGCAGGCTGCACTTGGGCTTAGTCTGGGTTGTGCCCGCTGTCACGATCACAAATTCGACGCGATCACGATGCGTGATTATTATGGCTTATATGCGATATTTGACAGCAGTCGGTATGCCTTTCCGGGTTCCGAGCAAAAGCAGAGGATGACAACCCTTGCCCCATTGGCGCCACCCGATGAGTCCGGGAACAAGTGGACGGAGTACGAATCCCGTGTGGCAATAGTTTCAGATCGTTTGTCGCGCCAAAAGCAGCCTGTTCCAGTAACGCCGCTGCACTCGTTGCATGAAATGGACGGCGATTTTGAAACTCAGGCTCCTGCCGCGGGAGGCAGCAACGGTGTATTGGTCCTGCCCTGGCTTTACGAAGGAAATATAGCTGTTACCGCTTCAGCCCAGAGCCCATTCAAAAATCTGCATCCAGCAGGCCGGTTGGGAACCAGTATTGCAGCCGGTACTGGGCATTACAGTGTATGGCAGGCGCCAATAGCAATCCAGAAGGCAGAAGTCGTCTTTGCCAATTTGGACTTCCGGATTAGCGGGGCCGATGCTGCCACGCAAGGTTTCCATTCGTTGGTATTGGGCTCAATTGCCGGGGTCGCTGCGGTTGAGATTCGTCTGGGGATCGATTCGGTGGTGTTACAAACCGGTAGCACACCACAAAAAATAGCGGTGTTGAAACCGAATGAATGGCAAAACTTGCAACTCGTGATCGATTTGAAGACTCGGCAGGTTTCCGGCCGTGTCGGTTCTCCGGGTGCTGTCACCGCCTTTGAAGATAAACCCATATCCAGCAGTTATTCAGGCAGCATCGAGGCGCTGTTTCTCAAGTCTGTTGATGAGGGCAATAAAAAGCTTCCAGCGATCGATTACGATAATATTGGATTGCGCAAAACACCAATCGCCGAAGTGGCCACCACGAAACCTGCACCCATCAATGCTCCACCAGATCCCGATTCTGTTGCCATTGCTGCCGAGTTGCAGCAACTGGCTGGCTTCGATGGTGATTTTGAAAACCAGACGCGCAATATGCCGCCTGTTGCGCCATGGAATCCCGGTCCTAACAGTCTGGTGAAAATTTCAGAAGCGTCGCAAAGCCCCTTTCGCAATCTGTATGAGGCAGGGCGATTGGGAGTCCATATGCCCAACCGTGGGCAGTACGACGGTTTCGGTTTGACGATTGCAAATTCTGCGCCAGATAGCAATGGGCGACTGCATATCAGTTATGACTTCCGGTGTGCCGATGCGACAGCAGGCGGTGGCGGCACATGGCGTTATTACATTGGGCAAGGGCCGGGCAATTCCGCGGCAATTGAGTTGTATTTCAACGCGAAAGAATTATTCAACCGGAGCGGCAACGACACAAAATCAGTGGCTCCACTCATGCTTGGCGAGTGGTATCAGATCCGACTCGTGCTTGATGTTAAGGCGCGGAAATACACGGGCGTTTTGGAATCATCGAAATTCAGAAAAGAATTTCACGGAGACTGTTCCGCTGGCTGGACTGGTGTTATCGACTACTCATTTATCGACAGCTATGGCCACATTCCCGGCGTGCGCCCGGCAATCGATGCCGACAACTTTGTGGTGGGAGCCCAGCCCATCGTGGGCATTTCAGTACCGCTTATCCAGCGCAATTCATCGGCTGACGGCAAAAGGAAGCGCATTGCCGAGCTTCGCAAGCAATTGGAAACGGTGCGTTCTAAAATCGAGGAAGACCGGAAAGAGTTGGCCAGATTGGTAGAGGCAGGGCCTTTCGAGGTGGCTTATGCCATGGCTGAAGGAACGCCCCACAGTGTCCGCATGCAGCTTCGTGGCGAACCTGATCGACCGGGAGAAGTGGTGAAGCGCGGCACGATTCAGTCGCTCGCTGGTGGCCCGCTCCCAGAAGGCACCCCGGGCAGCGGACGCTTGGAGTTGGCTCAGTGGCTAACCCGGCCCACGAATCCACTCACTGCTAGGGTAATGGCAAATCGCATCTGGCAGTATCACTTTGGACGTGGTTTGGTAAAAACGCCCAACGACTTCGGTGTTCGCGGTATCCCTCCGACCCATCCTGAGTTATTAGACCATTTGGCAACCCGATTTATGCAAAGCGGCTGGTCAATGAAGGCCATGCACCGTCTGGTGATGTTGAGTTCCACCTATCAGCAAGCTGTCGCTGAACCCAACGCGAAATCAAATGCAGACACAGCCGATCTTTATGTGTCATTTTTAGGCCGTCGACTTGGAGCCGAGGAAATACGTGATGCCATTCTTGCTGTAAGCGGCGAACTGGATACGGCGCCTGCCAAGGAACACCCTTTTCCTTCCCCTGTCAGTTGGGGATTCTCGCAGCACGCGCCGTTTAGTGCCGTGTATGACCACGACAAGCGCAGTGTTTACCTGATGACACAGCGTCTTAAGCGCCATCCTTATCTTGCCCTGTTTGATGGTGCGGATCCCAACGCGACCACCGCCGACCGCCTGAGCACCACGGTTCCGACGCAGGCACTTTATTTTTTAAACGATCCGTTTGTCCATGCCAAATCCATGAAGTGGGCCAGACGATTGCTGACGCATGCGCCGGATGAGAAAAACCGCATTGAACTCGCTTGGCAGCAATCGATGGGTCGCCTTCCCGGAAACGTTGAGTTGCAAGAGGCGAAGGAGTTTCTTGCAGCCTATCGAATTGAACTGAAGTCGAACGGTTTGGACGACTTGGAAACGCGTGCATTGGCTGCTTACCTTCGATCTCTGTTTGGCAGCAATGAATTTCTCTATGTAGACTAATCAACCCGCATATGGGCCATTTGGGCAGGATGAGACTTATGTTGAGCCAGAATCCCATGCAAAACCTGACGCGCCGAGGCATTGTCCGGTCTATGGTCGGCGGTTCGATGCTTCTCCCGGGCTTGGTGAGTGAATTATTAGCCAATGAATCCGGGTCTAGCGGAGCTACCGATCCTTTGGCACCCCGGCGGGGCCATCTGGCTGCTAAAGCCAAGCGGGTCATTTTTCTCCATATGAGTGGTGGCGTTTCGCATGTGGATTCGTGGGATCCCAAGCCAAAGTTGTTTGCTGATGCCGGCAAGACAATTCCTGTGAACGAATTTCAAGGGCGCAAGGGGGACTTCAAAATGTTCCTCAAGCGACCGGAATGGGACTTTGGCAAGCATGGTCAATCGGGAACCGAGGTTAGTACCTTGTTTCCCCACATGGCGCAATGTGTGGACGAATTGTGTGTCATTCGATCCATGAAATCGGATCACACTAATCATTACGAAGCGACGCTCGGTATGCATACCGGGTCGTTTACTTTTGCAAGACCTAGTATTGGTTCGTGGATCAGCTATGGGCTTGGCACACTGAACCGTAACCTGCCGTCTTTTGTAGTCATTGCTCCGCATTCACCGTACGCGGGTGGGCAAGTGTGGGGCAGCGATTTTCTTCCCGGGTCGCACCAAGGCACGCTTGTTAGTCACGGGGCCGAACCGGTGGCCAACATCCGTCGTCGCGCGCCAACCCAGAAGATGCAAGAACTCGAGCTGGCGATGATGACAAAATTGAACCAGCGGCATCTTCAATCCCGAATTACCGATCCGGTGCTTTCTGCCCGAATGAAATCGTTCGAGACGGCATTCGGAATGCAGGCTGAAATGCCTGAAGTTTTTGATCTTTCCGGGGAAAGCCGCGCGACATTGAAGCTTTATGGTCTGGAACCGGGAAGCACGAGCGGTTTTGCCTGGCAGTGCCTTGTGGCTAGGAGATTAGCGGAACGAGGGGTGCGGTTTGTAGAACTGATTGACGTTGGCTCGTCGAACAACTGGGATGCCCATGGCGACATGCAGACGCACGCGCCTTTAGCCAAAAACGTCGATCAACCCATTGCCGGGTTAATTAAGGATCTGCGCCAGCGCGGAATGCTTGAAGAGACGTTGGTTGTCTGGACGACCGAGTTTGGCCGAACACCGTTCAATGCGGCATCAGGTGCACGTGGCCGCGAGCATCATCACTGGGTGTTTTCGTCGTGGTTGGCAGGAGGCGGCGTGAAACCCGGCATCACCTACGGCGATTCGGACGAATACGGAATCAATGTTGGTAATTCTCCGGTGCATGTGCATGATTTTCACGCAACCATTCTGCACTTGATGGGGCTTGATCACGAACGACTGACCTACCGGCATACAGGCCGCGATTACCGACTGACAGACGTGCATGGTCGGGTTGTCAAGGAAGTGATGGCCTGATTAGTTGTGGAAGACATTTAGGCGGCACGTAATGAGGCACTTATTGTGTTGAAGAATTCTATCGCGAAACCCACGAACGAAACATTATGAATTCAATGCTTGTTATTTTAATTTTAGGAACCGGTTTGTTGCCGGGCGCCGAGGCGCCATCACTACCAATACCAACACATGAAAATATCTCTTATGGGCCTCATGCCCGCAACACCCTCGATTTTTGGCAGGCCAAGGGCGATGGCCCTCGTCCGTTGCTGGTGTACATTCATGGCGGCGGCTGGCTGACAGGCGATAAGAGCAAGAAGGGGCCAGCATTTAAACCGTTTCTCGACAAGGGGATTTCGTGTGCGGCATTCAATTACCGGTTGACACCGGAACACCCGTTGCCTGCTCCGGTACACGATGCCGCACGCGCCATCCAGTTTTTGCGGTTCAAAGGCAGGGACTGGAATATCAATACAAGTCGAATTGCGTTAACAGGGCCGAGTGCGGGGGCTTGCACCTCCATGTGGTTGTTGCTGCATGATGATCTGGCCAATCCTGTAGCCGTGGATCCTGTGCTGCGGGAATCGACACGTGTTTGCGCTGCTTCTGTGCAGGTAGGGCAGACTTCCATCGATCCAAGTGTCATTGAAGGCTGGCTAGGGCCGAATGTGCTGAAGCATCCGATGATATTCATGGCGGTTGGGGAATCGAGTATTGATGCAGCGATGCGGAATTACAAAATTCACCGGAAAGTATACAAGGAATTTTCACCAATCAACCATGTGGATGCCAAGGATCCACCGTTATTCATGACATGCAGCGCCGAGATGGGATTACCTTGCAGGGATGCCGGACATGGTATCCATCACCCTGTTTATGGGGTAAAACTCAAAGAAAAGTCAGACGGGGTCGGGCATGAATGCCATCTAGTTGTTCCGGGGGTATCAAGTTCCCGTAAATTTGATACTGGTGATGCTTTTCTTTTACACAAGCTGTTGGAAGGCCAATAGCCTTCCGGCACATGTTGTGCCAGAAGGCTGCCTAATCTTCAGAATAAACGCTGTTTTATGAGTCGCAGTACGCTACACGAACTATTTGCCAGCAGGCAGGCAGCGAAAAACGGCCACACCGTTGGAAATCATCGAGGCCGGGAACGTGGCTGTTGGATTGGTGGCGACAAAATTCACTACAGAAGTGTAGTTGCTCCGGATGTAATTGGTTGTTGGCACATTCAGGTGATTGTTGTACCTGTAAAGCGAATAGGATCGTCCAGCGATCAATCCCGTAACCGATACAGTCGCGTTCAACGTGGCTGGTGCGGCGCCAGCCATGATATCGGGTTCACTCCAACTGGCTAATTTTAATTGCACAGGCAGCGCTGCGCCGGACGTGTCTGCGATTCCTGTGATGGCAGTGCCATAGCAGATGTTGGTAGGAATGCAGAATTCATATTTGGCCCCATTGACGCGCATCCTTCGCACATCTGAAAGTGTTGAGGCAACGCGCATATTGGCCGAGGGGCTGTAGCAGTCGTTGAAATACAGCCGATCTGTGCCAACATACGTGGTGCTGTTGGAAGAAGTGAATCCGGTTGCCAGCATGATGTGGTCGTAATCCGGGTCACTGAGCCCTTTCACATAGGAGACAATCAATACGGGGCGTTTCAAGGCAAGGTGTTGTTTCACCCAGCCAAAATACCCGGCAAATTGCGGATTAGCGGCTTGATTGTAATTGAATTTGGCAGAAGTCAGCCTTAAGGCGGTCAAAACAGTTTGGTCATTCACTGCGACCAGCAACTGGCTTTTCTGGTTGGGATTAATGATAGCCCTGCAGACATATTGCGAAACATACGTGCCAAAGTAGAGCGCCGCTTGCTGGATTGAGCATTCGCCGCAGTAGCCATCCAGCTCATCCCATTGAAGGCGAGGTGGTATTGGCAAGCTTGTGGTCGTTACCGATAAAGGTGCAGCAGCGGCTGCAAGGTTGTCATAAGTCCCGTATACCGCACTTACGGCCGTGCCAAGCATAGTCCGTCTGGAAGGGAGGATGAATGGAAACATGAAAAAAGCCTCGTTACCTAGAACTATAAACCAAAGGTTATGGGTTTAATGGGTGCCGAAATGTAGGTTGCGGAACCGCGCGTTGCAAATACCTAAGTGAGAAAATTATCATTATCATGAAAATAATGCGGATTTGGGCTGCGACTGATTCGATTTGTGAATGGAAAATGAACCATGGGATTGCATCTGCCGGATCTTACAAGAACACCCAAACTGCGTTCTTTTGTCGATGCTATGGGCCTATTGCTGCAATCAGATCCCGTTGAAAGTCGCGTCATGCAACAGGGTAAGGCCTTGTTGGGTCAACTCATCCAGCACGACGACTGGCTTCCTGAAGCTTTCTCCATCGTGAACCCGGAGCGTTACCAGCAATTTTTGCTTTATGTGGACCCTAAGGAAACGTTTTCCGTGGTGAGTTTTGTGTGGGGGCCAGGTCAGGCAACACCCATTCACAATCACACGGTTTGGGGGTTGGTGGGTGTGCTGCGTGGATGTGAACAATCTCAGGCCTATCGTTTCAATTCTCTAGGCGAGTGTGTGCCAGACGGGCCTTCTGTTCTGATGCACCCGGGCGATGTGGACTGTGTTTCGCCATTGGCGGGCGACATTCATGCGGTCTCGAATGCGCACCGCGATGGAGTGTCGATCAGCATTCATGTGTATGGCGCCAATATCGGCAAAGTGAGGCGGAATGTGTTCAGGGAAGACGGTTCAGCAAAGGAATTTATTTCCGGGTACAGCAACCTTCTTGTTGATTAGTGGTTTTGGTAATACCCGCGACAAAGAACAAGATACCTCTAATATGTTTTGTCTTATGTGACGGGCTAGCTGTTGGTCAGGCACACTTCTATTGGCTGGTTGCTGAACGGAGCGCCGCGATTCAAGAAAGCGCCAAACGCTATTTTGAAATTGTTCAATTGAGTTATTTACGATTCTTGTCGGCGGCTTCGAGTTCGAAGGCCCGCAGCACGCGCAAGGGGTAATCGGTCTGAATGCAATCGATACCCCACAAGATGGCTCGGCGGTACTGGATGATGTTCTCGTTTAATCCCAGTGCATCTGAAAAAACCAAAATACCCTTGGCGTGGCATTGAGAGATCATGTCCGATGAGAGAATACCCCAGCGAGCATCCACCCCGAACGGCTTGATGGCAGCAACAGTATTAAGGTTGTCCAATGAAGACAGGGGTGGCAATAGGCGTGCGCGTGGCTCTAGGGCTTTAAGTTTCCCACAGTATTCCAGCGATTGATACACAACATGGCGATTGAAAAGATCGCCTGTGCGGATGGCATTGGCCAAGGCAACAGGATCTATGGCTTTTGCATCTAGGTAAACAGCAGCTTTTGGACCAATGGCTTTCAATCCCTCATCTAGTGTAGGCACCCGTTCTTGGGCAAAAGCTTGGTTGAACCAAGCGCCCGCGGAAAGCTTCCGCATCTCGTTCAAACCGGTACCGTTGACAGGGACTGCGCTGCCGGTGGTGCGGGTAAGCTGGCTGTCGTGCATCAAAACATGCTGGTTGTCGCGGGTGGTGCGGATATCGATTTCAATATAATCGGCACCCAGACGTGCTGCTTCGGAAATTGACTTGAGCGTGTTTTCGGGCGCATAACGATTGGCACCGCGATGAAACGCAATCATTGTGGGAAAAGCGCCAAGCCTTCGCCTTGCTTCGAAGAAACGAACACCGGCGGGGTCGTCCGTTTGCAACCAATCAACGCCCATGTCGATCATTTTGCCCCAAACAAGAGGGGTGTCCCATGCCTTGCCAAGAATCTTGGCCTGCACCTTCACTCCTTTGGCATGAAACGCCTGGCAGATTTCCTTGTCGATGTCGTCCGCATCCATTTCCACAGCAGAGGGATTGGCTTGGACCATGAATTGCTGGATGTCCATCGATCGCTTATATTTTGTCATGGTGGCGATGGTGTGTTTTGATAGGGAATGCACCTGCTCCAACAGCGGCAGGGAACCGTAGACAATCACTTGCGATCGCATTCCAGATTCCGTGATTTCCCGAACCAAAAGGGCAGGATCAACATTTTTGCAGTCAAGGTACAGGTTGACTTTGCCTTTCGACGCTTCCAGCATTTCAGTGAGTGACGCTATTCTCACCGCGCGGAATCGCTGCGCGTATTTGCTACCAGCATCGATTTCCTGTAACTCTTCGAGTGGGAAATTGTCGACTCTCCCGGTGCCAAGGGTGCATCGTTCGAGTCTGTCGTCGTGAATCACAACGTGCTTTCCATCTTTGGAAAGCCGGATATCGATTTCTGCCCATTCGATGTAGTCGTCCGCGCAGGCGACTACAGCCCTGATGGAATTTTCCGGGGCCAGCATTTGCATCCCCCGGTGCGCCATGACTTGCAGGGCGCGGGGTGGAATAACTGGTTCATAAAATTTGAAATGAGGTTGCGCGGAGGCGATGGTGGTGCCGGTAAACACAGAAACGAGGACAATAATGACATGGCGCATGCTGATGACCGTTGAAAAGGTGGCATTGCTCCAGTGTTATATCTCAGCCGGTAGTGTGGTTTATACCGGCTGTGGCTTGCAATTTGACTGATCGCGGGAAAAACCGATCGATCGTTACGACAAACCCGCCCGCTTGTTGGCTCGCTCAAGAAGAATTGTATGAAGTTCAGGGTAGTCCTTCAGAGCGCGGCGGAATGATTCGCGCCGAAGGATAAACAGATCACAATTCCCGATAGCACGCACAGTGGCGGTTCGCGGCATGTCGAGGAGCAATCCTACCTCGCCAAAACTGGATCCTTCGCCCAATCGGGCAACGGGTTGGTTTTTGCCGTCAAGGATTTCAACTTCGCCACGGCAGATGTAAAACATCTCCGTACCCATATCGCCCTTGTGGATAATTGTGTCACCCGGTCCGACTGCGTTCGGCTCCAGCATGAGCGCCAAGCTGTGCAGGAAGGTGGACGGGGCTCCCGCGAGGTCTGGCACGCGTGCCAGCACGTCGCGGTTGACCACTTCGTGCCAGCGGCGACCGTCGCGTTCCAGCATGTCGTAGGCTTCGCTGGGCCCCCAGCTACCTGCCGGGTAGGTTGGCATTTCTGAGGCAGGGGCAGCTTTCCAGTAGTCGAGGAACGGCTGAACAACTTGCCACGAGGCTTCTACAAAATCGCTGCGGGAAAAGAGCGTGGTGTCACCCAGCATGGCGCTGTACAGCAGGACTTCGTAACCCGTGGCGCGGCCAGCCTCAAAGGCTTCGCTGTAATCGAAGCGCATGTCCACTTTTTGCAACACAAGGTTGGGGCCAGGTTTTTTGGCTTGAACCCGGAATTCCACGGCCTGATCGGGCTGGATATGGAAAATGAGCTGGTTGTTGTCGATCAGCCGCGCCGAAGGCGTGTTCCGGAAGATCACCTGCGGGGCTTTTTTGAATTGGACCACGATTTCCGTGCCGCGCTTCCAGAGCGCCTTACCGGAGCGAAGATAGATGGGAACGCCTTCCCAGCGCCAGTTATCGATATGCAGCTTCATGGCGGCATACGTTTCTGTGCGCGACTGTGGATCAACCTGCGGTTCTGAGCGGTAAGCGATGGCGTTGGAGCCATCAGCTTTTTTGCCCGGCGCATATTGGGCATGCACACCGTATTCGGGCACTTCGTCGAACCGCACAACGCGCAAGGCCTGCACAAGCTTGCCTTTTTCGTTACGCACCGCGTCGGGGTCGAATGATGCGGGTGGTTCCATGCACAGATAAGCCAGCATTTGGAACATGTGGTTCTGGATCATGTCGCGCACAACACCAGACTTGTCGTAGTAACCGCCACGCCCTTCGGCGCCCACGGTTTCAAGTACCGAGAACTGGATGTGGTCGATGTGATTTTTATTCCAAAGCGGTTCGAAAATCCCATTGGCAAACCGGAACGAGATCAGGTTTTGCACCGTTTCCTTACCAAGGTAATGGTCGATGCGGTAAATCTGCTTTTCACGCCAGCGGGTAAGGAGTTGTTGGCTGAGCATACGGGCGCTCTGAAGGTCTGTACCAAATGGTTTCTCAACGATAATGCGCAACCAGCCCTGTCGCTCTTTGAACCCGGCGTCGTCGAGTTGCGAGGTGACTAGGTTGATTAAGGTTGGCGAAATGGCGAGGTAAACAAGGAGGTTGCCTTTGAGCTGAAACTTGACATCGAGTTCGTTGCATCGGGCCAGCAACGCCGTGAAATCTTCTTTCTTGCCAAAGTTGCCCGGCATGTAGTGAATGCGTTGCTTCAGCCATTCCCATCGTTCTGGTTCAAAGTGCGTGCGGGTGCTGTAGGTGCGGATTTCGTTCTCGAGTTTGGCACGGAACGAAGCGTCGTCCATATCGTCCATCGCCATACCCATGATGGCGAATTCATCCGGAAGGAGCCCATCGCATACAAGGTTCAGCAGCGCAGGGGTAAGTAATCGTTTGGTGAGGTCACCAGAAGCTCCAAAGAGGAGCATAAGGCACGGGTCTGCCGGTGGAGTATCGGAACTACTGGAAGGAGATGTCATGGAAAGGCGCTCCTGTGCTTGGCCAACCGCGATCTTCCTTAGTTATACGGAAAAGGAAGATGGTGGGCACGTGCATCATCAATTGATCAATATTGGAGAACCAGATCCACGAACCCGGCAACGGGGGCATCGACCGTGGACTGGAATTTGTTGTAAAGCGACTTAAAGCCTGAGCCCGGTATCAGGGTGCTTGCCCCAAACGTGATCACGGCGTTATTGCTCAGCAGCGGGCGGTACTCGCAACCAACGCTGATATCGGTGCCGATGAAATTGTCGATGCCGGAAGCGTAAACATACTGTTCCAGAACCTTGGAGCTTTGGAACCACAGCATATTGACGTTATTGATCAATTTCAGTTTTGGGGTGACATCAACATCGATACCGCCATTGATCAGCAGCAAACCGGGGTTCACGAAGTTGGTTTGGCCCTGAATCCGGCTGGTACGCAGGTCTGGGAGCAGGCTACCGGCATTTGTCAAGTTGGTGCCAAACAGCTTGATCGACTGCCTTTGCCAGTAGCTGAAGTTCCCACCAGCAAAGTTTTCGTTGGGGAAGGGGGCGTCGAACCCTGTGGCATGGCTGTTGTTGGGATCGCGGTCGCCAGATGCCCAGAGGAACGATGTGCGGAACCGCGTGTAATCGCGGTCATAACTGGCCTCGATGGCCGCGAAAGCGGCGGAAATATCCTGCTGCTGGTTGGCCAAGGCATTAAGTGTATCGTTACCTAACGCATAATAAAACTGAGAAGAGATATTGTACCGTCCAATGTGGCCGTCGCTGGCCAGGCCGAAATAGGCGACATCGACAGCATGCGGGCGGAAAACCCCTACTGGTTCTGGCCGGACCAGAAAGCTGTTTTTGTCGTAAATCAAACCTGTGGCATTGTCGTGGTTGTAGGCGATGCTGCCCTGAATGGTATACCCTGGAAATAGGAAATCTTGATGGTAATAGTTCATCATGTAGACGTTTTGCTGCCGGTTGTCGAAAGAATTCAAGCCGCTGTTCGTGTCTTTTTCTGCTTGAAACGTGGCAACCAGATTGAACTGATCCTGATTGGCAAACCGTGTTCCAAACAGCCGGACCATGCGGTTGGTATCGGAATAGAGAAACCCGCGGAAGTCGTTGTTGAAATATTGTGATCCCGCGCGGACTGATGCGAAGTCGTAATAGGGACCGCTATCCGCGATTTTTGTTTCAAAAAACCATTCTTGCAGCGCAAAGAATGTCCTTTCACGTTGCACTCCCCTGAGCACGTTGGGATTAACGACAGCCAGTTCCTCTACATTCAAAACGTTGACGTTGAAAAACGGGACTATCCGCAACCGCCAGTCGATAGGCCTAAAAACAAGTGTGTCCCCTTGGAAAAGATCCAGTTGCATCGACAGAAACGAAAAGTTCGCGAGCTGATTAGGCCTACCGTAAAACTCTTCCTGGTATGGATTGGCGGTACTTTCAAATGGCGTGGTCGGGATGGGGGTCTGCCGCGTATCCACCAGTTGGTTCAACCTGCCGGTGAGGTTGAAGAAGATATTCTGCCCGATAATTGGGAAGTCGCCCTTAAGCACGTTCTGGTTGTATGGGTCCCACCAATGGCCCAACTGGAACGGATAATCGATCGTGGGGGGATGCTTTTTCCCGTATCGGTCGAGGGCCGGCATGCCTAAACGCCATCGGTCTTCCATGGGAATATAGTCGCCATCCGAAGGAACTTCCCGTGGCAACACAGATGACGGGCCTGTGAAACCGAGCGGCGGGAATGTTTCGGTGAACAACCAATCTGGTGTAGCAGTAGTGGGGGCGGTCTCATTACCCGAGCCCGTAGGGGGGCGCTCGAGGGGCCTAGTGCTATCTGCCGGTCTGGGAAGCTCGGGAGGCTGTGCCAACACGCATTCACTCGCGACCAGGGACACGGCCGTAGCGAATAACGCATATTGGATCATGGACGAAGCGCGTCGATACATGGCCGAGCCTGCCTTTCAGGTTTTTTCAGCCTTACCCATCCTCCATCGGCCTTCATGTTGGTAATTCTTGACGAACTTGTCAGATTTAAGCGTTCTTACAGTCATTCATGTTGTTCGGGTTGGATAAATTGGAGTGACCCTGACAGTTATGCCGATCCAATTAATCGATCCATCGCCTTCCGCGTTGGACTAACTGCCGGCAGGGTTCATTCCATGGCATTCACTGATCGCAGTTGCATGCGCACCCGCCCAGCACTTGAACAACTGGAAGACCGGGCGGTTCCCGCTACTGTTGTCTCGCAGCTCATCGGAGCCCAATTGATTGTCACGGGTACTCAGGGGCCTGACCGCATTCGAGTCGATACCGATGCCAATCAGCAAAATGTGATTGTGCGAAGTTTTGGTCAGGAGATCGGCCGCTACCCCATCGCCGCTGTTTCCGAAGTGTTGATCAATGGACAGGCTGGTAACGATATCATTGCTGTTGCCCCATCCATAAAGATTTCCACCGTCATCGCGGGGGGCGATGATAACGATATCCTTCAAGCCGGGACCGGAAACGCTATGGTTTCTGGCGATGGCGGTGTCATTAACCGGGTGATGGGCGGAAACGGCACCAATTTATTGGTCAGTGGTTCTGGCAACGATGTTCTGGGTGGTGGTGCAGGCAAAAATGATCTGGTGGTGCCAGGATCTCCCACGGGCACCCCGCGCTTGTTCGGCTATTCCAATAAAGACACTATTATCGGCGCTCCGGGCGATTTCACTAGTTTCTTGGGCACCCAATCTCCACCGGATCTCACCAGCACACTCGGTTTGCAACCCTCGCCTGTTGTGCAGCAGTTAACGGCTGACGAGGTGGAGGCCCTGCTATGCAGGGCATCTGCGGCCACACCCAGCAACGACGGCATCATTGCCGTGGTCGATCGCAGCGGACGCATATTGGGCGTAAAAGTTGAAAACGGCGTAGACCCCGACATTCTCAACAATACCGCCAATCTGGTCTTTGCCATCGACGGCGCCGTGGCCATTGCCCGTACCGGCGCGATGTTCGGCAACATGAATGCGCCGCTGACGTCGCGCACCATTCAATACATCAGCCAGTCCACCATCACGCAGCGTGAAATCGAATCGAACCCGAGTATTACAGATCCAAATTCCACGTTGCGCGGGCCCGGTACTGTGGCCCCATTAGGCATTGGCAACCACTTCCCCCCGGGCGTGCCGTTCACCCCGCAAGTGGACCTCTTCGGAATTGAATATTCTAATAGAGACACGAGTTATCATCCTAGTACCGACAGAATCCACGGAACGGCAGACGACCAGCAATTGCTGCAGCGTTTCAATGTGGACAGCGCCTTTATTCCATCCAGCATTCCGGAAAGCCAGCAGCTTGCTGCCATCGACAGTTACGGTTATGCCTCCGGAATTATGCCGGGCGCCACGCCCCGGGGTATTGGCACGCTTCCCGGTGGTATTCCCATCACACGAACTGTTACCGGTAGCCCATTGCCACAGGTTGTGGGCGGCATCGGCGTGTTCTTCCCGGGCAAAACCGGATTTGCCACGGAATCGAACTGCTCCCTGTCGAGTGACTACGATCCATCCAAACCAGATCGTACTTTGGAAGCAGAATTCATGTCTTACGCTGCCTTGGGCGGCACAACGGTATCGTTGACCCCAAGCATCAACCCAATACCTGTACCCGGGCCAATTGGTGGGTGCGACCCGGTACCAGGTGTGATTTTGGCCACGGGGCGCATCGATCTGGTGGGCATCACTCTGCCGATTTTCGGCCCTAACCCAAGCGATGCTTTTCCGGGCGCCAATGGCGCGCAATTCTTGGTTCAATACGGATTGAGTCTGGGAGGATTCCAAAATTCGCCAAATCCTGGTGCAGTAGGGCCCAATTTCGCGCTGGGCGGGTTCGCCCGCCTCCTTGATCCCGGATCAGACAACAAAATCAATCCAAATCCAGCAACCGTGCCCGGAATTCCCGTACCGGGACTTCCTGTCGATACCACACCAGTCACGTTTTTGCCGGGAACTCCGGTGCCTGAAGGATTCTTGGTCACGCCGCATGCGGGTTCCGCGCTCAGCGCCCCCGACGTTCAGCGCATACTGGCGCAAGGTGTTCAGCAAGCGGTGCAGATCCGTTCCGCCATCCGGTTGCCACTCAACGAGTTTTCGCGCATGACAATCGCGGTAACCGATACAAATGGCGATGTTCTGGGATTATTCCGTATGCCAGATGGCACAACGTTTTCTCTCGATATTGCCGTGGCGAAGGCACGCAACGTCGACTACTACGCCGACCCAACACTGCTGCAATCGGTTGATCAACTGCCAGGGCTTCCCGCGGGAATCGCGTTTACCAACAGAACCTTCCGTTTCTTGGCATTACCGCGTTATCCAGAAGGTATCGATGGGGCGCCTCCGGGGTATTTCTCCCAGTTGAACGATGGCGGCACCAATCCAACCACTGGCGCGACAGTGGGCGCACCGCTTCCAGCCACAGCGTTCCAAAGCGTTTTTGGATTCGCCGCGTTCCATCCGCAGTCGAATTTCCGTGATCCAGCGAATATTTTGAATCAGAACGGCGTGGTGTTCTTCCCGGGTGCGGTGCCATTGTATTCAAATAACAAATTAGTGGGCGGATTAGGGATATCAGGGGACGGTGTGGATCAGGACGATGTTGTGACATCAGGCGCCAAGCAAGGCTTCGATACGTTGCCCGATGGTGTGTTGAGGGCGGATCTGGTGTTCTTCCGCGATGTGCGCCTGCCATTCCAGAAGTTCAATCGCCAACCTCGAATCACCTGATAAACACCGGCCTTCTGGAGAATCGATTCCCCAGAAGGCCGCTTCTGTTCAAACCTTACCGGTTCAGCGCTTCTTTTTGAAAAGCTGGAACGGGCGTGGTTGGCTCTTGGGGCAGTTGCCGGTGGTGCATGTGCTCTCAGCTGCTGGCTTGGCCACGTGTGCCACAGGAGCTGCATTGGGGCAGTTGCCGTTAGGGCAGGTGTTGGCGGAAGAGCCATTCACCATAAGAGTGCTGCTGCTAAGAACCGTCATCACGAAAAAGCTAAACATTCATCTCTCCTTGATAGAGTCAATCCACAGATGGTACGGGTGCTGGACAGCACCAAGTCTGCAAACGCCGCGATTGATGGCCCGAAAAATAGTGTGGCGGGCGCCAAACGTTACGTTATCAACGCGCCGCTGGCGTGTGAAAAAAGTGACCATCCGTGGTCAGGCGCAATAACGTGCGGTGATGCAAGTCGTGGTGGGGGAGTCGTTCCAGCCCACGTGTCGCCACCACAAATGATACATGCTTACCGAAGAATGCCAACCCCAAGGCCGGAATAACCGGAAAAGTTTAGCTAGAGTGCCAAGATCTGTCGGGTGCGCCAGCGCTTGGGCACCCCCAACTCACGTTGGGGGCTCATGAACAGGAATTGAAGATGGCAAAATATAAGCGGGGCTGCCAATTCCACAAAGCGCATCAGCCACAAAACGAGTCTTCATGAGCCCCCAACGTGAGTTGGGGGGTGCGCTGGAGACTGTTCACCCCCCAACTCACGTTGGGGGCTCATAAACGCCATATGAAGTGCGACAGCGACTGCGCGTGCCCAACTCACGTTGGGCGCTCTTGAACACCACTTTAGTGGTTGAACTGGAATGCCTTGGCGTTGATCAGAGCCCACAGCAGATCCTGACAGCCAGGAAGGCGGTCGTCTTCCACCATGCCCGCAACTTGTCCTACTTCATCCTGCAGGCGGCGGAGTTCAGCATCGAGGCCGCGATGGAACTGAAGCAATTCATTATTCATGGCTGGCGTCCGCATGCCGGGTTCCAGAGCCAAAAGTTTAGCCACCTGCTCTGGAGGTGTTACCAGATTCAGCGGCAGCTTGGCCGTGGTGGTTGCAATGCGGAACTTGCCGATGGTGTGCATGGTGCCGAAGTTTTGCGTCAGCGTAAGGGTGAAGTGCCCGGGCTTTCCCGTAACCTTGGCCAACATAGCCGGGTTTTGCAGTTCGAATGTCGCAGTGTGGCTACGGCCCATTTGCGGAGCAATGGCCCAGCCGGTGGCCGGGTTGTTGTCAATCGCGTTGGCGATGCCAAAGGTGTCTTGAGAGAAATCGGCCAGCGGGCGGGTAAGCGGAATCCGCACGGGCTTTTTCTCGCCATCGGCGTGGAATTCAAGGTTGAATTCATTGAGCACAAAATTGCCATTCAGGGCTCGGCCGGGGCCCTTGGCTCCAAGTGTGGCATCTGCCAGCACTTCGAGGCGCAACGCGGTAAATGACTTTTCTGTTGTTGGCAGAGTGATCTTCACAACGTCGCGGTCCGGATTGGTGCCACTGGCCAGCCAAGATCCATCGGCTTGCTTGGTAAAGGTCGCTTTGCCTTGCGATACAACGGCTGAAGGAGCAACGACGCCCCATGTGGGAGCATTCCGGTAGCCTGCCTCCCAATTGGCCTGACGGGCATCGACCGCTTTTTGATGCGCTGCAAATAGTTCCTGGCGGCGCTTTTTGTCCGCAAGCATGGCCGCGAACTCTGAACGTGAGTCGTTGATGATCTTGGTGGCATCAGCTTTTTCTTGAGCCGATGGCAACCGGGACATGGTGGCCAAGAAGATTTCTTCCACCACCGCGCCGGTGTCCTTGTTCTTGGCCAGCAGCGATGCCAGGCGGTTGCTATTGTCTCTGATGGCATCACCCACGACTGGTCCATTGACCAGATTCAGGACCGGCCCAAGCATGAGAGAACCGGAGCGTTCGCATTCGCAGGCGCTCTCGCGGGGCGGTTTGCCGAACAACTGGAAGAAACCACCGGGAACATCCTGTGTGCTGTCCAGAAGCATGGCAGCGCGGGCGCCAGTAGGCAGACCAGGAAGCCGTGAAGCTGAGCCTGTTGCCTGATGAATGGCGTCGAACAGCACTTCTGCAGGCAGGCGCCTAGCCACAGCGTGGGAATAGTTCGTGTCGTCGTCCTGATTCCATCGGTTGGTTTTCATGGAGTGCTGGTAAACCCGGCTTTTGCAGATCAGTCTGACAATCTGTGCCGTGTTGAAGCCACTCTTGACGAATTCTGCCGCCAGGTAGTCGAGCAACGCAGGGTTGCTGGCAGGGTTGCCAGCACGGATGTCATCGATGGGCTCGATAAGGCCTACACCCATCAGGTAAGCCCACTGCCTGTTCACATAGCTGCGGGCAAAATAGGTGTTGTCTTTGCTGGCAAGCCATGTGGCGAGTGTTTCACGCCGTGTCGCGGTGGCTGCAGCTGGTACCGATGCGCCGTAAGGCAAGTGTGGCGCTGTCACCAGGCCGGTGCGGTCGTGCTTCACTTCGCCCGCCTTGGCATCGGCTACGATTTCTACCAGCGGTTGAGCCCCTTCAACTGCCGAACCACCCACGCGCTGGCCAGCATATTTCGGATCTTCCTTCAGTGTTACCTGAGCGAAGTACGCTGCCAGTTGATAGTACTGGTCTTGGGTCCAACGCTCGAAGGGGTGGTCGTGGCACTTGTTGCAGTTGAAACGCACGCCAAGGAATAGTTGTGTGGTGTTTTCCATGGCTGCGCCGGGATCGCGCAGGATTTTGAAATAGCTGGCCTGCGGATTGGCCACATTGGAACCGCTACCAGTGAGAATTTCACGCACGAACTGGTCGTACGGTTTGCCATCGGCAACAGACTTGTGGATGTATTCGCGGAAGGCACGGGCACCCGGGTCACCCAGAAACTTCCGGTTGACCTGCAGCAGGTCGGCCCACTTGTTGGTCACGTGCTCGACATAGGGCGCGCTGCCTACAAGCTTGTCGATAACGGCATCGCGTTTCACGCGTCTCGGGCGTGTATCGGCCAAGAACGCGCGAACATCTTCAGCCTTTGGCAGCAGGCCTGTGAGGTCCAGATGCACCCGGCGGATGAATTCAGAGTCGTCGCAAAGGTCGGAGGGTTGGATCTTCAGGTCGCGCAAACGGGAATAAACCAAGGTGTCGATTTCGTTATGAACAGGCGTGTCGGTCCACACGAAGCCGGAGCGATCTCCCATCACGATCAAGCTAGCGGATGTGTAGTTCCCTTCGTAGCGAACAAGCACAGTTGCCTCACCCCGGCGGAGTGTCGTCACAATGGCCTGACGATCGATCGTGGCTACTTCGGTATTGCTGCTTTCAAAAAACGATTCCGAAGTCACGTCGCGTTTGTTGCCATCGGTGAACGTGGCCATGATTTTGGTTTGTTGCTTCTGGCCGGGCAGGGGAACCGTGCGGCGTTCGGGAGTGACTTCAACCTTCGCCACGCGGGGTGCCTTGGCGTCGAATTGGGCGCCAGCAGCAATCCAACCACGCAGGAGTTCGTAATAGCGTTCGCCGGGTTGTGTTAGCACTCCGCCCACGTGGGGCACGGCACCTGTGATTTTTAAAAGCATCAGGCTCTTGTCGGGAGCACTTCTGTTGAAACGGCGTCCTTCAAGATCATCGGTAAGCGAGCGGTGGTCGAAGAGCGGATCGTACCCACGCAGTGAAAGTTTGAAGCCGTTTTTGCCATCGGCAGCGCCGTGGCAGGTGCCGGAGTTGCAACCCATGCGAGCCAGAACCGGCATGACATCTTGCAGGAAGCTGACTTTTGGATTCTGGCTGGAGTCTTTCACCACGATGCGTGTTGAGGCGTCTTTGCCGGCCAAGGTTGCCACAAGGGAGCCCTCACCATCGGCAGCCGGAAAAACCTGACCTGTGGCACCAACCCTTACGCAAGCTGGGGCTTTCCATGCCACCAGCCGTGTGGCGTCGATCGACTCGCCCGACGCGAGAACCGCTGTCACCAAAACTTGTGAGTACGCAAGCTTTCCTGTCAGTTCCACCACGGGTGGAATTGTTTCCAGCTTCGTAACAACAGCTCCGGCGGGCAGAGTTTCTACTGGGTCAGCAGCAAGTACCAGCCACAAGGCGCAAAGTGCCGTCATGTTGAAAACCTCTCAAAATGAATGAATCTGTATTTCTGTCCGAGTGTTCAGCGCGCCGCGGTAACTGTTGCGGGTGCGACGACAAATTGACTCTTCAACTTTCCCGTGTTCGGGTCGAACTGCCTCACAGTGCCATCGAATCCGCCAACAGCCACTGCGGAACCATCTGGTTTCCAAGTGAGGGCGTAAACGGAGGGTAGAGCTCCTTCAAACTGCGAGACCTGTTTGGCATCCGCGGTCTGGTAGACGCGCACCATACCAACGCCATCGAGGCTGCTCCCCACGGCAAATCGGGCGCCATCTGGCGAAAAAACAGCGGCATTGATGCGGCCTAAGAGCGCCGCGTATTCGCGGATCTTGTTGGCATCGTCGCCAATCACACGCTTGGTTTCGCGGTGCATTTTGTACAGGCGGGGAATGCCGTCAGCGCCGCCAATCAGCAGTTCTTCGAACAGTTTTTCGTCGGTGCTGCCCACGGCAATAGATGCCGCCTTGAACATTTTGCGTTCTGCTCCCGGGCGCACCAAGGCAACCTGCAAGCCACCCTTCAGCGCGCCGGGGGTGATGCTCGTCACGTTGTCGATAAACCGTTGCGTGGTGACATCGGTCAGCTTGAGGGTGCGGTCGCGGCTAACGCTGATAAGGTATTTTCCATCGCGGCCAAACGATGTGCCCAGAACCCAGTCGTTGTGCGCGCCTTGGAAAAGAACTTGTTTCCCAGTGCTGGAGTCGATGGCGCGGAGGTTGTTGTCGGCACCACCAAAAGCCACCAGTTTGCCATCTGGAGACCAGCTCACACCGTAAAGTGTATCGCCAGTAAATGGGGCAGCGACCTTGAGTTTGCGCTTGGCGATGTCCCAAATCTGAATTTCACCGAATCGGCCTGGGCTTCCGCCGGATACGGCCAAGAATTTTCCGTCGGGTGAGTACGAAACAGACTGAACCTGTTCGGAAAGGCCGATCAGTCGGGCCTGTGGTTTGCCATCGGCGGCAGAAAACAGGAACACCTCGTGAAACCCATTGGCGGCCAGTGTGCTGCCATCGGGGCTGTATTCAAGCGACGTGATCACGGGTGGCAAAACATAGGTGGGCGGGTGTTCGGCGTCGATGGAGTCGAGCGCGTTTTTAGGGGTGTCGTTTTTCGCGCCCTGAGCCACCCACGCGCGGATCAATTCCACATCTTTTGCAAGTAGCGGATCCGCGCCACGGGGCATTTCGCCGCGCTTTTCGCCATGCGGCATGATCTGATCAATCAGAAAACTCTTGTCCGGCTGACCGGGTACAACGCCTGCCATGCTGCGGTCGCCCGCCTTCAGCAGAGACTCATACGAGGTCATGATGTAGCCGCCCTGCGCTTTGGCAGGTTGGTGGCAACCCTGACAGTGCACTTGGAACAATGGCCGGACCTGCTTGTAGTAACTCACAGTTACAGCAGGAGTTGCAGCAGGTGGAGCCCACATTGCAGCAACAACAGCGATGGATTGCAAAAAAGTCAGCATGGGCCAGGTCCAGCGGAGGGAGGGATCTGCCGAATAACCAATTAGGTGGGGTGGAGAACCAGCAAGGTGTGATGGTTCCTCACAAACACTCAACCCATGGTGCCAGAATTGACGTGCAAGTGCAACCACCAACATGTTTCCCGATTCGTTCGCAGCCGATTTTTCATGGTAAACTGTTACGTGGGACAGCAATTGCTCAGGGAGTGATGACCATGGCCGGTCGCATGCGCTGGATGGCGGCTCTTGTTCTTTTCGGGTTGATGGCTGTGATGTCCCCTAGCCAAGGGCAGGAAAAAGGAAGTGTCTTCGATCTCAACAGCAAAAAGGAAACGTCTCCCGGCTACACCCGCGAAGTGGGTGGGCGGGTGCTTTCCGAATGGATGAATGACCTCAAAAACATCGACCCCAGTGTTCGCGAGAGAGCGTTGCGGGCCATTCCGCTCTTCGGGCCACCCGCTAGCGAAGCGGTGCCCATTATCCTCGAGCGCTGCCTTGACCGCGATGCTAGCCCGCGTGTGCGTGCTGTTGGCGCCCTCGGCATGCTCGAGATCGCCGAGAAGGATGTTCCAAAGGTTATTGAAGCTCTTGCCAAGCGCATCAGCGACGACCCGCAGTCGGCCATCAAGTTTCAAGCCATGATGACGCTTTCCCGTTTTGGTATCGACGAAGGCAAGATCGCCATACCGGCCTTGGCCAAAATGGCGGAAGATCCCACCACGTGGGAAGCGCGCAAACTGGCTGTTTCGTTATTGGGTAAATTCGGCTACGACGCCATGCGCGGCCCCGATATTCGCTGTCTGCGAGCCATGGTGGTTGCATTGAAAGACCAGTCGATGGCTGTGCGCCAGGAGGCGGTCTACGGCTTGGCGGTGCTTGGCCGTCCACTCGACATGGCTACGGCGCAGGTGGTGGAAAAGGCTTTAGCCACCATGACCGATAACAAGGATAAAGGAATCAGCATCTGGGCCCATGTGGGAATGATGAACCTGACCAAAGCCGACGGCGCACACCTGAAACCGATCATGAAACAATTGAATGATAAGGATGCTCAGGTTCGCATTCTCGCCCTGCGGGCCATAGGAACCCTTGGCAAACTGGCGCTTTTCGGGTTGCCAGAACTGATCGACATGCTCAACGACAAGGAACCAGAGGTGCAGTACAACGCCATCTGGGCCATTGCTTCTATGGGTACCAGTGCCGAGAAGGCTGTGACACCACTGCGCACCCTGTATCAAAAAACCACAGTGGCGGAACCGGTACGAGTATCGGCGCGCATGGCTGTGGAGCAGATCACCGGCAAGAAGGAACCTGCTCTGGTGATGCCTCCGCCGCCAGCACTCACGCCGCCCACCATGCCCGTCGTGCCGCCCAAGCCAGCCACGGACAAGTAACGTGAATCTTCAGTGCGTGGAAGGCGATCTTCTCGATCAGCTAGTTGAAGTCATTGTCAATCCGTGGAATCGCAATATCATCCCATGGTGGCTTCTGCTGCCTCAGGGAGTTTCCGGTGCTATCAAGCGCCGGGCTGGAACTGGGCCTTTTCGCGAAGTCGGTCGCCATGGTCCCATTCCTCTGGGCGGCGCGGTGCTCACCGGCGCGGGCGTGCTTTCGTTCAAGGCGATCATTCATGTGGCTGGTATCAATATGTTCTGGCGCGCCTCGGAGCGTTCGGTGCGCGATTCTGTCCGCAATGCCATGGCTCTGGCCAGTGCCCATGGATTTCAGTCGATTGCCTTTCCACTCATTGGCGCCGGATCCGGTGGCGCAACACCGGAAAAAGTCTTGAACTGGATGAAGGAAGAGTTGGGAGCCATTTCATTTGCCGGCGTTGTGCTGCTGGTGAAATTCAGGGCACGCTGAGAAAAAAGATTTTACGGCATTGCAATGGCGCAACCATGCAATCCCTTCCCTATGGCTACTAGCGCAGCGACTCAGTCCTGTTACCATTGTTCCATCCTCGCCAACCGATTTCCTGATGAGGTCAATGGCTCCTAATGATCCGCTGCACCATCGATTTAAGCGCTTCCGGTCGCAATTTGGGCCACCTTTACATTCCCTACTCGTACAACCTTGCCGGCTGGGCCAACCTGATGGTGCCTATTGCCGTGGTCAACAACGGCCCCGGACCCACCACTCTGGTGATGGCTGGCAACCATGGCGACGAGTACCCCGGTCAGGTTGCTGTCATGCGCCTGCTGCGTGAACTCCGGGCCGAACAGGTGAAAGGGCGGGTCATCCTCATTCCCACCCTGTCGATGCCTGCTGCCAAGGCTGCCACGCGTCTTTCTCCGCTCGATGGCAAAAACTTTAACCGCACCTTCCCCGGCGTGGCGGAGGGAACGCCCAGCGAAGCTCTGGCGCACTACCTCACCACAGTGCTGTTTCCGCTGGCCGACAATGTCATCGACATTCACACCGGTGGCCGAGGTGTCGATTTCTACCCATGCGCCCACATGCACCTGGTGCCCGCCGGCCCGCAGCGCCAAGCGATGCTGGCTGCCACCGAGGCTTGGAACACGGATTTTTGTTTTCTTTATGCCGATATCGCGGGCACCGGACTTCTGCCCGTAGAAGCCGAAAGTCAGGGTAAGGTGGTCATCACCACAGAAATGGGAGGCAGCGAAAACGTGACGGCCCACGTGCATGCCCTCACCCAGAAAGGCCTGCGCAATGTGCTGGTGCAATTGGGGCATCTGACCGAACCGATGGTGACCCGGGCATCGAAGGGGCAGGCCCCCACACGATGGGTTCAGGCCTTGGCTTGGGAAAATTACCGGTTTGCACCTGAATCGGGCATTTATGAAAACATCGCTCCGTTGGGCGATGAAGTAACGCAGGGGCAAACTGTAGGCGCCATCCATTTTCTCGAACGTCCAGACCGTGATCCGATTCTGGTAACGGCGCACAGCGCGGGTATCTTGATCGCGACCCGGGCGCCATCGTTGGTTGCCCAAGGCGATTGCGTTGCTGTGATTGCCCAAGAAGTCGACCCGAGGAAGCTGCCATGAAAATCACCGAGGTCATTTGCCAGATTATACGCATCCCTAATGTGCTGGCTAAAACCGCCAGCAGCCAAGATTCGGTTCTTGTGCGCATCCGCACCGATACCGGCTTGGAAGGCATTGGCGAAGCTGATTCATCGCCCGAGGTGGTCAAGGCGATTGTCGATGCCCCATTCAGTCACAATATTGCCTGCGGTTTACGCCAGATTCTGGTGGGTGAAAATCCACTCGAACAGGAGCGCCTTTGGCAAAAAATGTACAGGCGGACTATGTATTTCGGCCGTACCGGAGCCGGAATTACCGCCATGGCCGCTGTTGACATGGCTCTGTGGGACTTAAAAGGCAAGGCCCTCGGTCAACCGATCCACTGCCTTTTGGGTGGTAAACACCATTCTCGGCTCCGTGGTTATGCCTCGATCTTGTTCGGCCGCGATGGCAAGGAAACAGCCGATATCGCCTGCCGCTGGGTTTCGGAAGGCTACACCGCCGTGAAATTCGGTTGGGAACCAATGGGAACCTCCGAAGCGGTTGATATCGATTTGGTAAGCGGGGCCCGCGAAGGGCTGGGAGATGCCACCCTGTTCATCGATGCGGGGTGCGTGTACGACGCCCGCACAGCATTGAGGCGAGCGCATGCCTTTGCTGAGTTCAAGCCGGAGTGGTTTGAGGAACCACTCCGCGAAGACGATATTGAAGGCTATGTCTGGCTTCGCGACCGATCGCCGATACCCATTGCCGCGGGTGAAGGAGAATGCGGACGTGAATCGTTCCGTCCGCTCATCGATCAGCGCGCGCTCGATGTCTATCAGGTCGATATTTCCCGATGTGGTTTTACCGATGCGGCCTATATTCGGGCCCGGGTCGAGGAAATTGGTGCCCGGTTGTGCAATCACTGCTACACCAGTCCGCTCACGGTAGCGGCCAGCTTGCACTGGCTCAGCACCTGCCGCGATGCCTTCGTTTTTGAAGACTGCGTGGAGGATTCACCCCTGCGGCACGATCTAACGATTGAAAAAATCCAGTCGGTGAACGGCTGGATTGAGGTGCCCGACAGGCCCGGCTTGGGCGTCACGCTCGACGAGGACTTTGTGAAAAAGCATCTGGTGTCCGAGTCGCGATAAACAGGAGAGGCAACCATGAGCAGGGCGCGCACAGAATATCGTTACGAGAAACTCACTTGGCCCGAGATCAACGACGCGGTCGATCTTGGCAAGGTTTGCATTATTCCCTGCGGCGCCGTGGAGCAGCACGGCCATCATTTGCCGCTGGATGTGGACCTTGTGTGTCCTGTGGGCATAGCCAATGGTGCCGGCCGGGAGATTGCCGACAAAATGCTGGTGCTTCCAGTAGTGGCCTATGGCTACACAGGCCACGTGATGGACTTTCCCGGGACCATCAACCAAGACTTCGAACACTTCATGCACCATGTGCTCGACATCACAAAATCGCTGGTCTACCACGGTTTCAAAAAGATCATCCTGCTCAACGGGCATGGATCTAACATGCCCAATCTCGATCTGGTGGCACGCCGCACCAATCTCGAGACCGATGCCGAGTGCTGTCTTGTGGCCTGGTGGAATCTGCTGACGGTGGACAAGCAGTTTCTGCCCGGGTGGAGGCAAAGCAAGTTTCCCGGCGGTTGCGCGCATGCCTGCGAACTGGAAACCAGTCTGTACCTGCATCTGGATGGCGACAATGTGCGCAAAGACCTGATCAAGAGTGGCATCATTAGTTTCAATGCCGAGGAAAGCCCGTTCAACTGGGTGGACCTTTTCGCCGCTGGCCCAGCCACGGTGGTTTCATGGACCAGCAGCTATTCTGATACCGGCGTGCTAGGCGATGCCGAACTGGCTACCGCTGAAAAGGGCCGTCAGGTTTATGAGGAAGCGGTCAAGCAATTAGTGCGTCTGGTCACTTGGTACAAAGACCGCCCCGCCGATGTTCGCCGAGACCTTCACCGCAACCCACCCACCATGCCGCTGCCGTGGGGCCAGCGGCCAGCACCCCGGAGAAACCCGTCATGACGACTATTGCAGATATACGTATCACAGGGCTCTGTGGTGGAACCGTTGAAGGTGGCTGGGCCGAAGAACTAACCCCCGAAGACAATGTTCATGCCATTGTCGAGGTCATCACCTCGTGTGGACTTGTGGGCATTGGCAGCGTTTTTACCAGCAGCCATCTGGTGGAGGCATCCGTCCGCCTGCTGCGGCCGTTCTTAATCGGCGAACGGGCCGATGAACCGGCGCGTGTTAGCGAGAAACTCAGGCAGAATACCTTCTGGCAGGGCAGGGGTGGTAGCGTTGAGCATGCCATCAGCGGAATCGATATCGCGCTTTGGGACCTGTTCGGCAAGATCACCAACCAACCGGTGGCTCGTCTTTTGGGTGGTATATACCGCACTAAGATCAAACCGTACGGTTCCTTGCTGTTTGCCGAGCCCGACGCGCTGCGTGAAAAACTCAAAATGGCGGTATCCAAAGGCTTTAAAGCCATCAAGCTAGGCTGGAAGCCCTTTGGCAGGGTCAGCGGCCGGATGGACGAAATTCTGGTGCGCACAGCGCGCGATACCGTTGGCCCAGATATCGAATTGATGGTCGATGCCGGCGGTAGCGACGCCTACTGGCCTCACGGTTACAAGTGGGCCTTGAAAACAGCGCAGATGCTGGCCAATTACGATATTACATGGTTCGAGGAGGCGCTTCGGCCAGACGACTTCGCTGGTTTTGCCGAGCTCCGCAAGCATTCGCCGGTGCCCATTGCCACTGGCGAAGTGCTGACCCGCAGGCAAAGCTTCATGCCTCTGCTCCAGCAGCAGGCGGTGGATATTGTCCAGCCCGACTGCACCAAGTGTGGTGGCCTTACCGAGGCGTGGCGCATCGCCTGGATGGCGCATGAAAACTACGTGCAGTGGGTGCCGCACGGGTGGAACACCGCTGTTGGACTGGCTGCAGATATCCAACTATCCTGCGCCATGCCCGTGGCGCGTTACGTGGAATTCCTCACGCCTTCGCCCTACATGGATGACCTGATCAAGGTTCCATTCCGGCCTGATGCTGAAGGCTATCTCACCCTGCCCGATGCTCCGGGTTTGGGAATTGAACTCAACCCGGAATCGATGGCGCGTTTCCGGGCCGGGTAATTTTAGGGGCTTGTGCGCGTTATTGGTGTATATGAGCCCCCAACGTGAGTT
>CAMCLK010000041.1 GCA_945875585.1 Candidatus Kuenenia stuttgartensis | reverse complement strand
GGTTTCCTCTGCACCAAAGTCAGCCGGTATTTGGAACGCACCTACCACCCAGAACGCCTCACCACGCCCCTACTTCGCACCGGCCCCAAAGGATCAGGCCAATTCAGGCCAATTGGTTGGTCAGAGGCCATTCAGCGTGTAACCGATGCACTCAATAAGGCCCGGCACGGCGCGCACGGGCCACAGTCGATTCTTCCTTACAGCTACGCCGGCACCATGGGTAAGCTGCAAGGTTCCAGCCTCGACCGCCGCCTTTTCCATGCCATTGGTGCATCTCTACTGGACCGTACCATCTGCGCCACCGCTGGTGCCGTGGGTTGCGGCATCACACTTGGCACGCGCGCTGTTGTCGATTCCGAAGCGCTGGACTCGGTTCGGCTGTTCATCAACTGGGGATCCAATACTGCCGTCACCAACAGCCATCTGTGGGTACGCATGCTGGAAGCCCAACGCCGTGGCGCCCGGATTATTACCATCGATCCTTTCCAAAGCCGTACAGCCGAGCGGTCCGACCAATGGCTGGCCATTCGGCCCGGAACCGACGCAGCGTTAGCCTTGGCTATTGCCCACGTTCTGCTGCGCGACAATCTGGTCGACCACGACTACCTTGCCAGCCACGCCAGCGGTCTGGAACCGTTTACCCAGCGCGCACTGAATGAATACTCGCCTCGGCAAGCCTCTGAAATCTGCGGCCTCGACGAAAGCACCATCGAGGCTTTGGCCCATACATACGGCACCACCAGGCCTACCCTCATTCGTCTGAATTACGGACTTCAACGCCATGGTGGAGGCGGTATGGCGGTACGCGCCATCACCTGCCTACCAGCACTTACTGGCGACTGGCGTTATCCCGGTGCCGGCGCGCTGTTGAGCACCAGCCAGATCTACCCCACCCAAGCCGATTCTGTTTTCCAGCGCGCCGACCTGATTCCCCCGGGCACTCGCACCATCAACATGACCCGGCTCGCAGAAGCCCTCGAAGGCCATGAACCCGGTCCGCCCGTGAACGTGCTGGTTGTTTACAACGCGAACCCCGCATCGGTGTGCCCAGACCAAGGCCGCGTGGTTCGCGGATTGCAACGCGACGACCTGTTCACTGTGGTCTTAGAGCATTTCCAGACAGACACCGCCCGCTATGCCGATATTGTTTTGCCAGCGACCACGCAACTGGAGCACTGGGACATTCACACCAGTTACGGACACCTGAATGTTCAAATCAACGAGCCCGCCATTGCCCCGGTGGGCGAGTCGCTGCCCAATACGGAAATATTCCGGCGGCTAGGCCGGGCGCTCGATCTACCCGAAGGGCTGTTTGCTAGCACAGATTTGGAGTTAATCGATGAAGTGCTAACAGAAACACCACGTGGCGCGGCCTTTCCGCCAGCAGGTGCTTTGTCAGGCATCACCCGCGAGCGGTTGCTGGCTGAAGGCCCGGTGCGATTGAATGTTCCCAGCCCATATTTACCGTTTGCAGAAGGCGGATTCGGCACGGCAGATGGCCGGTGCAGCCTCTGGGGCCCAGAGCATTCCGAGCACCACCCGCGTTACACGCCGCCGCATGAAGACCCGCGGCTTCGTCCAGATTTGTCAGATCGATATCCGCTTCAAATGGTCAGTCCACCGGAACCGTCATTCCTTAATTCGAGTTTTGCCAACATTGCCTCGTTGAAAGCGATTGCCGGCAGTCCTCGCCTGCTGATTCATCCGACGGATGCCGCGCCACGCGGTATTGCCAACGGGCAGAAAGTGCGCGTGTTCAACGACCGCGGTGCCTTTGAGGCACGCGCGGAAGTGGGTGAAAAGTCACGCGCCGGTGTGGTGGTGGCCCCTGGAATCTGGTGGAGTCGCGACTCGAAAGACGGCGCGAATGCTAACGCCACCACCAGCACACGATTGACGGATATGGGCGGTGGCGCCACATTTTTCGATAATCTGGTGGAAGTCGCACCGATCACGCCCGAGGCCACCCATTCATGATTCCTGCCTTCGCTCAAGCGACACTGCGTCCGCAAGGTTTTGCCGAAGATGTGGCCGCACTCTCGAACGCTGGAGCCACGGCGGCGGAGCTCTGGCTGACGAAGCTGGAGCAGTACGCGGAGAGCCAATCTCCCGAAACAGCATCCCGGGTTCTGAAAGACCATGGCATTGTGCCGGTTGCTGCCTCGTACCAAGGTGGGTTGCTATCTGCAGACTCTGCAGCACGGCTTGCGCACCGGGAAATGTTTTTACGGAGGCTCGACCTGTGCCAGGCTGTTGGTTGCCCGGTGCTGACCGTGCTGCCGGAGTTGGCAGGCGGCACAGCGCGCGATCTGGCACCGGGTGCTGTGGATCGTTTGGTGGAAGCAGCTCGCTGGGCCGATGGCTATGGCATGAAGTTGGCGTTGGAATTCCGCGCTGGAATTCCATGGGTGAACAATTTGCAGACGGCGTTGGCGGTGGTGGGTGCAGCGGATCAGCCAAATCTGGGTGTGGTCTTGGATCTGTGGCATTTCGCGCTCGGGCCAAGCAAAAGCGAAGATTTGCAATTACTAGATCCGAGCAAGCTTTTTTTGGTTCAGGTATCGGACCTCGCCGCCACCACGCGGGAATTAGCGGACGACACCGACAGGATTTTGCCGGGAGAGGGTGAACTGCCGCTGGCCGGTTGGCTTGGAACAATCGGGCAGATGGGGTATAGCGGGCCGGTAAGTCTTGAGGTTCCCAATCCGCGGTTGTGGCAGGTTCCTCAAGCTCAGGTGGCAGATTTGGGCTGGCAGTCGTTGGCCAGGTTGTTGGCGAGTTCGCGCAGGGCGACTTAGTAACTGCCAGTTCACCCCCCAACTCACGTTGGGAACTCACGAAATAGTAACGCCAATCAACCAGCTCCTTATTAGTCACATGCGTTCGCGACGCTACCACAGTTGCTTCACTTAAAAAAGCGGAGTAAGCTTACCTCACCTCACCCCACCGGTTTCGCACCGGAGCCAAAGCATGATCCGTGTACAGGGATCTTCATTGCAGTCGGGCGCCCAGTTGGCCCGGCGCGATTTTATGCAGATCGGCGGAGCAGGCCTTCTCGGTCTGGGTCTGCCCGATTTGTTGCGTGCTGAAGCCTCGGGGCGCAAAGGCAAAGCCAAATCGTGCATCTTGCTCTACCTGTATGGCGCACCTAGCCAACTGGAAACATTCGACCCCAAGCCCAACGCTCCCTTGGAAATCCGCGGTGAGCTGGGGTTTACGTCTACTTCGGTTCCGGGGTTAACCATCTGCGACCGGCTTCCGCGCCTCGCCCCGGTCATGAACAAGGTCACCGTGCTCAGGAGTGTGACCCACCAGCACCCCATTCATGGCGTCGCTTTCGCCACCACTGGCACGCCCACCATCGATGTCGCGATGGAACTGGCCCCCAGAGACAGCAAACATTGGCCGTACATTGGCAGTGTGGTCGATTTTCTCGGCCAGTCGACCAGAAAACCGGGTGCTGCGCCCGATAACATTGCCCTGCCTTTTCCGATGTCGTCGCAGCGCACGGGAGAGGTGCAGCGTGCTGGCCCTTATCCTGCCTTTTTGGGGGGTGCGCACGCCCCGATATGGACGCGCTTTGAGGGACACGGAACCGTTAAAGCGAAGAAAACCTTGCAAAAAATGACATGGGAAGACTTCGAGCTCTACAGGGGAGTTTCCTCTGATTGCCGTTTCTCGCTGGGAGACACCGGCAGCATGGTGGAGCTCGACCGGCTCGATCAGCGCATGAGTCTGGCACAGCAACTCGAAGCTCAACTGCCAGCTTTTGACGGCAGTGCCGCCGTAGACCGGCAACGGTCAGCGGCACTCGACTTGCTACGTTCTGCACGGGTGCGGGAAGCGCTCGACCTGCGCCATGAACCCGACCGCATGCGCCAACGCTACGGCATGGAGCTGTTTGGCCAAGGAGCACTCGCGGCGCGGCGATTAGTGGAAGCCGGTTCACGGTTTGTCTCGGTCTTCTGGGACGAATATGGTCTTGCAGGAACCGGATGGGACACGCACTGGGACCACTTCCCCCGCATGAAAGAAGAACTTTTGCCAGGACTCGACAACGCCCTTTCTGGCCTGCTGATTGATCTGGACGACCGCGGCATGCTCGACGATACACTTGTGGTTTGCTTGAGTGAACATGGCCGCACACCGCGCATTCAAAACGTGACGGGCGGCGGCCGAGATCACTGGGCGCAGGTTTACAGCGTGGTGATGGCCGGGGGCGGCATCGCCCGAGGCAAGGTCATTGGCAAGTCTGACAAGATTGGCGGCACCGTGGCGGAACGTGCCATTTCGCCCAAAGACATTCTGGCCACCATCTACCACCTGTTGGGTTTCGACCCTGAAACCACTTTGCTCGACCGCACGGGCCGGCCTGCTCCACTTGTGGCAGGCGGACATATCCTCACCGATGCGCTGGCCTGATCCGCGCTCTCGGTTGATTCCCGGCCGCGTGCCATGGCAGCATGGCGCGACTTCAACCGGGAATCGTTTTCATGGATACAGCACATACGCCAACAGCCACCGCTTGGTGCCGGGTTTTCTACCAGCACATTGCGTTTCCCGGTGAGGCTGCTGCAACCGGTTCGAGTCGCGCTTGGCACTGGCTGGCGCTAGGACTGCTCTCAATAGCCTGTATGCTTCCCGGTCTGAGAATGCCTCTATTTGAACCCGATGAAACACGCTACGCGCAAATTCCGCGTGAAATGATGGCGGCCAACGATTGGGCTGTACCACGACTCGATGGAGAACCGTATTTCGATAAGCCTCCCATGCTTTATTGGCTGGTCGCAGCCACCTATCAGGCCTTGGGCCACGAGCCGTGGCTGGCTCGACTGGTGCCCAGCGGTGCCATGCTGGCAATTGTGTTCCTGACCTACGGTTTTGGCCAAGCCACTGTGGGCACGGAACCCGCATGGCGCGCTGCTTTGGGACTGGCAATAGCACCGGGCATAGCCGGAATGGGCCGGTTGCTGCTGATGGACGGCTTACTGAGCCTGTGGATCCTTTTGGCACAAGGAACCCTGTTTCTGGCAGCGCAATCGGAACGGTGGCGCACGGGGTGGTGGCTATTAGCTGCTATGGCAGCTGCTGCGGGAATCATGACCAAGGGGCCCATCTGTCTGATTCTGGTACTGGTCCCATGGTCATTGCACTGTTGGCTGTCGAATCAGTCAGGATTTGGATGGCGCGCCTGGACTGGTTGGTGGGCGGTGGTGGTGGGTCTCACTCTGCCGTGGCACGTCATCGTGGCGTTACGCGATGGCACATTCCTGCATCATTACCTGTGGGAACACCATGTGTTGCGTTTTTTGCAACCGTTCGACCATGTGCGCGGCACGTTTTTTTATGTGCCTATTGTTTTGTTGGCGCTGTTCCCGCTTTCCTTGTTGCTACCATTCACCGGATCTTTTTTATTGTCCACGCGGGAAAGCGATCGCTCGGCTCGCACAAGCGCGCTGGGGTATTGGTTCTGGTGCGCCGCTGTGTGCTTGGGTTTTTTCAGCCTGAGCGGATGCAAATTACCCACCTATATATTGCCTTCATTGGCTCCACTGGCGTTGGTGCTGGGTGCGCAATCAACCACATTGTCTGCGGGCATTGTACGGCTATTTTTTTTTGTGGCGTTGCCTCTGAGCCTTATCGGACATGGTATTGCCCTGCCATGGTATGCCTCGGTGCGCGATCCCCTCGCCTGCAGCGCCGCATGGAAACTGGTGGACGATGCGGTGGCTAACGGCACAACACGGGTAGTCTGTTACCCCAGACCGTGCCATGCAGCATCGTTGCGATTGAACCGGAATGATATTCCATCGTTTCGCAGCAAGGACTTCGATGCGTTCCGGGCCGATCTGATGTCGCGGTCACGAACGATTGTTCTGTGCACGCATCGTCATTCGCTGGAAGGGCTGAAGCAGTTATTGCCTGCCAATTGCCGCGTTATCAGCGAAGCGTCGTGTGACCTTCCGGAACAAAACTGGTTACCATCAGCATGGCGCAAAAAAGCCAATCAATACTTGGGTGAAACAGCACTAGGGTTGTGCGATGCAGCCGTTATTGAATACCGCCCATAGACGCTTAATTTACCGCAAAAAGGCTTATATAACTCATATAAAACCGGATGATGGTAAAGACAATTGCTCCGGCAGAAAGCAACCAAGCCAGGCTGGCAACAACCTGCAGGGAATGAGCCATTAGCCGCTCGCCCTCGCCGCGGTCGATGGTGGCCTGACGGGCGAGGCATTCGGGCAATTGACCGGTGATTTCACCGTTTTCCAAAGCGACCAGAAAGTCGGCGCCCAGATCGGGCCAGTCGGTAAGAACCTCCCGCCAGGCTGCTCCATCGCGCAACCGCTTGCGTGCCTCAGGCAATGCAGAATTCCACGGTGTGTGGTCTGAGGCAGTGGCCGCAAGGTCGATCGCCTTGCGGGGGGTGAGTCCGGAATCGAGAGCAAGTCCAAGAACACCCCCCAAACGGGCCCGCGCCATGTACACCAGCGCGGTGGCAATTCCCGGCAGACGGCGGTAGTTCCAAGCAGTAGCCAACGCTAACCCTACAACCAGAAAAAAAGGCAGGAAAGACGACCAGCCAAAACCAATGGGGCCACGCGCCCCCCCCAGCATCGATTGAATGAGTCCCACCAGCAGCAATAAGCCCATGGCAAGAAGCGCCTGCAGCACTGGCCATGTCAAAACGGAAATCAAATGCTTTCTCGATCGGGCCTCTGCCTGAAGGTGAATTTCAATCCGCTTAAGGATTTCGGGCAAACTTCCAGCAACTTCACCGGCAACAAGCAGAGCCGCAACTTCCGGAGACAGTGCACCTTTCCATGGTTTGAGGGCATCGGCCAGACTTTCCCCACGAGCCGTTTCTTCGGCCAGTGCCTGAATGAACGGCTGCAAAGACGAGGGAATCCGGGTTGTCAACCGCCGCAATGCCTCCGGCAGGCCCATGCCGGCATCGAGGTAAAGGCGCAAAGGATGCACCAGCGGCAGCAAATCCAGCCGTCTGAGCGATCTATTTTGCTTCCATCCATCCGCGTCGCGTTTCATACGCCTATCCTATATATTGAAGGTAATGGATGGACCGTACCGTGTGATGGATTACGACATGAATCCGGAAAGCGTTGGACTTGTCGATTTCAGTGGTGAGGTTTGCCTCTTTCCGCTGCCCAACATGGTGCTGTTTCCACACGTGGTTCAACCCCTGCATATATTTGAGCCCCGCTACCGCCAGATGGTTTGCGATAGCTTGGCCGGCGACCGGCTGATAGCCATGTCGCTTCTTTGCCAAAAGAACGAACTGATGGAGATAGGACAACATCCCCCTATCCATCCTGTTGTCTGTGTTGGCAGAATCTTTCGCGAGGAAAGGCTGCCCGATGGCCGCTTCAACCTACTGCTACACGGCGTGGCCCGCGCGCGCGTCATTGAAGAAATCAATACTGGTAAGATGTACCGGATGGCTCAGGTGGAATTACTTGACGAAATTCCCGCGGCATCCAAAGACAGCGAGGCGGGCCTGCGTGGCAGCCTTTTGCAGCAAATCGACACTTGGTTCGGTTCTCAGCCGGAAGCGCGCACGCAAATCCGCAAGCTTTTCAAAAGCGACCTGCCTCTCGGAACGTTGGCAGACATTCTTGCATTTGCCCTGCCCCTCGATGTTGAGGTGAAGCAGGAACTTCTGGAGCTGGTCGATATTGAAGACCGCGCAGAAATGTTGCTGACAAGCCTGCGCGAGAATCCCGCGCCACTTGTGGACTCGCCTAAGCCGCGCCGGAAATTCCCACCCGATTTCAGCCTGAACTAGCGAGCTACCAATAGGTATGGGATCGACGCTATTAATCTGTTTGTGGCGACAGAATTAGCAGATTGTACAAATCAAACACGCTCAAAGACCGCGGCCACCCCTTGCCCGCCTCCCACACACAATGCCACGACACCCCGCTGCACTTCACCACGCGCCATGGCGTGGCATAAGCTGACAACCAGACGGGCACCCGTGGCCCCGAGTGGATGCCCCAGCGATATGGCGCCCCCGCGAGGATTGACACATTCTTCATCCAATCCAAGCAGATCAATCACCGACAATACCTGAGCCGCAAAGGCCTCATTGATTTCCCACTGATCGATATCTGATATCGAAATCCCGGCGCGCTTAAGCGCCAAGCGAATCGCTGGCACCGGGCCAAGACCCATCTGAATGGGCGGTACGCCTACATCGGCCGACGCCAAAAGTCTGGCCATGGGGCGCAGCCCCAGTTCAATAGCCGTTGTTTCACGCATCAATGTCACGCCTGCTGCCGCCACATTCACCTGGCTGCAATTGCCGGCCGTCACGGTACTTTTATTCCCCGACAAAATTGGCGCCAAAGTCGACAGCCGTTCAAGCTTGCTATCTCGCCTCGCCGTGAGGTCGGCAATAACCTGTATTGGTTGTCCCTGTGGATCGAGCCCCCTAGTACTAACCGTTTCCGACCAAAAATCCCCGCGATCCAAGGCGGCAATAGCCCTCCCGTGGCTACGGTGCGCGTAAGCGTCTTGCCTGGTCCTATCAATTTTGTACTTTTCCGCCAAATGCTCCGCGCACCGGATCATGCACAGGGATTCTTTTCCGTAAATCCGCTGATATTCCGGTCCGGCATCATGAACACCCATGGGCAGATGGTCCATGTGCTCAACTCCGCCGGCACAAATGGCATGGTCGTAACCGCCATTAATTCGGGATGCGGCAAGAATGATCGCGTCGAGGCCGGAAGCGCAGTTGCGATTCACGGAAAAAGCAGGAATATCTGGCGAAAGTCCACCCTCTAGCAGTGCCTGACGGGCAATATTGTAACCTTGTTCAGCGTGCTGCCTTGCACAGCCCCAGACCACGGCATCTGGACCGGAATGCCCGGCAGGCAACCGTTGGCGCAATGCTGAAATAATATGGCCAGACAGGAAATCGGAACGCAAGGCACGGAAAGGGCCTGTGCTCGGACAAGCGCGCACAACTGGTGTGCGCAAAGCCTCTACCACAACAACAGACATGCAATATCCCGCACTAAGGTCAGACAGCGAAAGGAATGTCAGCAAAACGGGTCCGCAGGGCGGCCATTGTCAACAACACGCACGCTTCCTCGCCTAAAGAAGATGAATTGATCATCAGATCGTAGGCATCTGGCTGGGCAAATTCAGCGCCCGTTAAACGGTGCAGAAATTCGTGGCGGCGTTCTTCCTCGGCAGCGAGTTGGGAAGCGGCAACGACAGGTGTAAGCCGGCGCGTTTGCTGAATTTCCGCGAGTCTTTCGTCGCGGCGACCGACAATTCCCACGTGCAGGACTGAAAGACGCGGAACCAGAAAACCAGCGCCACTTCCCAGAAATACCACGCGGCCGGGGCATGCCAAACCAAGAACCAACCGGGCCAGAGAAAGCATGGTGGTATCGGCACCACCATGATGATGCCGCCACTGCTCCAAATGTTCCTCGACCCAAGTGCGCTGATCAAGATCAAGGCGATCCATAATGTCGTCAGACTGATCCGATTTGGCCAAGAGGTAACCCAAGGCTTCCGTATCGTAAAGCGGCCAATCCAATTGACGGGCGAGGGCGCGGGCTATCGAAGGGCTACGGGATCCCGGTTCACGGCTGATGGCAAGGACTGGACCTCCCAAACCCCGAACGCTGACGTTGTTCAGTCCGCGGTCGCCGTGGCGGGGGGATTCGCTGATAAGCTCACGCATGGCGACATCTCCCAATTTCCAGAGAGCCAGTCACACCATCAACTCGTCACACAACCGGGGGCAAATTAGTGCGTGAGCGAGCGAATGGCGGCATCAACTGTATCGTAGACCGGCCAGATGGTATCAAGTGCACAATTGTGGAGTAGATCCCGAATAAATGGCGCAGGCTGCGCGATCACAAGCGAGCAAGCCTTCGGCCTCAAGCGACCGTGAAGTCGCAACAGCATGGCAATGCCAAGTGAATTCATGTATGTGATGTCGGCCAGATTCACCACCACAGCCGTAGGCATATCTGCCTGAAGCGGTTCCAAAACCATCTTGATGGCGGTGTCCATCTCGTAATCGAGAAGGCGGATCACGTCTTGAGACATGGATACCACAGCAACTTCACCGCGGCGCTCAATAACAATTGGATTGGACGTGGGCATGTGACCTGAGTCCCTAGTGCGAGCGAGTGGAACTTCTTTAGTCTAGCAATCTGAACGCCGGGATCAAGCGGATAAGTCCTTTCATGGTGTACAGTACCGAAAGGGCGATCGTTGCCCCCGTCAATGCGAGGCTCCATGAACACTCCAGTAGAACCCGAACTCCCAACCGTTTGGCTCAAGTCTCCGCGCCGATTCCTGCATCCGTGGATTTTTCAGCGGCTTGTGGAACGGCCCAACCAGCGAATCCCCAACGGGGCGCTGGTACGCGTGGTTGATCCCGAAGGCCGCTTCATGGGTAGTGGCATTTACAACGGGCATTCACGCATCGCTGTGCGCATTCTCAGCAACAATGAAGCGGAACCACTCAACGACGCTTTCTTTGAAAAACGGATCAATACCGCCGTTTCGCTCCGCCGCGAATTATTGAAGCTCGATGCCTGCACAGATGCTTATAGGGTCATTAACTCGGAAGCCGATGGCATGAGCGGCCTGATTGTGGATCGTTTCAACGACTTGCTGGTGCTCGAATTTTTTTCAGTAGGCATGTACCGGCTCAAAGACCGTCTCATCCCTTTGCTGCTTAAGCATTTCCCCGAAAGCCGTATTTACTGGTTCGCGGAAGAACATGTGCAAAAGCAAGAGTCTTTCGACTGCCGTCCGCCTGCTGTTACCGGACCGTGTGTTGTCACCGAAAATGGCCTGAAATTCCGTGTGCAGCCGGGCTTCAAACACAAAACAGGCTTTTTTGCCGACCAACGCGATAACCGTCGGCGCGTGGCGGGTTTCTGCGAAGGCAAACGAGTTCTGGACATCTGCTGCAACAGTGGCGGATTTGCGGTTTATGCAGCCTCGGCACTTGGTAAAGCCAAAGAAGTCATTGGTTTGGACCTCGACGAAGTTGCTCTCGAATTGGCCAGACAAAATGCCGGGCTGAACCAATCGCGTCCGCGTTGGGTTCAGGCTGACCTGTTCCCATGGTTACGCGATGCAATTGCGCAAAAGAACCTGTTCGATGTGGTTATTCTGGACCCATCCAAGCAAACGCGCGATAGGGATGAAATTGATCTGGCACTCCGCCGCTATTTCGACATGAACCGCCTCGCCTTGCAGGTGGTCCAAGAAGGGGGCATTCTAGTATCGTGCTCGTGCACGGGCTTGATCAGTGAGGCTGACTTCCTTGAATGCATCAGACGCGCGTCCCGTGCCGCCGGTCGGGCAACGCAAGTCCTTGCCATTCATGGGGCTGCATCGGATCATCCGTATCAGCTGCAAGTTCCGGAAGGACGGTATCTGAAAGTCGTTTTCCTGCGCGTCATGGAGGCGGGAGAACCAATGGCAGCACCCGAACAACGCCATCAGGAGCCGGAAGAATGAACCTCTTAGCCATTATTTCGCAAAACGGGCTTATTGCCCTCACAGCTGGAATAGGGATCGCGTTCAGTTGCGCATTGGCCGCAGTACCTGGAACACGACCAACTGAACGTGGTTACAAGAGCCCCTTGGATTTAGCAGCCATTCCCGGCTCGACGCGTGCCATTGTAGCTAATCGCGACTCCGGTACTGTTTCCGTTATTGACATCAAATCTGGCTCCCTCATTGGCGAAATTGCCACTGGAAATAAACCGTTCGCTGTTGCATGCAATTCCAATGGATCACGGGCCGCAGTCAGCAACTTATGGGATGGCACCATCGGCCTGATCGACCTGACAGGCGCCCAGCCCCGGCTGGTAGCAACAGTGAATGTGGGCAGCCAACCGCGCGGTCTGGCATTTTCGTCCGATAGCCATAATGTTTTCGTCGCATTGGGTGGCGACAACGCTGTAGCCGTGGTTGACGTTGAAAAACAAATAGTTAGCAAAACCTGGCCGTGTGAAGGTGAACCACGCACCTTGACGGTTAATCCAAAAACTGGCCAGGTTATCGTGGGTAGCACCCGATCGGCTCGGGTTCGCGGTTATGAACCAGTTACCGGAAAACAGCTTTGGCAACGCACATTGCACGACAGTTTCAACCTGCTGGGACTGGCCATTCATCCTGATGGCGCCCAAGTGGTATCCACATTTGTGTTTCACCGGCACCATGCCATCGCCAAAAACAATATCGAACAGGGTTGGGCCCTCGATAACCGCGTGGCGCGCATTCGCCCCGAACCCGGAGACGATCTCACCTACGACCAGATCGCCCTCGACAGCCGTGGCCAAGCAGTAGCCGATCCCACTGGAATTGCCTACAGCGGAGATGGTCAATGGATGGCCATTACGGCAGCCGGAACCCAGGAACTACTTCTGGTTCCCACGAACAAGATCCCTTGGTCGAATGGTGATCCTGGCGATTTTGTAGACAGCGCTCTCGAATTTCCAATCAGGCAACTTCGCCGGCTGGATGTTGGTGGCCGCCCGCAAGGTGTAACCTTTGCCCATGGTAAAGTTCTGGTAGCCAATGCACTGCTCGACGCCGTGCAAGTGATTGACCCAGCCACAGGAATCATCGAAAAGACCGTGCAGTTGGGGGATGGTCGGCCAGCGGATCTCGCTCGCCGTGGAGAAGCCATCTTCTTTGATGGCAAACGCGCCCACCACCACTGGTTCAGTTGCCATACGTGCCACACCGACGGCCACACCAACGGCCAGTTGTTCGACACGCTCAACGACGACTCCTACGGCAACCCCAAAATCACCCCCACACTTCGCAATGTCACCAAAACCGGACCTTGGACGTGGCATGGCTGGAAAGAATCACTCTCGGCTGCCGTGGAAGATTCCATCACCGAGACCCTGTTCGGAAATAAGCCGACAGCAGAAGACGTGAAATCGGTTATAGCCTATATGGAAACACTCGATCACCCTCCCGCACCCAAAGCAAGTACAGCAGCGAGAGCCGGCGCCGATCGAGGCAAAAAGCTGTTCGAAGCCAAGGCAGGGTGTATCCGTTGCCATGCCGGCCCGGACTACACCACCAGCAAAACATACACGCTCGATATCGAAGCCGACGGCAGCCCGTTCGACCGGTGGAATCCGCCATCACTTCGCGGTGTAAGAGATCGTTCACCGCTGATGCACGCGGCACAGGCGCCCGATCTCGATGCGTTGCTCAGGCTGTACCATAAACCGGAAGACCTAGGCGGCAAAGCGCTCGACGCCGCAGAACGTGCCGACCTGATCGCGTTTTTGAAGTCGCTGGATTGATACCTAAAGCAGCAAGAAAACATTTCAGGTTTTTTATCGCTTTAGGTTCGGAGGCAATCAGAATTATTGCTTGGAGTGCTCCTTGAAAAACCGAATAATTACAGCGGGAATCCACTCGGGGTACCTGTGTCCTTCGTCATGCAGGCAGACGATAACAGATGTCCCTGCTTTAGAAGGATAGATTTGGCAATTCTCGGCCCATCGTTCAGCCATATTATTGCAACTATTGAGCCGTTTGACTCGGTCCAGAGTGCGCTGTTGCATGCCAATGGTTACCAGTGGGTCCTTTTCACTGGCAGCATGTAGTAAAGGTTTGGGCTTGGCTTCTATAAAATACGGGCCAGCGAAGGCGGCAACCGGTGCGAATGCCGCAAATAAATCTCCTCGCTTGGCCCATAGTAAGTACGTAAATGCGCCGCCATTGGAATGCCCGGTTGAATAAATTCGTTTTTCGTCAATATTGAAATCCTTCCTCATGGAAGATAGAACCACGTCAAAAAAGTTCAGGTCGCGGTCTTTCTGGTCACCGGGACCGGATTGCCATCCCGTTTTTTTACCTTCCGGATCGGTCAGTTTACCAGGCGTATTTAAGCCCTGCATGTATACCACTACTGCTTCGGGCCAAACCCTGTGCAGTTGATGAACGTGTGCTGCATGTTTCGCGGTACCGCCATGACCGTGAAAATCGAAAACTAGGGGGGACTTTCCAACTGTTTTCACCGTTGGCGCGAAAACCAGAGCTTCACGCTTTACTCCATTGACGTCCCAAAGCCTAGGTTCGGGATCTTTGGTTTGGGCACATGTGAAACTGGCAATTATTAGAGTTAACAGCATCGATTAAACCTCCTCGCGGCAGCCAAATATTCAAATTTCAGAGAGCCGTCTGCACAATGACGATATCCCTTTACCGTCATCTTGGCGAACCAAATGCCCTCGACATCCATAAAATAGCCCCGCACTTTGTCCGTACGGGGCAATCCAATCTAATAGAGGAATCTTGTGTCGCCGGCGAGGCTTAGATGAACATCTTATTTAGCGCCAGTCCGGTAAACCGTTGTGTGCTGGTACGTTTCTCCCGGACGAAGGACCACTGGCGGGAATTTCGGCTGGTTGATTGAATCTGGGAAGTGCTGCGGTTCGAGGCAGAATCCACCATGCTGCTGATAAACCGCTCCGCCCTTGCCTTTGTTGGTACCGTCTAGGAAGTTCCCGCTGTAAAACTGGATGCCAGGTTCGGTTGTCAACACTTCGAGGAATCGGCCCGATTTTGGATCCCGAACGCGTGCAGCTAATTCCAAACCAGGTCCTTTGCGGTCGAGAACATAGTTATGGTCGTATCCCTGAGGTTTGGCATCGATCTGCTTGATGCGAGCACCTACCGTTTGTGGCTTCACGAAATCGAGCGGCGTACCAGACACCGGCGCAATCTTACCCGTTGGTATCAGCGTATCGTCGACCGGAGTGTACCCGGAAGCAATGAGTTCTACCTCTTGCCCCAGAATGTCGCCGGAATTGTGACCCGCCAAATTGAAGTAGCTGTGGTGGGTCAAATTGACAGGTGTTGCCTTGTCAGTGGTGGCTTTGAAATCGATGCGAAGTTCATTGTCATTGTTGAGCGAATAAGAAACTTCGACCTTCATGGCACCCGGATAGCCTTCCTCGCCATCAGGACTGGTGTAGCGGAAGACAACCCCATGATGGTTCATAAGCGGTTCCGCTTTCCAGAGAACCTTGTCAAATCCCTTAAGTCCGCCATGCAAAGCATTGGCACCGTTATTAGCAGCCAGCACATAATCTTTGCCATCGAGGGAAAAGCGCGCCTTGGCAACACGGTTAGCCACACGGCCTACAGTAGCCCCAAAGTACGGATGGCCAGCCAGATAACCTTCAATAGAGTCAAATCCCAGGGCGATATCGACCTTGTTGCCTGATTTGTCCGGAACAATCCAGTCGGTAACAATGGCGCCATAGTTGGTGATCTTCACGGTTACCCCATTTTTGTTGGTCAGGATATACCGTTCCACTGGGGTTCCATCTGCCAGTTTGCCGAAAGCTTCGCGCGCAACAGGCCTGGGTTGGCCAGCAACAAGAAGACTGCTGATCACGATCAAGACTCCCGTCATAACGGACTCCGTAAGGGAAAGGTTAATCCAGATGGGCGTTTCGACACGTTATCCGCGAAACGAACCGAAGTAAACCGTCGGCAAACAGCTAAAATGCGCGCTCACCAGTTTCAGCTTCCAGCACTTTGCGCGTCACCGTGAAGAGGCCAGCCAATATGGCCAGTTTGACCACAACGCCGTTAAGAATGGTCGTGGGTTCTTGAACCGCGGTGCCAATTTGAACTCCCAGAAACACCAAAGCCGCAATCACCACAATGGCTGGTGGAGCCATAGGTAAAATCGCAGCCGAAGCCAAAATCCACACACCAGCCAGCAGATTCCATTGGCTGGACTGAACGGCCATGACACGAAAACGCTCTTTGTTAAATGCAATCTCTTCGTCCGAGGGCAACTGGCCTGTTTCTGAATCCCGTGGCACGGGGGCAGCATCAGCCATACGGTCCACATTGACCAGAATCATGGCATGGAACGCGATGAGTCCCATGCCTATCAGCATCAGAACCCATCTGGCCTGAATGATCGCTGCCAGTACTTCTGCCTTGAAGACCATGGATTCGCCTCACTTCAATAAACCGGGCGCGCCATGAAGACGCGCCCGGAACGTGGTTTCATTGCGTGTGCAATGTCACCTGATGAACAGCATTTCGCGGTACGTTGGCAACGGCCAGTAGTCGTCGGCAACGACGCCTTCGAGTTCATCGGAGTTCTTGCGGACTTCCTTCATGGCAGTAAGGACATGGTCGCGCAGGTAAACGGTTTCATCGTGAAGAGTGCCATGAGGAACATGGGCGATGGCATGTTCCAAATGAGCCAGCGACTTGTAAAGGCCGTTGGCGAGCGTAGTCAGGTGGTTAAGGGTATCACCCATAGCACCTGGTTCAACGCCCGCGGCTTTCATGCTGACAACCGTGGACGCCACTTCACCCAGATACTTGGTCACCGCTGGAAGTACCATGGTTTTAGCCATCAGCACCACAAGCTTGGACTCAATGGACACCGTCTTGACATAGTTCTCACAGAGGATGTGGAACCGACTTTCCAGTTCACGAGCGGTGTACACTTTGTACTTGGTGAAAAGCTCGATGGAGTCCTTGCGGATAATGACAGGCAAAGCCTCGGGAGTCGTGCGCAGGTTGGGAAGACCGCGTTTTTCGACGGCTTCCTTGTGCCACTCTTCCGAGTACCCATCGCCACCAAACAGGACCTTTTTGCTCGTCTTGAGGATCTCAGGAAGAAGGTGCTGAATGGCTGCCTTCAGATCCTTGCCAGAGCCGATATGCTTTTCGAGCTCGGTAGCCACGTAGTCGAGCGACTCGGCAACGATGGTATTGAGCACGGTGTTTGGACCACCGATGGACTGGGAACCGCCAACGGCGCGGAACTCGAATTTGTTACCAGTAAAGGCAAACGGGCTGGTACGGTTGCGATCGCCGGCATCTTTTGGAAGCTTAGGCAGCACTGTAACACCAATTTCCATGGTGCCGCCGTGTTTGGTGCTTGTGGGCGCGCCCTTCTCAAGCTGCTCCATGATGTCTTCGAGCTGGGTGCCCAAAAAGATCGAGATGATAGCTGGGGGCGCCTCGTTAGCTCCCAAACGATGGTCGTTGGCCGCACTGGCCACGGTGACGCGCAGCAATTCTGGGTACTTGGCAACAGCGCGGATGACCGCGACGCAGTACACGAGGAACTGAGCGTTTTCGTGGGGCGTGTCGCCTGGGTTGAGCAGGTTTTCACCCAGATCCGTGGACATTGACCAGTTGTTGTGCTTGCCCGACCCGTTGATCCCGGCAAATGGCTTTTCGTGGAAAAGACATGCCAAGCCGTATCTTGGAGCCGTTTTGCGCAATATTTCCATGGTCAGCATCTGGTGATCGGTCGCCAGGTTGCTGTTTTCGAAAATCGGGGCAATTTCATACTGCCCGGGTGCGACTTCGTTGTGGCGGGTCTTCACAGGCACGCCAAGAACGTACAGTTGGGTTTCGCAATCGGCCATATAAGCCAGTACACGCTCCGGAATGGTTCCGAAGTACTGGTCTTCCATTTCCTGCCCCTTGGGCGGAGCGGCGCCAAGAAGCGTTCGGCCTGCGTTGAGCAAGTCCGGCCGGGCAAGATAAAAGTTCTGGTCAACCAGGAAATATTCCTGCTCTGGCCCAACGGTTGTGAAAACCTTCTGGGCCGCGGTGTTGCCAAACAGCTTCAGAATTCGCAACGCGTGGTGGGAAAGAATTTCCATCGACTTGAGCAATGGGGTTTTCTTGTCCAGCGCTTCGCCGGTCCAACTGAGGAAAACCGTTGGAATGACGAGCGTGGCGCCATTGGGGTTTTCGATGATGAATGCGGGGCTTGTGGGATCCCATGCCGTGTAACCACGAGCTTCGAAAGTGGCGCGGATACCACCCGATGGGAATGAACTGGCGTCCGGCTCACCCTTGACGAGTTCCTTGCCGGAAAATTCCATGATCGCTTTCCCCTCGTTGGAGGGGTTGATGAAGCTGTCATGCTTTTCGGCGGTGAGGCCGGTCATGGGCTGGAACAGGTGAGTGTAGTGGGTGGCGCCTTTCTCAAGGGCCCAGTCAAGCATGGCGCTGGCCACTGAGTCGGCGATGTCTGGATGCAAAGCCTCGCCATTCTTAATTGTTCGTTGCAATGCCTTGAAAATGGGCTTGGGAAGCCGCTCGCGCTGGACCGATTCATTGAACACGTGATCGCCAAAAAGATCCTTCAGGCGGATCTTCTTGTAATCGATCCTGTTCAGATCGTGTTGCGCGTTGGCGATTGCCTGCAGTGCACTCTTGCGAATCGACATTGAATAACCCCTAGGTAATTGGCCACCGTGCCACGATTCAGAAGACGGGCGCGTCGTGCGCCCATCTTGGAGAGGTTCAGACATCGTAGTAAAGATGGAACTCAAAGGGATGGGGGCGTGTACGAATCGCGTTCACTTCCTGTTCCCTTTTGTCCCGAATCCACGTTGATAGCACGTCTTCAGTAAAGACATCGCCACGCATCAAAAAGTCGTGATCGACTTCCAGCGCCAGCAGAGCCTCTTCAAGTGACAGTGGGAGTCCCGGCAAACCCTTGAGCACTTCGGGCCCCAGATCGTAGATATTCCGGTCCAATGGCTCGCCGGGATCGATCCGGTTGATCACGCCATCCAGCATGGCCATCAGCATGGCGGAGAAAGCCAAATAAGGATTTGCTGAACCGTCCGGGCAGCGGTATTCAATTCGGCGCGCCTGAGGTCTGGCAGAATAAACAGGAATTCGCACGGCAGCGGAGCGATTCCGGCTGGAGTAACTGATTGTGGTGGGTGCATCAAACCCTGGAACCAAGCGTTTGTAGCTGTTGGTTGTTGGGTTCGTGATAGCCGACAGGGCGCGAGCATGTTTCAGCAGTCCGCCAATGGCGTGCATGCCAAGTTCGGAAATACCGGCATACGATGACCCGGCAAAAAGGTTGCGCCCATCCTGCCAAAGTGAGGCGTGAACGTGCATACCCGAACCATTGTCCTCGTAGATGGGCTTGGGCATGAACGTGGCCGTTTTGCCATTTTTGTGTGCCACACTTTTGACAATGTATTTGTATTTGAGAACCGCATCCGCCATGCGCACCAAGCTGTCGTAGCGCAGGTCGATTTCGCCTTGTCCACCACTGGCAACTTCATGGTGGTGCCCTTCAACCTGGATGCCGGAGTCGATCATGCACCGCATCATTTCACTGCGCAAATCGTGGTGGCTATCTGAAGGCGGACAGGGAAAGTAGCCTTCGCGGTATCGAATCTTATGGCCCAAATTCGGTTCTTGAGACTTCCCGGTGTTCCATTGGCCTTCATTGCTGTCGAGGTAATAAAAGGCCGAGTTCCGGGTCTGGTCGAACCGCACGTCGTCAAAAACAAAAAATTCAAGCTCCGGGCCAAAGAACGCGGTGTCAGCGATCCCAGTTGAGCGCATGTACACTTCGGCTTTCCGGGCGACATTGCGCGGATCGCGCGTGTAGTCTTCACGCGTTATTGGATCGAGAATATTGCAAAACATGTTCAGGGTCCGTTCCTGACGGAACGGATCGATAAACGCGCTTTCAGACACTGGCAGCACGAGCATGTCTGATTCATTGATCTGCTGCCAACCACGGACGCTCGATGCGTCGAATCCGAATCCGTCTTCGAAGGAGGCTTCGTCGAGCCTCTCTGAAGGGATCGTGAAATGCTTCCATGAACCGGGAAAATCCATGAATCGCAAGTCAACGGCGCGAACCGCTTCCTGCCTGATCCAGGCCAAAACTTCCTTAGGCGTCACGTGCATCCCTCGTTTCTGGAAGCTTTAGGCCCGTACAGTCATGTAAGGCATTATTATAAACGCCGGCTTGTTACTTCTCCAGCCCCTACGGAGCAGGACTTCATGGTTCCACATGGTGAATCGCTGATGCAAGCGATACTCGACCGCCCGCGGGAGTCGGTTCACCGGGAAATCTATGCAGAATGGCTGGAGCAGGTTGCGGCACGCACGGGCGACAGGATTGCAATGGCCCATGTGGAATTCATCCGTTTGGGGTGCACACTGGCAGCAGGTGGACACGACAATCTGTCCCGCATGCGCATGGAGCGAAAACATCGCGAATTGCAACAAAGTTACGGCCCCCGTTGGGCAGGAAAACTTGTCGAGCAAACCGCGAGTTGGTCGTTTGCCCGTGGTTTTGTTCACAGCATCGACATCCGACTCGAAGAGTACCTCAAACTGGCCGAGTCCATTCATTCCACCCACCCGGTGGAGCACCTGAAACTTCTGACGGAGGGCCCGGGCACCATTGCCGTTTGGCGCACTCTGGCCACCATTCAACACACCGCACATGTGCGGGATCTCGACATCAGCAATACGGGGCTAGGCTCCAACGGCCTCGAAGCACTGGCTGCGTCTCCCTGGCTTAGCAACCTAGAACGCTTGAATGTCTCCGGTAACGGGATTGGGGAAAAAGGTGTAAGGGCCCTGCTCAATGCCGGATTTTTCTCTGGTATTCGCTGGTTGAATCTTGGGCACAACGATATTGGCCCAGGCACGTTGCGGGCTATCTCCGAGCATTTGACGAGCATCACCGACCGTGGCGAAGTCGTCCAACTGGAAACTATCAACCTGCATGGAAATCCGTTGACCCGCGCAGGGGCCAACGTCATTCGCGCATGCCGCGCATTTCACGACATCGTGCAGTGGTAAAGCGTTAACCGGGAATACGTTTCACCACCAAGACTGTGGTGTCGTCATCCGATTGAACGCCCCCGGAAAACTCGGAAGCCCCAATAAACACCTGATCAACAACCGTTTGGGCACTTGCATCCGGAATTTTGCGGGCAGCCCGCGCGGCCCCATCGAGACCAAAAAATCCGGAAGCTTTGCGCATGTCTACAACGCCGTCGGTCACTTGAAGCAGCAAATCACCCGTACGGAGAACGCCGATTTCTTCAGCGTGATAGTCACTGTCCGGGAATATTCCCAGCGGCAAGCCGGTAGAGAAGAATCGCCCCTTTTCAGCTCCATTGGCATCGAGAAGTACCGCAGGCAGGTGCCCGGCAGAGGCATATTTTACGCCACCGCCAACCGTATCGATTTCAGCCAAGAAAAGTGTGACATTCCATCGTTCACCCAGATCGCGGCAAAGTTCCTTATTGGCCAGACGGAGCGTGTCTTCTAGGGGTGCCCCCTCGCCGCTGAAGGCGCGCAAATAAGCACGGGTTGTCGCCATGAAAAGACTTGGGCCGACACCATGCCCCGTCACATCGCCAATGGCAACGCGCCAACGACCTTCTTGGGTTGGAAACCAGTCGAGTAGGTCACCGCCGCTGAATCCCACGGGGATACTGGCGCCAGCTATATCCCAACCCGGAATGCGCGGCGCTTCTCTGGGCAATAGATGCCGGGCCACTTGGCTAACCACCATCTGCTCTTCGCGGGTATTGCGTAATGCCCGCTCCACCCGGCTAAGGCGCGCCTGCCTGCCAACAGCATGGTTCAATGCCTGAACAAGCCGCCTCTCGGTAACTTGTCCTTTCACCAAAAACTCCTGCGCTCCCTCCGCAACAGCTTGCAGGGCCAGCACTTCATCATCGAGACCGGTCAGCAACAGTACAGGAAGTCCTGGGTAAACCTGCCTTACACGGCGAAAAGTATCCAGACCACGACTATCGGGCAGTGTCAGGTCAAGAATCACGGCATGAAAGCGCCTCGACTCCAACTGTTCAAGCGCGCCTGCCAAGGTGGTGGTCACGGATGTTTCAAACGGAATGGACCGCGCATCCTCAAGCATGGCCGAGATCAGGAAGGAGTCGGCAGGATTATCTTCCACAAGCAGAATTCGCAAAATTCCCTGTGGTTTGACGGAAGAACTCAAGGGGTATTCTCCAAAGCAGGAACGGCAGCAGGGCTAACTGTTTGAGCCAAGGGCAATGTAAAATAAAAGGTGGAACCAACACCGGGTTCCGATTCTACCCAGATGCGACCGCCCTCCTGTTCAACAATACGGCGGCACAAGGCCAGCCCCACACCCGACCCGGGAAGATCGCGGGCTCGGTCCCCTCGTTCGTAGATCTCGAAGATGCGTTCCTCATGGCCTGCCGGAATGCCTATACCGTTGTCGCGTACCCAGAATCGCGCCATGCGCTGGCCATCCCGCCGCCAGCCAACCCTAATCAAGGGCACACGATCGCCCGAAAACTTGAGCGCGTTGTGGAACAGATTCTGAAACAGCTGCATGACCAGTGTGAATCGAGCCAGCACCTCGGGCATGGGAGCCAGATACACCTGACCGCCACGCGCTTCGAGGTCGACCCGAAGATTGGCCAAGGCCTGAGCGCAAGCCAGCCTACTATCGACAACTTCCGGAGCACGCTCCGCATTGCGAACCCGTGATATCCGCAATAGATCTGAAACCATGCGCCGCATCCGGTCGAGACTGTCCAGCGCATGTGTTAGAGCCTGACGGGAACTGGCGCGTAATTCAGCCAGTTCACGCACCAAAACACGATCCACCAGCCCATGAACTGTGCCAAGCGGCGCTTGCAGATCGTGGGAAATCATACCGGCAAACTGGGCAAGCTCCATGTTGCTACGCCTCAGGCCGGTATTGGCCTGCTCAAGCTTCTCGGCAACCTGCCTCGAGCGCCTTTCAGCCTGCTTAAGAGCCGTTATGTTAAAAAATAACCCCTGCAATCCCGTCACAACGCCCTCGGGATCACGCAATGGCGCCAAAAAACTCTGAATATATTGGCGATCTTCTTCTTCGGAAGAGCCAGTGCCAGGCAATCGGCAACGGCACTGACGGGAACAAGCATGGCTCAAGTGTTCCTCGACATCCTCGTGCACTTCGTTTGTCTGGATGACGCGTTCCTCGCTGGCGCGGTAGCGTGATGCCATATCTGGCGGATAAAGCTCAGCGTCTGTCGCGCCCAGTAGACCGTGGCGCGAACGGCCGAGTGCCACACAAAAAGCATCGTTGGCGTAAAGATATCTGCCACGAAGATCTTTGCGGAAGACCGCGAAGCGCAGACCATCACCCAGATTGAATTCGCCGCTGTAATGCTCGGTGGTTACGTTGGAATTCCGGTCAAAGCTCCATCCCGACCGGGAAAGACAGCCTTCAAGTGATTCGGCAAACGCTTCAGCCGTTGGAGGACGACGCCCGGGAACCGTGTCGAGTGCGCTCATGATCAATTCTTCAACGTCGCCTGGAAGAACTCGCCTAAGCGAAGAAGGCAACGGAACAGGCAAAAACACCCAATCGGCCAGCGACCGCGACGCCTCAGGCCTTCCCTGCCGTGGAGGCCTTCCCGTCAACATGTGATACAGAAGGGCACCCAGTCCATGGACGTCGGCAGTAGGCCCCAGATCGCTGCCAGCGATCGCCTGCTCGGGTGCCATGTAACCGGGGGTTCCGGCGGGTTGGTCAACCCATGCCAATCCACGCGCATCCATGATGCGGGCCAAACCAAAATCACCGATACGCGGGGTGCCCGAAACAGTCATGAATATGTTGGATGGCTTTAGATCAAGATGCAGCAATCCCGCATCGTGGATTGCTTGGGTGCCACGCGCCACCTGCAAGACTAATCGCATGGCGTAAGCCAGCGATGGCAATCCCACCCGAAGGCGATCCGCCAGACTGCCGCCTTCGCAATAGTCGTATATCAAAAATGCCGATCCAGGCAACTGGCCGCCTGAATACAAGCGCAAAACCAGAGGGTGATCCACGCGGGCGGCAGCACGCGCTTCTCGTTTGAAGGCTTCGCGCCATGGCTTTTTCTGTCCGGGTATCGGCAGAAACACCTTCACCGCAACGGTGCGATCCAGATCGTAGTGCCGGGTCAGGTAAACACGTCGGCCGGGTAACGGAACCACGATGGGGCGAGGATCCGAAAAACCCATCAGCTTCAATCGATCACAAAGGTCTTTTTCCCAGTCACCGTCTACTTCGCCATCGGCCTGAACCGGGCGGAGATCCCCTTCGGACCGGGTATGGGTTGGATGGTCTGGTTCCTGAGCAGGATCACCAAATGACGCATCAAAGCTACGCGTCAAATCCTCAAGAAATGGAATAGGCGTTGCGAGGTGGTGGGGTGTGAAATTGTCTTCCGCCATGCCAATCACCACAAACGGGGTACCTGATAGGCCCCCCATGCAATGATTCTAACCGATCACAGACCAATGAACCAAGGTCAGGGCGTGGTGTAGCCACGATGCGCCGCAAGCTGATGATCTGGAACTGCACCGAGTCGGCGTGGCCCGCGCTGCAATTGGGCTTCGTGTGGGCGGATAGAAGGTGCGGGTTCATAGTCACCCGCATCAATCTCGTCATAATTGCTGACATATCCTGGCAACTTGGCTTTTTCACGTTCCAGCTCATACGCCTTCAGAATTTCGCTCTGAATCGTATCGCGAGCCATGGCATGAATGGGATGGGCGATATCAGCATGCAACTTGACCCGACCGTCGCCGGTACGCAAGGCACGGTCTTCGTCGAGCCGGCCGCCGCAACCGTTGCAAAATCTGGCGCGCAGGTGATTTTTGCCACTGCAGCGGTTGCATCGGTCAGTCAATTTGCGACTGGGCATGGCAACAAAATGACCGCGCCCGCCTTCAATGATCTTCAGGTCGCGCACAACGAACCAGTTGTCAAACGTGATGGAGCAGAACGCGTGGAGGCGCTCATTCTCGCCTCCCTCTTCAAACAGCTTGATGCGAATTTCGGTAATATCCACACTACAACTCCTAGGCGAGGGTGTTGAGATCGAGTCCTGCGCAGTCGCGACTGACAGGAGCTATTCCGTAGATGCCACGACAAAAATCCGAACCGGACCTTCGGCTGTCCCCAAGTCTCGATAGTGCCGCCCCAACGCTGCCGCGTGGTCGGCACTCGAAGCAAGCGCGACCATCGCGCTGCCACTTCCCGTCATGACCACCCCCAATGGCCCTGCCGCCAGCATGCTTGCGCGCAAATCCACCAATGCCCCCAAGGCTTCGCAAGCAGCCTTCTCCAACCGATTGAAGAGAGCCTTCCCCAGCGCTGGCATATTGCCAGCGGCAAGGGCCCCCCGGACCTCTTCTCCCGATACTGCCTCTTTCTCCATCTTGAAACAAGAAAACACAGCGCGCGTTGATAAGCCTTCTAATGGCTTGACAATCACCAAATGCAATCGTGCCCCCATGGTTGCCGGCACAACCAATTCGCCGCGGCCTGTGCACCACGAAGCCGCTTCTGCCAAAAAACAGGGCACATCGCTGCCGCACTCTGCCGCTACAGCAGACCGTTGATCCCGTTGCAGGCTGATCCCCCACACGGCTTCCAAACCAAGAATGGTTGCTGCCGCGTTTCCCGATCCGCCGCCCAAACCGGCTTCGAATGGAATCCGCTTGTTGAGGCTGATACGCGCGCCTCGTCCGGGCGCATAACGATCTCTCAACCGTGTCGCTGCCTGGACGATCAGGTTTTCCGGCCCCGTAGGCAGCCTCGGTTCGTCGCACTCCAGCCAAATTCTGCCCGTCGGGCAGTCCCACAACTGCAATGTGTCGTATAGGCTGACTGGTACAATCAGTGTTGAAAGCTCGTGGTAACCATCGGGGCGCCGACCGTGCACCTCGAGATGCAGGTTCACCTTGGCTGGCGACCAGACCTGCACACTGTCTTTCAGCCTGACGACAGTGGGCACCGGCATGAGAGTTTCGCTTCCTTGCCATCATCATGGGCATCCTGCCCTTAGTTGTTCCGGGTTGGGCGGGAGTCTACTCAGCAGCCAGAGAGTGAATCAAGCCAGAGACAAATGGTTCGATCCATTGCAGCCTTGAGTTCAGGATTTGGAGTCTCAGCATGTCTGCCGTCAACTGTTATGTCACGCACCTCGAAAGCCCTATCGATGGCACACGGTTTGCGCCAGGCTTGATTCATGGAACCCATCTCGGCCGGCCGTTAGTGGTGGAGTACGATTTGCCGGGAATACGCGCCGCCACCAGCCCGGAAGATTGGCGCACCAGACAACCAGGTATGTGGCGATACAGCGAATTGCTGCCTTTGCCGTTCGACCAGGAAGTTGTTTCACTTGGCGAAACAGCAACGCCCCTTCTGGCTTGTCCGCGACTGGGAAAAACATTGGGAGTACCGCGACTGGTCATCAAGGACGAGTCACTGCTGCCCACAGGCAGCTTCAAATCGCGCGGCATGTCTGTTGCCGTAAGTATGGCTCGGTATCTGGGTCTGAAGCGATTGGCAGCGCCCACAGCGGGCAACGCCGGTGGCGCGTTGGCCGCCTACTGTGCCCGGGCCGGCCTTGAGGCTTTTGTTTTCATGCCCGAGGACACCCCCGTGGTGAATCGTCTTGAGACGGTTCTTTACGGGGCAAAAGCTTTTCTCGTCAATGGCCTGATCCACGAATGTGGCGCGCTGGTACGCGAGAACGCCGCCGAGTTCCAATGGTTCGACATGTCGACGTTGCGCGAGCCTTATCGACTGGAAGGCAAGAAAACAATGGGCCTTGAGCTGGCGGATCAAAGGGATTGGACTTTGCCAGATGTGATTTTGTACCCAACAGGTGGTGGTACGGGTCTGGTGGGAATGGCCAAGGCATTTACAGAATTGAGAAACCTGTGCTGGTTGCGCAATGAAACTATGCCGCGATTTTACGCGTGCCAATCCAGCGGCTGCACTCCGCTCGTGAATGCTTGGAACGCTGGAACCCGCCATGCGGAAACCGTCAATAATGCAGCCACACGGGCGAGTGGACTGCGTGTTCCCGGCGCCGTGGGAGATTTCATGATTCTGGATGCCGTCAGGCAATCGAATGGCGCCGTGATCGCTGGAGATGAGGCACGTATCGATTACCAGATGCGCCGGGCATGCGCGCTAGAAGGGGTGCCTTTATGCCCGGAAACAGCAGTATGCCTTGAGGTACTGGAAGGTCTCGTCCGCAATGGCGCGGTGGGAGACCACGAAGATGTGCTGGTTTGGAACACGGGTGCCGCGCAAAAATACGTTGAGTGCATGGAACACCCGATGCAACAGATCGACAAGCACAAGCCGCTTGTCGATCAGCTTGAAGTCGCGTCGCGTCCACGCAAATGATCCCACATCAGATGGGTTTTGTTGGATGGTACAAACGAAAAAAGCAAGACCGCCATGACGATGCCAAACGATGTTAGCCCCATGAGAAAAGCGATACCCGTGTGCAACAGCAATGAACCAGTCATCCAAATCCACCGCGTGCGCGGGAACCAAACCATAAACGGCAGCCCGAGTTCCACCAAAAGGGTGAACACCGTCGAGAATGACATGACAATTTCCCACAACCAGCGATGGCGCGTGAGAAACAGCAAGCCTGAATAATAACCATCATATTCAAGAGGCGCAAACGACACATTGGCCAAAACACCCCAAATGGCGGTCCCACCCCACCATGAGGCGCCCATGAGCTTGGAAGTACCCGCACCCACATAAATGATTGCGAAGTGAATCTGCATCAATCTCTGAACAAACGTCGCCGCAGGCTCTTCGCGGGGAACTGGAACGGGGAGGCCCAGTCGCTTGGCGCGGCGGGCCGCCAGCCAAGAATCAACCGACCACACTGCGCCACACGGGCCAAGGCACATGTAAAACAGCAGGATCGATGTCAGCGTATCGAGACCAAAGAGGCTGGTCTGAGCCCTCTGGATATAGCTGAGGGCACCAATCCACGCCGCCACGGCGGCAAACCGTGTCCACAAGCCAATGGTCAGCATGAAAGTAGCCAGCAAAATGGCTCCATGCACCAACCAAATGCACTGCATGTCGGTGACGTGGTAAAATATCGAAAAAGTGTGCATGCCACGGTAGACAGGAGGCGGATCATTAGGGTCGGCAATCCAACCGATGGGCAGCGCCGGGTATTCGGTAACTTCCGATCTAAGCATTTCCATTATGGGCTGGGAAATCCAAGCATCTGGGCTCACATACTGGCCCAAGCCAAATGTGAAGCAGAAATTGATATAAAGGACGGTCAGCCCACCCATGATGCGAATGGCCGCCAAGGTGTAGGGCACAGACGGGGTAAAGAAAAACTGGTCAAGCAATCCCATGAAATCATGAAATTGAGCCCGTGCCATACCAACCCAGGATTCAGTGGAACCGGAATGACTTGACATCACTTCTCCTCACTGGCGGGTGGTGGAAAACGATCAATCTCAGCTTGCAGGGCGAACAAGTCGATTTCAGCCGGTTTGCGCCCAGCCAATCGATCTTCGAGATCTCGCCTCAAACGGCCCAAAGCACGGACTTCTTCTTCAATGACAGCTTGCCTTGCACCCGTGAATTCAGCATTGGCACGCAAATCACGGATCCGCATCATGCGAGTTTCCTGCTCCGCGGCCCGGTTAGCCATCTGCGCCAAATCGTCGCGATCGTAAGAAGAGAGGAGCCAATATTTCAGAGGTTCGTCAGGATCCGTCGACTTCACAATGCCTGTCTTATCGTAAAGCCCTTGGTACGAGGTTATGAAATACTTGCGGGCAGACGGATCAAGACCACGGCTGAACGGCTCGGGCCCAATAATGCTGTGAACCACGCGCCAAAGCCGGATTTCAAGGAGCTCTGCTCCAGATTTATCGGACACGGGAAATCGCTTGGCTATCGAACGCGCATATCCGCCCAGCAGGATGCGAGTGTTGGGTGCTGGCTCACGCCATGCAATAGGAACGATGAAGTCTCGGGGCAGGTCTGGAATACGAAGCATCTGGCCGATGCGCTGGTGCACATCTTCGGCACGGATCTGGTCTGGCTCACGGCCGGATGGCTGGTTCGCACTTTCACCAATGGACAGAAGTCTTTGGAAGTGGGCCCTTACCGGGCTTTTCATGTCATCTGGAAAACGGAGCCAACGCCTTTCCCCATCGGCATAGTCGAGGCGGTACCACATAAACGATGGCGGCCCCGGCTCGGGCGAATAGAAGTGATAAGCATTATTAAGATATACGAATTGGAGATATGGCCTGTAAACCCTCACCCAAGCTTGCTGCACAAGCCAAGGCGCGTTCCCGCCCGGCGGCGGAACACTGAATACAGCGCTAAGAATACCACAAAAATGGAATGCCGCTCCGCAAACCAAAGCCACCCGACGGCCCGATTCCGGCAGTAGGAGCAAAAAAGCACCCGCCAAGGCACATACAGCACCGCCGCGGCAGAGCAATCCCATGCTGTCTAATTGCCCGGGGTGACGCCATTGAAGAACAATGCCCGGACCGTCATCAATGCGGTACCGATTGATCTCATCTCCGGCCCTGCCCTTGAGAGCCTGTTCGCCTGCCAACAGCACTCCTGCTCCCAGCAGGCAGATAAGCATAGCGGGACACGATTTGGGCCAATCGGGCCATCCACCATGCCAGGCAACAGATTGCCGAAGCGCCTGACCAACCAAAATAGCAGCAACTGCTACAAGAATGAGTCGCGTCCAACCCGATGTGCCAAGGGAAACCGTTTCGGTTGGTGGTGGTTCAGGGAAAAACTGCGCAAGGGCACACGCCGCTATCACGGCTGCTAGCGCCCCACCTAGAAGAAACAGGATCATGCGCTTGCTATCATTAGCGCTCAAAGGCATTCCCATCTAATATCCTCCAGGGTTGGAAGAAGATAGTAGACGTTGAGCTCCATAAAAATAAAGAGCACGCCAAAAGCAAGCGTCAACTAAGTCCCACGGCCTCGGTAGGCGTGATCGATTCAACCTCAGGTCTGGCTCGGGGCTGAAAATCGCGAATGTGCAACTTCACACTCGTGATTCCATTGAAAGTTTCCACCTTGGGATTGAATGCCAGACTGAGTGAACCACCACCCGACTTCAGCTCTTCTAATCGGTCAGCAAGCTGAAACCCAACGGCCTGAAATACCTTGCCACCTTGAGTCACACGCAGTTGCACGGTGGTACCCGTAGCCCCAACCACCTTGGGGTCACCTACCATCTTGAGGTCAGTGGCAAGGAATATCGGAGACCGATTCGTTTCACCAAAAGGCTCGAGCTTGTCAATTTGCCTGACTTGTTCAACCGTCAGAGCATCGATTGGTGCCTCTGCATCGAGACACAGCGCCGCCCGTGGTGGAGTTCCCTTGAAATAATCGCTCGCAATAGCCTGAAGCCTGAGACTGAGTTCCGGAATGTTTTCAGGCAACACTTTGAAGCCAGCAGCAGCGCGGTGCCCCCCATGCGAGACCAATAGGTCCGCACATTGCAATAAGGCATGCTGTACCGGGAATCCACCTGCCGAGCGTGCTGAACCGGAAGCTAATTTTTCATCTGCCGACTCATCGTCCCAAGGTGGAATCGCAATGGTGTAGGCTGGGCAATGGAACTCATCAACCATCCTGCTGGCAACAATTCCCACCAACCCAGGATGCCAACCTGCTTTTCCAAGTATCAGAACAAGTGGAGAATCTTGGCCACCTGCCCGAGCCATCTCCTTGGCCTGTGTGGTCTGCTCCAACTCAATTTGGCGGCGCTTGCGGTTATATTCATCAAGTACCTGGGCAATGCGCTTGGCTTTGGGTTCCTCAGGTTCAGTGAACAAATCCACACAGAATCGAGCACACTCCAGCCGACCCGCTGCATTCAGGCGAGGCGCCAGTTGAAAAGCCACGTCCTCCGACTTCAACTGCCCATCATTGAGCGTCAGCGACACTTCCATCAAAGCCTTAATACCTGGAGTTGCATGCCTATCGAGATGCGCCAGACCGCAACGAACCAAAGCGCGATTTTCGTCTATAAGAGGAACATGGTCAGCCACAGCACCCAATGCTGCCAATCCAAGACCTTGCAGGAGAATTTTAGTCCATTCGGGCGTAACCTTTTCACTACCGCACGATCGCATACCTAACGCCCACGCCAGTTTGAAAGCCACCATGGCACCACTGATACCAGCAAAAGGATATTTGGAACCCGGTAGCCCGGGATGCACCAGTGCCAGAGCATCTGGCAATTCCGCGCGCATTTCATGATGGTCGGTGATGATAAGCGCCAGCCCCAATTCCCGCGCCCGCCGTGCGGCGTCAATCGCCGTGATCCCGCAATCCACCGTAATGACAAGGTTCTGACCGTCGCGCACATGGTTTTCAATGGAAGCAACCGTTAGTCCATACCCTTCCCTGCGGCGGTGCGGAATATGAAATCCAACACGTGCTCCCAGTTGCCTTAGCGCCAAAATCAGCGTGGAGGTTCCAGTCAGGCCATCCACGTCGTAGTCGCCATGAACGCAAATCCGATCGCCCCGCGCTATGGACTGCTCAATGGCACTGCAAGCAGTTTCAATACCCGGCAACAGCAACGGTGAGTGCAGGTCCGTGAGTTTGGGCTCCAGAAATGTCCGAATGGCGGCAGCATCGCTCAATCCACGTGCCGCCAGCAAGTGTGCCAACACCGGTGATTTAACAATGCCGTCTGACGTTAGTCGCTCAACAGCTTCCGAATCTGGCCTGACAAGAAACCATTTTTTAGCTCGGCGTGGCACAAAACTCTCCTCAACAGCAATCAGCAGTAACTGCTGTCACGCTAATCTATGGCACTCACAGGCACTGCAAATGTACGGCTTGGGCAAAAGAATACTTCTATTCGGGCTTACCCCAAGGCAATTCAGCCCAGAAGCAGGCCCATGTACCCAGACTACCCAGCACGATTGTCGATCGAAGCGGAGTACCCCGCAAAACGGGGCATTCCGGGTGATAACCAATCGGCACTGATGCCGTTCCTGGGAATCCCCACTGTCATGGAAGGCAGAAACAGCATGAAGAATTTTGGTTGGATGTTCGCCATCATGGCAATCGCACTCGTCGGAGTATCGGGCTGCCGAACTTCGATTTCAACATCCGATTGCGGTTGCGGTTCCAGCATCTCGACGGTTTCCGGCAAGGTCACGGCTGCAGAACCTCCACTGGCTCAGCCTATTACTCCCGTCGCAAAATAAAGATTGCGCCAAATAAAAGCCTAGCCCCGCTCGCATCGTGCGAGCGGGGCTTTTTTTATGACACTGCTCAATGATCGTTTGGCAAGCTTGGTAACTCTGAAAAGATTCAACGATGGTTATGTTTAACCGATACTTCCGTGCGCACCATGCCCGACTCAGATATTCGTGGTCGGAAGCAATCACATTTTTCTTGCTCAACCGCTCCTATGGTCGATCCTTCCTTTGACGCCGGACGGATGCTTGTTCCAAGATCACCGATCCGTCAGGCAAGTGGTGGGAAGGCTTCGGGATTGTTTCCCGAAGGCTCGCGACGGGCCAGGATCCCACTAGCGCTGCTCGTTATTAAGGCCCCTTGGAGGATGTTCTGTGAAGTCTGCTTTCCTCGTTATGACCTCGCTGTGGCTCTCCGGCAGCGTTTCCGCCGCCGAGACGCTTCCTGTTGTTCAAGTTGGTCACCACACCAAGGGTCAGGCTCCTGACGCCAAGGGTGGCGACGCTAAAGGCCAGGATGCCAAGGGTGGCAAAGCCGCTCAGGCACCACAGGCTCCTTGCCACGAATGCAAGATCAGCCTTCTCGACAAGCTGAAAGCACGCCTCGGCAGCTTCGGCGGCAAGTGCAATTCCTGCGAAGTGTCGCACTCAAAGGGTCAGGCTCCTGACTCTAAGGGCGCCGACAAGGCTCAGGACGCTAAGGGCGGAAAGGGCGCCGACAAGGCCCAGGACGCTAAGGGTGGAAAGGGCGCCGACAAGGCCCAGGATGCTAAGGGTGGAAAGGGCGCCGACAAGGCCCAAGATGCTAAGGGTGCAAAAGCTCAGGACCCAGCTAAGGGTCAGGCTCCCCAAGCTCCTTGCCACGAGTGCAAGGTTAACTTCCTCGACAAGCTGAAAGCACGTTTGAGCAGCTTGAACATGAAGAAGTGCGGTTGCGAAGCTTCTGGCAAGGGCCAGGCTCCAGAAACCAAGGGCTGCGATAAGGGCCAGGATGCAGGCAAGGGCGGCAAGGGCAAGGACCAGGCTCCAATGCCAGCAGCACCAGCAAAGGCTGCTCCAGCCAAGCAGGTTTCCACGGTTCCAGCGATTCCCGAACTGAAGAACCCCTTCTGATTCAGGATCTGAACTGACAACCAAACACCTCGCGCCCACAAGCGCGGGGTGTTTTTGTTTTTATAACTTTATAACTTTCAGCGAGAAAGATTCCAATCCGCCGACTGATATCGCGATTGATCCAGACTGGCAATATCTACGCTGCATTCACCAGGCCAATCCACATGTGCCAAAGTAGAACCTAGACTCAATTCCAAACAAGCAGCTAATCCGTCTGTAGTGATGTCGCCAATGCTGGCACCCAAATCCGCCAATCCCGGCAACCACGGTGCTGCAGGGCTTGTTCCCAATAGCAGGCTACCGTGCTGCAACACGGCGCCGCGCCTCTTACGCTGGGCACTTCCCATTACTTTGTGACCAGATCTGAGAATATCTCCACCTGCAGGATGCAAAAAACAGAGCATGCCTTGGGGAGCATCGGCATGCGCAATTTTACCTGCCACACCCTGACACGCGGTTTCAATGCCAAGCTGAGCAAGCCAATTTGATACGGACCGATGCACCCGGCACGGAAGTTCACGAACATTTCCCAAGGCTTCCACTGGAGCGGCTATGGCATATGTCAGTTCCAGATGATGAACCAATAGGTCGCCACCCGTCATACGGCGCACCAGTGGCAAACCGGCCAATGAGGGCACACCGGTTACACCCTCCGCCGACTGAAAATATCCCAAGCTTACTGTTGGCGCCGCAAATGTGTAAATGCGCGCCAAGCACTCGCCTTGCTCGGCACGCGAAAGCATCCAGTCGTCGGCAGCCATTTGCCACGATCCAGATGCGCACTTATCTTCCAAACGCAGCCATCTGTGTTCCATCATCTCAACCTGCTATCCAGCGCAGCACAGGTTCCTTGGTTGCCTTCACTTCATCGGGCCGGCTGATGGAAAGTGTGTGGGGGGCCGTGCGCAGCATTTCCGGATCTTCTCCAAGAATCTTGATCAACGTTTCCGCAAAGGCTTCCAAGGTTTCTGGCCCCTCTGTTTCGGTGGGTTCCATCATTAAGGCTTCAGGAACCACGAGGGGAAAATAAACCGTCGGAGCATGATAACCGTAGTCCAACAACCGCTTGGCAACATCCATCGCACTGACCCGACGTTCACGCCTTAGGTTCTTCAAACTAGCCACAAACTCATGCAGGCAGTTATCGGATCCGGCCATGTCCAGTTTTCCCAACAGGAGCGACCTCAGATAGCGCGCATTCAAAACCGCGTGGCGCGATACATTGGCCAATCCTTCGGGCCCAAGCGTGCGAATATAGAAATATCCCCGGAGCAGAACGCCAATGTTGCCATGAAACGAACGGACACGGCCGATCGACAGCGGCCTTTCATCGGCGAGAATGTAATGACCATCCCGTTTCACCACGCGGGGCACTGGCAGAAAAGGCTCCAGCATGGACCTAACCGCAATCGGTCCTGAACCAGGGCCTCCGGCCCCATGCGGCCCTGTGAATGTTTTGTGCACATTGTAATGCATCATGTCCGCCCCGAAATCGCCCGGGCGGGCGATGCCGAGAATTGCGTTCATGTTGGCTCCATCGAGATACACCAAACCGCCACGCGCATGCACCATATCGGCAATGCGCGTAATTTGGCCTTCAAACAGACCCAATGTGTTAGGATTGGTGATCATGAACACGGCGATGCTGTCATCTAACTTCCGTGTAAAGTCCTCGATATCCACCATACCATCGGGTGTCGATTTAACCGTGACAGCTTCAAAACCGGCCAACACAGCACTTGCCGGATTGGTACCATGGGCGGAATCGGGAATCAGCACTTTGGTCCGGTGCTCACCCCTGTGGCGAAAGTAAGCGGCGGCAACAAGCAGGGCCGTGAGCTCACCTTGCGCGCCTGCCGAGGGCTGAAGGGAACAGGCATGAAGCCCGGCAATTTCAGCCAGCATCATCTCCATTTCATGAAGGACAGACAGCATTCCCTGGCAGGTGGAAGCTGGTTGAAGCGGATGGAGATCCGCAAAATGATGATCCGAAACCATTCGCTCATGCCGCTTGGGGTTGTACTTCATGGTACATGATCCAAGCGGATAAAAATGAGTGTCGATCGCCATATTGCGCGACGACAGGTTCGTGTAATGGCGCACAATGTCGAGTTCGCCAAGTTCCGGAAGCGGCACAGGCGCATCTGCCAGAAATCGTTGCGGAATGGCGTGCGAAGCATCGTTGCGCAGAACGCCGTCTATCTGGTGGCAACGGCGCCCGGCGCGGCTCAATTCAAACAACAGGCCTGTCGACTGATTCTTGTTCATAGCGCATTCCTCCCGGAAGCTGCTCAGCCTGACTTGACCACGGCTGCCAATGCTGCCGCGAAAGCATCGATTTCCACAGGAGTTCGCCGTTCTGTTACCGCTACCAGTAGGTCGCGTTCACGTCCCGGATACCAACGCCCCAATGGAAAACCCGCCAAAAATCCACGTTCCGCCATGGCTTCAACAACGCGCTCCGCAACGGGCCCTGTATCTGGCAAGCGGACCACAAATTCATTGAACCATGGGGCACCGTCAAGAGGCTCACCTGCCCCGGCCCTCCGAATGGCCGCTGCCGTTTCACGTGCTCTTTCAAGACACATCAATGCGGTTTCACGCAAACCCACCGGGCCCAAGGCTGCAAGGTGAATCGCGGCACGCAGGGCATAAAGCCCCTGATTGGTGCAGATATTACTTGTCGCTTTTTCCCGGCGAATATGCTGTTCGCGGGTCTGCAATGCCAACACCCAGCACCGTTTGCCGTGCCGATCGACTGTTTGCCCCACAAGCCTGCCTGGAATCTTGCGTAGATGCTCGCCCCGACACGAGAGCAAGCCAAGGTATGGGCCGCCAAACGCTAACGGACTTCCAAGAGATTGGCCCTCAGCCACGGCAATGTCTGCCCCGTAGTCGCCCGGCCTTTTCAATATTCCCAAGCTGACAGGGTTGTACGATACTATGAATAGCACACCCTTCTCTTTACAGATCCGGCTTATCTCGTCGACTTCTTCCAGATTGCCAAGAACGTTAGGGTGCTGAACCACCACGCACGGTGTTTGATCATTGATCCTCGATGCTAGCGAGGCAAGGTCGAGTCGATCACTCGATGCTGCCAGTGTCTCGACCGATGTCCCAAGATTCGCTAGATAGGTACGGGTAACAGAAATATGGTGGGGATGGGCATGCGGGGACATCAGCACAGGGCCGTTGCGCCCACCAACGGCCAATGCCATCATCACGGCTTCGGCCACTGCACTCGAACCTTCATAGAGGCTGGAATTGGTGACCTCAAGGCCTGAAAGCTGGCAGATGAGCGTCTGAAATTCAAAAAAAGCCTGCAGGCTACCCTGACTCGCTTCGGCCTGATACGGTGTGTACGCCGTGACAAATTCGGAGCGTCCCGCCAAAGCATCGACCACCGCTGGAACAAAGTGGTCGTAGGCGCCGCCACCCAAAAAGCAGACTAGGTCGCTTGCAGAGCGATTGCCTCGGCCAATACTTGCCACAAGGGCAGACAGGTCCATTTCCGCCAGCGACGCGGGCAGATGAAGTGACCGGTTCAGCCTAGCTGTGGACGGAATTCCGGAAAACAGATCGTCGATAGTCCGAACGCCAATGGCGTTGAGCATGGCTTCGACTTGATCTGCTGTATGCGGCAAATAGCCCACAAAACAACTCCTTGTCAGTGCGGCGTTTCAGAAACCTGCGCTTCATAGGCGCGGGCGTCCATCAGATGCCCAGATTCCACGGCACCTTCAACCCGCAAGCGCACAAGCCACCCCGCACCGTAAGGATCGCGCGATACCAGACCGGGGTCGCGCGAAAGGTCGGTATTTACCGCCATAACCTTTCCGGTTACGGGGGCATATATATCGCTCACCGCCTTCACAGACTCGATCTCGCCAAGCCCGTCGCCCGCCTTTACCTTCTTGCCGACTGCGGGAAGCTGAATGTAGGTCACATCCGTCAACTGATCCACCGCGAAGCGGGTCAAACCGATAACGCATTCGTCTCCATCGGCGCGAACCCATTCATGTGTTTTGGCATAACGCAAATCAGAAGGATTCATCTGAAAACTCCTTGCTTCAATCACTTCTCAACGCGCTTGACGCTTGTAAAACGGCAAACCTGTCACTTGCCCGGGAACATGGGTATCTCTTACCAGCAGCGACACACTCTGGCCGGTGACTGCCATTTCCCGACGGATATACGCCATGGCAATTGGCCGCTCCAGCGTGGGTGAAAATGTACCACTGGTTACGCGCCCAATCTGAATTCCAGTACCATCCAAAACCTGATCACCTTGGCGCGAGGCACGCCGGCCATCGAGGATCAGGCCAACCCGCACAGGAGCATGCACATCGCCCCGAAGCGCCTCGAGGGCTTTGCAACCGTAGAACTCTTTCGACAGGTCCACCGATCTACCAAGCCCTGCTTGGAACGGATTGGTTTGTTCGTCCAGTTCATGGCCATACAGGGGCATCCCTGCTTCAAGTCGTAATGTGTCGCGAGCACCCAACCCACAGGCCACCGCCCCTAACTGAAGCAAGCTGTTGGCTAATGCTTCGCCAACAGCGGCGGGCGCCACAATTTCAACACCATATTCGCCAGTGTAGCCAGTTCGGCTGATTCGCCACTTCGTGCCATCCTTGGCAACAATGGCGCCTCGGTAGTAAGGAAGGGCCAGAATCGATTCTGGCAAAAAGCTCTGAACCACCCGCCACCATTCCGGCCCTTGCAAGGCCAGCATCACTGTCGATGACGTGACGTCTTCTATCGTGGTATCGGCAACCGGATGCGCCATCATCCACGCCACAACAGCCTCATGATTGGAGGCGTTAACTACCAAACCCCAGGCATCGGGCCAGCGCGTCACCAAAACGTCGTCAATCACTCCGCCCTGCTCATTGCACACAAGGCCATACCGAACCTGGCCTACCGCAAGATCACTGAGCCGGCAGGTAACAATCCGGTCCAGCCATTCCATGGCAGCTTCGCCACGGATCAGCAGACGGCCCATATGGCTCACATCAAAAAAACCAGCAGATTTTCGCACCGCCAAGTGTTCGGAAATGATGGACGTGTACTGCACCGGCATGCTGAAGCCTGCAAAGTCTACCATGCGCCCCTTATTGGCCACATGCCACGCATGAAGCGGGGTTTGCATGGCTGGGGCAGGTGCATGGCTTTGGCAATCATCCATAATGCTGGTGTATCCAATTGTTGATTCCGGTCCAGTAACTCCACAGGGATCCCGAACCCGCAACAATCAAGATTACCCATCCTTCCAGCCGATAGTTCAAGAAGACCTTGATTGCGATTCCAGACTCAGACTATGGCCGGGTATGCGGTTTGCAGTACGAAATCGCGGTGTGGGCGACTAGAAATGGCCAAGGCCGGATATTTGCTGTTCAGGTTGGTTCAAACTGTTTCCGGAAGGAACACGGTTCGAGCCGCCTTGATGGCATGGGCACTGCTCGCAAGCAGGCCTGAAAAAGCCATGGCGCAACAGTCCTACTACGCGGAACAGCCATCGTTTGTTATTCCCGTCATTCCAGATCCATCCGACCGCAGAACTTCAGCCATCCTGCTCCATGTCTCCGAAGATTACGGCAAAAGCTTCCAGTATGTGGCAACAGCCTCGCCCAATCAGAGGGGTGTGCCCTTCAAGGCACCGCGCGACGGGTGGTACTGGTTTGCTGTGCAAACGCAAGATTCCACAGGCCAACTCAACCCGGCCAGCATGTCGGCAGCGCAGCCCGCGCTCAAGGTCTGTGTCGACACGCAGGCACCTACAGTCCTTTTAAAACAAGGACCACCCAATAAAGACAGCACCCAAACCATCGAGTGGGAACTACGCGACGAAAATCTCGATATTGTCACCATGAGACTCGAATACCGGGCTCAGGGGGCACGCGATTGGGTTCCTTTGCCGGCACAGCAGATACCTGCTGGCACCCATGTCTTCAATCCGGGCATCACCACTCCGGTCGAGGTGCGCCTCACCGTGCGAGACAAAGCACGGAATGTCGGGGAACAGATTGTTTCAGGTGGTAGCCGTGGCAGCACTTCCGGTGGCGGTTCCGGTCAGGTAATCATGGTTCGCAGCAGGCGATTCCAGCTCAATTACAAAATAGACGACGTTGGCCCTTCCGATGTTTCCCGTGTGGAAGTCTACTACACACGCGATTCCGGACGCACATGGCGCAAGTACGATGCCGATGCCCCCAAAGAACCACCGTGCATTCTTGAGGTTCCCGAAGAAGGCCGTTACGGATTCACCCTTGTGGCCCGAAGCGGAGTCGATTTGGGCGAGCAACCACCCAAGGCTGGGGATCCACCGCACATTGTCGTGGAAGTCGATGAAACCAAGCCCGTGGTGCGGATCATCAATGCCGAAGTAGGCAGGGGGGCAGACATTGGCCTCATGACCCTAACGTGGACCGCGTCGGACAGGTACCTCGGACAAAGCCCTATCAGTATATCTTATGCCCGCGACAGCCAGGGCCCGTGGACTCCCGTTCTCAAGGACCTTCCCAACACCGGCCGCCATGTCTGGAAGCTGCCACCGGAAGGTTTGCCGTTCCAGTTTTACCTCCGTGTCGAGTGCACGGATCAGGCTGGCAACATTGGCATCTCGGCGTCGGCATCCCCTGTGAAAGTGGACCAGAATTTGCCCAAGGCTCGCGTGGTTGGAGTTGAGGTGGCACCTGTTGGCCAACCCGGAGGCAGTGTAGCCCCTGCCCCTATGGCCAGCCCCCTGCCGCCAACCACACCAGCTGGAGGCTTCTCGCCTCCTCCATCCGCATCGCAACCGATGAATCCGGTGAGCGTGCCTCCTATGGGACTGCCGGGCACCTCACCCCTGCCCGGTTCGGGCCCGCCCGCTGGCCCTCCACCCGGTTTACCGCCGGCACCGATGTCGTTGCCTATGACGCCGTCACCCGCACCACCTGCGCCTCTGCCCATGGCACCTCCACCGGCTGCACCAGCACCGGCAGGCGGACTCCCCTCGTTCACACCCGGAACCGGCACGCCTCCACTGCCCGGCCCCTGATCCCCCCATGCCGATGCCAATCTGATAACCTGCCATGGAAGCAGGGAGCGTTTCGGCCATGAACATGCTCGACATGATCGACAAACCTTTACCGGCCCCACACAGGTCGGACTACGCCATTGTCGGCAAGGAATATTTCCTGAAGCTGATGGCTTTGCGAGCTGTTCGCCAAACATTTGCCCCAGATGGGAACGAAGACGCCCTCAGCAGGCACTCAGGCAACAAACTCGAGTTCTCCACCGTGGCCGACGATTTGGGCACCGGATCCCTGTTCGGCGGAACCCGGGTCGTTATTGTTGACGATGCCGATAGTTTTGTTACGGAACACCGCCCCAAAATTGAAAAGCTGATAGAAAAGACAGGCCACTCTGGCGTTCTGGTGCTGGTCCTCGACGCTTTGGCCTCGAACACCCGCCTGTTTAAAATGCTTACTGAAGACGCCGTTTTGCGATGCGAAGTGGAAGCAAAAACATTCAAATCAGCCGACTGGTGCAGAGCCCGCTGCCAAAACGCTTACGGTAAAAAGCTGTCACCCGATGCCGCTCGGATTGTCGCCGAGCAGCACGGCAGCGACCTTGGCTTACTCGACCAGGAATTGGCCAAACTGGCTGCCTCGGCGCCCGGAGCCACCATCGACGCCACGCTGGCCGAAAGCCTTGCCGGCAACGGCACGCAGGCCGTTGTGTGGAAGGTGTTCGATGCCTTGGCTGCAGGTCAGGTTGGCCGCGCCTTGGAAATCATGAATGATCAATATGCCTTCGGCGGAACTGTTGTCGAAAACAGCATGCGCCTCAACGGCGCCCTTGCCTTCCACCTGCGCAAAATCGCGCGCGCCGGCAGACGCATGCACGCCGGCATGCACCCAACTCAGGCCATGACCGAGGCCGGAATCCGACCGGGATACCCTCAGCAGGGCGCCGAATCCTTGATGCGGCATTTGGGAGTTAGGCGACTTTTGCGACTGCCTGAAGATCTGGTCACCACAGACCTAGCCCTCAAAGGAGGCAGCCATATCGGACAACGCACAACACTCGAGCGGCTGATCGTTCGTTTGGGAAGACCACGCCAATGACCATAAATTTCACACCCATTGTCGCCTATACCATGGGCGATGCCGCCGGGGTGGGCCCTGAAATCATTGCCAAGGCTTGGCCGGAACTCTGCCGGATGTCGCGCCCTCTGGTTGTGGGCGATCCTGCCGTGATGGTTCGCGCGGCTTCACTTGTGGGCGGCACGGCAAAGGTAGTCGAAGTCGATGGTCCGGGCACTGTAGCTGCCGCGCTCGATCTGATGCCTGTTGTGCGTCCGCCTTTGGCGCCGTGCGTGAACGATGTCGCCCCGGGCGCCATTGATGCACGCGCTGGGCGGGGGGCGTACGAATATCTGTGTCACGCCATCGACTTGGCCATGGACAACCGAATCGACGCCATCGTCACGGCGCCACTGCACAAAGAAAGCCTTCGGCTGGGCGGCATCCATCATCCCGGCCACACGGAAATTTTGGCCGAACGGACTGGCAGGTCCGACTTCGCCATGGTCTTGGCCATTCCCGGCTTGGCGGTCATCCATCACACCTTGCACATGGCGTTGCGCGATGTATTTGCTCAACTGGATCCGGCAGCCATCGCTGGCCGTGCCACCTTGCTCGATGGTTTGTTGCGTTCCATGGGTGTTCACAAACCTCGGTTAGGCCTTACTGCCTTGAACCCGCATGGCGGCGAGCATGGCCTGTTTGGTGACGAAGAAGGAATGCTTTTAGAGCCAGCCGTCGCCATAGCCCGGCAAACGGGTGCGAACCTATCCGGCCCCTATCCAGCCGACACGCTTTTTTTCCGCGCGCTAGCAGGGCAATTCGATGGCATTGTCGCCCTCTACCACGATCAGGGCCACATTGCCCTCAAACTCGCGGGCCGCGGTAGGGCTGTCAACATTTCCGTCGGCCTACCCATTGTTCGCACCTCGGTGGCCCATGGCACAGCCTTCGACATCGCATGGAAAGGCGTGGCGGATGCTTCTGGGCTGATCACGGCCACAGACTACGCCACACGACTGGCAATCGGACGCACGCAAGTTCGATGTTGACCTCGACGATCGGCATGGTAAGAATTCTGGTTATCAGGAGGCACACATGAGCACATCAACGATTGGCCGCGGCAAGGTTTACGACAGCATCACCGAATGCGTGGGCAACACGCCCCTGATCCGGTTCCGCCGGGTAACGGATGGCGCCCCTGCTACGGTCCTCGGTAAACTCGAAAATTTCAATCCGCTTTGGTCGGTGAAAGACCGTATTGGTGTGGCGATGATCGAAGATGCCGAGCGCAACGGCAAAATCAAGCCAGGCACAATCATTGTGGAGCCCACATCGGGCAATACCGGAATTGGGCTAGCGTTTACCTGTGCGGCCAAGGGCTACAAGCTCATGGTGACCATGCCAGAGACGATGAGTCTGGAACGCCGCCGTCTTTTGAAAGCCTTTGGTGCTGAAATTGTTCTCACGCCGGGTGATCAGGGGATGCGCGGAGCGGTTTCACGGGCTGAGGAGTTGGTGCGGGAAATGCCCAACGCCTACATGCCGATGCAGTTCAACAACCCGTCTAATCCGGAGATCCACCGTCGTACGACTGCGGAGGAAATCTGGGGAGATACCGGTGGTGAAGTAGACATTTTGGTGAGTGGTGTAGGCACGGGCGGCACCATCACGGGTGTGGCCGAGGTGTTGAAGAAGCGCCGTCCGGGGTTCAAGGCGATTGCGGTTGAGCCAGAAACAAGCCCGGTGATCACCCAGAAAATGGCGGGGCAAGACATTAAGCCAGGCCGCCACAAGATTCAGGGGATAGGCGCGGGTTTTATTCCTGGCATTCTCAATCTCGATATCATTGACGAGGTGGTGCAAGTAAGCGACGACGATTCGTTTGCCATGGCCCGCCGCATGGCGAAGGAAGAGGGCATGCTCTGCGGCATCAGTTGCGGCGCCGCGGCGCATGTGGCCGTGAAGGTCGCACACCGCCCTGAAAACAAAGGCAAGATCATCGTGGTGATCCTCCCCGACTTGGGCGAACGCTACCTGAGCACGCCGCTGTATCCGGAGTAACGGCGATAATTACACGACGCACCAAGCCGTACGGGGCTCTGCGAATTCATGAGCCTCACTGTTATTATCGGTACGCCAATCTCCCGGATGGCGCTATTGGCAAGTGCCACATTCCTTCAACACCGCAGAGCCCCGC
>CAMCLK010000040.1 GCA_945875585.1 Candidatus Kuenenia stuttgartensis | reverse complement strand
TGCTGATGCTGCTGCTGCCGGTACAGCATCCGGTGAAATTGACGCGCCGAAGGCCTAGGCGCATTACGCGCAGCACTTCCGCCGCCTCCACCGGAATCGCGCACCGCCACAGCTAGTGGCAATGAATCTGCGTCGATCCAGTCCGCCGGCAAACGTGGCACCGATTCCACGCGCACGGCCACCTGAATCGATTCTGTAGCCTCGCCCCGCCACGCCCCTCTGTTGGGCGGCACATCGGAGTAGTCGCGGCCAACGGCCACTACCACATGATCATCTGCCACCAAGCAGTTATGAGTTGGGTCGAAGTCGATCCAACCTTGGGTGGCACCTGCCCAGACTTGAACCCAAGCATGGCTTTCGATTTCACCGGGTTGATGGATATACCCACTCACATAACGAGCTGGAACTCCCATACGCCGACAAATCGCTAAAAACAGATGAGAAAAGTCTTGGCAAACCCCGGCACCCAGAGCCAGCGCCGCCGATGCCGGCGTTCCTGCTTCCGTGCGCTTTTTCTCGTACTTGACATGCGATTTGATCAACGCGGTTACCTTGTACAGGTAACGCTCCGGGGACAGTTCGTGCACCGATCCCATTTCCTTAACTAGAGAATCAAGCCACGGACCGCTGTCGACCAGCGTGGTGAAGCCGATATAATCGAGCGCGTCGACTACCCCGGGCTGATCTGATCCCGCATCGCCAACACGCACACCTACAAGACGATCGCTAGAAGGCCTCCGGTGCGTACGCACGAAACTAGTGGCCCTAACCACGATTTTCTGGCACGGGGCCAACACCGTGATCAGCTCCACACGGTTGCCGTGACCGTCGCGGTACGGTGTGCTCGGGGTAAGCGGGCTGATGCGCAACCGGTATCCAAGCGACGTCTGATCGTCGTCGGAAACAGGCGCCATGCGCAATTCAAAAACATGCTCAAACACAGGAGAATCGTAAGAAAGAACAGTTTCATGTTCGATACGGAAGAGCATTCTAAAACTCCTTAACAGTGGTTCGATCTACTGTCAGACAAAGCAATCGCGGGCGATTTCGCCGCCAACCTTCGCGCAAATATTCTGAATTTCGCCCAAGAACACCACGGGGCCACGCGCAAGAATATCGGAGGGCTCCAAGTAGCGCAGGTCGCTTTCAAGCCTTCCCAGCAGGCGCTCGGCTTCTGAAACGTATTTGGTTCGTTCCGGCCCGGCAATTTCCTGCAGCGATTCCAAGCATCGGTTGAGGCCGAATCGCAAACTCCTAGGAAATTCGTGTTCAAGTAGAAGGAATTTCAAAACACCTTCGGAAGTGATATCGCCTCGGAAACGGCGCAGATACGCCTCCTGGGCACCAACCGCCTTCAAAAGGCCCGTCCATCGCAAGCCTTCAAGTTCTTCGCTGGCTGCCGTACCGTCTCCAGCAGCCGTTTCAATCAGCACATTGCGGGTGGCACTTGCCAATATCCGGCTGGTCATGTCAATCCGCTCGAGGTACGAGCCGAGTTGCACAAAATGATAGGCCTCGTCGCGAGGCAGGGTGGCATCGATCAGGCCGGCGAACAACACACACGAACGCTTGACCGATTCCAGAAACCGTACCGGTGAAGCCAGAAATCGCCCTTCCGCCTTGCGACTGGACATCGACAGGTGAAACCGATTGATCTGGTTCCACGCCTCGGCGCTGAGCGCTTCTTGCGTTGAACGCGCATTTTCACGCGCCGCGGCAACCATCGAGCGGATCGAATACAAACCGTTCTTGCCAAAAGCCAGCCAGCGCATCAAGTCTTGCCCAGACTTGAAAGCAGCCTGATTGGTGTCGGTCGCGCACTGCTCCCGACAGCCTAGGATTTCTAAAATCGATTCAACCGGGCCCGTGGTTCCGTCGTCAAACCCGGAATCAAATTCCACTTGAAATGCCTGATCCATCAGGCGCGCCAAACCATCCACGCGCTCTATGTAGCGAGCAGCCCAAAAAAGATTTTCAGCAACACGACTCAGCATGGCCCCACCCCGCTTCTCGGTAATTTGTTGCGCCACGCCATTCATGCCAGCACCCAGGTATCTTTACTGCCACCACCCTGAGAACTGTTCACCACCAAACTTCCCTGACGCAGGGCAACGCGCGTGAGACCTCCCGGAAGCACATGGATGTCTTCACCGTACAAAATGAAAGGTCTCAGATCGACGTGCCTGCCGGAAAGGGCACCATCGACAAATGTTGGATGCTGACTGAGGCAAATGGTAGGCTGTGCCACATATCCACGTGGGTTGGCCTCGATCTTGCGGGCAAAAGCTTCGCGTTCCTCGGCAGTGCTCGCTGGCCCGATGAGCATGCCATAGCCACCAGAGCCATCCACCGCCTTCACCACAAGCTTGTGAAGGTTGGCCAGCACATGCTGCCTGTGCGAAGGCAGCGTGGGTCGGTATGTTTCTACATTGCGCAGAATCGGATCTTCAGCGAGATAATAACGTATCATGTCGGGAACAAAAGGATAAATACCTTTATCGTCCGCAACACCTGTTCCGATACCGTTGGCAAGATTGACACGGCCACCACGGTAGCAACCCATCAAGCCGGGCACGCCGAGAATACTTGAGGAATTGAAGGTGAGCGGGTCGAGAAACATATCATCGACTCGGCGGTAAAGAACATCGATGCGCTTAAGGCCCGAAGTGGTGCGCGCATGCACGTAACCGTTCTCCACGACCAGATCGCGGCCCTCCACCAGCTCTACCCCCATCTGCCGGGCCAAAAAGCTGTGTTCGAAGTATGCGGAGTTATAAAGACCGGGAGTTAATACAGCGATGGTGGGGTCCTCAATTCCACCGGGGGCCACATGCCTCAGCATCGACAGAAGCCGCGCTGGATAATCGTCCACAGGCCGAATAATATTGTCGCCAAACAGGGGGGCAAAGACCTGCTTCATGACCTGACGGTTTTTCAGAACATAGCTTACGCCGGAGGGAGTGCGGCCATTGTCTTCTAAAACCAGATACTCACCCGAAGGATCTCGGATGAGGTCGGTGCCGCAGATGTGGATGTAAATGTCACTGGGGACCTGAATCCCCACCATTTCCCGGCGGTACGAAGTGCATCCTAGAACAAGATCCGCCGGAACGATCCTGTCCTTCAGGATCTTGCGGCCATGGTAAACATCGTGAACAAATAGGTTAAGGGCCCTAATGCGTTGTTTCAGACCACGTTCAACTTTTTCCCATTCATCTGCCGGTACGATCCGGGGCATGGGATCAAATGGCATAATCCGCTCAACACCCTGATCCCGGCCGTAAACAGTGAAGGTAATTCCTTGCTGACGCATCGTCAGATCTGCAAGGCGGTGTCGCCTCTGGATATCAGCAGGAGTCAGCTCGGCAAGCCTGCTGGCCACTTCTTCGTAATGGGGACGAATGCTGCCATTGGCAGCAACCATTTCATCCCAACCTGCTGATTGGTAGCCCTCGAACCACGAGGTGCCATTTGTTTGTCGCATGGTCTGCATGGAGAGGAGACCTTGGTAGTTTTCTTTTGAACAGAAGACTCAATGCAACTGGCATGCCACCACCCGCTGCAGCGTAGCTATTCGCTTATTTCCTAGGTAATTCAGCCCGTGAATGGATGACTGTCAAGGAGTTGTCTGAAAATCGACGCTTGATCTGTAGGCATTGCCTGCTTCATTTCGGAACACGACTAAAATGATCATGATGGAGATTTATTGAACTTGACGAAGCCGCCAGGCCGATGTTTACTGGTCTGATCAGCTTAATGATACTAATGCTGATCATGATTCGAAAAACGATCGCTTGCATGGAGGTCACGCATGACTGCTCACACTCAGGCCCGCGCTTCGCGCCCTGCCTTTACCCTGATCGAACTCCTGGTTGTTATTGCCATCATCGCCGTTCTCATCGGCCTGCTGGTTCCCGCCGTGCAGAAGGTGCGTGAAGCCGCCAACCGCATGAGCTGCACCAACAACCTGAAACAAATTGGCATGGCGCTGCACGGTTTCCACGATGCGCGGGGCACGATTCCCGCCAACCTTCGCCCCGCCGTCAACTCAACGGTTCGCGTGCGTTGGGCCACCTATATTCTGCCGTACATCGAGCAGGACAACCTGTGGAAGAACTACAACCTCACCGTCAACTGGTCCGACCCATTGAATCTTCCAGTTGTCAGCACCCGTATCAAAACTTTTGAATGCCCATCGTCGCCCAGTGGCCAGAAGCAGGACGGCGCTCCCGATACCACACCTGCATGGTCCAACATTGTGGCCAACACCGATTACGCTGGTATCTATGGTGTGCATCCATTTTTAGCCACGGCGGGTCTGGTTGATATTGCCGGTAATGCGCGCGGTGCTATCTCCAAAACTCAGGGCCTGCGCTTTGCCGACTTCCTCGACGGCACCTCCAACACCCTGTTTGTGACCGAATCTGCTGGCCGTCCTGATATTTTCCGCAACGGCAAGCTTGCAGTAGCAGCTTCAACAACCGCTCGCGTCAACGGAGGCGGCTGGTGCCGCCCGGCTAGTGAAATCGCTTTCCTCTTGGGAACCGATGCCACTGGCACCATTCCAACGAGCGCCACTTCAACCAGCGTCACCGCCATCAATGCCACCAATGGGCTGGATTACATCGCGGCAGGAGGACCTACCTCCGCTTTCTTTGGAACAGACGGTACCAGCCAGCTTTACAGCTTCCACACCGGTGGTGTGAATGCCACGCTGGTCGATGGATCTGTCAGGTTCATCTCCGCCAGCACCAGCATCCGCACACTGGGCCGACTGGTCACACGTGATGGCGGCGAAGTCAACGACCTGAACTGATTCGGGGCTGAAACATATCAAATCAGAAGGCGCGGCAGACTTAATCTGCCGCGCCTATCTTTTTTTATTTTGAAACAGTTCACGTATCACACAGGCCATGACCACGCGACGACATCTTCCCTGTCCACGCCGTGTTCGTGCGCATACCTGAGGCAGTCGAGTTGCTCGTCGCGGAAACGTTCGCGCAGGTGCGCCGCGGAGACCCGGAAGCGCGGCACCCGGCCAATGACATCGCGAGCCAAGGTAAAACGGTCGATCTGGTTTTCGATCGCCAATTCCAGCGGCGTGTTGATGTTTCCCTTTTCCTTGTACCCACGCACATGCAAGTTTTCGTGATTGGTGCGACGGTAGGTCAGACGGTGAATCAGGTACGGATACCCGTGAAAATTGAAAATGATTGGTTTGTCGAGCGTGAAGAGTGAATCGAACTCGCGGTCGGACATGCCATGCGGATGCTCCGATTGCGGACACAAACGAAACAGATCCACCACATTGATAAATCGTAGCCGCAGGTCAGGCAGGTGCTGCCTAAGCATGGCTGCGGCGGCCAGAGCCTCCTGCGTGGCGACATCGCCACAACCCACCAGCACCGCATCTGGCTCCTGGCCCGAATCGGTGCTGGCCCACTCCCACAGGCCCAAACCCTTGGCACAATGGCGTTCCGCCTGCTGCATCGACAAAAACTGCGGGTGATCCTGCTTGTCGCAGACAATCACATTCACGTAATCGACACTTTTAAGGCAATGATCGGCCACGGCCAATAAGCAGTTGGCATCGGGAGGCAGATAAATGCGCGTGACATCGGGGCTCTTGTTCACCACCACATCGAGAAAACCCGGATCTTGGTGCGTGAAACCGTTGTGATCTTGCCGCCATACAGTGGACGTGATCAACAGGTTCAGCGACGAGACACTGCCGCGCCACGCCAATTCACGCGACTTGGCCAGCCACTTGGCATGCTGGTTGAACATGGAATCAATCACATGCACAAAGGCTTCGTAGGTGGAGAGGAACCCGTGCCGGCCGGTGAGCAAATACCCCTCAAGCCACCCTTCAAGCGTGTGCTCGGACAAAATTTCCATCACCCGACCATCAGCTGAAAGATGCCCCCCCTGATCATCCGTTGGCAGGCGCTCGGCCAGCCAGGTTTTCCCTGTCACCTCGTAAAGGGCATGCAGCTTATTCGAAGAGGTTTCATCGGGCCCAAATACTCGAAACTGCTGCGGATTGTCGCGCATGATATCGCGCAGAAACCGACCCAAAGGCCCCGTGTTCAGCGATCGCGCCACACCCGGCTTTTCAACCTTCACCGCATGCTGCCGATAATCTCCCATACGCAATGGCCGGCGGATCAAACCGCCATTGGCCTCTGGTCGGGCGCTCATACGGCTGGTTCCCGAGGGCGCCAGCACCTTCAACTCTGCCCGGAAGGCACCGGTGGAATCGAACAGTTCCTCCGGCTTGTAGCTTTTCAGCCACGCCTCAAGCTGCGCCAAATGCGCCGGATTACCAGCAAGGCCCGATAATGGCACCTGATGCGATCGGAATGTTCCTTCAACCGGCAGGCCATCCACCTCGTGTGGCCCGGTCCAGCCTTTGGGGCTGCGCAGAATGACCAGCGGCCAGCGGGCGCGCTCCGCCTTGCCTTCTTTGCGGATGGCTTCAATGCGATCGAAGGCGTAGTCCAGCGTGGCCGCCATGGCTTGGTGCATGCTCTCCGGTTCAGAACCCTCAACCAGCAGCGGTTCGTAGCCCAACCCGATGAAAAAGCTGATCAGCTCCGCGCGCGGAATCCGGGCCAGAACAGTGGGGTTGTTGATTTTATATCCGTTCAGATGCAAAATGGGCAAAATAGCGCCATCGGTTGCGGGGTTCAGAAAGCGCCCGCCATTCCACGAGCCCGCCAGTGGCCCCGTTTCCGCCTCGCCATCGCCCACCACCACCGCGGCAACCAGACGCGGGTTGTCGAACACCGCGCCGGTAGCATGCGACACACTGTAGCCTAGTTCTCCACCTTCATGAATGCTGCCGGGCAGCTCCGGCGTGCAATGGCTGCCCACGCCGCCGGGGAAGCTGAACATGCGGAACAGGTGTTCCATACCGGCAGCGTCGGCACCGCATTGCGGATATATTTCAGAATAAACGCCTTCAAGAAAAACAGGGGCGATCACACCGGGGGCGCCGTGGCCCGGGCCCGCCAGAAAGATCACGTTTTCGCCACGTTCACGGATGATACGGTTCAGGTGCGTGTAACAAAACGATAAGCCCGGACTGGCACCCCAATGCCCCAGCAGACGCCGCTTGATATGTTCGATCCGCAGCGGTTCACGCAGCAACGGGTTGGCGCGGAGGTAGATCATCCCTGCCGCCAAGTAGTTGCAAGCCCTCCAATAAGCATGAATCCCCTCAAGGGCAGTGGCGGATAACGGCGCGCCGGGCACCGTGGAACGCGCCGGCCCCCAAGGTTCTAGTTCATTGGGCATTTAATAACTCCGCTGCGAAAACAACAATCACGTGCCGGAACGACACGTGACAGTCTATGCCAGCGGACGAGGGAGGGCCAACCGGCAGATTACAGCCTGTTGCTGTATTTTTTGGTACGGCGCCCGAACACGGGCTGAGCCGGAGCTGCTGGAGCCTTGATCTCTTCGGGTTGGGGCAGATCTTTGGGGCGAACCCCCTCGAAACCGGGTGCCTCGCGCTTATCGAGCAGCTTGTTGATGAAGATTTCAACGCTGGTCAGCCGATGCCCTTGGTCTGGCGAGATGAAGGCGATGGCCACGCCATCGGCGCCAATGCGGCCGGTCCGGCCGATGCGGTGAACGTAGGCGTCAGGATCTTCGGGAATATCATAATTAAAGACGTGGGAAAGGTTCTTCACGTCGATACCGCGGCCCACCACATCTGTTGCCACCAAATGCCGGATCTTCCCGGCGCGGAATGCTTCCATGATTTTTGTGCGCATGCCTTGGGGCAAGTCGCCGTGCATCATGGAAACACCCTTGATAGTCTGCCGGAGTTCCCGGTAAAGGTTTTCCGCCCAGCGTTTGCGTTCCACAAAAATGATACTGGCACGCGGTTGCTCGGTTTCCAGCAGTTTCAGCAACAAAGGCAGCTTGCGATCTTCTTCCACCGCCACATACGACTGGCGGATACGCGCCACCGTCGGTATTTCCGGCGTGATTTGAACGGTTTTCGGGTCGCGCTGATAGCGTTGAGCCAAACGAAGCACTTCGTCGGACATGGTTGCCGATAGAAGCAAGGTCTGACGGTCGGTTGGGCAGCGACGGAGGATTTTTTCAATATCGGGGCGGAACCCGATATCAAGCATGCGATCGGCTTCGTCGAGCACGGCATAACGCAAATTATCGAGTCGCAAGGTGCCACGCATAAGGTGGTCGATCACCCTCCCGGGGGTGCCCACCACAAGGGGAGCATTTTTGCGAATGGCGGTAATCTGTGGGCCAATAGCTTGGCCACCATAAACCGCAACCACGGCAAAGTCTGGATCGCAGGCGATTTTCCGAGCTTCAGCAACCACCTGAAGGGCCAGTTCGCGAGTGGGGACCAGCACAATGCCGGCAACCCCTTCAGTCTGCATGGATCGCCAATTTTGAAGAAATGGCACCAGAAACGCAGCGGTTTTGCCTGTACCGGTCTGGGCTTGGCCAATCACGTCGTGGCCAGCGAGCGCCAATGGAATGACTTCGCGTTGGATCGGTGTTGGTTTGGTGTAGCCAGCGCGTTGCAGCGAGGCAAAGAGCTCAGGCCGCAAATTCAATGCTTCCAAACCGTTCGGACTTCCGCCGGTTTCTTGCGTTTCTTGGGAGGGCGCGCTGAACGTTGGCGCCATTTCTTCCGCCTGCGTGGCAGGCTGCATTGTCGGATCTGTCACAGGACTCGTGTCTCTCGTTACGGTATTATTCACATTTGAAGCATAACATGGACTCAAGTTCCGGTCCATACAGTATCGATCATCCATTTTAACATGACGAGGAAACCATGACCCGCCAAGATCTCGGAGTCATTGTCAGGCAGCCGGGGTTGCTGCCCGCTGACCGCTCACTCGGCCCCTACCACCTCGAACCACTCATCCAACGCCACGAACAGGGCGAACTCACCGCTTGGCATGTCCGTCTCGACCCGGGGGCCATCACTCCCATCAGCTACCACACGCGCGCCGAAGAAGCCTACTACGTGATCGCCGGATCGGGAATGGCCCACCTCGATGGTGTCGATCACCCCCTCCATGCCGGTCTGTTTCTACGCCTGCCCCCCGGCACACGCCACGCCTTCAGTGCCGGCGATCAGGGTCTCACCCTTCTGGACATCCACACCCCGGGTTGCTGGCCCGACCACGACACCACCCTTGAACCGCGTTGAAGCACAGCGCCATTGCGCCAGAGCGGGCCCCTGTTACCATCTCATTTCACATTATTTCGGGAGATCGCCCCGCACAATGGACGGACCCACGCCTACACCCGGCCCTCGTTTCGATTACAGCTCAGGCATTCCCAAACGGATCGAGCCCGAATGGGACACGCCCCGTGAACCGGTATCTCCCCCACCCCAATCCACAACATCCACAAAAGCCACCATCCGCATGGCAATCGCGGGTGCATTCCTTTTTTTCTGCGGTGTCATGAACCTTGTGGTTGGCAGCGTGGCGGCCCTTGCTGCCGTTGTGCTTTCGGCATCCGAACCTGAAGCCGTTCTCCGTGTGATGGAAAAGCGCGAACCCGAGCAGGTGGAGGCCATGCGGGCGCGCCTGAAAAAAGACAACGCCACCTTCGACGACATTCACAGAGCCTATCAGGGCATGGCCACCTTCTTCGCTCTGGGTGGACTGGCCACGGGTATTCTGGGAGTTGTCGGAGGCCGTGCCCTTCAAACAGGCCAAGGATACGGATTGGCTATGGCTGGCGCCGTGGTCAACGCCCTGCCCTGCATCAGCCCTTGCGGATGCGCCCTGTTGGGCCCTATTTTTGGTATGTGGTGCGTTCTTGTGCTGATGCAGGAGGAAACATGGCAGGCTTTTGGCCGCTCGCGGCTTTAATCCTACTCTCCACGACACCCGCTGCCGAGCCTCTGCGCTGGGGATGCGACGAGGAAGGCGGAGCGCCCTACTGCTTCAAAAGGCAGACTGGCGATGGCTTTGAACGTGTTGGTTTTGAAGTTGACATCACCAAGGCCCTATCAGCCCGTCTTGGCAGGCCGATCACATTCACCCAGTACCCGTTCGACAATCTGGTTCCCGGGCTGAAAAAACGCGATTTCGACCTCGCCATGAATGGCCTGGAAGTCACCCCCGACCGCAGGCGCGAAGTACTGTTCTGCCGCCCCTACTACCTTTACCGCCAGCAACTTGTCTGCCGAATTGGCGAATCACGATTTACCGACTACACCACCCTTAAAAACACACTACCACGCGCCAAAGTTGGCACCATGGACGCCACAGCAGCAGAACGCATCCTAGCCAACGACGGGTTTGATGTCGCCGGGTACCCTGCTCCCACCGAGGCTTACCGCGATCTGGGTTTGGGCCGACTCGACGCCGTACTGCTCGACCTGCCCATGGCCATCTCCTATGCCCGCAAGGACAAGGCCTTGGCCTTTGCCGGACCGGCCTTTGCGCCCGGCCGCTATGCCATTGCCGTGCATCCGGAAGACACCGTCTTGAAAACAAAAATCGACGCGGGCATCGACGCACTCATCGCCGATGGGACGCTGCGAGGCATACTCGAAGAATGGGGGCTGTGGGACGAATTCCAAGCCACCCATCTACAAACAGCCACAAGTGACGATTCATGGGAACTGGAAACCGACCATACCGGCGAAAACTGGACGTTGATGCGCTATCTGCCCCTGCTGCTGGAAGGCGCATGGGTGACCGTGCGCCTTACCGCTGCCAGCTTCGCTTTGGCCATGGCTCTGGGCCTGCTTGTAGCCGTCACCCGTTTGTACGCCCCCCAACCATTTGCAATGCTTGCCATCGCTTATGTCGAGTTCTTTCGGGGCATTCCGGTACTTCTGTTACTGTTTTTCATCTACTTCGGCTTGCCAACCATGGCTGAAAGCCTTGGCTGGAACGGCCTTGGCGAGTGGATCACGCCGTTTGTGGCAGCCACGCTCGGGTTGGGTCTCAATTACGCCGCCTACGAGGCGGAAATCTACCGCGCCTCGCTTCAGGCCGTTCCCCGTGGCCAGTGGGAAGCTGCGGCATGCTTAGGGATGTCACCCAACCTCACCTTCAAACGCATCATCCTGCCTCAGGCTCTCCGCACGGCCCTGCCCCCCATGACCAGCGACATGGTCGCCCTGTTCAAAGACACCTCCATCGCCAGCGCCATCGCTCTGGTTGAACTGAACAAGGAATACCAGATTCTGGCCAAAAGCAGCCTCAAATTTGTGGAAATCGGGTTGGTGACGGCCGCTCTCTATCTCGCCTTGTCGCTGCCTCTGGGCTACCTGTCGCGTTACTTGGAAAAGGCATGGAATACGGATAGCCATGGAACCTAAAACCAACAAATCTGGACAAGCCATCGCCATCAATGGCCTGGTTAAACGCCACGGCCAACGCGAAATCCTGCGCGGCGTGTCGCTGGATATCGCATCAGGATCCACCATGGCGCTCATTGGCCCATCTGGCGGCGGCAAATCCACGCTGCTGCGCTGCCTGGCAGGCCTTGAAGCGTTTCAAGCCGGTTCAGTAACATTCGATAACAAAACAATCAAGGCTGGGGAGCATCACGAAAACGGCGCCTGGCTGAGGTCGTGCGTTGGCATGATCTTTCAAGATTATCAACTGTTCCCGCACATGACGGTAGCCGACAATATTGCCGCGGCCCCCCAGTGGGTATCGGGGCTGCGCAGGGAAGAAGCAACGGCCCTTGCCATGAAACTACTAGACAAGGTCGGTTTGAAAGATCAGGCCCGATCGTTTCCGTCGCGCCTTTCAGGCGGACAAAAGCAGCGCGTGGCCATCGCCCGAGCGCTGGCCATGGAACCACGTGTTTTGTTATGCGATGAAATCACCTCGGCACTCGACCCGGAAACCAAATCCGATGTGCTGAACGTGCTGGAGGAAATCCGCGCCGAGGGGCTTACTATTGTTATGGTCACGCATGAAATCGGTTTTGCGCGCCGCGCCGCAGACCGCGTGGCCCTGCTGGCAGACGGACACGTCGCCGAATGCGGCGCTGCCTCCGACGTGATCGACCGCCCATCAAGCGAACGCGCCGCGCGGTTTCTGGCGCAGGTTATGGGCTAGTGCTTCTAGCGAAGCTTTGAGGCTCTGACACGTTGCATTTTCTATGAATAAAACAAACCCGACGGCTTGCGCCATCGGCTCGACAATTTGCTTGTTCCAATTCGTGCCACCAACAATACGATTTTTCGAGCCGCCGACGCTAGTCGGCGGGTTACTCACACCATTCCACTTTCCAAGCTCGTTGACTGGGTTTCTTTAAAACTAACCCGACGGCTTGCGCCATCGGCTCGACATTTTGCTTGCTACAATTCGTGCCACCAAAAATGCGACTTTTCGAGCCGCCGACGCTAGTCGGCGGGTTACACACACCATTCCACTTTCCAAGCTCGTTGACTGGGTTTCTTTAAAACTAACCCGATGGCTTGCGCCATCGGCTCGACATTTTGCTTGTTGCTTGTTCCATTTTCGAGCCACCACCAATGCGACTTTTCGAGCCGCCGACGCAAGTCGGCGGGTTACTCACACAAATCCATTTTCCAAGCTCGTTGACTGGATTTCTCTAAAACAAACCCGACGGCTTGCGCCATCGGCTCGACATTTTCCTTGGTTCTTTTTCCATTTTCGAGCCGCCGACGCAAGTCGGCGGGTTACTCACACCATTCCGTTTTCTCCGCTCGCTGGCTGGAAATTGGCTACCCATAAAAGCCAAAACCATCAAACCGTCCGCCGCTTTTCTACGGGTGCCTCGAGAATATCCGCCAAAACACCGGTGTTTTGAGACACCGCGGACCAGAACCAGTCGCTGCCAGCAAGGCCTTTCAGCGTGTCGCGCGCCGCTGTGTCGGCTGTCATGCGCAAGCGGGCCGTAATATTGTTGTAAATGGTTGTTGTTGGCACTGCCACAGACGACCACGTGGTCAAAACCCGAGTCAGCGTGTCGCCCGTCTGAGTCAACGCCACGGTCCCATCCACCAGAATGTCGTTGCCCGCATCGCCACTGATCGTGTCGGCACCCAGTCCACCTATCAACAAGTCGGCGCCGTTGCCGCCAAATATGAAATCAGCGGCACTCCCGCCCTGGACAATGTCGTTGCCATCGCCGGCGTCCACCCGGGTGGCGATTCTGGCCGATGCCAAGTTAATGCTGTCGTTGCCTGCAAATCCAAAAACAACCACCCTGCCCGTAATGCCAGCAACCGTTTGCGTGACACTGCCCATGGTCACCAGATACGTGGTGGTGGAAGTGCCCGAAGGGCGCACCCAGATGGCATCGGCACCGTCCGTGCCCTGAATCATCAAGGCAACTTTAGACGTTGCCAAAGGATCGGTCACCTTGGTTACGGAATTCCTAAGCGGAGCAAGTGCCACATTTTTGGTAGCCGTCAGCGGCTCGGATATGCCTGTTTCAGTTATCCGAAGCGCCAAGGTGTCTGTTACCACACTGTCGGTTGCGGATTGATAATTCAAACCAGCCAACCATGTGTTGATGGCGGCTTGTGTACCGGAAAACGACAGGCTTTTGGCGGTGGCTGTCCCTTGTTTTAACGTTCCAACCGTTACGGTTGCTGTTAAATTCAGAATGTCTGCGGGAAGACCATCCGCATCGCTTACCGACAGCCCTGAAAGCAACTTCGATTGATTGACGACAAAAGACGTTGTTGTGGGTGCCTGAATGACCGGCACCAGATTCCCCACTCTCAGATTGACCGGCATATCCACCGTTGCGCCGGCACGGTCGGTCGCGCGCACCACAACGGTGGACCTACCTTGGGCTGTGGCGGAAAAAGCAAAATTGAGGCTGCCATTAACAATGGCGGGCGTCACCACATTGGGATTTGAGTTGCTCACCACCGAGTAACTAACCTGCTCGCCCAGAGAGCGAATGGCCACGTCGTTGATGGTGATCAGATTCTGCACCAGAATCTGCGTTTGACTTTGAGTGATATTTTTGAGGGGAATCGTGTCAAACGGGCTGCCGGCATCGTAATATTGCAACCCGGCAATACCATCCACCACGTTCATGCCCTGAGAAATCACCTGGGCAAAGACGGTAAAGCCACCGTTCTGGTTATCGAGATTGGAAGAATTGTTGCCCAGATTGAAGAAAAACTCGCTCGTGGCGCTGTTGGGATCACTACCTAGCTTGGCCATGGCAATGGTGCCGCGCAAGTTGCTGCGGGTGGGGCTGAATTCGTTCACCACGGTTGGGTAGGTATCGATGTGCGGCAAGGCTAGGCCAGTGTCTGTTGAAACGTAACGGTAACCGCCCGCCTGCACGACAAACCCGGGAACACTGCGGTGAACAATTGTGTTGTCGTAGCGGTCAGCCTGAACATAACGCAGGAAGTTGGCCACCGTGGCTGGGGCAGCGCGGTCGAACAGCTCCACTTCCACGGTGCCTTCGCTGGTGACAATGCCCACCTTGCTGTTAAGGGGATCGGCATCGGCAAAGACCTGGGACAGATTGAACGATTGAGCAACGGCACCGGGATTCACGGAAATATCGGCCACTGGTGCCTGAACATAGGGGGCGGTATTAGTTGGGGTGAGTCGCTCTTCGAGTGCTGTCAAAGCAGGAATAGATCGATGGCGGGCCTTAAAGCCCTGGTTTCCCGCAGCGCACCCCCACCAGAAACCTGAGCGCATGATTGCTGAACTCCACGCATGGATTACGCCGTCTGCACGACTCTACCACATAAGACGCCTCAGACCATCTTTTGGTTCAGCAGAAGCAAACACGTTGATAGCAAAAGATGTCGAGATTTGCGAGTGGCAGGCAGCCTCCGCCAAAGAGCCCGTAGCCCCTTACTCACCCGTGCAGGGCTCTGCGGTTCCGATGGTTGGGACGCGTTACTTTGATGAGACAAACACCCCCGCACGACTGAGAAGGCACGAGCCAACGATCTGCATCGTGCGCACCCTTGGTGATTGACGCGCGGTATTGCCCCCGGGAAGACTCGAACTTCCGACCTACGGTTTAGAAAACCGTTGCTCTATCCGGCTGAGCTACGAGGGCCATTCACGCGGCTTGGAGGATCTGAATCAGGCGGACTAAAGCCACATTCACCAGCACCACCGCCAAGATCGACTGCACCACGCCTCGCGTGGCCGCCCGGCCGACCCCTTCGGTTCCTCCATCCACGTAGATGCCATTATAACATCCAATCACCGCTACCAACCAGCCAAAAACCACCGTCTTTAAATGCGCCGGCAGCACATCCCGCCAATCAATCACCCGCCCGACTTCAATCCAGTACCGCTGCCAAGTCAACGACCCGCCCATCGACTCCGCAGCAGCACCCGCCGCCAATGCCACCAGCGCCAACACCCCGGTTAACAACGGTAAAGCCAGCATGTGGGCCAAAAGTCGAGGCGCCACCAGCCAAGCCACAGGCGACTGGCCCAGCGCCTCCAGCGCGTCGATCTGCTCCGTGTTGCGCATCGCCCCCAACTCGGCCGCTAGCCGGGCGCCAGAACGGCCAGCTGTCAGCAACCCCGCTGTGAGGGGGGCCAGTTCCAAAAGCACTGCCAACGCCAGCCCTTGCGGAATGTAAATGGCCGCACCCGGCCCCGCCACGCGCACCAGCGATTCACGCACATGAATCCACACCACCACACCCGTGGCAGCCCCGCACGCCATGGCCAACGCCAAAGCCGGAACCAACGCTTGATAAAATGCCGGTAAGAACAGAGCAGGCTGGGTAGCGACCCATGGCAGCCTGATTGTGGCCATTGCCGCGAACCGAGCCAAACGAAGCCAGCCTTGCAACCAAGTCCTCATGAACGGACCTCAGGCAGAAGGTTTGGTCGCTGACCAAGTCCAGTGGCGGTCCGATGTGAGCGAGACCGAGGAAGCCGGACACCCCAGCGGCATCACCATGGCGGCGATCTCTTCCACCGTGAAAGCTGCGCGCAGCGATGCGGCAAACAGGGCGCGGGCACGGTCGGGAGCTCCGGCAGCGTATTGCTCCACCAAGCCGGTCAGAACTGATTCATTAGAAGGGCGCGCAAGGTCGCGGAAGAAGAGTTTCCCGCCCGGTGCCGTGACCCGCCATGCTTCGGCAAGGGCAGGAAACGGGTCGGCCAGATGGTGGACCAAACTGTTGGAGACCACCAGGGGGAAAGATCCATCGAGGTACCAAAGCGCCTGAGCCCGGACAAGATCGCAGCGAACTCGTCCGACCAGACCAGCTTTCTGCAGGTGCGCTTGGGCCAGCGCCAGCATGGGCGCCGAAGCATCGGCGGCAACCACCAACCGGTTGGGCAACCGAAAGGCCAGCGCCAAGGCAATGAGGCCATTGCCAGCACCAAGGTCTAAAACCGGCCCGCGCGGCTCACCGCTTGCGAGGGCATCGTTGACAAAACGGTGATTGACATCGGTGTGGTCCATGGCGTCGTAGGCCATGGCTTCTTCCGGGTCGTCCATGATTTCAGGTTCGGGAACGCGCGTGATCATGCTTCTGATCTTACAGGAAGAATCAGGTGGCGGGGATAGCACGGCGCAGACGGGTGGATCTTAAGCGTCGGCGGCGTTCACTGCGGAACTGCTCGATCAAGGCATGCCTTAAGCCGATGTCGCGGCTACCCAGAATGTCCCACGTGGAGAGGACAATGGAGGAGATAGGGCTCAGTTTGGCGATTTGATCAAGCCAGACAATACCGGCATCGTGCGACAGATGGGTGGTGCGTTCGTGGTGCCAAGCGATCTGTGTGGCAATGCATCCCTGTGGTGGAAACTGTGTGAAGCAACCGTGCACCAATAGAGGGCTGGCCGATTCGAGCAGTTTGAGCAGATGGTTGAGGGCGGCGTCGGTTGTGCCGGGGAACCAGTTGCGTTCGAGTTCTCGTATCAAGGGGTCGGTGAGCGGCATGGCGATCATATCAGCGACTCCCCGTGTGGTTTTGTTCAATACATACTACTGCACAGGTGGGAATAAAGAAAGACAGCGGTTGTGTAAAAACTCATGCCAATGACCTAAGTCCCATTGGTGACGGGTGGATGGGGTTGACGAAAAAAAAGGTTGTGTGGGATGCGCGTCTTAGTGGGTGAGAGCACATAATTTATCTGTAAGTCATTCCATACAGGTATGTTATGGTATAAAATTGGGCTATCAATCAAGAAAAATGAAAATCTCCATGACTGTCTTCCCTTGTCCGATAAGTGCGGGTAATATAATAGTTGCCGCATCAGGCCATGGATCCGGGGTTTAGCAGGTTCACCGTTTGCCTGCCCCCCCTCCAGATGCGAAGTCAATCAGCCCAGGAGAGTCAGGTATTCGTCCGTTTGATCGCGGCGGCATGCCGCCACCCCAAAACCAGGGTCACCGCATTAATGAACAGATCCGTATCAGCCCGGTCCGGCTGATCGACGCCGAGGGCCAACCCCTGGGGGTTGTTCCCACGCTCCAGGCAATGGAAAAGGCCCGCGAGGCCGGTATGGATTTGGTGGAAGTGGCGCCCAACGAGCGTCCTCCCGTGTGCAAGATCCTTGACTACGGTAAGTTCCGCTACGAGCAATCGCGCAAAGCGAACAAAAGCAAAGTCCATCAGCAAAAGCTTAAGGAAGTGCGGGTTCGTCCAAAGACGGGCGACCACGATGTCGATGTAAAAATCAACGCCGTGCGCAAGTTCCTGGAGCACAAGGACAAGGTTCTACTATCTGTTCAGTTCCGCGGGCGTGAACTTCAACACATTGAAGAAGGCAAACGCGTGCTCGACCAGATGCTGGAAAAGCTTGCCGATGTAGCCAAGGTTGAACGAGGCGCGTCCATGGAAGGCAAGCGCATGTCTGCCATGCTGGCTCCCAAGTAATGCGTGTGTAATCGACCAAACAATTCATCGAGGTGAACGATGGCCCGTCACAACAGGCGTACTTTCCTTCAGGACGGCACGGCGGGCACAGCGCTCGCCCTTTCCGCAGCCAGCTACAAGAAAGTACTGGGAGCCAATGCCAAGCTTGGTATTGGTTTCGTTGGAGTGGGCGGCCGCTGTCAGGCTCACCTCGACATCATCAACGATATGTCCAAAGACCCCGGCGACGTTTCAGCCGTTGCTGTCTGCGACGTATGGGACGGCCACGAAGCGAAGTTCACGCGCACATCGGGCGGGGTGAAAGAAGAAAAACTGTACAGCCAAGGGCTGTACCCGTCTGCCAAAAAGATGGGCCTTGACCCTACCGACAAAAAGCACGTCGTCAAAGATTACCGCCGTCTGCTTGACCTTAAAGAAGTCGATGTTGTCTGCATCGCAACCCCCGATCACTGGCATGCCAAGATCAGCATCGACGCTGCCGATGCCGGAAAGCATGTCTACTGCGAAAAACCGATGGTGCGCACCATCGACGAAGCCCACGCCGTTGTTGACACGATGCAGAAGAAAAACCGCGTCATGACCGTGGGCGTCCAGTCGATGGCCGACCCAACGTGGCGCATGGCCAATGCCGCTATCCGTAAGGGATTGATCGGCCACGTGGCTCAGGGCCAAACCAGCTACTACCGCAACAGCCTCGAAGGCCAGTGGCGTTACTACCGCCTCTACCGCCAGATGAACCCCAACACTGTCGATTGGAAGATGTTCTTAGGTTCAGACCACAGCATTTTCCCCGGCGTGCCGATTGGCCCCAACGTTCCGTTCGACCGGGCGGTGTTTGCCCAGTGGCGCTGCTACTGGCCGTTTGGTGGCGGTATGTTCACCGACTTGTTCGTCCACCAAACCACGCACATGATCGAAGCCATGGGGCTGCGCTATCCGGGCAGAGTCACCGGGGGCGGCGGCTTGTACTTGGAATACGATGGCCGCGATGTGCCCGACGTGGCGACCATTGTCGCCGATTACAAGGAAGGCTGCCAGTTGGTGATCAGCGCGACGATGATCAGCAGCTACCCCATTGAAGAAGTCATCCGTGGTCGCTTGGGAACCATCAAATTCGTGAAGGGTGGTTACCAGATCATCCGCGACGATCCCGACAAGCGCGCTGGCATTCCCGCCCGCTTGGAAGAAAGCATCAAGGGCGAGTTTGTCGATGCCAAAAGCCCGTTGGCCAAGAACGAAGACACCAAGCTTCTGTGGCGCAACTTCTTGGATTGCGTTCGCCGTGGCGACCGCGCCACCTGGAGCACCCCGGAACTGGGCGCCGCAGCCTTCACCACCGTTGCCATGGGCTCGCAGAGCTACCGCAGCGGTCGCGTGCTGTTCTGGGACGAAAAGGGTCGCAAACCAGTCGAAGCCGATGGTTCATGGGCCGCAAACCTCGAAAAACGCAGCAAGCAGCGTGGTAAGCCATCGCAAATTCAAGGCTGGGAAAGCGGCGACCGAGGCAGCGTGGTAGTCCCCAACGACTACATGAAGCTCGCAGGTCCATGGACGGGCGATACCGACCCGGCACCCGAAACCGCTGGCGGTTGATTCGCTGGTACGTCGATTCCATTCAACCCCCGGCATGCGCCGGGGGTTATTTTTTTGCTGCCAGCGACTTCATCAAACGGTCGGGCACATCACGGATCCGCTGATTTACTTGATCGCGTCCAGCCAAACCCTTTTCTAAAATAGCCATCTCGGCAGGCGTCGCTTGCCCCATGCCATCGAGCGCGTTGAGCGCCTCCACGGTGGCTCCAAATCCATGTTCCCGCAGCGAGACGGAGGCCAGCAATACAGTCCGCGCTCGCGCAGAATCTGCGGGGAATAAACGCCCCAGCGCTTCGGCTGCGGCGATGCGCACGGAAACCGTGTTATCTGCGAGCAAACCATTGAGCATGGGCCGCCAGCGCGCATCCGGACCTCCACGCGCCAAAGCACCCATGGCGGCCCAGTAGCGTAAACCCGGATGATTCGCCTCGGCCAAGGCCACAATGGCCTCGACATCTCCCTCCCGACGCGCGGCAAGCAGAGCGGCATTGAGCAGCGGTTCCAGCGGGTAGTTCGAGTTGTTGGCTCCCCATGCCATGGGTGGTTGGCCCTTGCTTTGGTTTTCGAGCATTCCTTCCGGCACAAAGCCGAGGTCCCGTGTGGCTAGAATTTCCGCGCGCAAGGCGGCACGCATACGGTTGGCATCGGCGGCTAACGCAGGGTCATTCACCCGATTGATTGTCTCGTGTGGATCTGTGCCAAGATCGTAAAGCTCTTCCGGTTCGCGTGGCCCCCAGAAACGGGCCTGAACGGGATTGAGTTTGCCAGCATCGAACTGTGCTTTCCAGATACGGGTGGTAGGTGTTTCAAACATGTAAGACACATGCTGGCCGTGGGGGCGGTGAATATGAAAATTGCGCATGTAAACAAAGCGTCCGTCTGTAACAGATCGGACAAGGTCTAGTCTTTCATCCATACGCGATCGATGGCCCAGCAGACTGGTTCGGGGAGCATCAGCACGGGAGGAAATGAAATCGCGGCCTCGCCAGCCATCTGGCGGCTCAATACCAGCCAGTCGAAGCATGGACGGGCCGAGATCGACAAGGCCGACAAGGCGATCGGATGCTCCGGGTTCCCGAAGGTATGAGGAGACTTGGGCATTAAAGGCGGTAGGTACATGAACAAGCATGGGAACGTGCAAACCTGAGTTGCCCGGCCAGCGCTTGTGGCGGGGCATGCCCGATCCGTGGTCGCTGAAAAACAGAACGATGGTTGAATCGGTCAGGCCATCGCGGGCCAATTCGGCAAGCTTGCGGCCTACACCTGCATCCATTTCCTCGATGCGGTCGAGGTATTGGCACCAGTCACGGCGCACTTCCGGGGTATCGGGCCAGTAGGGAGGCAAGGAGACGGAAGCGGGGTCGCGTTTAAGTGTGTGGCGGTTGCGGATCTGGCTTTCGTGGGTGATGGTGTCGTTGAAAACAGCAAAAAAGGGCTGCCCGGGCGCGCGATTACGGTAATGGGCCTTGGCGGAGGATGCGTCCCAAACAGTTCCGGGTTTCTCGACGTTGTAATCTTCCTTCGAATTGTTTGTGCAGTAATAACCAGCGCGACGCAACTCCTGCGGGAACATCGATACGCCAGCAGGTAGGCTCACCATCGATCGCATAGGCTCGGCGCCCACCATGGTGGCATGGCGTGCCAGAATCATTCCGGTGCGCGAGGGGGCGCATACCGGGGCATGGGACCAAACTTTCCGGAAGTGCGTCGACTTTTTTGCCAAGGCATCGAGGTGGGGCGTGCGTACCCCGGAGTATCCGCAAAACCCCAGATGTGGCCCCATGTCTTCGCACGAGAGCCAAAGGATATTGGGTCGTTCAGACGCCACCGCAAGGATAGCCAGTGCCAAAATCACCATGGAACCGCTCCCGGGCCGTTCGCCAGTAGCCTGAAGACAAACCGGTCGGTATTGTATTGATCAAATGATCCGTAGAGCGTTGACGAGTTCTGGTATAAAACCGTAAGTTAAGAAGATACCTGTTATTGTTGAGCTTTAAGCCAACGGATCTATTTCTGTCCCCACGCTCTCCGAGGATCGTTTCGATGCTCATCACTGGAGAGAACTTTCGCCCTCATGTGCCATGGATCATTGGCTGTGGCTTGGCAGCCTTGGCAGCAGCAGCATGGTTTCTTGCCGAAAGCATTGGCTTGGCGGCGTGGCCATCGGGCGGTTCACGTGTCGGCCTTGTTTTGGGACTTGGGGCTGGCCTGATTTGCTGGTTTGAGTTTTTGCTGTGGCCGCGAAAGAAGATGCGCACATGGCGCATTGGTACCGTGCAGCTGTGGCTTCGCGCCCACATTTGGCTTGGCTTGCTGGCTCTGCCTCTGGCCATCATGCATACCGGCTTCCGGCTAGGTGGACCTCTGAGCGCAGCAACAATTATTGTGTTTGTGCTGGTGATAGCCAGTGGCGCTTGGGGCCTGCTGATGCAGCAGTTGATTCCCAGCCGCATCCTAGACCTTGTGCCTGCTGAAACAATTGTATCGCAAATTCCGCATCTATCGCGTTTGGCAGCGCACGACGCCGCCCGATTGGTTTCCGCTGTTTGCGGCGACAGTCAAGACGATGAACCAGACAATTACGACAATTATTTGGTGATTGGCGCATCCCGTCATGTTGGTGCCTTGCAGGGTCGCGTGCTCATGACCAGAGCGGCGCCGCAGGAACCGATCCCAGACTCGCTGGTTCTGCGCAGCTACTTCCAAAACAGCCTCAAGCCTTACCTTCTGTCGGGCCGGGCAGGTTTCCCCGGATTGGCGCACAGCCGTCAGGCGGACGAGTATTTCGCCGAATTGCGAACGCATATGCCCGTTGCAGCCCACCCTGCCATTGCCGCGTTGGCAGACCTGTGCGACCAGCGCCGCCAATGGGACCGTCAGGCTTGGCTGCACGGTTGGTTGCACGCGTGGTTGCTGATTCATCTGCCGCTTTCAGTGCTGCTGATGATTTTGCTGTCGGCGCATGTTGTCTGGGCTTTGAAATATTCAACGCACCCGATCCCCTTCATTAACTGACTAGGGGGGAAAACCATGCCCAACCCGACGAACGCCAAGCCCCGGTCCAGCCGCATTCCAATGGACTACTTCCGCCACGCGGATGGTTGGACTCGTTGGAAAGCGCGCCTCACATGGTTGGTCACTCTAGTAGGAGTCGCTGCCGTAGCCTTTGCTATGGCCGCCCCGGTAACCCAGCGCAGCATGGCCAGCAGAGGCCCGCTAACGGCTGTCCACACCGCTTGGAACACCGATTGCGCCGCCTGTCACCGGGAAGACTTTTCGTTCTCGGCCGAGTTGAAGACAAACAGCTTTGGCAATCCATGCGCGGGTGGCGCCATGGACCAGCGGTGCAACAACTGCCACAACGGAGGATTCCCGCTGGAGGGGTCCGAAGGTGGGATTGCGTGGGCCGGTGCTTTCCACCACCCCAACAGTTCCCCCGGCAGCACCACTTCCTGTTCGGGTTGCCATCACGACCACAACGGAACCACAGCCAATCTTACCCGCATTTCAGATGCGGCATGCGCCAATTGCCACAACGGGCTTGAAAGCCACGCGATCAACGCGCAGGCGTTGACTGTAGCCCCTAAAGTCGTCAACTTTGTAGGAAATGGTAGCGGCTCGCATCCGGAATTCCGGGCGCACAAAGAGCAATGGACAGATCCCGGCTCCATCAAGTTCAATCACTCACTCCACATGAGCGCAGGCATGGGCCAGAACTACACACTGAAGCAAGTGGGTTCTACCGACCAGCAACGCTACAAAAACTATTCCGCAGGCGAAAAGGGCCTGATGCAGCTTGATTGCGCCGCCTGCCATCACCTCGATTCCTCCAGCACACCGGGCGGGGCAGCGCGTCAGGCGGGCGGCGTGTTTCAGCCGATCGCGTTCGAACGCGATTGCAAGGCTTGCCACTCTTTGGGTTTCACGAAGGAAAAGACAGGTGAAGTGGTTGAAGCTCCGCATAAGGTGCAACCTGCCGAATTGAAGGCTTTCGTGGAAGCATCGTTCGCTCGCGAATTCTTGGCAGACCAAGGCATTGTGCCCGCCGCCAGCGCACCGATGTCGTTGCCTCCCCTTCCCGGCAAGCCGTTCAGCAGTACTTTGTCACCGCCCGACCGGAAAGCGTTTGACAAGGCCTATGGCACTCAGGTGCGCGGAGCGCTCACACGCCTGATGTCGAAAGCCGTTTGCGCGGAATGCCACCATCTGGAAGGTGACCGCCAAGCAGATAACAGCATTAGCGGTTTTGGCGACAAGCCACTCGACCAGTTGCTGGCTTCGAAAATCCAAACGGGCTTGTTTAAGGATGGCGCATCCAAAGCACCCGCCGCATGGTTAGGCAACCAAAGCTCTCCTATTCCTCTGGTATGGCAACCGAAAGCAAGATTCAACCATGCCACGCACCGCGCTTGGGATTGCGCCACATGCCATGCTCAGGTGCAAGGATCCACAAAGTCTGCTGATATCAATTTGCCAAAGCTGGAAAGCTGCCAGTCGTGCCACGGCCCCGCCCGCAATGAGGTATCGACACTGACCCCCGCCATTCAGGGAGGTGCCAGACACGACTGCCTCGAATGCCACGTTTACCATCAGGCATCCGCTGGGCTGGCAGGACTAGGTAATTCCGCTTGGACCGATCCGCGCGGAACAACCAAGGAACACGGCACCGCGACACGAGGACCAAGCCGATGATCGTTCAGGAACTGCAAAAGATCCAGGAACGGTGCGGCTGGTTGCCCGCCGAAGAACTCAGGGCGCTATCTCAGCGTCTGACAGTTCCCCTGCACCGGCTGCATGAAGTAGCTAGTTACTATCCGCTTTATCGGTTGAAACCTCCACCCCGGGTGGATGTGAAAATCTGCCGCGACATGGCATGCCATATGGCAGGTGCCGAACGCGTGCGCGCCGAAGTGGAGATGATCGCATCGGAATACCCCGCCGGATCTGTGGCCGTGGACGGGGTATCGTGCTTGGGACGTTGCGACAAGGCCGTCGCGGCGGCGGTCAACGATCACCACTATGTTTTATCGCAGACATCCGAATCGTTGCGTCAACTGATCAGTAAAGCCTATTCGAAAGATCCGCTTCCGCATGCCCATTGGGACATGTCACCGTTGGGATTGACCATTGATGTTTACAACGGCCGGAGTGAATACCTGGCTGTGAAGCGTTGGTTTGAAGGCATGGAAGCGAATGCGCTTCTGAAAGAACTCGAGGTTTCGGGCCTGCGGGGCATGGGCGGCGCAGGCTTCCCCACATTCCGCAAATGGATGGCTGTGCGAGGCGCGCCCGGGCAGCCCAAATATGTGGTCTGCAATGCCGACGAAAGCGAGCCGGGCACGTTCAAAGACAGGGAACTGCTCCGCCGCGCGCCATGGCTGGTGATTGAGGGCATGGTGCTGGCGGCGCTGGTGGTGGGTGCCGAAAAAGGTTGGATCTACATCCGGCACGAATATCCCGATGGCATCGACGCTGTGCGCGCTGAACTGAAGCGCGCCAGAGAAGCTGGAATCATTGGTTCAAACATCCTTGGCAAAGGAAAGACGTTCGAACTGGATATATTCATCAGCCCCGGCGGTTATGTGCAGGGCGAAGAGAGCGCGTTGCTTGAGGCCATGGAAGACAGGCGTGGCGAGCCACGCAACAAGCCACCATTCCCAGTGTTTCAGGGGCTTTATGGCAAACCCACCGTCATCAACAATGTCGAGACATTGAGCTGGGTGCCGGGCATTGTGCTCCATGGCGGATCGTGGTACCGGGACATGGGAGTAAAGGGCGCCACAGGCATGCGCTTGGTAAGCATCTCGGGCGACGTTGCCAAGCCCGGTGTTTACGAAGCCCCCCTTGGCCAGACATTGCGCGAACTGATTGAACTCGCGGGTGGCATGGCTGGTGGTCGTCCGTTCAAGGCTGTTGCCTTGTCGGGCCCGTCGGGCGGGTTTTATCCGGCCCAAGTGCCAGTAAGTGAACTGCCTCCCAAGTTTGTGCAAACGAAGATGCCAGTGGGTGCCACTCAATTTGATATGCTAGATCTGGCGCTCGACTTCAACACCTGCGGCGAAATGGGCGCCATGCTGGGTGCGGCTTGTATTGTATACAACGACACCCGCGACATGGTGAACCAAGCCTTGAATGCCGTGAGTTTCTACCGGAATGAATCGTGCGGGAAGTGCGTGCCGTGCCGGGTAGGCGGGCAAAAGATGGTGGAGATGACCACGGAACTGGTAGAAGGCCGTTCGCCTCCCGGGCGCTTGGAACTGATGCGCGACCTTGGCGAAACGATGGGCCTGACAAGCATTTGCGGATTGGGCCAGGTTGCCAGCAATCCAGTGACCAGTGTTCTTAAGCTGTTCCCCGAAGAAGTCGAAGCGTACCGCAAAGGACAGAAGCCATGAGCATCAACCTGTCCGAAGAAATCGTCCCGGTGGTCCTTGAAGGCCAAGTCGTGGAGCTTGAGAAGTCTGCAGCCGAGCTGCTGACAGCTCCCCGGGTGAAGCTGAAGATCGATGGCATCGAAGTGGAAATGCCACGGGCAACGTTGGCAACCGACCCCAACACGGGCCGGAAATTTCCCAGACTGACCACGGTGTACGACGCCGCCGTGGAAGCAAAGGTCGCCGTGCCGGTGCTATGCCACCGAGACCACATGACTCCGGTAGCCGTTTGCCGATTTTGCACCGTGGAAGTGGGCGGCCGCGTTCTGGCCGCGGCATGCCACCGCGCTGTGGAACCCGGTCTGGATGTGAAAACACACAAGACCAGCGCGAAAGTACGCAAAGCGATTGGTGTGCTCACAGAACTACTTCTGGCTGACAAGCACCCACCGCGCGGAGCACATCTGGAAAGCGAGCGGGATGAACTTCTGTCCGTGGCGGCGGAACTGGGCATCAAGACAGACAAGCCATCGCGTTTCCCGCTGACGGTTCGAGACCGCGGGCGGGATGAATCGAGCATGGTGATCGCGGTCGATCATTCCAGTTGCATTTTGTGCGACCGGTGCGTTCGCGCATGCAACGAGATCCGCAACAATCAGGTGCTGGGCCGAGCGGGCAAGGGTTACACGGCTCGAATAGCGTTCGATCTCGACAATCCAATGGGAGAGTCGGATTGTGTGAGTTGTGGCGAATGCATGGTTTCGTGCCCCACGGGCGCGCTTTCCAACCGCGCGGTTGTGGAAGCGAAGCCTTGGATTGGCGCCAAACCAGCGGCCACGGCAGTGAATGCCGACGATCTACTAAGCCATCCGCTGTTTGAAGGAATTTCACGGGCGTTTTTGGCGTGGAACATTCAGTCTGTTGTTCGCAGGGTTTATGAACCTGGCGAAATTGTTTGCCGGGAAGGCGAATTCGGTTCCAGCGCGTTCATCATCGAAGAAGGCGATTTGGAGATTTTCCTCGACGCCGAGATGAAACACGCGGCCAAAAGCAAATCGTCGCAGCGGACAGGCATTTTCGGATTGGTGAAGACAGTGGTGACGGGTTTGGCCAAACGGGAGACCAAAAGTCCTGATGTGGATGCCCGCCGCAATTACATCCCGATTGACGCCCCCGTGTCACTTGAAATGGCGCGCCCGATCGCCACCTTGACGCCTGCCGACATTCTTTTCGGCGAAATGACCTGCATGAGCAGTTACCCGCGCAGCGCGACGGTGCGCGCCAAGACGCGCGTGAAACTTCTTGAGATTCAACGCAACGTTCTGTACACGCTTCAGCGCTCGAAAAAAGCCAAGTCCATGCTTGACGATGTCTATCGCAAAAGGTCGATCGACTCGCACCTGCGAGGCGTGGCGCTTTTCGCCGACGCCATCACAAACAACGCCGAGTTCAACGCGTTTGTGGAATCGATGCGCGATAAGGTGAAGCTGGTGCGGCTGAACCCGGGCGACACGGTATTCCGGCAAGGCGATCTGGCAGACAATTTCTATCTGGTACGCGTTGGATTTGTGAAGGTCTCCCAAGGACGGCCCGGTGGCGAGATAGCCATCGCCTATATCGGACCGGGAGGCCACTTTGGCGAAATCGCCCTGATGTCTCAGTTGTTGGAACTCGCCGACAAAACCCTTCCCGGCGTGCGCATCGCCACGGTTTCAGCGCTCGACCATGTGGATCTGGTCTCGATAGCGGCGACGGATTTTCTGGAACTGCTATCGCGTTATCCCACCATACGCGCAGCGTTATTGAAGGAAGCCGAACGCAGGCTCGACCAAAACCGCGCCCTGACGAAAAAGGGCAGCACGGAAATCAATTTGGGCGAGTTCCTGAAGCAGGGGCTGATGGACGCTCAAAGCCTGCTGGTGCTCGATCTTGAAAAATGCACGCGATGCGACGAGTGCACCAAAGCGTGCGCGGATACCCACCAAGGGGTTACCCGATTGGTGCGCGAGGGCTTAAGGTTCGAAAACTTCCTGGTGGCCAGTTCCTGCCGTTCGTGCCTTGACCCGCATTGCATGGTGGGCTGTCCGGTTGGTTCGATTCGTCGGCGGAGTTCTAGGGAAATCGTTATTGAAGATTGGTGCATTGGTTGCGGGAAGTGCGCCGAGAACTGCCCGTACGGCAACATCAACATGCACCCGTTTCCGACCGGGAAGAAGATGGCCGACCCGAATCAACCGGGTCGAACAATTCCGGTCGTGCAGCAAAAAGCCACCATGTGCGACCTTTGTTCAAGCTTGGACGGCACTCCCAGTTGCGTGTACGCCTGCCCGCACGACGCGGCGCACCGCATGACCGGCGGTGAATTGATGACCCTTTCCATACGCCGCGCGGATCGCCTCGCCGGCACAAAATCTTGAGGCCACGTCAACAATCATGGACCAACGCGACTACGACCTTGTGGTGATCGGCTCGGGCCCCGCCGGTGAAAAAGGTGCGGCGCGCGCCGCATACTTTGGCAAACGCGTGGCACTGGTTGAGAAAGAAAACCATCTGGGTGGCGCGGCAGCCAATACCGGCACGTTGCCTTCAAAAACATTGCGAGAGACCGCCCTTTTCCTTTCCGGATTCAAACAGAGGCAACTGGCCGGCGTGTCTGTCGCCATGAACAAGACCGTTCGCATTTCCGATTTCATGGCGCATGAACGCGAAGTCGTCGATACCGAAAGGCTGCGCATTCGCTCGAACATCGAGCGGCATGGCGTGAACCTGTACCGGGGAACCGCTACGGTCGCCGATGCCAACACGGTGGTTGTTAAGCCCGAGCGATGCCCCGAGATTCACCTGCGCGCTGACAAAATTCTGGTAGCGACCGGTTCTTATCCGTTCCGGCCTGCCATATTCCCTTTTCACGACCCCCGAATTCTCGATTCTGACACCATTCTCGCGCTCGACAAAATCCCCGCACGCCTCGCGGTTGTGGGTGGTGGGGTGATCGGTTGCGAATACGCCTGCATGTTCCAGACTCTGGGCACTCAGGTGGTGGTTATTGAAAAACGCGACGTCATTTTGGGATCGGTGGATCACGAAATCAGCCACGACCTTCAATCCCTTATGGAGGCCCAAGGCACCGTATTTCATTTGGGAACAGGCGTGACACGGGTGGAAGACAACGGCGTGATTCGCCTCTTCCTGGAATCGGGTGAGCAGGTCGAAACCGACGCGGTGCTGGTTTCTTCCGGCCGTTGCGGCCAGACAGGAAACTTAGGGCTTGAGGCTCTGGGTGTTGTCATCAACAAGCGCGGACAGATTCAGGTAAACGATCAGTACCAAACCGCCGTTCCTAGCATCTATGCCGCGGGCGACTGCATTGGCGGTTACTGCTTGGCCAGCACGTCCATGGAGCAGGGCCGGCTGGCAGTGTCGCACGCGTTCAATCTGAATTATGGGGGCGGACTGTCACCTATTCTTCCTTACGGAATTTACACCATTCCTGAATGCTCGATGGCAGGCCCCACCGAAGCGGAACTCATTGAAAAGAAAATTCCCTACGTAGCTGGCCGTTCCAGTTATGGCGGGAATGCGCGCGGACAAATTATTGGCGACCGCACAGGCTTCATCAAACTGCTCTTTCATGCCGAAACCCGCAAATTGCTCGCCGTGCATGTGATGGGCGAGGGGGCCACCGAACTGGTTCATATCGGCCTGACAGCACTGCTGATGGGAGCGACCGTGGATCTGTTCATATTCACGTGCTATAATTATCCTACACTCAGCGAAGTGTACAAATACGCAAGTTACGACGCCCTGAGGCAACTCGAGCCGCGTGCCCAACAGGTGACGCAGCCGCAGTCTGGATCCTGAAACGGATGAACATTGTCCAATACCCGCACCCGGCACTGCGGTTTGTTACCCGACCCATTGTTCGCATCGACGATGCCCTGCGCCATGCCGCCGCGCAGATGCTGGAACTCATGTACGAGGCGCGCGGCGTTGGCCTCGCTGCCACGCAGGTGGCACTGCCATGGCGGATGTTTGTCTACAATCCCACAGCAGACCCGGAAAAACGGGAACATGAGCATGTGATTCTCAATCCCGTCATTATGGAAAAGCGCGGTTCACAGGACGAAAGCGAAGGCTGCCTCAGCTTTCCAGGTATGTATCACAAGGTTCGTCGCGCCAAAGCCGTGAAAGTCCGCTACCACAGCCTCACTGGTAATCAGGTAGAGGTTGAGGCCACGGACTTCCTTTCCCGCATTTTCCAGCATGAAACGGACCATCTCTCGGGGATTCTTTTCATCGACAAACTAGGCCCCATCGGGCGCTTGGCAGCGCGCCAGAACCTAGCCCGCTTGGAAGCCGAATACCGAGATGCCCAGTCTATGGGCGAAATTCCGCCCGATTCGGAACTGATACAGCGCCTCGAAGCACTGGCTGATGGCGGGAGCACCCCTTCGTGAAACTCGTCCTCATGGGCACAGGCACTTTTGCTGAACCTGCCTTCGCCCAGTTGATGGCCAGCCAGCACTCTGTTGCCTGCCTGATCACCCAACCCGACAAAGGTCAGGGAAAGGCGCGCGGCAGCACCCGCCAAACGGGTGAAGGCATGGAGGCTCTGGCCACACGCCACGGCATTCCCATCTGGCGACCCGACAGCATCAATACCGCTGAAAGCGCCGAACATCTGAAATCTTTCGAAGCTGATCTTCTGGTTGTGGCCGCCTATGGTCAAATTCTCAAACCCCATGTTTTGGCTGCCACCAAACTTGGCGGCATCAACCTCCACGCGTCGCTGCTACCCCGGCACCGGGGTGCCGCGCCAGTGGCTTGGGCCATCGCCTCAGGAGACGCAGAAACAGGCGTCAGTGTTATCCGTATGACTCCATCGCTCGATGCTGGTGCTGTTATTGCCATGGAACGCACCCCCATTGGGCCGGACGAAACCGCTGGCACGCTGGAAACCCGTTTGTCGCAGGTCGCGGCCAGCATGGCTGTCGCTTCGGTGAACCAACTCTCCGAGGGTTTGCTGGAGGGGATTCATCAAGACCCGGGCTTGGTGACGCGGGCACCAAGGCTCACCAAAGCTATGGGCGACCTCGATTGGTCGAAAGATGCGGAATTTCTGGCGCGCTGGGTTCGCGCCATGCAACCATGGCCCACGGCCTACACCACACTTCACCGCCAAGGCCAACCTCCACTCAGAGTTCTGGTTGTGGCCGCGCATGCGCTGAGCGGTGGAGAAGGCCGATCCGGCACCATCGACGCGCCCCCAGCCAATATGGGTTTCATACCGGTTCAGTGCGGCACGGGGATTCTGGCGCTCGACACGGTTCAACCGGCGGGCAAGGCGGCGATGCCCGCGTCGGCATTTTTGCGTGGCAGGCCTTGGAGTGCTGGAGACGCTATGGCACAAGGCGGCTAAGGGCTATTTTGTTTTTCAAAACAGATCGCTCAATACGAAAAGGGCACCCCAACCGGGGTGCCCTTACTGTTTAAAAACCTACAACCACTCGATTATGGAAGGAATGGCTTGGCGTAGGCGTTGTACAGTTCGCGGATGCTGTCCGCGGTGAAGACATAATCAGCACCCAGACGGCCCGAGTGCAGCGATACCGACATACCGAAGTAGCTTGGGTTGGCTTTGCCCTTGCCCAAGCCTGGAGGAATCGGAATGGCGCCGCCAGCGACATCCTTCAGCAAACCGACAATCAGGTTGCCGTACTTGACAGGGTCGATAATCAGCATGGCAGTGGCATCGTCAGGCAGATTAGCGCGAGCCGACTTGTAGGCAGACTGGCTGTTGAGGGTCTTGCCTTCGAGGTGTTCTTTCAGAATGGTTTCGGCTTTTTCCCAATCGGAAGCCGTGATCTGGATCATGCGCTTGGAATCGCTGCCGATCCACATGTTGACCTTTGTGCCCATGACCTTCTTAAACCAGTCGGTCATTCCCTTTTTCATTTCCTCTGGCAGGCCTTCTTGGCTGCTGAGGAGCTTCTCAAGGTCGAATTCAATTTCGACGCGGGTGAAGGAAACACCGGCTGCGGTTTGAGCATCCTTAGTGACCTTGGGCTTGCCCTTCACCGGACTGGTGATGCCACCGCCCACATTCAGGGATGATTCCAAACCAGCAAGGGCAGCAGCAACGTGCTTGGCGCCCTCAGTGGTGTTGCGAATTTCAATACCAGCCAATGGAATGTCCGCAGCACTGGCGGAATCACCAAACTCAAGGCCGGCCAACAGGTCGATAGCCTTGGCTGCTTCGGGAGTGTCCTTAAGAAGCGCCTTTAAAGCCGGACCTGCGATCTTCAACAAGGACCCGGAGCTAGCCGAACCCATGTACATCATCTGGCCTACGGGAAGCTTGTCGATGGCCTTGGCTGGCATCGACTTGAGTTCGGAAAGAATATCGAACGACTTCGATGCTGCGCGGAGTTCGTCATCGAGGCTCAGAACGATGCCATCGGCACGGAAATCGATACCGCCCACGAAGCCTTTGCTGTCTTCGATCAACTGGAAAGCTGGATCGATGAGGCCTGCGCCTGCATTCAGTTGGGCTTTCTGCTCTTTGGGAGCCTGTTCGATGAGATTCTTGATAGCTTCCTTGGCTTCTTTCTTCGCGGCCTTGATGGCGTCGGCGTAGTCCTTGGAAAGGCGGTCGAGGTTCAGGTAGAACGCGACATCGTTACCAAGAAGGCGCGCACCCTGAGATTTGCCAAGCTTGGCGCTGATCGACTCGCCGCCGGCAATGATCTTGTTCACGGCGTCTTCCGCCTGAGAAACAACAAAGAACCCCTTGTACTCTGCGAAATAAACCTTGTCGCCCGTTTCGAGCTCGGCGGAAGTCAGCTTGCCTTTTTTCTCGAACGACTTCTTCTCGCTGCCAACAAAAATGGCGTCGCGGAAGGCATTGAAGTTCGAAACAGACAAAGCGACCGCGAATTTGGGGCGCTCGGCTTCCGGCTTGGGAAGTTCCGGGAACATTACAAAAATTGGACCGTCTGCCGTCAGACCGGCAAGCTTGCGGCCGCCGAATCCATCTTCAAGGGCAGAGTCAACAAAGCCCTTGACCAGTGGAGCCTGATCGGGAAGCGCCTTATCGAGGAATGCCATGACCCGGTTGACCACACCCTTAATACCGCGGACTTGCAGTACCAGTGGAGTGCCTTCGGGAATAACATCAAGGCTGCCAAGATCGGAGGCGGGTGCCCCCATCACGGGAACGATGCTGGTCAGCAGCGCCATCCCGGCAACGAGCGACGCCAGCAAGCGGCGGCTCGGTAAAATCGACCATAGGTGCATACGGGAAACTCCTGAGTGCCTGAAAACGTGCGCAAATCGAGACTACGCAGTCGGCGCGAAGAAACCCGGACACCGCCCATTTCGCGCCATTCTGGCGACGGTGCTGCTTTCACGCCAACATCATAGGCAAACTACCCGCCACAGTCCTAGCCGGATTCAAGAACCTTCACCAGAACCACCCCGAACGGGCGGTTCCTGCTGGGTTTCCAAGCGGAACTGGCCCCAGGCCAACGGCCTTACCAGCGGTTCGATGTGGAGCACAACCTCGCCACCCTGAAACAGGCGCACCACGCCAGTAGACTGGCTTACCACCACAGCAATGGCTTCCGTGCATTTGCTAATGGCTGCCGCGGCAGCGTGGCGGGTTCCTAATCCCATTGAAAGCGTGTAGCCACGATCAGGGGCTTCGATATGCATGCAGGCCGCCACGGCAGCGCCATCAGACTGAATAACGATAGAGCCTTCGAGTTTCGCCAAATCTTTGATCTGTTCGCGAACCGCCGGATCGCGAACATCTCGCTCCTTGGCCGGGTAACCGCGAAACGGATTGAAGTTCATCGGCCGCGAGTAAGACATGACCTTGCGGGTATCCCCCACCACCAGCAGCGTTCCCGTTGGCTGGCCTTCGCGCCCTTCACGGCCAATCTGCATGGCAAGATCCACCACGGCTCGCAGGGTGGCCAACGGAACTCGGGTACCCAGATGCCTGAGTTCCTTCGCCGTGAGCCTTTCCAAATGTTCCCCCAAGTGGATCAGACTCAGGCTGTCGATACCGCCTGACTCCTCAACCCCCACTTGAATACCGTTGTAAAGAACCACCACATCGGCACCGGGTTGCAAATGCTCCAGTCGCACCGACTCGAGCAAGGCAAGGCTCATCCGCTCCTGAATAGGAATGGGGCCACCTTCAAGATCTAGAATCACTAGATTGGGGTCGGGATCTGGTTCTGCAGGGCGCGCATCCGTTGTGAACGCCACCAAAAGCTTACATGTACCCAGATATTTGCGCGCCTCGTCAAAGGCAATGTCGCCTTCCGCCAGCAGCAGCACACCGTCAGCCGGAAGACTGTTCACGAGGGCGCGAGCCGACTTGAGGAGGGCAATGGTCTGAGGGGCCAAGGCCATGGGAAACACTTCCGGGCACAAATGACGTGTTGAGACCTGAAATTACATCGTATTGAATCAGCAGGAATTGGAACCTGCCAATTTCTCCCATGATCTTCTTTTTTCCTAGAAAAACCAGAAGCAACACCTGCGGCAATCTCACTTGCCGCGCAGGGCAATCTCGCGCCAAGCAGACCATGCTGCATCCGCGACTGCTTTATCTTTATCCTGCGTCAATGCTCGCAATGGCGGTATCTGCCTCGATGTGCCAAACGCTGCCAACGCATCGCAGGCGGCAACGCGCACGGCCGGTTGGGAATACGTCAGCCCCATCACCACCGCATCTGGCGCCTGACGCGCCACCTCAATCAACGCCGCGTGTGCCTCGCCTTTGGTAAAAAACCCGGCGCACCCTTCCAATATGGCAGGGACACCAGCGCGGTCGCCCATTTGCCCCAGTGCGGTCAAAAACGGTTTATGTGATCCCAACGAATCCTTGCTGCTTGCGAGCTTTTCAGCCAATAGGCCTGCGGTTTTGCTGCCATGCCACTGCACGGCCAACAACAGCACCAGTTCCCGCTCAGCAGCATCGTCGCGATTTTTGCTTACAACCAAGCTTCCTAAGGCTTTATCGATTTCCGCTGCAATTTCCTCCCGCGCTGGTCCGGGTGGGTCCGGGGCGTGCAATCTCAGGGCGCGCCAACCAACCTCAGGCTTGTCCGACCTCAACTGCGCCAAAACATTCGCCCGCGTGGCTCCCACCAACAACTCGCCACGCAACACCGACACCGCCGGCACCATGGGCGAATTGGCTGGCGCCAACTTCAAAACCCATGGCAATCCGTTTTCATTCAAATCACCAATGTCGCGCAAGCGGCGAGCCATTTCCCGCGAATCTGCCACAGGCTTCAGGGTTGCTGTCCACGTTTTGCCTTTCACCTGACCCGAAATCGGTGCGGGCGGGTCCACCAGCGTGGGCAAGCGCGCCTTGAGATATTCCACTGCTGCCGTGGTGTTCGGTAGGTCGTCCACACGCACTGTTACCGTTTTGGATGGATCCACCATGGCTGACAATGGTCCCTGCCCGGCCTTCACGGTCATCGACCGAGACGTGGAATCAGACTCTGAAATCAGACCTATGTCCGCCTTGCGAACCAATTCTGAAAGTCCTGATAAGTCGGTCACTGGCTTCACGCGCACAAGGCGCACCGGGCCTCCACCTCCAAATTCAAGATCCATCGCCTTGGGTATTGCCTTGCGAAGCCTGCCCGTGGCTTCAGTCCAGGCGGCATCATGCGGTATATCATGCACCCAAATAGTGGCTGTCTTCGATGGCTCAGCCACTGGTTCTGTTGCTCCGGGCGATGTCGGCTGCGGCACCTGCGGAACAACCGGCATATGGGTCGCCGGCATAGCTTCACCACCATTACCACCAATTACAAACGGTTGTGAAAACGGAAAACCACGCGGTTGAACTCTAGTTACTGTGTCCGGACCGCGCCGGACATCTGGTGGCGTTTTCCGCATGATATAAATCATGCCCGCACAGCTCAAAAACAATACTGTTACCGACACAACAGACAGCACCAAGGCCCAACCCACAAGACCTCGCTTGGCTACCTTCTTAACAACCACCACCGGTCGGGAAGCGCGCGGTTCAGGCCGGCGAGGCCGGGAACTGACAGGCGGGTTTGTCGCCAACTCTAATGGCAAGCTGGAATGTTCTGCTTCCTTAACATCATCTTCAACCAATTCGGCCTCGGAAACGGGTTCTGGATCTCTTTGCTTATTTTGCTGTTCAACAGGTTTTTCGGCTGCCGCCACAGAAGATACAACAGATCCGTCACTCGCCTTGGAAGCACTTCCCAGCAGAATTTCGCCCAGTTTCCGAATATGGTCTCCCTGACGTTCTATTTCGGCACGCAGATCAAGAACATTCCCGGCGGCCTGCACCACCGTTGCCTCCACGCGTGACATTCCTTCCCGCGCAGCCATGGTTTCTTCAAGCACCGCATCCAATTGCAGCCCTTGCTGCAACAAAAGATTTTCGATTCCTTCAAATGCGGCTGTCTGAGTTGTGGCGACCTGTTCCAAACGCGCGAATGCCAGCCCCCGAAACAGCACAGGGTCCTGCTCCACGGCGCGTCGCAGAAAATAGCCCGACAATGCGGAAAGCAACGGCTCTCCAGATGCCAGCCTCGTTGTTGCCAACCGCGCCAAATAATCCCAACCCGCGCCGCGTAATTCGCCGGCCAAAACATCTGCCAAATTTTGAAATGAGGCAAGGCGATGGGCAGGACTGTCCAGTCGCGCCAAGGCCTCGAACTGCTCACCAAGGCCATCTGCTGGCGGGGCAAGAATCCCCTCTTTTCGGGCATGGCGCAGGTCCGCCAACGCCAACCGCTTCAGCCTTTCGGGCCAAACAGAATCGGGCAAGGCTTCATCTAGCAGCGTTCGCACAGCGGCACGCGCCGCCTGATGTTCGCGGGAATCAAACCGAGACCAGAACGTTTCTCCCGCCAGCGCCAATTCCAGAACTCGCCATGTACGCTCCTGAGCTACTTGCAATGCCCGCGTGAGTTGGTCGCCATGGTCCATGAATTGACGGGAAACCACCTGCACCAAACCAATACCGGAACCAACACCATCGGCACCGGTACCGCGGACCAAGGAATCGAGCAACGGGCGTGCCGCCAGAAGTGAGAGAGTGGTTCCGAGGGCCATGGCGAATATCCACTAATGACAGGATTTGGGCCAATACCTTGAATTGTAACAAACAAGCAAAGTTCGCTCTTCTTTGATATTGTCAGGTTTCAAGCCCATTCTGGTTCGTTTCCGCGGGAAACGCTTTGCTGGTTCCCCCGAAAATGCCGGATCGCGCCACTGTCATGGGCGCAAACAATATAAGCACAGGTCCAGCCAGATAGACAAGGCTCATGAAAGAGCATGCCTTGGCGTAATCTTCCTCGAAGACACCCTTCATCAATGCGCCCGTTTGTAGAGCGCCAATAGCAGCGATGATGCGCCCGAAATTGAAGCAAAAACCTTGCGCTGTGGCTCGGACACGCGTAGGGAACAACTCAGGTAAATAGAGGGGTAACCAGCCGTAAAACGATGCTGTCAAACCGCCTGCCACAAACGCCGAGGCCAGAAAGTGAGTGTTGTAACCATCGTTCATGCGATAAAAGTACTGAACAGAAGCTAACGAAAGCAAACAGAGCACGGCATAAGCCACGCGGCGGCCAGCCATGGCGCCTAGGTACGCGCCGAACATACCTCCGAAGATGGCGCCCGTGGCGCTGGCGATCTGGGTCCAGGCGCGGGCATCCGGGTCGGTGGATATTTTTCCCACCCATGTGGGCGCCCACTGCATGCTGGCCCATGTTCCCAAAAGGGCAATTCCCGAAAGCGAGGCACCCAGTTGCATGCGCCCCAAAATGATGGCGCCTTCTGGCCCAGTTCCCATGCGCCCCAGATATTTCCGCACCGGGTAGAGGTAGCCCACGAGCACCACGACCATGAGGGCCACCGTTCCCACCAGACGAACCGGATAGGAAAGATTGTTGGCCCACAAAGCCAGAATGGCGAGTGAGGCCACCGCTCCCAGCAACACGCCGAACAGGTCTTCGCTGCGCCAACCGTCGGTAGCGCCCTTGGCCTTTTCAGCTTCCCAATCTTCCGATTCGGGAACAAAGAGGCGAATAATGAAGGTGAGGAGCGCGGGAACCAATCCCACCAGCATCAGCAGCCGCCATTTCACCCAATCGTCTGCCAATCCCCACGATGCCAGTATTCCTTGAAGTTGATTGATGCCAAGGCTGATGAAGCCGACAAGCGCGAACCCTGCATTGGCGGCAGCGCCAATCAGGCCCGCCAGCAAAGCCGGTGACCTGCCCCCCCAGACTTCACGTACCAGGGCCACCCCCAGCGACCATTCACCTCCCATGCCCAATGCCGCGGCAAAGCGGACTACCACCATGTGCCACGGTTCGGTGCAGAAAGCGCCCATACCACTGAAACCGGCATAGGTGAGAATGCTGAGCGACATGGCGCGCACCCGGCCGATGCGGTCTCCCAACCAGCCAAAAAGCACGCCTCCGGTGGCGGCACCAGCCAAAAATGCCGCGATGATCACGCCATTCCACCGGCCAACCTCGGAATCGACGAGTGCTTTCTCGGCAGTGCCCAAGTGGAGCAGGTCGATGAGTGCGGGGCGCGAGATGACCGGGAAGAGGCCTATCTCGAAACCATCGAACATCCAGCCCAGAAAAGCCGCCAAAAGTGCTGCCATGCGGGCGTTGGAGCCACTGGGTCGGAAGCTGTTGGCAGTCATTGAAAATCCCTGGATGACGGGTTCGAGAAATCTTGCGACAGTGTAATCGGGAAGGACTCGTGGTCCTAGGGGCGGTTTTCATGCTGGCCGTGGCAACCCATCAGGATAGCATAACGAATGTGACGCCTGAGCGGGCCGGAGCGACAACCGCGCCGAGAGGCACCACACCCAGGAGCATCCAACGCATGACGTTTTCGTGTCGGGCCATTGCGGCCCTCTCCCTGATCGGCTTGGCCGGATTTGCCACCGCGCAAGACAAGCCAGAAGGTGGCTTTGTCCAGTTGTTCAATGGCAAGGATCTGTCCGGCTGGAAGACCCACCCCGACGACAAGGCGAAGTGGGAAGTGGAAGACGGCGCCATCAAGGGCACCGGCCCCGCCGGCCACCTCTTCACCGAACGCGACGACTTTACCGATCTTGTTTATCGCATTGAAGCCAAGATCAGCGACAAGGGCAACAGCGGCCAGTACTTCCGCGTGAAGTACGCCAAGGCGTTCCCACCCGGCTTCGAAGCGCAAATCAACAGCACCGGCAGCGACAAGGTCAAGACCGGCAGCCTTTACAACGTGGTCAAGGTTTATGATATCCTTGTTCCACCCAACACTTGGTTTGTTCAGGAAGTCACCGCCAAGGGCAACCACATTGTGATCAAGGTCAACGGCAAGGTCACGGTCGATACCAAGGTGACCGACCCCAAGTTCGACTTCACCAAGGGTCACCTGGCCATTCAGCAGCACGATCCAGGTTCCACCGTGTGGGTGCGCAAGGTTGAAGTGAAAGAAATCAAGTAACGCTTACCCTGCAACAACTCGATTCACCGCGACCCGCGAATCTGACAGATGCGCGGGTTTTTTCGTGGTCTGCCCGCAAAAAATACCTCGCGTTGCCAGACTTTGAATCACGGCGCCAACACGTGTGGTCGAAGGCAGAAGAGATGGCGCCTTCCCTTTCGGCCCGCGCCACGGAGATTCGCCATGCGCCGCCGCGGATTCACGCTCATTGAACTGCTGGTGGTGATTGCCATCATTGGCGTTCTTATCGCTCTGCTTGTGCCAGCGATTCAAAAGGTGCGCGAGGCCGCCAACCGTCTCAGTTGCCAAAACAACCTCAAGCAATTGGCGCTCGCCACGGCTAACTACCACGGTTCCGCTGGCGAGTTTCCGCCCGGCTACGAGCGCAGCCTGAACCACAATGGCGGTCTATTCTGTTTTCTCTTGCCTTACATTGAACAGAACGCGCTCTACCAGCGCATCGACTGGGCCGTGCCTTCCAACAACCAGACTCCCGGCGGCCCGGCAACGGCTGCCATTAAGGGATTGGTCTGCCCCTCGGCAACCATACCCAACAATCCAGAACCGTTGGCGGGTGCAGCCCTGATGGCTGGCGTGACAAGCTATGGCGGCAACGGTGGCACCATGTCCTTGCCGCAGGATCAGGCGAAAAACGATGGCATTTTTCACGAGACAGGCCCACTCTCCAAACCCAAGGCCAACCAGGTCGCTATACGCATGGCAGACGTGCTCGACGGACAAAGCCAAACCATTCTTATGGGTGAACGCACCCATACAGATGGGGCATGGGACAGTTGGTTGAGCGCGCCCTTGCTACCCAAGCCTGTGCCGCCTTTGCAACCGTTCACCCAACTCCGCGTCTGGGCTCCCGCCGGGCCGATGGCTCTTTACCAGATCACACATTCAGGTGCGGCCTTACTGAATGGAAACATGGGCAAAACGTATATTCCACCACCGCCTCCCGGCATTGGCATGCCCTTACTGCCACCCCCACCTGTCCCCTTGGCTGATGTCGAAATGTTTATCCAGTACCGCTGGATGGCCTATGGCAGCCACCATTCAGGTGGTGTGAATTTCGCATTCCTCGATGGTTCCACGCGATTCATAGCCACTTCGATAGCACCATCGGTCATGCTGGCACTTTCGTCGCGTGCGGGAGGCGAAACACCCGGAGGTTGGTAAGCGCTTGATCTTCTTCCGGCGGGTGTTACCCTTGTGCCTGCAATCTCCCTGCGGCCCTTGGGAACTTATCAATGTCACCGTTTCTTCTATTTGCCTTGCTTTGCTGCGATCAGCAACGACCGAATATTCTGTTCATTATGTCGGACGACCACGCCTACCACGCCATTTCGTCGTATGGCAGCACGGTCAATAAAACACCGCAGATCGATCGTTTGGCGCGCGAGGGCGTGCGCCTCGACCGCTGCATGGTGACCAACTCCATCTGCACGCCTTCGCGGGCGGCAATTCTGACAGGGCAGTATTCGCATATCAATGGGGTGCCCGCGTTCAACCGGCTCGATCCCGCGCGGCAGACTGTCGCCAAACTTTTGCAACAATCCGGATACCACACAGGAATGATTGGCAAATGGCATCTGGGAAGCGACCCCGCCGGTTTCAGCTCGTGGCGGATCCTCCCGGGGCAAGGCCTATACCACAATCCGGTTTTTTATAACGCCACCGAGGCAACCAAGCACACCGGATACTGCACCGACCTGATTACAGAATTTGCCATCGACTTCATCGACAAGCGCCCGGCAGACAAACCGTTCTTCCTGATGTGCCATCACAAAGCCCCCCACCGCAACTGGCAACCGCGCGCGGACAAGGCGGCAAAGTGGAAAAACATTGAAGTTCCGTTACCAGCAACATTCGATGACGACTACTCCACACGGTCGGATGCGGCACGCGAAGCTACCATGCGCGTGGAACGCGACCTGACACCCACCGATGTGAAAGAAAAACCACCCGAGGGATTAACTCCCCGGCAACTCAAAATCTGGAACTACCAGCGTTACATGCAAGATTATCTGGCGTGCGTTGAATCGGTGGACGATTCTGTCGGCAGGTTGCTCGACCACCTCGATGCCAAAGGTTTGGCAAAAAACACCCTGGTGATCTACACCTCGGATCAAGGCTTCTATCTGGGCGACCATGGCTGGTACGACAAGCGGTTCATGTACGAAGAATCGCTGCGCACTCCTTTTTTGGCCCGCTGGCCCGACCACATTCCGGCAGGCACCACCAACAGTTCCATGGTTTTGAATATCGACTACGCCCCCACCTTTTTGGCTGCTGCCAATCAGCCTGTGCCTGCCGACATGCAGGGACGCAACGCCCTGAACGTTTTGGGTGGCAAGGCGCCTTCCGACTGGCGCACAAGCATGTACTACCGGTATTACGACTACCCCGGAGCGCACAAGGTGCAACCCCACCACGGCGTGCGCACCGCCACGCACAAGTTGATTCATTTTCCCAAAATCGGCCAGTGGGAACTGTACGACCTTCAAGCCGATCCGCGCGAATTGAAGAATGTGGTCGCCGAAGCATCGCAATCCGCCACGGTGGCGAAGCTGAAAGCGGAATTGACGCGATTGAAAGCAGAAGCCAAAGACGACGACCGTTTCGCCGACAAGCTACCACCCGGCGGTGTGGACGGCCCCATGAAACCCGGGCCACGAACCGCGCGCTGAACCGGCAAAACGCTGTAACAAAAAAGGCCGCGGGTGAAAGCCCGCGGCCTGTGTGTTGTTAGATTCTAGAATCAGGGAGCATCGACATGCTGATCCTGGGCCAAGGTGCGCAGCTTCCGCATGCTGCGGGCATGAAGCTGGCGAACCCTTTCCTTGGTGATCCCAAAGCGGTTGCCGATTTCCGCCAGCGTCAAACCACGTGGCATGTCGCTCTCGAGGCCGGCGCGGAGGCGGATGATGGCGCGTTCGCGTGGATCGAGTTGTTCGAGCAACCCGTGCACGCTCTCGGTGGCGCGTGCCTGCTGCGAGAGCAGGTCTGATTCGTTGCTGCGCAGGTCGGCGCGCAGGTCGAAAATTTCTTCCTGACCGGTGAGGAAGCGGTCGCGGCGGACCTTTTCATCGGGCAGGCTGCGGGAAAAGTTCTTCATGATCGCCCAACTGGCGTAGGTGGAGAACTTGAACCCACGGGTGTAGTCGAACTTTTCAACAGCTTTCATCAGCGAGACGTTGCCATCGCTAATGACCTCGAAGAGGCTATCGCCGGGCGCCGTGTGCTTCTTGGCAATGTTCACCACAAGGCGCATGTTGGCGTTGATGAGCAGGTCGCGAATACGGGTGGCCTGCTTGAGAAGGCTGTCGATTTCGTCGAGGGTGGAAATTTTCACCTTGGCGGGTTCGACAACCCGGGCACCATCGATATCGGTGGTGCAGAAGGAGTCGCGAAGTCGCGACGCCTGGCATTTAAGGAAGTTCATCTGGCGGAACAGGTGCTGTTCCTGATCTTTCTCGAGGAGAGGCACCAAGTACAGGGATGCCAACTCCGCGGGCACATCGCGAGGGGCGCGCATGGCGGATCGTCGGGACTCGTAATCGGCTTCGTTGGGCATCTGCCCAAGGATTTCAGATTCGAGCGTGGCATCTTCGAATGCCGGACTGGAGATCAGGTCGATGTTGAGCTCAGCTAGGCGCTGGGCACGCACCTCATGAATGACCCGGTAAACCGAGTTGCGGGAGCGCTGATGAGACTTAGCGATGTTTTCCACGGATTGACCCCTCCGGTAACTGGAATAGATATCCCACTTCGTCAACCGATCGAATGGACCTGTCCGGGCCGGGTAAAGGGCTGCGCGTGGGCTGGTGCGGTCGTGGTTTTTCACCAGCGCCCGAACCGTTTCCACAGCTCTGCCGAATTCGCGTGCCGCGCGCCTGCTGGCTTGCAACAAACCGAATCCTTCATTGGCAAAAGCACGCACACGTTCCAGAATGCTGTCCCGCTCCGAGGCTTCCATCCGCTCGAAACGCGCTCCCCGCTCAACACGGGCCGCATTGCGCGCCACGAACCGTTCCACCTCACTCCAGCGAAATAACAACCGGCGTTTCCCTTCAACCACAACGGGGGAGCCCACCAAACCAAGCGTCTGCCATCGGCGCAATGTTCTGGTTGATACTCCCAACCGCGTTCCCAGTTCCCCAAGCGTCAGCACTTCTTCGGGTTGCTCGCCGGGAAGTTCCGGCAAGCTCGAACAAAGCAGACGTTCGAGATAAACGAGGTCGGCAGCGAGATCAGCACCCGGAAGGATCAGCCTAGGCCGGTCTTCCGGTCGAAACCCCGTGATCCGCCAGACCACGAACTGGTAAGGATAAACCCGTTCCGGATCGACGTCGGCGCGTAATGCAGCGACTTTTCCCGCCTGCTCGGCAAGCCGCGCAGAGGGAGCGAACCGCGTGAGCTGGTCCGCAAGGTCTCGCATCACGTCCAGGCGAAATCCCGTCATGGGTCTCGTCCTTCCCGGGCCACACCCCGTTGCGTAGCACATGATAGCTCTACGCATACCGGATCGTTTTGGCCCACTCTTGCGCCAGGGACCTCCCCAAGCGCCACCCCCTGCTCCGTGCCGGGTGGCCTCCAAGGTTTATTCGCCGTGGCAGTGTCAATCTTTCACGATCAACCCTAGCTCACGTTTTTCACCCAAGAAGCCACTCCACCTTTTTCACGGCGGGTACACCATCTATTGCAAGAGTTGGGCCAAAACCTTTCTAAAAATGGTGGAAATTTGTTCACAAGACTTAACATGCTATTTTATAAGAACTTACGCCCAATCTACCCCCTTCTTCACGATTCTGCCGCCATCGGCAACACGGCTTCGCAACTTGAGGTAAAATTTTCCGAAGTCACGAGGAATTTTTTCCATGTCTTACAAAACCATTCTGGTTTTCTGTCTTTTCTGCATGATTCCAGCACGGGTAGCTGCTCAGCCCGCCGTTAGGCTGGTTGAGGCCCCCACCACCTCGGGCGCTTGGCGTATTGAGTCGAGGTCGGAACTTTCCGGAACTCTCAAGGTGCCCGGCCCAGATGGCCAAGGGAAAATTCTTGTGGTGCGAGGCACTTCAGCCATCAGCTACGACGAACGAATCTTGGCTCTCGACGCTAAAGGCGCGGCCGAACGCGTGGTGCGCGCCTACCGCAAAGCGGAACTCAAACGCACTCTGGGAGATCAAGCACAAGAAGGTGGTATCAGGCCAGAAGTCCGCCGCATCGTTTTGCTCCGCCGCGACACGGTGGAAGTTCCCTTCTCACCCGAGGCGCCACTGACCCGAGGCGAAATCGAACTGGTGCGCACCGATGTCTTCGCCCCGGCCCTGAACGGGTTGCTTGCAGGCCGCGACGCCAGCATCGGCCAATCTTGGTCGGCCGATGCCGGCGTGGTCCGCGAACTAACCGATATGATTGTCGTCCGAGAAGGCGGTATTACCTGCCGGCTTGCCGAGGTGCAGGAAATCGACCTCCGGCAGGTGGCGCGTGTCACCTTCCAGGGCGTTGTCTCTGGCGCCAATGAAGATGGCCCATGCCGCCAAGAGATAGAAGGATTTCTTTATTTTGACATCGCGCGCGGCGCCATCGCCTACCTCTCGTTGCGTGGCAAGCATGTGCTGCCCGGGCCCAACGGCACCGATGGCGGCACACTCGATGGCAGATTTGTCCTCACCCGCGCGCCCATTGAGCCACCCCAAGCGCTTGCCGATGCGGGGCTGGCGGGTGTCAGGCTAATTCCCGACGACGACAACACGCTTCTACTGGAAGAGCTTGGGCCGCTGAAGCTTGAATATCCGCGCCGCTGGAAAATCGCCCAAGCGCGGCAAGATCAGATCACTCTGGATGGTGCCGATGGTAGCGGTGTGTTGGTGTCTTTGACTCCCCCCGGCAGGGGCCCGACTCCAGCCGCCTATCTGGAAGAAACACGCGGCTGGCTGGCCAAAAATGAAGGCACAGCCACACGCCTCGATCCACCCCGCGAGGTGGAACCGGGCCTGTTCACTTTTGTGATTGAGTCCACTTTAAAAGGCAAACCGGCCATTCTGGAATATTTTGTCCGAACCTCTGCCGATGGCACCGTTCTAGTGGCGGGAAGGCTGAACCCGGGCGATGCCACCGCCCGCGCCGACCTTGCCCGATTGGCCCGCCGGACACGGCTTGCTCGTCTTGTGCCCGTACCATAGATCGCTTGGCCATAGGCTATAATTTCAGGATCCCGGAGGATTGTTCATGGCCACCCTTGCGTTACCAGAACCCATAGCCATCACAACAGGCCCAGCCACAGTTGCCGAGTTGCTGGAAAACCTCGGCGTGCCTGCCTGCCGGGTGCGCCTGCATCCTCCACTTGGTCACGCCACAGAACACGATGCCGCTGAAAGCAAAAACCTGCACGGGGCGATTTGTGAACTTGTCGATGGAACACTCGTGGAGAAACCCATGGGATTTTACGAGTCGCATCTGGCTTCATGGCTTATCCGCTTTATGGGCCGCTACCTCGACAACAACGATCTGGGTCTATTAACAACGGAATCTGGCGCCGTGCGCACCATTCCCGGCCGGGTGCGGATGCCCGATGTCGGCTTCTACTCGTGGAACCACTTCCCGGGCCGAACGCTCCCTGCCGGTGGCGTGCTGGATGTGCCTGCGGATCTGGTGGTCGAAATACTCAGCCCCTCAAACACCCGCACCGA
>CAMCLK010000039.1 GCA_945875585.1 Candidatus Kuenenia stuttgartensis | reverse complement strand
AGTCTTCAGGTGTTTGCGGGCCAGCGCGTTTTCAACGCCGTCCCACCAAGTACGACCATCCGCGACCAGGTGTGCCCAGTCGTAGTGAGTTGGTTCTTCTTTGAACAGCCAGTGGCGCATGCCACCAAGACTCGATGAGCGACCCGGGCAACAAGGCCCCAGCCAAGAAAGTAGCATAATCTACGATTGGCAAGGTAGGCAAGAGCGGGGCGCAAATGATAGTACGCCCCGGGTGTGGAAGCCCGTGTTCAGGGGCTTGGTACCGGTTCGCACCACGCCTCGATTTCCATGCGCTGAGTGGGGGTAAGCTTTGGTGCCGAAGCCAATGCCGCTGCCGCCGCTGCTTTCAAACGTTGCTGTTCCACTTGAATGCGCCTGAGGTCGGCCACTTCGGTCCCCATGGCGTCGAAGGCCTCCAATCGGGCGCGGAACGCCAAGTACAGGCCCGGCGCCACATGCCCGGCGGGGTCGAGTTGCGCCAGTATCTCTGCTTTGCGCGCGGCCGCATCGAATTGCGCCAAGGCTTGGTCAATGAATCTGCGGCTTGCCAACCAGCGGGCCGTAGTCAGGCGCAAATTGACTTCGGCTTGGTAGCCCATGGCCCCGTTCGGTCTGAGGCGCTGCACCTCAAGCGCATGGCGCAGGCCTTCCTTGCGCACATCGTCGAGCCAGGAAGAACGCTGCCAATCGAGGCCCAAGGCAAACAGCGTGTTGGCGCGTTCGGCGAGTTGCAATCGCCATAGCGATTGTTCAGGATCCATCCGCGCTGCCCGCCTGAGTGGATCGAGCAGGATGGGGCGTTTTATATCAAGCGTTTTGCCGTCCATAATGCCCGGAATATCCCTGCGCCGGTTGGCTTCCGCCGACAGTGCCCACCCGGTCATGCCAGACATGCAGACGCCTACGCCACCCAGCACGGCACCTGCCAATAATGCTAAAACCGCCATAAGCCCGGCCAATTCTAGCGGTTTATTTCGCTGCTGGGCAAGGCGCGCAGGCAAGGCCGCGCCCGCCAGCAACAGCATGGAAATGGCGCCACAGTGCGCCATGGACGGAATCAGTAACGTTATGGCGGATGCGAATAGAATGGAAAACCGTCCCATCCACGGGCCGGGGCACCCCACGCGCCCTATGGCCAAGCCCAAGGCTCCGGCCAGTGAACGCGCGGCTCCCATCGCCAATTCGCCGATGCGATGATCGGAATCAGCCACCGCGAGCCGCGCTAACAGAACGGCCACAAGTCCCCCTTGAACAGCCCATGCCAGCCAGACTGGAGGCGGAACCGCGCCATCGGCGGCAGTTGCTTCCTGAACCTCAGCCGCGCGGCCGTTATATAGCCACAAGGCCACCGTTGCCGCGGCTAAGACGGCTCCAATCCAGCCAAGCGAGAGCATCAGTTGAAGCCAACCCGGAGCGGCACTGTCTGAAGGTACGCCATGCTGTACCCAAAAATCGCGTTCCTGCCCCGGGCCAGCTCCCAAAATGCCACATGCGGGCAAGAAGCCGTACCACGGCTCATTGCTGAATGTTGGTTGGGCGATCGACATCGACAAAGCCGCGCCAGCCAGCATCAATGGCCAACCCCACTTCCAGCCCACTCCCATGGACAGGGAACCTAAAAGCAAGATAAGAGGTATTCCAGAAGGCGATTCACGGCTAAGAGTCCGGCACACACCCCACTCGGCCAAGGCCACGCACCCTTGCACTGCCAGCAACCGCCAAAGCCAAACCCTGCCAACGGGATTTTCTCGCCACCAACCAAGGGCCAGAGGGCTGGCCACCATGGCGCCCCAAGCCAAGCCTGCTGCCAAACCAGCGTGGCGGTCGGATGTCACCAAACCACGGCCAACACACCATGCTGCCAAGGCCAGAAGCGGTAGGTCGATTAGGCATAATTGGGGCAAGCGCCTGCTGAATATGGCAGCCAAGGCGGGAAAGATGGCGCCGGCCAGTAGCCAAGGATGGCTGGCCAGAAAGTGAGGGCTGTCTGCAAGGCCCAGATCCGAGGCGCCCAGAAAGGGCAGGCCTACCAGCCACGCTGCGACCCAAGGTGCTAAGCGTGGTGGCATGGCTCTGATGTCTCCTTATGGGGTGGTGGTGCCTACGGCCTCCACTGCCCAGCTTTCGTCGGGAAATGTTCGTTCCTTCAACTTGCTGTAGATGAGCTTACCGTCCACGGTCAGCTCAAAGCACCCCCCATCGGAGGGTTGTAGTTCGAGGGAACTGATTCTTGTTTTATACCGGCTCAGGATTTTCCCCGTCAAACTGACGGCCTGAGGCTCGTAATTTCACTTGCTGCAGTAACGCAGATGAATGCGCATAAAGTTCTCCTGGTCGATGCCGCTGATCCATGCAAAAGGCGCGAAGCACCCCCCACACAACCATACTAGGTCAATAAGGACAATCCGTGTACGATGATCTCCGCCCGGCGCGAGAACCGCGTTTGTGCCAAGTGAGGGACGAAGCAAAAGTCCACAACGCGGCCTCTTGGAGATAACTACCATGTTTGAACTAGCCTTCAAAAACATCGACGACGTCCTCTGGAAAGACGCCGGGTGAGCGGGCGCATTGGGCACCCCCCAACTGACGTTGGGGGCTCATGAGCACGGCCTGAAGTGCGCGGGCGCTTGCGCACCCCCCAACTGACGTTGGGGGCTCATGAACACGGCGTGAAGTGTGCGGGCGCTTGGGCACCCCCCAACTGACGTTGGGGGCTCATGTAGTCGATTGGAAGTGGCTGAATGGGGATGGCTAATTGGAAATGACTGGAGCTGTAGAGCGCCCGAACTTGCCATTCGCCCCAATCATCCCCCAATAAGTTTTTATGAGCCCCCAACGTCAGTTGGGGGGTATGTGGGCGCTTGCGCACCCCCCAACTGACGTTGGAGGCTCATGTAGTCGATTGGGAATGAGCGAAACAGCAGACGCGCCAGTCGTACCCCCAACTCAATGCTGAGCGGCTAAAAACGATGGATACTTCAGACTTCTGTAAGTGCTACAATGAAATAAACCACGAACCCCTTGCTGGGCGGGTAACGGTTGCAACGTGAGCGGAGCGATGCCGGCAGTTGGGAGCTCTTGATGCTGCGTATCCTTGGCTCCAATAAGCGGCTGTGCGACGGGATCAGCCGCAGGGATCTTATGCACATTGGCGCCTTGGCCGGTCTCGGTCAGGCTTCTACCGTGCGCGCCGACCGCGCAGCGGGATTCGGGCAGGCCAAGCGGTGCATTCTGCTGCAACTGTGGGGGTCTCCTAGCCAACTCGACACGTTCGACCCCAAACCCGATGCCCCGGCAGAAATACGTGGTGATCTGGGCAGCATTGCCACAGCTATTCCCGGCACACGGATCGGCGCCATTCTGCCACGCACGGCGGGCTTGCTCGACAAGATCTGCGTGCTGCGTTCCTTAACCCATATCTACCCGGTTCACGGCGTATCGTTTGCCACCACTGGAGTGCCAGTAACCGATATACCGCTCGAATCGGTGCCGCGTGATCCGCGCCAGTGGCCTTTTGTCGGTTCCGTGGTGGACCATCTCGCAGCACGCGAGGGCGGCCCGTTGCCGCTGGTTCCCCGCAATTTTGCCATGCCTTTTCCGTTTGGTTCCAAACGCGGCCCATCGCGCGCCGGACCGTTCGGCGGATTTCTTGGGCCAACTGCCGATCCTATTTGGTCGGAATTCCGCGCCCCCGGCACACGCACGTTTGAACGCGACTCCAACACGCCAGGAATTCCACCGCGCATGGTTGCTGATCCGTATGCTGGCGTCCGGCCGGAAGATCGTTTTGAAATGATTTCGCCTGCGGCAGGGATCACGATCGACCGGTTGAAGTCTGGCGAATCGCTGCGCTTGCAGATCGACAACGCGGCACGGAAGCTCGATTCCGATATCGCCCACAACCGCCAACGTGAACTGGCCATGGCCATCACCACCTCGGGCAAATTGCGCGACGCCCTCGATGTGCAAAGCGAGCCCATGGCGTTGCGCGAAAGATACGGCATGAACCTGTTCGGACAGTCGTGTCTGGCGGCGCGGCGTGTTCTGGAAGCGGGCGGGCGTTTTGTCACAGTGTTTTGGGATGAATATGGGCAAGTCAACTCGGGCTGGGACACCCATGTCCATCACAATTCACGCTTGAAAGATGAGCTCGGGCCGGGGCTCGACGCGGCATTCTCGAGCCTTATTGTGGATCTTGAAGCTCGGGGAATGCTTGCCGACACGGCCATTGTGGTGCAGAGCGAACATGGCCGCACGCCACGGATGCAAAATGTGGCTGGTGGAGGCCGCGATCATTGGGCAGGCGCCTATTCAGCGGCATTTGCTGGTGGAGGGTTCGCGACCGGTCGGGTGGTGGGGCGAACCGACCGGATCGGGGGCACGGTCACCGAAACGGCATTTTCACCCAAAGATGTTTTGGCCACGCTGTACCACGTGTTGGGAATCGACCCGTTTACGGAAATATACGACAAACTGGGGCGCCCACTTCCCGTGGGCGGTATCGGTCGCGTGCGGCAGGAATTGCTGGCCTGAGAATTGCGCCTTCGCAGGGGTGGGACTGGGTGTGTGCCCAGATCTCACAGACCTGTCAGCGCGCCGTCTTTGCAGAATTCCGGATTTCCAAAAGACTTGATGCCGTGTCCGAAGCCGTTGGCCAATGCCACCAGCAACCGGTTGTGTGGCACCTTTGGCAGCTTCAGTGATCGGCCCGTTTTGAAGCCCAAGCCACCACCCACCAACACAAAAGGGATGTCATCCAGCGTGTGGCTGTTGCCTTTGCCCAGTTCATTCGTCCAGACAATGGTTGTGTGGTCGAGCATCGACCCGGTACCGCCCGGTTCTGGCGTGTCTGCCAGCTTTTTGGCGAGGTAGGCCAACTGCTCGCAGAACCACGTGTTGATCTTGATCAGCTTTTCCTTGGCTTTTTCGTTTGAGTCGGGTTCGTGCGACAGTTCGTGGTGTCCCTCTTCAACACCCAACCATCGCATGCGGGCCATGCCTACAGAATTGGTGAATTGCAGCGAGGCGACGCGCGCGAAGTCCGCCTTGAATGCTTGCACCATTAGGTCGATCTGCATGGTGGTTAGTTTGGGGATATTATCGTTTTCCTCGCGCACTCCCTTGGGGAGGTCCGGAACAGCGTGGTTTTTGCCGGTCGATTTCGACGCGGCGAGTTCCTTTTCCATGTCGCGTACAAAACCGGCATGTTCTTCGAGCAAGCGGCGGTCTTCCTTGCCAAGGCGGCCCTGAAGTTTTTTCAGGTCTTCGCCAATCTCATCGAGCACGCTGGCTAGGTTCTCACGGTCTTTCATGCCGCCGTAGAGTTTGTTGAACATCTGGTACGGGTCGTCGAGCGGGGCAATGGGCCTGTTGGGGCCTGAGTAGATCATGCGTGTCCAGGTGTCGGCGCGCTCGGGCACCAGCACACCGAATTCAAGGGATCCAAAGCGGGTTTTGGTGGCTGGATCTTTTTGCAGGAATTCCTTGATTTCCTGATCGATGGAGTGGCCTCTGGCCCAACCAGCCGGGGTGTGTGAACCGCCCTGTATGTTTCCGGGGAAAAGCTCCACGCCGGTAAGCAGGCAACCCATGCCGCGCATGTGGTTGTCGCCGTCGCCACGGACTTTATCGCACACGCCGTGCAGCGTGAGGGTTTTGGACAGGAATGGTTCCAGAGGCTTCATGATGGGCTTGAGAGCCAAATCGCCAGCGGCATCGGGCCAGAAGGCGCCGGGAATTACGCCGTTGGGGCTGAACATGACAACCAAGCGCTGGCGTGGTTTACCGGCAGTAGCAGGAGCACAGGCGGCCAAATTCTGCAGAAAGGGCAGTGTTGCCGCGGAAACGCCAGCAGATTGAAGAAACTTTCGGCGTGTGTTCATGGCGGAGACGCTCCAAGCAGCTAAGTTCTCTCTATTATCGCACCCAAACCGAGGTCGTTCCAGCGGGTTTTCGGCAATTATGCCAATTCGGTGCCGTGTGCCCCTGCCGCGCGCAGATACGCTTTCATGTTGTCAACGGGGGTGCGGCGGTCGACACCGTGGCTCAAGTTAAGAATGTGCCGTCGACCTCCACCGGCCTGCAGGCAGGCGCGTGTCGCGGCTTCCACCTCGGCAACCGTACCGGAGCGGACAATCGATTCGGGAACATTTCCCTGAAAAACCAGATGCGGGTAATCGCGACGCGCCCGGGCCAGATCGTGTTGGGCGCCCAGCGACACGATTGGGGCGCCAGCAGTGCAAACGCGATCCAGATAGGGGCATTCCTTCACGAACAAAATGCCTGGAATACCGGGCACATCAGAAATGATGGATTGGTGCCATGGATGGGCCCACGTGTCGTACTCCTGTGGCGTCAACTTGCCTGCCCAGGAGTCGAACAGTTGCCAACCGTCGGCGCCGCCGGCAGCCAGAGTGTTGATGAAGTTTCCGGTGGCTTTACCCAGTTTATTGAGCAGCGCGTTCCAGGTTTCTGTGTGTTCGGAAGCAAATTGGCGGGTTGCCTCGATGTTTTTCCCGGTGCCAATGCAGTAGCTGGCGACGGTGAAAGGCGCGCCGGCAAATACCAAAATTGGCAGGCTGCCCGCGAGGCGCGCGCGAACCCCCTCGAGGAGATCTAGAATATGCTGGTAGGTGCTTGGCGCCGGATTCGGGTCGAGCGCGTCCACATCGGCCATGGTTCGCACCGGGCGGTCGGGCATGGGGCCAATTTCGTTAAGCAGTTGGAATGGCAGGCCCATGGCCACGGGTAGCGTGGTGATATCATAAAAGAGGATGATGGCGTCCACGCCAAACCGGCGGGGAAGCAGCGACGCCTCAATTGCCAGATCCACGCGCTCGGAGAACTGGTAAAATCCGAGGCCCTGACGAACACGGTGGTATTCGGGATCCCAGCGCCCGGCTTGGCGCATGGCCCAGACCGGAACACGTTCGACCTCTTCACCGCGCGCCGCGCGTATCAGTAAGTGTTGCGAAGCTGCCATCCCTAACGATCTCCCTGAGATTCAAGGCTGTTGTTCTAGGGATTGATCGGTAGGTTTGCGCCCCCAGTAAAGCGTGGCAATTCCAAACGTCAGCGATCGCCACGTTGTGCTGGTCAATCCGGCCTCGTTAAAAATAGCGGCAAGTGCCTCCCGTTCGGGGAATGTGGCCACGCTGGCAGGCAGGTAGCTGTAGGCGAAATCACTTGAACCAGACACCCATCTGCCGATCAGGGGCAGAATGGTGCGGAAATACCACAGGTAAAAAGGTCGCAGCGGCCACATCTGAGGTGTGGTGAATTCCAAAACAGCCACGGTGCCGCCGGGGCGGCAGACTCGAGCCATTTCGCGCAGCCCCGCAAGGGTATTGGAAACGTTCCTAAGGCCGAACGCCACGGTCACGGTTTGAAACATGTTGGTTGGGAACGGCAACCGCATGGTGTCGGCTACCAGAAACGGCAGTTTGCCGGCGGCTTTTTCATGGCCGCGTTTCACCATGGGCGCGCAGAAATCTGTGGCCACCACGCGCAACGCGCCCTTTCCGGCACGGTGGTAGGCCAACGCCAGATCCCCCGTGCCCGTGCAAACGTCTAGGTGCATGCCGGATGGATTTGGCGGCACCAGATGTGTGGTGCGCCAACGCCAGTAACGGTCGACATTCATGCTCAGCAGGTGGTTCAGCAGATCGTAACGGGGAGCGATATCAGCAAACATTGCTTGAATGCTTGACGCATTCTTGTCGAGCGGAAGATTGGGTTTGTTTTCTGGCATGTTTCAGGCCTCCGTTCCCATGGTAGGGACCGGCAGCGACCATTATCAGGCAGCGTGGCGACGCCGAGCTGCTTCGGCAAAAACATCAAGCATCTGCCGGTAGTGCTGGTCGAACGTCCATCTTCCAGCTGTTTGGCGGCCTGCTTGGCCACATCGCTGGCGTTCGCGGCTGTCTAAAAAGCGCTCAATCGCTTTTGCCAGCGCCCGGTGATTATGCGGGTTGTCGATAACGGTGCCTTCCCTTGGTGGATTCATCAGCTCGGAGGCGCCATTAAACCGGCTAGTAATAACCGGAAGGCCGCACGACATAGCCTCGGGAACCACATGCGAGCAAGGATCGTAAAAGGTGGGGTGAATGAACATATCCGCGGCAAAGTAACCGTCGCGCATGTCTTTGCAGTATCCGGCGAACACCACGCGGTCGCGCACTCCGAGTCGCTCTGCCAAAAGCGCCATTCCGCGGTAGTTTTCGGCACCGATGGCCAGCAGCTTGAAACGGTTGCCGGCGGGAAGGTGCTGCAACGCCGCCAACAGGCAAGGCAGCCCCTTCAATTTGTAGTTCATGCCGCAAAACAAACCCACCACTTCATCGGGTTCGATTCCGTGGGAGGTGCGCATGCGGTCGCGGCGCAAGGGGCGATCGCTTTCTACAAAACGATCCGGGTTAGTGGCAATTCGAACCACCCTCATGTTTTCCGGAGCTATATTGTAGTAGCGTTGAAAGTGACTTTGTACCATCTCGCTAATAGCAATAATCAGCGTTTTGGGGTCGTCGAGGTACTGACGGCGCTCAAGTGACAGAAACGATTGGTGCGTTGGATCAAAGCGTTTGACCAACTTCATGATCGTGCGGCGGAAACCGGGTCGCTCTTTGAGGATATTGTGATCCGCGCTAGCGGCATATAAGCCACCTTGGGGGTACAGTATATCGAGGCCCCATGTCTTGTCGAATCCAATGGTGGCGTCGTGGCGATGGCCTTGCAAGGCTTTAAGCACAGCGGTGCCAAAGCTCCAAGGGCGAAGGAATCGGGGCCACGAGCGGGCTGTGATGGGGTGGTAAATCAGCGACGCTGGCAATGCCTGAGCATCCCAACGTGTGGCGTACAGGTGAACCGTATGGCCATCGGCAACGAGGCGGTGCGCCAGCGCGGCGATGTAGGTTTCACACCCACCGCGTTGAGGAAGCACACTTTCGTAACAGAAGGCGATATCCATGAATGTTCCCGATCCACCCTACTCCTGCCCAAGATCTACGATTTATCGACCTGTCATACCTGCTCCGTGAGGATTAAAGCGCAATCATTTCCCCTAGGCTGCCTGCTTATCCTGCGCGACGGAACTTTTCACGGTATTGGCTGCGCGATGCTTGAAATTGTGCGCGCGGTAGCGGCGCCATTTCACCAGCACCATGTGCAACAACCAGCGGCTCCACCAAGTGCTTGTGCCGGGTTGCCTGTAGGCGCGCCAAAATGCGACACGGTCGCGGGGTTCAACCCCTTCCACTTCGGATGAGTAGGCCAACTGCGCCAAATCCTTCAGTTGCCACAAGGCTGCTGTTAAAGGATGGCGGCCCAAGCGGTGCAGGTCGATCATGGCAACACGACCCCGCCAATCTGCAGGCGGAGTGGCGATGTCGTCTTCACGAATGTAAAAATGGCACAGGTACAGATCTTTGTGAAAGCACGATCTGTCGTGAAGCAGGCGCGACAACCGCGCCATCTCCGCGGCAAGGCCACGCTTCATCTGGCGGAACTTCTTCACGTTCAGTGTTCGGGACGCCAAGGGAATGGCTTCGTGAGCTGGCAGCATGCCTGTCAGTTCTTCAATCACCAAACAACTGGATAGCTTGCCACAAGGTTCCAGATACTCGGCGGCAGCCACGGCACTCGGGACCGGCACACCTTGCCGGCGGGCCCAATCGAGGTGCTGCCATTCCTGAAGGGCTGGCGACCACTTTCCCCGTGGCAGGAAGCATGCCAATATGCCTTGCCATCTGGGGAGGACGTGGTGTCGTTTCACATAGACAACCAAGTCCTTACCACCCCGGGGATCCGGCAGTGTCCAGCGGGCTATGCTGCGCCCTTGCTTGGTGTGGTAACGATCTGGCAGATCCTTGTCCATGATGGTTTCATGCCAGTCTTTTCCAGCGCGTCGAATCCAATCCGAAGATTGCACGCCATGCCAGATACCCTTGAACCAGCGGCGCCAAAACGAAGCCCGGCCGCTGCCAACAGCCTGGAACGTGGCGGCCGGAGCAGGACTGATGTCCTGATGGGCCATGAACCATCCTCCCTCGGGGCCGTGCATGCCAATACGGTCATGTCTGGCCCTGATGTGGCTCATTTCGTCAAAATACCCACCCTGAATCCAGTCCAGTTCGTCGGGTTCGACGCTGTATTCCCTAAGCCTGCGGCCAAGCGCTACCAAATCAGCGCGTTCAGTGGCTGGAAGAAAGCGGGTTGGTGGCCTGACTCCCCATGGTTGCACCACCACCTCAGGCTCGCCACTGCTTAAACTCACCGCCAAAGGATACGGCTCACGGGAAAGCGCGCACCCTGCCGCATGCAATCGCGCCAAAATGGTGCCCGCTTGGGCCAGTATCATGTGGCGCATCATGGAACTGGCGGCATTGGCAACAAGCCAATCCTCGAGGGCCGCTTCCACTGGTCTGGGTTCGAGGATAATAAAACTAGCCTCTCGGCCATCTAGCAATACCTGACGCCCTACGGCCAACACTTTGGGGCCGGGAACCGCGTGCTTGTGCAGCCTGAACCACAGGTTTGCCGTCTGCCGTTCGGTGGATCGCCATGGAGACGTTCGAATCCATCCCGCTTTGGAGGCGGGCATGATGCGCGCCGAAAGCAAGGCTTGGTGATTCCGGTCGAGCTTGAGAGGTTCCATAACAGAAACGGCCGCGGCGGACTGGCGGTTCAGGGCCTGCGTCAGGCACTGCCGGTGAGGCGACCCCGGAGAAAGGCTTTCCGAAGGCCACGACGAACTTACAATAATGTCGCCGTCGGGCAAAGCGATCCAGTCTAGGCCTACCGGATGGGCCGGGGCTTGGCGTTTTTCACGCACATGGCGTTTGCCCAACAACTGCTCTGTGATTTGTCGGATGCGATCCGCAGCTACACGTTCGAGATCGGGATGTCGCAACCAGTGGCGTTCCTCGCGTGTGAAATCACCCGGATCGTAAGCCTCGCGGCATTGCCGGAAGAAACCACCCCACAGGCAACCGGCGCGCCGGCGAGATTCACGTAGATAGGCGCGCAGCAAGGTGCGCCTTAATGTGTCGTCGGATAAAGAGGCGCTCACCGTGGCATGGAGAGTGGCAAGATCACGCAATCTGGCCTCGAACGAAACCACGGGGCTCCGTCGCGACCGTTGCCAGTCGAGCAGTGTGGAATCACCGGTCTCCGGGTTGACCAGCACATGCTTTGCGTAGAGGTCTGGGTGATTGAACCCCGCCGCATGCATACGAGCCAAGGCGCGGCCAAGCCGTATGGCTGCGCGCCTGCGTCTCCAAATATCGAAATCTTCAGCCAGAAACACTCCCAGCTCGATGGCTGGAGTTTCGGGAATGATCAGGAATGCCCGGCCGGCAATATCAGAACCAAATGCAACCCAACCGGGGCCCGGCAGGTCTTCATTCTCAAGCATCCGCAGCAATCGCGCCTCGCGCATGCTGAGTGATGCGAATCCTAGGCCTGCCCGCCAAGCGCGAAACCGGTCTTTCAAGCGAACGCGTTCTTCCACCTTAAGATATGCGCGCTGGCCCGTTCGCTGATCCAACAAAATACGGCGCACATGCCTCAGGGCATGACCCGATACCGTCACGCCCGATATTTTCAAAATAACGTTCAAATCGAGCAGGCCTTGATCTAGCAGAATGCTCCGCCACTGCGGATGCACCTCGAAATGAGCACGCCTTCGCAAACGGAAAAACGCCGCCAAAGCGAGCACGAGGGTTAGGCATGCCAGCGACAACAGTATCATCCCGCCCGCCTTTCTGCGGAGGCAAGCAAGTGTGTCGCCACATCGAAGACTTCATGGTGGTTAATAGACGTCATGCACAGATGATGCCCCAATGGACAGGTGCGCTTTTGGCATGGTCCGCAAGGCAACGGTTTCTGCATATGAACGGCAGCCGGATGCCACGTTTCTGTCCAGCCGATATGTGTTGGGCCGAAAAGCGTGATAACAGGGCGGTTGAACGCGTGCGCGAAGTGTCGCGGTCCACTATCGGTGGTGATTAGCAATGCCGAGCGCGCCACACATGCCTTGCTCAGGCCTAGCGACAATGAGCCGTTTGACAGATCGGGCAAGGCGACTACCGATGCCCTATTGGCTTCGCGTGATATGGTGCGCGCCAGTTCCGCCTCGGCGGGACCGCACAGCACAAGCACGCCCCTGCCGGTGTCCGCCAGCGTGGCTGCCAAACGGGAGAACGATTCAGCGGGCCAAAATTTGGCAGCACCAAACGCCGCTCCGGGGTTCAATATCACCACGTCTCGGGTGGCCAGCGAAGGGTGCGCGTAAACTGTCGCTGCTGCCGCGACATCGCGATCTGTCAGGCCTAATTCAAGGCGGGTGTCTGGCGATTCTGCCCCACAGGCAATGGCAATTCTGTTGTAATCGACCAGGGCCGGAATAATGGCCCGGCGACCGCCGTTATCCAATTCGGGTCGCACGGCAGATGTCAGAAGCATGCCGCGACCGTGCATGGCCATGCCAACCCGCTTGCGGCAACCGGCAAGGGTCGCCATGAGTGCCACGCGGAAAGAATTGCTCAGCAAAGCCGCCATGGCTGGACGAAATTTGCGCAAACGGAGGGATGTTGTCCAAATTCCGGGAAGATTCCGCGCGCCGGTGGCTATCGCTTCGTCGATCAAGCCAGAACCTTCCAGCACCGCAAGTGGCGCGGGACGTCCAACAGCGATCACGCCAGCGTTACCCGCCAGCTTTTGCAACGCGCGTAAAGCCGGGGTGGCCATCACGGCATCCCCTACCCAACCGGGTAGGAATACAACCAACGGGCCATCCAATGGTTTCACGCGGCACCCAAGCGCTGGAGAATGCGTGTAGACGACACGCCCGGGCGCAAATCTGCAAGGTGGACCCGGCCACCGTACGATTCGACAAAATCGCCGCCAACGACTGAAGTCCGCGAATAGTCGGCGCCTTTCACCAACACATCTGGGCGAATGGCTCGAATCAGCTCCAGAGGCGTTGCTTCGTTGAACACCACCACATGGTCAACAGCTTCAAGTGCTTCGAGCACAATGCCACGTGCCTCTTCTGAATTGACCGGCCGTGTTGGGCCTTTCAGACCGCGTACCGAGGCATCGCTATTCAAACCTACAACCAGTATCTCGCCCTGCGCGCGTGATTCCGCCAAATACTGCACATGTCCGGCATGTAGGATATCGAAACAGCCATTTGTGAATACGATCCGCTGCCCTGTTGCGCGCCGAGGTTCTAGTTCCGCAACCAATTCGTCGAGGTCCCTTACCTTGCCCCGGCGGGGGCCGCTTTCCGAGCGCGCAATATCGGCAAGGATTTCTTCACGGGTGACCGGTGCCACGCCGATTTTTTCTACTTCCAATCCGCCAGCGATGTTGGCCAGTCGGATGGCTGATGGGTAATCGGCACCAGCCGCCAGTGCCAAACCGAATACCGCCAAAACCATGTCGCCAGCACCGGTGATATCATAAACCTGCCGTGGCCTGACCGGGTAGAGGCTGCCACCTGTCTCGTTCCAAAGCGCCATGCCTTCTTTGTCGAGCGTGACAATTCCGGCTTCTAGGTCGAGGCTTTCGCGCAATTGCTTGGCTGCTTCCAGCGCGCTCGACGTGTCAACAATGTTGATTCCGGTCGCCAGACCCGCTTCCAGACGGTTGGGTGTCATTGCGGACATTCCGCGGTATTTCTCGTAATCACCGCCACGTATGGGGTCGGCAATTATCCGCTTGCCCATTGTTCGGCACGCTTCGGTCAATCGGGCCAACAGGGCGGGGGAGCACACGCCTTTGTCGTAATCGCTCACCAAAACAATATCCGCGGCAGCGGCGCGTTCGATGGCTATCCGAACCAGACGGTCTTCCAGTTCGCCTGAGACTATTTCGCGGGTTTCATAATCTACGCGAATCATCTGCTGTGGGTGTTTTTGCTGGGCACGGCCAATGTACCGTTCTTTCACGGTTGTCGGTCTATTTTCGTCGGCCAGTACCGCGAAATGTTCCACACCAGACGCGTCGAGCATGGCGCGCACGCGAAGCCCGTCCGGGTCGGTACCGACCAGCCCGGCAATCTCCACCCGGGCCCCCAAGGCACCCAGCATCATGGCCACGCTGCTGGCGCCGCCAAGGCGTTCCTCGCGGCGGTCGGCACGTAACAAAATAACGGGGGCTTCCTGGCTAATGCGTTCCGCATTACCCCAGATATACCGGTCGAGCATCAGATCGCCGAGCACCAGAACCCTCGGCTGGCCGAGTCTGGAAACCAGGTCTGTTAATTCCGAAGTCGTCCTTGTCATGGAACGCCTCCCGCGCTTAGGCTGCCTTGCGAACTGTTGCCGATGCTTTGCATGCCACAGCGGCATGAAGTAGTGGCAGCAGGATTTCGTGATGACCGGTTAATTCAAGACCCACTGAGGCTGGTCTGCTCAACACGTTCGTTGTGCTTCGGTATTTCGATTCCTTGTCGAGGTTGATGGCGACAAGGCCTGTCAGGTCGTGACCGAAATTCCGTACAACGCTGACCGCTTTCAAAAATACTTCGGGCATTATCACGGCGCTGCCGATGTTCATCCACACGCCACCAGCCAGACTGGAAACCACCGTGCACAAACGTCTGAAATCCACCATGCTTGCCTCGCCCAGGGCAGCGCCCGAGACTTGAGGGTGCATGTGCACCACATCGGTTCCCATGGCCACGTGAATGGTGCAAGCAATACCCGCATCGCGGGCGGCCAGCACCAAACTGGCTTCCGGGTTCGCCATGGCGCCACGATCTCGCGCTTCCGCCATCAGGTTGCCTAAAGCCAAGCCGAAACCTTCCTGAGCACCACGCCTCGATGCCACCGCCATGGCATCGGCAGTCTCGCGCGCCATACCAAAACCACCCGCGTGAAGGCAGGCGCCCACGTCTTCGCTGGTTTTGCCCACGGCTGCCAATTCGTAATCATGGATGGCAGCGGCACCGTTCATGGCCACGGCTGTTACAACACCTTGACGGATCCAGTCGATCAGGTACGGGGCGCACCCGGTTTTGATCACGTGGCCACCGATTGCCGTCACCACTGTGCGCCCTTCGTCTCTTGCACGGCAGAGCTCATCACGGACGCGAAGGAGTGTTTTTCCCGCCAACTGTGCCGGAAGGGAATTGAACAGGTCGGAGAGTCGCGCGTCGCCTGACAGTGGGCGGCCCAGTTCTTCCGCAAAAACCTTTGATGGTCGGTCGGCCAGAGAGTAGGTCCTCAGCCCATCAAGTTCCATGGGGGCTGGCATGAGTGGTCGTTTCATGGTGTTGTTTCATCCTCTGATTCTTCACGGGCTTCTTCGATTTCCAGAGCTCGATGCACCACTGGGTTTAACAGGGAATCCAGCACATTGTTGTTGTCTTGCAATTCAAGGCTGACATCCAGACGGTAAAGGGCGCTACTTGCCAAATGGGACAGTTGGATCTTCACCAGATCTTTGTGCGTGCAAATAACTGGCGTGCCTTCCGGCAGGCCCGCGGCCCATTCGCTCAGCGATCGGATATCGTCGCGGTTGTACGGATGATGATCTGGGAAGATCCGCCATTCCAGAATGCGCGCTCCCAGGTGCTCCAACGTTTTTCTGAATGCTTCGGGCCGCCCCAAACCACAAAATGCTGCCACGGATCTGCCTTCAAGCCAACTCGACGGCAAAACGTCATCGTGACCTGTGCGCGATAATCCTGATGGCTTGTGGGCAGACTCCAGAATGGGAATTCCCGGCGCAGCACGCTTGACCTGGTCGCTTAACGAGGCCAATGCTTGTGGCTGTATCTGGTCGCATCGGGTCAGAACAATCAGATTGGCTCGTTTCAGCGCCGAGCGTGGCTCGCGCAGTAGGCCCCTGGGCAATAGATGCCCATGACCCCACGGGCATGTGGCGTCTATCAGCACAATGTCGATATCTCTGGCGATACGGTGGTGCTGGAATCCGTCGTCGAGAACTAAAACCGAGGCTCCCAGTTCATCGATGGCTGTTTGACCCAGTGCTATTCGATCGGCACCTTGCAAATGGGGAACATCGGGGCATATTTCCGATAACACGAGCGCTTCGTCGTTGGATTTTCCAGCAGTGGCACCATAGCCTCGCGAAAGAATGGTGACCGATGCGCCTTCATCTCGAAGTCGCTGCGCGACAAAAGCCACCATGGGCGTTTTGCCGGTGCCGCCGGCTGTTAGATTGCCGATGCTGATGATCGGTACGGGCAAGCTGCCCGTCTTCTTAAAGCCCAGCATGTAGGCTAGGCGATGGACCCTGCATCCGATGCCATAAAACCAACTAGCAAACCACAATCCGCAACGAGCAAGGCTTGCTTTGACGCCAGTGGCAGTACCAGATTGCACGCATTCCCAACTTCCACCCAGGGCGGAAGAGGTGCTAGCAATCAGAGCGACAGAAGCAGGCCCCAAGGGATCCATCCCCATCATGGCACGACAGGATCCCAGCTTCCCTGCTGTTCAAGACCCCGGTGTAAACTGGTTATATGCCAGTCCGTTCTGACGAATCAACGCACCCTTGGATACACAACCTGCATGTTGCATTGGCCGGGGGCGGCCGTAAACTGATGTTGGATTCTTACCCGGCACACGGGGAACGGGATCCAGAACCAACCATATGCTCTCCGGAGGATTTCTCGTGCTCCAGTTGCCACGCCTTGCAGTTCTTTCTTTTGCTGTTGCCGCTTGCGTGTTCCTTGCCGGCGTTTCCGATGTGCGCGGACAAAAGACCGCCGACAAGCTTACCGAAAAAGCCAAGAAGGCCAAGGAAGCCCTCAAGAGCCTGGTAACGGTCGAGTTTGAGGATGTGCCCCTTAAGGAAGCAGTTGCGGAACTCAAGGATCAGGTCAAAGGTGTGTTCATTCAGCTCGATACCAAGGGGGGTGTCAGCCAGAATGGCAAACTGAGCTACAAGGGCAAAGACGTCACACTCGAAGATGCTCTCGATGGCATGTTCAAAAAGAACGGCCTTGGTTATGTCATTATCAGCAACAAGAAAGATGCCTACGACGGCGCGATTCTTGTTAAGCCATCAAAAGATCGCGGCACCATCCTCACCAACCGCTGATTCGTTATTCTGCAGGTTCGATCCCTTCCAATTATGGGAAGGGATCGGGCCACCAGCATTCTTATGCCGCCACTGATTTTTCCAAATCCTGCCACCGCGCCTGCCGACGAGCCACTCGCCTTTGGTGGCAACTTATCTGTCGATACCCTCATTCAAGCTTATAGGCTTGGCATTTTTCCTTGGTTCAGCCCGGGCGAAACCATTCAGTGGTGGTCACCCGACCCGCGTGCCATTTTTGTAGTCGATGAGTTCCATGTGCCACGCCGTTTGGCGCGCACCATACGTTCTGGTTTGTTCACGTGCACTATCGATACTGCATTTGAATCTGTGATGGTCGGATGCGCCGATCGCGACGAAGGCACATGGATTGGCCCCAAAATCATCAAGGCTTACGCCGCCCTGCACAAAGCGGGCCATGCCCATAGCGTTGAAGTATGGCAAGGAACCGATCTGGTGGGCGGGATTTACGGCCTGCAGATTGGGGCACTATTTGCCGGCGAAAGCATGTTTTCGCGTGTTTCCGATGCCAGCAAGGTAGCAATGGTTTACTTGATGGACCATCTCAAGAAACAGGGATTCATTGTTCTGGATGCCCAGGTGCTGAATGGCCACACCGAGTCACTGGGTGCCGTGAATGTTCCCCGCCCGTTCTTTTTGAAATTACTGGCGGAACTGCGTGACCGACCAATTCTGTTTATGCCGGCTTGATGCTGATTGGAGCCGATGTCCCAATGGAATTACGGCGCTTGCCCCGCGGCGCGGGTACCTGTTGCCTTTTTCTGCGTTAGGCTGTCGCCCAAATCGTTGCGCGTGCGATCCGCAAACGCAAGAAGGCGCGCAATAATATCAGGGTGTCGCTCCGCCACGTTCATGGTTTCACCGACATCGGCATTCAGGTCATACAGTTCTGGTTGCTTGATACGCCGCTGGACGTACTTCGCCGGAGTGCCGTCATTCCCGCCTGGCTGGCCTCCAAGTGTCCGGTAGCTGTGTGGCAATATCAATTTCCATCGACCGTCACCGCTGAGAACCGCCTGAAGCTGGTTGTTTTCGTAGTAGTACGCGTATCCGTCGTGCGGGTTTTTGATTTCTTTATCGCTGGTCAAAACGGTTCCGATATCACGGCCGTCAATGATATGTTCTGGCAATCTGGATCCAGTCCATTGCGCCATGGTGGGGAGCAGGTCTATTGTCATGCCCATGGCATTGCTGCGTGTTCCGGGTGTTATTTTTCCGGGCCAGCGCATGATGCATGGAACGCGAACGCCCCCTTCCCAAACCGTTCCTTTGCCTTCACGCAGAAGCCCCGCTGAACCTGCATGGTTGCCGTAGCTTAGCCATGGGCCGTTGTCTGAGGTGAAGATCACGATGGTGTCGGCAGTTCGTCCAGCGCGGTCGAGCGTGGAAAGAATGGCACCGGTAGACGCATCGATTTCTTCAATAACATCGGCGAAGGTGCCGTTTTTGGATTTCCCCTGAAAGCCTTTACCGGCGAATAGAGGGACATGTGGCATGGAGTGCGCGAGGTAGAGGAAAAATGGCCGGTCTTTGCTCTGCTCAATGAATTGAGTCGCTTCGGTGGTGTAACGGCCGGTAAGTGTGGACTGTGTTTCTGGAGAAACGGCTGGATCGATGATTTTTGAATTGGCAAAGAGCGGCAATGGCGGGTAGCTGCCGGGGCGCGCCTCGGGGTGGTTGGGCCACATGTCGTTGGAATAGGGCAATCCAAAATAACGATCAAAACCATGGTTGGTGGGAAGGAATGGTGGCAAGTGACCCAAGTGCCATTTTCCCACACATGCCGTGGCGTAGCCGCGGTCGCGCAGCATCTCGGCCATGGTGGTTTCTCCAGCGGCTATTCCATGCTTGGCATTTGGCCCAAGGGCACCGTGGATGCCAATCCGGTTGGGATAGCAACCTGTCAGCAGTGCGGCACGCGAGGCTGAACAAACAGGTTGGGCCACATGGAAGTTGGTGAAAGACCTGCCTTCACGGGCCAATCGATCGAGATTTGGGGTGCGTATCGCTTTGGCGCCAAACGGACCAATATCAGCATATCCAAGGTCGTCGCAGTAAATGAGGACCACGGAGGGGCGCTCGGAGCCAAGAACGAGCGCTGCTAACAACAAACCGAAAGGCATGAGCAGGATCTCCGGGAAAGGTGATAATCATTGTATGAAAGTGGTGACCAGTTCCTTTGCGGCAGATGGACCTCACATCCGGCGGTATCGGAAGAATCGTTAAAGTCGTTTTAACCAATAACCGATGTAAAAGTTGATACTAGGCCTGTCGTTTCACTTTGTTGTGAGAAATATCATGTATCCAGGCCGAATTATATTTATCGCAACCCTTTCTGCTGCATTGATGATTCAAATGGGTGGCACCATCCAGTTACGCGCGCAGGGTGGGGACCGATTTGTAACGCTGGAACTTGAAAAAACCGGGCCAACTCGATGCCGAGTTGTGCAGTCGTGGACGGCGAAAGATGGTTCCATGTGCATGCAGCTTCAGGCTGTAGGCTCGGGAGCGCGCATGACTGTTGTTCAGGTCACTCAGGGTGGCCAAGCTGGCGATGTCCATGTTTATTCATGGGGAACTTCAACGTCGTCGCCTCCGGGTGTGCCATTGCCTCCCGGTGCCATTCAGCAAACACGGGCAGCCAGTCCGCCCCGCCAATTGCCAGCGGCACCCGGCGATGAAAGCCAGTCTGCCTCAGTTGCAGGCCGCAACGATCGCGCGCCAGGCATGAAAGGCGCGGCAGCCATGCCCGAGGTCAGTATGCCGAAACCGCACGCATCTGCCATGCCGGTGCGTGAAGCACGTGAACCTGCTCTTCCTGCACTGCCAGATTTTCCTGTTCAGGCAGCCGTGCCTGTTGCTCCGCTGGAACCACTGCCAGAAATTCAGCCACGCCCTCTTCCACGCGCTACTGTACCCGTGGAAATACCTCAACAATTGCAGTTGCCCTCTGTAAACACGGCAACAGCGGTGTACCAAATGGTCCCCGGACAGCCTAACAGTATTGCTATAACAGTAACGCTGCCTCCTCATGCAATGGCTCAAGCTATGCGCCAGCAAGCTATTTCGTCCCTTCAGGAATCGGGTGGGGCATCGCAGCGGGAATTGGCGGCTCGCGATCTTGCGGGCCGAGATCATGCCGACAACCCGCAGGTGATTCAGGCACTGATGCAAGCCATGGCAAGCGACCCGTCGGCCAGCGTGCGGTTATCCGCTGCACGGTCACTTGGCCGCATGGGAGCCAAAGGCGACGAAGTGATTGCAGCACTCGTACGTCAGCGCACCGATAGCGACGCGCGCGTGCGATCTGAGGTGGATCGAGCTATTGTGCTGATACTGTCCGGTCAGGATAAGTAGCTCGACTTCCCGCGCGTTGATTCATTCCTTGGGATAATTTCCTAAGGCTACAGGCTTTCAACGCCTGCTGTAGTAAACTTAACTCTGATACAGGCAAGGCGGGGCAATGGCCCCGCTTCAGCCTATTGTGACCAACGTTTATTGCAAGGATCGGAATACCATGGCAGAGAGTGATCCAAATACGACTGAATCGACCAATCCATTTCACCGTGAAAAAATCGAACAGGCGCTTAATGCGGGAAATAGCCCTGCGGCCCTTCAACTTGCCCGGCAGGCGATTGCCTCGGCCAAGGAAACAAACGACCCTGAAATGGTTGCCGCTGCTCACCTGCAAATGGCACGCGTGCAGGGTTTTCTTGGAAACAATGCTGAGTCTATCAAAGCGCTCGAGGCCGCTGTGGCCTCTCTGCCCGGTGCCGACAATGATCCTGCTCACGCCACCATGCGGTGCCGATGCCTTGGGAGCTTAGGACAAACCTACATTCGCTTGCGCCGCAACGATGTCGCGCGCCATGCCATTAGCCGAGGGCTAGTTGCCGCAGGCGCCATCCCTGGAAAAGATTCTGATATCCATCAGGCTCTGCTTGCCGCGCCAATGGCTTGGTTGGAAATCCATTCCGGTGAGTGCGCAAAGGCAGCGGACCGCCTTGTTGTCGCAATCAGTCACTTCCCACACAACGCGGAATCATGGCCAATCGAGGCCCAATTGCTGGCTCTTCTTGCCCATTCGCGGTCCCGTGCTGGTCAAGATCGGGTACTGGAACCCGCGGATGTTCCAGCAGGTATGCCGCAGCAATTACTGGCCGAGGTTATGGCCAAACATGCCCGGCACCTTTTGAGTCCTGATGACGGCAAAGGAGCTATTGAGGAGCTTGCTACGATTCATCGGCTCATCCACTGGGTGGCCGGGTGGCTCGAGCGAGTGGCTGGAAACCAGACGCGTCTCACACCCGACTGCTTGGGAATGCTCGCGGAAGTTGAGGGAATGAAGGGCGACTTTGGCGCTATGGCCAACGCCCTTGCAAGGGCGCAGGCCGTTTACCATGAACGAGGCGAGACATTGCTGGCATTGCAAGCGGCACGTGTGCGCGTCGGGGCTTTGGCCAAGGTTGGAAATCTCAAAGAGTCGCTTGAAGAGTCCGCGCGAGTGCTCGATGGCGCCCGCGAACAGGGTAACGATAAGTTCATAACAGAAGTCTTGCTGGAGCAGGGCCAGTTGCGATTCCGCCATGGTGAAAATTCTCAGGCGGAAGCCTCGTTTAGAGAAGCATTGGAAATAGCCACTGCCAACGGATTCGATGAATTGGTAGCGATGGCTTCCATGGCACTCGGAGGGATTGTCGCAAGGGCTGGGCGAACCTCCGAGGCTGGTGATTTGTTCAGGACAGTGGCCCAGCAATTTCCAGCTGGCCATCCTCTGCATCAGGCAGCCGTACAAAATCTGGGCGAATTGTCTCAGCAGGCTGCTGCACCCGCACCTCCTCAGATGCCTGAAGTTGGTGAACTGGGTGATATGCTCAAAGATATTCTGCCGGGAGACATGGCTAAACGTCTTGAATCGTTGATGGAAATGGCCAAGCAGCAGAGAAACCGGCCGGGTGGTGCCATTGATCCAGAGGCAGATCGTGCCTTGCGGGAAATTGAAGCAAGAACCCTCCAGCGTCTGCAGGGAATTCTTGGTAAGGGTAAGGGCATGTAAGCGCGGCAACCAGCCCGTGGGGCTGGTGTATTGTCAGGGCACCAGAACGGTTGGTGCCCCTGGTCCTGTCACCAATCCACCATGGGCGCAGGTGCTTGTCAGTCTGGTTACGGGGCGGCCCATAGCCAGTACGGTGGGGCTGCCCATGATCACGCTGTCGGGAGGCCCAACACATATGGCAAGGTCACCCATGCACGAAACCGGAAGGTTCATGGCGAGTACAGTTGGCGCCCCGGGGCCAGTGATTGGCCCCCCAACATGTGGCACAGGCCCGGTAAGCATGGGGCATACGTGCAGATCTGTTAATCGGGCTATGGGAAATGGCATAGGAACCTACACTAAAAGTTGGGCCGGCGCGATTTCACGATACACCGACTGCTTCGTCATACATTACGCCTAAATACTTTAACTGGGTTCTTTTTTCTCGATCCCAAGTTCCCGGAACATGGTTTCCAGCACGTTTTGCTCGCGCACAAACGCTTGAATCAGTTCCGGAAACGGGAGTCTACCCAGTTCGACGGCCCTGCGAATGAGGTAAGGCACCGGACTGTGTGGCTCAATAGAAGCCAGAATGTCCGCGGCATTAGCCAGCATCAGGTAAGCCTGCTGGCGGGAACCTGCGTTGTTTGGCTGCACTGCTGCTTGGCTGCTGGATACCGATCCTGAAGTGCCTGTTTCGCCTGCTGCTGCCGCAGAAGACTGAACTGGTGATTTTTTGGCAATGATCTGAGCCAGTAAACCTTCGCATTGATCTAGCACGGTTCGGATGCGGACCATGGAAGGGGCCAGATCTTTAAGTTTGCCAGAGAGCCGTTGGGTCAGGCGCCCAAGGATTTCGCGTGCGCGAAGAACCAAGTCGTGTCGCGTCTGAATGACCTCAATACTGATTGCAGCCAGAATCTGATCGAATTTTCCGGCACCACTTGCCCCTTGAGCGGTTTGGCCCTGCTTCCAATCCAAGTAGCCCATCGAGGGGAATTCCTTGGTGGCATCAAGCAGGGTGATTCCTCCAACAGTTGACGGAAACCGCGCGCCACGATCGGGATCATCGAGCCATTCAAACGGGGCCGCGCGGATATCCAGATCTGAAGGGTCGTCCACCACTGGAACGAGGCGATCCCAAGCCTGATCGATCAATCCATCCAGCAATTCAAGGCCATCGCCAAGGCCTTGAAAACCTTGCAATTTGGTCAGCGCTTCAACCATGCGCGCAGCGGTCTGCAGGTCTTTACTGGTCTGGGTCAATGTTTTTGTGGCAAGACTAACAATGCCGTTCCAGTCTGCCTTGCGAAATTCCGTTGGTCGCAATGGGTCGTTGGCATCGTAACTCGATGGATCGACCTCCTTGCGCATCTGCTCGAGTTGATCCTTAACCCCGAAAGGAATGTTGGTGCCCGCTGGGTTGTTGCCGGGGATGGGCGCCAGCAGCACGGTAAGGTCAAGCTGATTGGAAATAGGCATTTTGCAAAAGCCAATGGAAATTGATGACGGGACCGAAACCACACGGGCCCCATATAAAATGAAGGATACAATAATCCTGAATCAGTGGATACTCAAACGGATGACACCGGTTTTCCGGTTTGTAATGAGTGCCATTGGCTGGGTGCCCCGAATGATTGCGGGGCGTATTCAGGAACAATAATCACGTTCCGATGACAACTGTAAGCCTCATTTTCGCGAGGTTGCAGGTGTGTGAGTGATTGGAGTGAATCAAAATGCCAGTGGCAGGAAACAAGCCTATCCACTGGCGCAACGGTTTAACAAAGGGCGCCTCGGTCAGGCATCAACCCCTGTGGGGGTGGTTAGGGGCCAACCCTGTAGCCAATTACCCGCAGACCTATCTTGGTCCACTTGCCAGTCTGGTTCTGTGGCTTGTTGGCCTCTCAACGCTTTGCTGGATGATGACCTGGATTCATCGGCCCCAGCGGCTGAAAGTGCTTCAGTTCGTTGCCGGTTACCAAACCAATCTGGCAGTCCCGCACAACGTTCAAGGCATTCGACTGGCAGACCAGTTGCAGGGGCTGGTGGGGCAGTCGCTTGATGGCAGAGTTGTAGAAGTTGAAAATCCAGTCATTGTGCGCCGGGGCACTGACATTGCCGAGAAGATCCGCCAGGCAAAAGGTAAATTCTTGGTATTGAATTTTTCCATGCATGGCGGGGTGGATGAGGATGGACCTTTCCTCATTGTTGACGATGCGGACAGTTCCGACGCGCCCGGGAATAGAATCAGAGTATCAGAGATACTTAGTATATTAGAAAAGCAGCCCGCTAACCAAGTCAAAGTGGTCCTGTTCGACGCTGAGCAAAATGAGACCCTATGGACGTTCGGAGTTCTGGACAACCGTTTCGGCCACGCGTTGCAGCTTCTGCAGGACAAGATTCAAAATGTGCCCAATCTGCTCGTGGTCAATGCCTGCGGCCGTGACCAGAATTCCTGGATCATTCATGATCTGGGTTTGTCCAACTTTGGCGCGCAGTTGATCCGGTGCTTGGCGGGTGCGTCTGTCGATTCCAACAATGATGGCCAGATCAGCTTGGGAGAAACGTTGAATTCATTGGCAACGGAAGTCAATGTCTGGTCAACCATGAATCGCAATTCGGCGCAGACAGTGATGATTCTGCCTGAAACTCGAGATCCAGACATCATTTTAGCCGATGCCATTGTGTACCAAGCGGGCATTCCCGCGGTATCACCGCCTGTCATTGAAAGCCTTCCGGCAATATCAGAGTTGCGAAATGCCTGGGATCGCTACACCCAACTCGCGTCAGCTCCCTTATCGCCAGAACTGCTGTGCCCCGAGCTTTGGAGTATTTACCAAAAGTCGCTGATGCGATACGAGTCGCTGTTGCGAGTGGGAGATTTATCCAGCTCGCTGCTGTTGCGTGAAGTTCATCGGCAACTGGAGAGCCGCATTCGAAATTCACTGCAGCTTCCGCTCGACTCTGTTGCAAATAGCCTCCGCATTGGGGCCATTGCCGGAATGGACTTCAATGATATTGGTTTTGCTGAGATAGCGAAGCTCGCCTCTGATCTGCTCTCTAGCACCGAGGGCGAGGTTGTATCGAAACTCAATGAATTCATCAACAGCAGTCAGCGAAATAATGCTGACAAGATGCCGCCTAGAATTCTCATGCAATTGGCTGTGTTGCAAGATGCCGCCAAGTCGCCTAATCCGAATGCGGCCAGAATCAAATTCCTTTTGGAACAGCTCGATATTCCAGGGAGGCTGCTACCCGTGGAATCGCAGGGATTATTGCTATTCCTGCGGGATAGGCCCCAAGGGCAGACGGATAATTCCGTTCTTTCCCTGTGGATCAAATCCCGCTTGAAAGCAGAGATCGCCGCGTGCGGGGTAAGTGAATCTGGCGCAACCACACAGTCGCCTGAACGAGGAGCGGTCTTTTTCTTCAAGCAGATCCAAGCGGCCGACACCGTGCGGCAACTGGCGCAGGATCGCTTGCTCTCCACCGATGCGTCAACCCGCGCTGAGGCCTTGAACGATCTGGCGCGTGCTGAAGTCATGTATAGCGCGGCATCGGCTTCGGCCGCAAATACCTCAAAGTGGTTCAATCTTCATAATCGACTATCCGCGGCCATGCCGTATTACACCATGTGGGTTGCCAAATTGGGATCTCCCCTCAACCCGACGTCCGATGATTTTGCCGAGAAACTTGCATCGCATGCTGTTGCTGCTTGGGAAAACCTACATGCTGCCGTCGATTACAAAATCGAGGCGGTGAACCTGCTAGGAACTGATGGGAATTTCACCTCCGCGCTCGCCAGATTTGCAGAGTATACTCAGAAGGCGGAAAGCGAATTCAAGGAGATTGAACAAGCCCGTCAAAAACAGCTTTATTCTCTCAGCGAATCCGATATCTTTGGCGAAGATCTGCTGATTGACGATGTTCTACTGATTCCCGGCGGCAATATCGATCTGCGCATGCGGGTGCTTGAAACGAGGGCGCAGGAAAAAGTATCGTTTAAGGGCACGCCAGTCAGCCAGAATTCATTTTGGGCCAACAGACCTGCTCTTGAACGCGCCAGCAATACGGAAAGAACAGGGAAACTGGCGATTGCGATTATTGGCCGCAAAATGTTCAATGACCAGACATTGATTGCTGATGGCACGCTTGAAACGTATGGACAGATGATCGAACGTATGAAATCTTTCAAGCTGCAACTAGACTCTGGATTTGAATCTGTCGTGAAAGCGGGGCGTCAAATTGGCATCCGATTCGGCAGGTTTGAAAAGGCGGCAGAAGACCTCGTGTCGCTGGTTCCTACCGCTAAACCCCAAGAAACTCTTTCTCTCCTCGTGCGGGCTGATCATGTGGGGCGAACAGCAGGGTACACCAACATTGGGAACGAAAGTAAACTTGAAGCTGGCATTCTCTTAAGGCGCTGCTGGGTCAATCATTTTTTGGTTCAGCAAGCGGCAAGATCGTGGAGCGAACACCTGGCCAGCCTAAAACCAACTCCCGTTCCTTATTACAAAACAGCCATGGGTTTTGCACTTTCAGATGCCGGCAAGGGGCCAGCACCTGTCGGACTGGCGGAGGGATTGGAACAGGCCCGCCGCAACGGTGACCTTAACCTTCAGGTCATGACCATTTCTGAAGTGGGTAAGCGAATTCCCAGAGTCGGGCCATTCCAGTGGACAACGGAGAAATCCATTGATCTGGATATTGAACTTGGCCCGGTGGAGGGAGGATCTGTGCCACCAGGTCAGGTGCAACTACAAATCAATCCGGGTGATGAATTGGCCCGACCAGAAGCGGTTGCCTTGCAACGTAGAAGAATCGATCTTGTTGCCAATGGCGGTGAAGCTGGTAGAAAATCAGCAATGATCAATCTGTTGTCGCCACTAGTCGAGCGAGGCCAGGATCCTTCCGCTTCAGTGGCTTACGGCACAGTGAAGACGCAGGTCGCGATCAGCGCGCTATTCCGTGGCCAACGCGTGGAAGTTTTGGCACCCATCAATCTGCATACTACTCCGCCACAAATCAACACAACCATTCCGCCCGCAGGCAAGGCAACCATGGCCATGCGCGCAACCGCTGAGGCCCTTGCTGATTCTGGACAGGCCAGGGGAAGTATTGCTATTGTTGTTGATTGTTCTGGAAGCATGGGGCCGACATCGGATAACCCGGGGAGAATCGATCAGGTTGCCACAGCGCTTGAGAGCGTGGTGGGGCGCTTGCCACCGGGTGTTAACATCACGGTTTGGGTGTTTGGCCAAGCTGTGGGGCCGGGGAGAACCACCGAGGCCCCTGAAGATTACATTATTCCAGTACTGGGGCCAACAGTACTCAGCAACGATCCCAAAGCGGTGGCAACCCGGTTGGCAGCGCGATTTCGAACCGGCGAAATCGTCCCTTGGAACAAATCGCCACTCATCGCGGCTATGGCCAAGGCATCCAAGGCGTTGACCAACATTGGCGCGTCATCTGGCCCGATGACGTTACTGGCGCTTACAGATGGAAAGGACAACCGTGCCGTTGCCGATCTCAAACTGAACCCGGAAAAATTGCCAGTGCCTTCCTTGGTACTGAAACTGTTTTCTGGAACGGGAATTCAGGTCAAGGTGATTGGCTTTCAGGCAGGCGAAGAGGAAGAGGCGACTCGCGCGGATTTCGAAACGCTGGAAAAGCTTTCTCCTCCCGGAGGTTATAGCACTGCCGCGCAATTGCAGCAATTGATCAACCAAATGGAGAGTTCCTTGCACCGCGAGTTTCGTTACGAACTCGAAACACCGGTGAACCTGCCGTTGCCCAACCAACCACCGGAAGGATTCGAGGCCGCTGTGCCTGGTTTCACCGATCGTTGGATACTTCCAGCGATGAGTCCGGGTGAATATGTTCTTCGTACGGGAAACATAAAAGCGCCATTGGGAACCATTCGCTTGGAGCCAGCAGATTGCCTCCTTCTAGGTGTTGCCAGAGGCAAACCGGCCAGAAGATTGGGAATGGTGGACGACCTGGCTGGGCGGCCCGTTGTTCGGTCAGGTGGTTGGGCTTCTGGGATTGCCCAGAACAAATCAGAAAAAAATGCTGTTCGCATGATGGCTATTCTCGAGAAATCATGGGACGAGGGCGAAGTTGAATTGTCGGTGGTAAAGCCGGGAATGACATGGTGGGAATGGGTGCCGCGTGGGAAACAAACCGCGCCGGTCCGAACATGGACAGAACCAGGTTACCCATCTCCTTCATGGACTATTTACTCGCCGCTCTGGCCCCGCTCCGCGACCACAGGGGGACCAGAGGACGGCTCGCTTGATATTTGGTGGTCCACCGAAAAGGTTCCGCAGCATGACCGGGAATTTACGCGCGGAGCTGACTTTAATGAGATCACGCAACTGGAAAACCAACCGATGATCATCGATGGGAAAGAGTGTTTGTTGGATTCGGTCAAACTAGAAGATCGCATGGTAACTGTGGAACCAGGCAAGTGGGCCATGGTAACATGCTTGGTGGTGCGCACACGGACCGCGCCCGTAATCGATAATCCTTCGGGTTTGGCCATCGCAACAATTGATGGGCAGAATTGGTCTGGCCAAGAGCAGATTGTGCATGCTGAAGCAGGGAAGGTAGCGTCGGTCTTTTGGCCAATAGACGCCAAGGGAATCGCATCGATCAGGGCTATCCAGATACGGTCCTTGAAGCGATTCAAGGATAACGCTGTGACTAGGGGATACCACATTCGTTATGAGCGGATCGGTTCGCCTGATGCCAATGACGAACGTCCCCGGCAGGTGCTGCCGTCTCCTGCTGCTCGCTCGGGAAATTCAGGTAATGCGCCCCGGAGCGTCAGCAACCCATGAGTGGCGCACCCGTTGAAACGCCCAAAGCGGAATTGATTGAACCTGTGGGCTTGGAAGTCAGGCAATTACCAGCTTGGAATAAGGAAAATAAGCTTGAAGCCGAGACGAGCAAACGTTTGACAAATTACGGTTTTGCCTTGCTGTGTGTTCTGAATCTTTCCACATTGGGTGTTCTTCTGGGGGTGGCCAGTTGGTTTGGTCCGGCAGGAACACCACTGTTTTTTGCCATTGTTGTTTCGGAATACACAGACAGAGGCATTCCACCCATTCCGTTCGCGCAAAATGATAAAGAAATTCTTGTTTCCGGTTCGATATTTGAAAGGGTGCAAACTTCAACCGATCTAAGTCCGACACGTCAGTCTATTAATGGGATTCTCAATAGAATAGAATCTGTTTCTGCTTCCGAAAACGTGGTTTTATACGTTGAAGCGCGCGCTGTGACGGCTCAGGATGGCACGGTGGCTGTGCTGCCGTCCGAGGCGACTGTTTCGTCTCTGGTCATTTCATCCGCGAAGAACGAGCAGTTCGATATTCAGGGGGCCGTCAAGCTCTCGGAAATATTCAATGCCATGGCGCTGTGCCCCGCGCGGCAGAAGCTGTTGATTCTTGATGTGTTTCACATGTTTGTCAACTTGCCTGCCGGATCCGCGAACTTTGATATTCCATACCGCGCGCTTTCGGAATACAAGGCTTTTGCGGAAAAAAATGCCGAAACACCTTCACGCCAGTTCAATCTTCTCATGTCGTGCCAACCTGGGCAACGTTCGATGTCAAGCCAAGTCCTTAAGGGCGGGATTTTCAGGCACTTTTTTACCGAAGCAATCGCGGGAAGGCTTCCTTATCCGGTGGACTGCGTGGAAGCCAGACGTGGCAAGATAGTGCTCTCGGAAATTTGTGAGATCATCGGACCTCATATGGACCGGTGGGCTGCGGAAAATGAATTGGAGCGTCAAACCCCCATTTTAGTAGGTCCGGCGCATCATTTTGTGCTTTCGGTACCGGTTAAGCCGGTCTCCGCCGAGAGCAAAGAAGAACCGCCTGAGGAATTGCCCGCGCCGATCCGCGAAGCATGGGAACTGCTCGAGGGGATTTCCCCGTGGAAAGACAACCCGATATCTCCGCGCATTCATGCCAGGTTGTTTTCATTCGCCCTCAACAGCACGATCGATTATTCCACGAGCACTTATTCCGAAAGATCTACTAGTAAATATTTATCCGAATTGTCGCAAATCAAGAAGATGATTGCCGAGGAGCAATCTTTGATGGTGGTTCCCGGATCCCGTCCGACACTGGGATTGCTGGATGCGGATGGCTTGCTCGACAATCCTTCCGACACTGTCAAATTTCTTCTGGCTGGAATGGAATCGCTGCATAATGCGCCTGAAAAGCCGGATGAGGCAGCGAAGGTGGTCGCGGCCCTGGTTGCTGATTTCATGAAAACCAATGCCGACAAACCAAAGGCATTGGTTGAAAACGCCGCAATTAACGCGGCCATCACCCATTCCGAATGCAATCGCCTACATATGATGTACCTTGCGGGTGTCGTTACGGCCCACCATCGCCCCGCCATTTTCGCTGAGGGCAGGTTGCTTGTAAGACTCTCTCAGTCATTGGATAAATGGCCTTTTGATGCCGACTTGATTCGGACAACTATTTCATCCAACCAGATTGTCAATGTCGCCATGGCCAAGTGGAACGTTTACCGTTGGTTGGGCAAAAACATGGATGAGATGGCCGAACAGTGCATGTCTGGAACTTGGTTGGTGGAAAACAGTCCGGTCGAGCACCGTGCCGAAGCCTTGCGTCGGCTTGAACGCGCCCATACTTTGGCCTTGTTTGTCAATGGATTCGATGAAGTCATTCGTAGCGCCGTCAGTGATATTGAAAAAGGAATCATCGATCTGTCGAACCTGTTGGCATATCCGATCATTCTTCCTGCTGGTCTCGATGAATATGCGGATCGATGCCAGGATCTTGTCAATATGGGTAGAATTTTGGCGCGGAGCGGCAGACTCGCGCCTCAGCAGGCGGGTGATATTATTGGCAGGGTTCGCCTCGCGGCGAGAAAATTGCGTGGCATTCGCGATATTATTCATCAGCCTGTAAGCACACAAGGCATTGCTGAATACGAAAGATTGATCAATGAAGGCAGCCTTTCACCAGCCACGTTGATTGAACTGACGTCAATGGTACGACTTGTGGACATGCCCAAGGAAAACAGGTTGAAGCTCATGAAGCTGAGGAATACCCTTGTCACCAGTCTGGCCGCTTCAACACTTGAAAAAGAAAGCAATGAAATATTCACCAAAGCACCGATCAATCCACTTCCGGCGTACGATCCCACGGATCCATCGTGGGCGAGTTGGCGTGGTCGAATCGAGGTGGCAAGGCTTAAACTGGCGGAAAAGATCCTGAAAATGTCCGGCCTTGAAAGTCCCAGCATTGAAAGGATCAGGATTCTTCTATCCAAAATAGACGCTAACGCGTCTCCAGGAAGTTCTGTTTGGGGTGAAATGGGGGAGCTGTTCAGGCGCATTTATATTCGTGAAATCCCTGAATTTGTGAAGTCGCATGAGCCCCAATCCAGGCTTTTGAATATGTTGTATCCCGGATGGATGGATCTGCCGTTGCTCGACTCTTCTGAAACCAATCCCCTTGCAAAAGAGCGACGGTCTTATCGTCTCGAACATATCATTTGGCTTGAATCACGATTTCGCCACATGGCGCTTCTTGGCATTGACGACGTGTTCTGGAAAGAGCAAACCCGCCTGGTTATCGGTAAATACACGGGTAACGTCGGGCCTGCAGTTTATCTTAAATTCCCGGAATCCATTCTTCCCCCACTTCCAGACAAGCCCATCGAGGTGGAAGTTCGGTGGTACGTTGGCGGTGTTGGTAGTGTCAAACCAAAAGCCTCTATTGTGCCTACGGATGCGTCTCCGCTTGATGCCGCGATTGTTCAGGAATCCTCCGGGCCTGAAGGAGGCTTTGTTCGGGTTCGCATTTCACGAGCATCGAAATCCGCGCAGGAACTTCTGGGCACAGCGTCCCAAGTTGTTGTTGAATTCAGTGAGGCGGGCAGAGTTTGGCCGGTTCTTTTGAATATTTTGCCAGACCCCGCCGCGGGTATGCCTTTAATCTTGTTGAGTGATAACGCGGACGGGACCTCGCTTCTTGGCGATGACCTTGTGTTGCGGGGGTCAGGATCGGTTCGCGGCCTTTTCCCCAGCTTGCGCGCCCGTCCCGGGAAGGCTGCCTCCATATCAGCTATGGTCAGGCTTGAAGGCACAACAACGTCTTTGGCTGGCCCTATCAATTTGAACATTCCCGCTGGCATGGCAACGCCGCTGACCCTCTCAGCCTTGATGGGTTCACCCCAGTCCGCGGGCACACCACCTGCCGGGGCGCCTGCGGGTGCGACGCCCGCGGAACCTGCAATGTTGCGCGGGTATATGCCTTCAAAAATGGTTCTTGAATTGCGCGATTTAACCAATCCTACATATCCGCCTTTGGCGCGCCGTTTTTCAATCAGTCGTGTTGATCCCGCTGATATTGTTGAACTGGTTTCCGCCACCACTGAACCGGATATGTCTAAACCGGGTGCCAGTTTGCTGCGTGTAGGCTTGCGCGCGCGCAAACCCCCACTCATCAATCCACCGTGCCGTGTTGAACTAATCTTAGACAACGGTTCTGGCGGAAATCCGGTTAAGCTTGGGCCGGGAAACACCAAGGGTGTGCTGCCTGCCGATGGGGCAACCCTTTTTCTGGAACAGGGCGGTATTTTGGGGGGCAACAGAACGGGTCAGTTCACGATCAGCATCGATGGAACCCCCATGCTTTTCAGGCTGAAGGCCGATCTACAACCGCAATCGAGGGCACTGGGCGCGGATCTTGTCAGAAAGCCCGCCATGGGCCTCACCGCCATTTTTGTTCCACCTGCTGCCGACCCACTTGGCAAGAACCAGCCCAGCGAAGGTTCCATTGCCATTAATGCTTGGGCCACCTCGGCACCAGCAGGTTGCACATTAAATCTTGCCTTGCTCGGAGGCCCCGCATTTACCAACCTAGAGCGTACCCAATCGTTTCCTGCTGGCTTGAAGTCTGAATTGCGTATTGTGCAAGGTGAGGCTGGTGCTTGGAATTTTTCATGCACCGAATCCACATGGCGGGTTAATTGGGATATCGAGGGGCTAAAAGGCGCCAAGCGTGCCAGACTTCAGTTGGTGGCTCCAGACGGTAAAGTGCTCGACACGATGTTTGTCAACATCATGATCGATCCTAATCCGATTCGATTTGTTGATATTGTGGGTCTGCCCTCGAGGGTCTCGCCTGGTGCCAGCTACTCAATTGTTGCGGTCCTGCAGGCCTCCGAATCGGGAATCCGTGATGTTGTCGCCTTTATGGGTGCTCCCGTAGCCAACGCTTTGGGGGTTCCTGAGCCTCCCGAAGCAGCGACCATGTTTACCACAACCCTTAAGGGCAATCTTGCGACCAGCATTCTTGCCATTCCGGCCGATGCGAAAGCCCCCTTTGTTGTAACTCTCAAGGCTACCAGTGGCGCGGGCGTGAGCACCGTTCTGACACGAACCCTTCCGCTCGGACCGCCCAAACCTCCAGCCGAACCATCAGTAGAGGGTTTGGTTTCCGAGGGAGACAGGGCACAGGCGGGAATCGAGGTGTCTCTTCTCGACGCTAAGGGCATGAAGGTCGCCGCCACCAAAACCGACGCGGGTGGATTATACCGATTTGAAAATCTTAAAAAGGGGAAGTATACCGTTCAAGCTTCCAAAGGTCCATCCGGACGCAAAGCTTCCAAGCCTGTAACCCTGGAACCGGGGCCACCCATGCGGGTTGACCTTGTGTTGCTTCAATAATATGTCTCGCTATTATCCCCGGTTAAGTCAACCATTTGTGGTTTGAGCTAGCGAATGGTTGTGCCAATGAGTCCCCGATCGGCTGGTATGACAAAATTAGGAGCGCTCTGGTTGGCGACCGCGTTGGCTTGTGGCTGCTGTGGGGTGGTTGGCGAAGGATTTTTCAGGGAGAATGCGAACAGCCCTGCCAGACTTTTCTGGCCTTTTCCCAGCGTCGCGCAATCGTTGGGGCGATCGACGGTGCTGTTGGCTTTATTTCGTTTGATCACCTGCAAGGCCTGAAAAATGACGCGTTGTTTTTCCACAGCCTCCGATTGAGCACCCTTCATGCCGGAATCAACTGTCTGCATCTGGGTATTCGGGCGATCTTCGAGTTCGATAATCCGCCCTTTCATAATTGTCGGGCGCTGAAAGGATGGGTCGGTTGCTAGGTTGGCTTCCTGGCCAGCATCGGAAGTTCCATGAGCGGAAGCAAACTGAAACGACGCGGGCCTCAGGCCGGCGGGAGCTGCTGGTGCTGGTAAGCCGCCCGGTGCTGCTGGGCCTGCGGGAACCTCTGGGCGGACCGGTTCCTCACGTTCCACGTAGCAGGCCAGTGCCCGCTGCAACGCAACTAAGGCCATTTCGCGCACTCGCAGCGAGTTTTCGGGTGGGTTGCCGTCTCTGGAGCTGGCATTCACGCACGTTGAAAGGGCTTCAATCACTTTGCGGGTGCTGCAGCAACCAACGGCTAAAACGCGTGCCGCTTCCAGCCGCACACACTCAGACTTGTCGGTCCGCAGCGCATTGATGAGCGCCAGTTCTGCCTCCGGGTGCCAATTGCAGTCTACCTTCGCCAGGCAGCGAACAGCCTTACGCCGTTCTTCTGTTTCCAATTGATCTTTGGTGATCCGCGCGCAGGCGCCATTCGGACTGTCTGCGGCAGCTTTCAGGTCTTCCTTCGAAACCACCGGGCAACACGGCTTAATGCAACCGCCTGTCATCAAGCTAAGCGGTAGGGTCATGTTTCCCAGCATCTGACCAATGCAACTGGCGCAGATCTTGGCTTTGCACTTGTCGCACGCTTCTTTCATGGCGGCTAACTGCTTGGCATTGGGAAGGATCATTCCCACTAAATTGCTGCTACCACCGCCACTGGTCGACGGAGCGGCGGGAATCGTCACGGTAGAATCTTGGGCTGCAACCGTTCCAGCAACACACAGCATGGCCAAAATGCCCGTTATTTCTGGCCGAAGGTAAAGGTGCATGGCCAAAGCCCCTGATGAGAAATCAGATCCACACCCTCGATTCGGCAATTGGCGGTTGGGTGGATGAGGATTTTTACGTTTATGCCGGTTCTACTGGTTGGGCCAAAAGAATCAGCGAGACCAAATAATCGGATTTTTAGGAACAACCGCCAAAGTTTACCCATACCTCCAGCCGATAAGACGATGAGGCTTACTGGAGAAATAATGCTTCTTACTAACGGCACGAAAAAAGGACCGTCGTATTGGGGGCCATTGCTGGCGCTCATGGCGGTTGCTTCGTGTCTGCAAGGGCAGGAGTTTCCCACGGTTCTCCGGGAAGTTCCAATGTCTGGAAACCCAGTGGTTCCAGCAGCGGGGCCCGGCTTGCTTCCTGAGTTTGATGGTGGACTTCTGCAAGTAGGAAGTTGCGCCAGTTGTGGCAGCAGTCCGCTTGGCAGTGGCTTGGGACGAAGCACTGGCGGAGGCATGGCTGCCGCATCGATGTACGATCCCGTCGCTTGTGGCGGATCCGGTTGTGTGCCCGGTAGCCGCAACAGCTACTGCAGCGAGCACAATAGCTTTGCCTCGCGCATGCTGACGGGTATTTACGAGTGCCTTGCTGTTCCAGACCCGTGCTACGAACCGGGCTGGCGACCCATTATGGATGTCGCCATGTTCACCGAATGTGCCCGGCCTGTCAGCCAGCAGCGCATTCGTTTAGGCACCCAGCAGCACATGACCAATATCACACGCAACAGCTACCGTATTGCTCCGCCTCCGCTCGGCCCGACACCGATTCCGACATCTGGCACGGCCTACTTCACCTTTCCATACATGAATATTTACGAGGCGAGCATCTACACTGAAATCGCCGCTGGTAACGTGGCGGTCACTTTTGATATGCCATTCTGCCTTACTGCCATAGATCAGGGCGGGGGCGGTAGCGGCTTTGGTAACATGGTGGTTGGAACCAAGTCCACCGTTTTCGATTGCGAGCTATTACAGATCGGCATGTCATTCAAATCGAGCCTGCCTGTGGGCGTGACCATCAGTGGATTGGGTAACGGCCTCACTTCTATCGAGCCGGGCGTGCTTGTCGGCCTCAAAATCAACGAAGACACTTTCTTGCAGATGAATTTCTCTGAATGGGTTCCTTTTGGTGGCATACCTCCCTATCCGGGTGCCATGCTGATTGTCGCCGCCAGCCTCAACCGAAAAATCTGGCAGGCCAACCCCGCCGTACCACTTTTCGCGGCGCTGGAGTATTCAGGCTACTTTTTCCAGTCGGGCGGTTACATTCCTTATCAAACTGTTGAGAGCATTCCTTTTGCCACGTCTTCCGGCAGCAGCTACCAGCAACTTGGGCCTAGCCTGCGCCTATTCATGACTGAAAAACTAGATGTCGGTTGCGGGGCCCAGTTTGCCTTGAACCCGGATCAAGGAAGCTGGGGCGACCAGCAGTACCGTTTTGAATTCCGCTACCGTTATTGATATTCCAGTGCCCGATGTTATTGTTTCAGGTTGCTTAATGCTCGCAGCAGCCTGATTCCTTGACAGGCAACGCTTCCGCCGGAGCGCTTCCGCCTTCCGGCGGTACCCCTTCGTCGCAATTCAAGCGGATGGTCTCGCCATTCAAATGCACCGACTTCCGCGTGCGCACCCGCAACTCTTCAGCCTCGATCTCCACGCCCCCCGCGGCCCGTAACTGGATCGACCCGGCCGAGTCCATCTGCAAGGCCCCACCCGACACGCGCACCACAGGACCATTCGCCGTCAGTAGAATCTCAATTTCAACCTTCCCATCCCGCGAAATCACCTGCAAATGCTCGGACTGCCAATCCGTGCCTGTGGAAACCCGCACCTGCCGGCCAGAGGCAAGCGGATAGGCAGCCAAACCGCCTTCGCTGGCTTTTGGCACTGGCAGTCCGTCTGCTTTGTTTTGTGATTCCGCTTCGCTCATTTGGCCGGCCCCTTTCACGACATCGACTTGGGTGCGACAACAAACAGCGTGAACTGGATGCGGCACGTTTTCCCGCCAAACGATAGCGTCAGCACTTGCTGATCTTGAATGTTACCCTGAACACGGTTTTCGTTAAACCGTACGGCCAGGCTCAGCGTTCGTTTGACATCGGTCCATTCCGGGCCAGAAGCATCGCGTGCTATCTGGAAGTACGTAACGCCCGGAGGCAGAACCCGTGGAGGGGTCTTGATGGGAGTGAAGCTGAGGCCTGCCTTGCCGGCGCGGTAGATGGCATCGGCTTGGTCTGAACTGCCCACCTTCATGTCCAACACGCCAGCCGTGGTGATAATCTTCACCAATTCCTCGCTGGAAAGATCCGACTGCACACCGATGAACATGCCCCAGTCTGGTTCCAACCACGCAGGTTCCAACGAAACCTGCATCCGCAAGCCCGCACCAATAAACGGCCTATCTTTGAATTCCGGTTCGATCACCCTGTCGAGGTATTCCTCAATGATCCGTCGCAGCGGCACCAAAGCCTTGTGTGGCTCCAAATGGTTAAGAGCGGGCAACTGAGGCAGCAATCGTTCATCGCTGAAAAACGCCAACCAACCAACAATCCGGCACAATTCCGTGTAGGCGGATCCAAGCGTGGCTGTCATATCGTTGACCAATGCAAAAAGCGCGCCCTGGGCACCGTTCAGCACGTTCAACTGAGCTACCAGCAGCGGTTCGCGGGCTCCAAGGCCCAGTCCTCCCGCGCGCAGTTGCGTCACCAACCCCGTGGCTTTGCGCCCCACACGGTTCAGCAAATGGCGGAGAATGTTGTCCGCCAAAGGCGCGTAAGCATTGCACTGGAAAACCGGGGGATAGAAGTCCGGGTCGAGTTGGGGCGCGCCATCTGGCCTGTTGGAGCGGACTACCCGTGCCAACGGAATCACTGAATAGCCATCCGTCTTGTCGGATTGGCTCAAAAAGCGCAGATTCAGCCGCCTTACCAAGACCTCTTCAGGCCTTTGCCCGTCGTTTTCGTCCTCAACCGTGATCGGTTCCACAATATTTCGAACCATGGAATCCGATTCGCCCGGCTTGCTGTTTGTTCTGCCCAAAATCATGTTCGGAACAGCCAGAAACAGCGAGACATACCCGTCGCGGTCGAGTTCTTCCTTAAAGTTGCGGGCGCGGGCATCCGCTTCACCCGGAAGATCGACAATGGTTCCATCTGGCAAAATAGCCTTCAATTCCCGCAGCCGGAACGAGTGATTCGCCAAGGCATCGGAATCGATATCGATGGCGGCAATGCCCATCGACCTGCCCAGCGCGAGTCGGGCTACCTGAGCGTGCCGCGCAAATGCGTGCCGATCGTTCGCCTGAAAATGATGCGGACGCAGGAACAGCCCCTCGTTCCAATGAATAGGCTGGTTTGCCATGAATGAACCTCCCCTGCTGCAACTATCCTCAAGTTCTCATACTATGACACAAGGGAATGAGGGTCTGCCCGGGCTATTGTAATAATGGCCTTGGAATGGCTCCGCAGGGCTGGATTCATGACCGTTGACTTGGTCGATCGACAATCGGAATTCGTTCTAGCGTTGCTAAGCGAAGGTCTCCGTATCCGCGAATCGCTCGAACGGGGCGAAGCTCTTTCGTTTGATCTGGAATACGCCAATATCCGCGAAATGTTGCTGGCCGCAGCGGACCTCGATGGCGGCATGAAAGTCAGCGTGCCGCCCAACGCCATTCCACAAGCCCTCTGGAAGCCCGACACGCTGGCCGCGGGGGCATGGTCGGGTGAGTTTCTCGGTGTGCGGTATCCGCTTGTTTGCTGGCTCGACGAAGTCTTCTGCCTCGACTCCCCATGGGCCGACCGCTGGAACGAACGTAAGCTCGAAGCGGAACTTTATGGCACCAACGACCGCGCTTGGAAATTTTGGCAGCAAGCAGCCATTGTCGATGCCAAAGCCGATTCGAATTTGATGCAGATCTTTTTCTGGTGCGTCATGCTCGGCTTCCGTGGCATGCTGGCCGAGGAACCGATCAAGCTGGTGGAGTGGGGCGCGGCGCAACGCGAAAAACTCTGCCGCATTCAGCCCCTTGAGTTTCCCGAAGAACTCGAGCCCGACCCGCCCACGCTGGTGCCGCCTCACAATGCCCTTCTTTATCACCAGCGCATGTTGCTGATCTGTGGTATCACCCTCATGGTGGTGATACCCACTCTGTTTTTCTTGCTTGTGCGCTTTTTCTCGACCTGACCCGTCACCAGTTTTCCCAGATTTTGCCCGTTTTCCGAATGGTGGTAGGGTCGGCACCGCGTCGCAAGCCGGGGTGCAGCGGTAAGGCGCCTTTTGTCCACATGTGCTGGCCTTCGGCCACATCCAGCCCCAACTCCACAAAGTGCGCCAAGCATTCGTTTTTGTTGGGGCCAGGCCAATGATCGATGGCTAATAAAACCGACTGAGCCACCATCCGGTGCGCCAATGCCGTGGGGCAAGCGACAGGGTGGTCTTTGTTGGGCGAAAGATTGTCGGTGGTGAATGCCACAGCCTGCGCCAGCATATCCACAGGCGTGCCTGTCATGTCGTCGAGCGGACCAATCGCTTCGCGCCGCGCGTCGCCCGGTTCCTTCACCCAAGCCAGAACCGCTTGCAACCGCTCAGATGCACCCGGGCTAGTGCCCACCTTCATCAGTTGGGCCAAGCACAAGCAACCCCACCAAACCGATTCGCGGGTCGACAACCAACCGGCAACCAGCTGGGCGGCCAATCGTTGGTGATCCTTTTCCAGAATGGCCGCTGCCGAGGAACTGTCCACGCCCTGCAACTGCGCCGGAATGGCCTTGGCATCTAGCACGCGGCCCAAGGCTTCGGTCGCGGGGGTTCCCGGTGTCAATACAGCCAACATGCTCATCGGCGCGCCTCTTGAAATACGGTCACCAGCACCTGTTCTTCGACAGTCTCACCAGCAGATCGTACCTGAACTTCATCTGGAAGTGTGAGTTCGCCGCGGGCGATCTGCAATCCTAGTTCAATAAAGTGATGCAGGTGCTGCTTGTACCGCTGTCCATCGAACTGCACCGCCGCCAAATACACCGAAACCCCGCACAACCGGCCACACAAATGCGCCTGCGGCAGCACCGTCGGGCAGTTCACGGGCGCCATGCTGCCACCGCACAGAAACGCGGCGTACCCAATGGCCCCGCCGGCACTGGTGGAATCGGCGGCTTCGGCCAGGTCTTGGCAGGCGCGTCGGCCTGCTTCGGTGGGCTTCATCAAGAAGTCGCGCACACCTAATAACGCTTCCACCACAGGCAGCGAATACGCTTCGTGCCCGTGCGCTTCTGTCAACGCCAGCAGCGCCCACCACATAGCGTGCCGGGGAGGCAAGGCGTGCGCCAATAACCGCCGGGCATCGGCCACCAGATTGGCGTCGCGCCACACGGCAATTTGTTGTTCCACCGTGCGGTTGGGGTTCAGCAGCGCCATGCCTTCGTCGCTGACTTCAAACAGTTCGGTAATCAGGCCGGCGCGGATGGCCAACGCCGCTTTGGCATCGCCATCAATATCCACCCCGCCGCTTTGGTGAATGGTTTCGCGGATAACAGAATCGAGCGGATTCGTGGTGCCGGCCATCAGGTGCCCCCCGCGCCGGGCTTCCAGTTTTCCCAAATGTTGCCGGCGGAACGCACGCCAGATGGCGCCTTCTGCCCCGGCAGGCGCATGCTCATCAACTGGGCTATCAGGTCTTCGCCCGGGTGCAGCGCTGGAATGACAGGTTCTTCAACCACCGGAACAGCGGCCTTGGCGGCCTCAGCGGCGGCGGCAAGCATGGCGGGCATGTTTTGCTCGAGCTCGGCAAAGGTCTGGGTGGCCTTAGCGTGTTCGGCATTGCACTCATCATACGCCGTGGCGAATTCTTCCATAGATTGAACAAGAGACGCTTTCATGTTCGCCATTTCTGGTGCAACAACCTTCACAAATTCAGCGCGTTCAACATCGATACCGGCAAGAATGTCACCGATCATGGATGCCTGCTCAGCCGGCATCTGATCTCGTACGCTTCGCATGCTTGCGATAAGATCATCACAGGCCTCGAGAAGAGGTAGATGATCCCCCTGAAACGACTTGACCGCCTGCAACAAAAGATCTGTTTCCATAACAATGACTCCCATTCAAATCTAATCTTTCTTATTTAAAGCGGCCTTTTCCGCCTCAATAGCATTTGTCTGATAATCGGCCAATGTTCTTGTCAATTTGTCAATAGCTTCAACTTTAGTATTCACCATAATTACCTGTTTATCAAGCTTATCCATTGCTAAGGTTATTCTGCTTTCTGCAGTTTTCAGCTCCTGTTGCAGTGAATATAATTTAGCCGACACAATTTCACCGACTTTTTGTTCGATACCAGTAGGCGTCAAGCTAAGGTTGCTCACTCCAACCGAAATGTCGACTGTGTTGGCGGTCATGGTTATCTTAGGTCTTATTGGCAATACCCCTACCGTCATTTCAATGGAGTCATTCGAGAGTGTGATTGATGGTCCTATAAACGGTTGACCAGTCCGCAGGGTTAGTTTGCCGTCCTCGAATGAAATCGATGGTGCGCTGGCAGCGTTTGTACCACTTTGCATTTCAAGACTGTTCGGGTAAATGTTTAATTGTGAGCGATCGCCGCCACTATAATGTAACTGGATAGCGCTATCTGGTTTATCCGAATTAACCAAAATATCCACGCCATTGGCATTCTCGCCAACATCAATCGACCCAATTGGCGTGGAAGCTTTGACTCGGTCTGGAGTTATTTGGACAGAACTTCCGGTCCCTAGTCCTTGAAGAATTAGAGCGTTAGGACCATTTCTTTCTTTCTCTTTAACTGTGAATTTAATTTCTGTTTCCGCTTCATATGAATATGATGTGGAAATTTCAATTTTGCTGCTGGAAGAACTTTCTTTTTGATACACTATATTTTCGAGTCCCGGTACACCTCCGGTTAAACAGTTTAGCGAGTGAATCAATTTATCCAGTGTATCCTTAATACTTGCTTTAGAGTCAACTAATTGATTGCTTGATCTGTCTCCAATTAATTTACGTTCCTTAGAATTTGCTTTTGTAACGAGCGAACTTTCTACAATATTTATCCCGTCTTTTAAAGTGGATTTAGTATTTTTTTTCATATTTTCAGCTAATTCTTTTGCTTTTTTAGTGGCATCTTCTACAGATTTTTGTGATTCAATCATCTGTTCCATTATTTTTATCAGTACTACCCAACGGCTTTCAACCAGCGGCACCGCTCTTATCAATATCTTCTGTAACATACTGCGGACATTTTCGTTTGCAAAGGTTCCAAGTTGCATGTACGCCAATCTAGAGGTGACGACAGATGAAAGAATCAATATATACGGTAAATATATAGCCACTATGATTATGTTTGGGAACCAGTCTTCTTCGGCATCAGGCCACTCTCCTTCTAAGTTTTTTTTAAATTTTGACTTTTCTATTTTTTGTTGTGGATATCGGCTTCGCGTAACCGCATAGCTGGTGTGTATTCCATAGTTGAAAACATCTTTTCCGCCTAATATTAAATCGGTGGTGCCTCTGTTACCCAAACCACCGTTTAGCACTTTAGCCCACCCTGATGCAGATCCGGGTTTGATATTATAAATATCCCAAATAAAGTTCCAATCGGCAACAACTTTTAGGTCAGGTCCGAAAATATTGGTGATGCGCCCTAGGCCTATCAACCAAGTGCAAGAGTCTCCAAATACAATATTAGATGCATTGGATTGCGAAGTGTACCAAGGAGTAGGATTTACCGTTCCAAGTGAGTCAACGGAGGAAAGAGATCTAAATATTATATCAAACATGGTGTTATCCCGTTATCGTCAAGTCGAACTTCGGCCTTATGGAAATGTTTTCCACTTCCTGCGTTGTGGCCACCCAGCCTTCCGCGTGAATCGCGATATTCTTGTCGGCTGACCCGTCTTTCATGAGAATGTTGTGGTAATTTTCCAGCGGATTGCCGCGTTCGGTGCAGCTTTTAAACCCAGAAATATACGCCGACAAAGGCATCGGGTAGGGCGGTGCATTTTTAGAGTTGTAAATGCTTCCAACAATCATCGGCCTGTCGGGGTCTCCGCCTTCAAAGGCCACCACCACCTCGTGGCCCACCCGTGGCCAAAAGACCGCGCCGTAGCCGTTGCCTGCCCAGCATTGCGCCACGCGCACCCAGGTGCCCGCGGCGCCTTCGTCCCGGTCCCACCAGAAGCGCACGCGCACCCTGCCGTGCAGGTCGAGGTTCACTTCTTGGCCGGGGGTTCCCATCACCTCGGCAGTGAACACGCCGCCCACCATGGGCTTGGAGCGTGGTGGCCATGGTGCCAAGGGCAACATCTGAGGGGCGGCGGTTACGCGTGTTTCCACTGTAACTTCACCTGTTGCGCCGGTGCCGTAGCGGCCGGGGAGTTCCACGCGGTGTTCGACTTCGGTCACCACATGGGGCCCGCCTTCGGTTCCCATTTCGGTGAGAATAAATCCTAAACCGGGCGCCAGTTGCGGGCAGCGGCCAATGCCTCTGCCGCGCACCGACCCTGCCACCGCGCCGTTGGCCAAGTTCTTGGCCACGGCCGACTGCATGACTTCCAGCACCCCGGCAATGGGCGGAATGAGGTTTGGCAGACCGCTGGCGGAAACGCCGTCCATAAACCGGGCCGGGGAGTGCCCGTCTTCTTCCCATGGCCCGGGCGCATCGGGGAACCGCAATGGTTGTCCACCGCCCACAATAAAGGGAGGTGGTGTTCCAGTGGCTTCTAGGCGCGTGCCGGCCAACTGAAAGTGGCTGTCCGCCATGGAAACAGAAGAGGGGGCAAGTTCCTGCTCGAAAGCCCAGGCGTGAAATCTGCCGCCGTCGTCTTGGGTGCCGCCTTCGGAGGTGTCGTAAGGGATCGACTGCAGCGGAACGGTGAGCGTGGTGTTGCTGGTGAGAACCAGCGAGTGAATGAGCGGCAGGTGCAGCCAGTAGTGCAAAATGCCTTCTTCAGAGCAGAGACGCAGGAAAAACTCGAGATCGGTTTCGCGGTACTGGGTGCAGTAGGCGCGCGGGGCGGAGATACCGGCAAAAAGCGTGGTGGCGCCGCCGACGGGTTCAAGAATTTTCTCAATAATCTGCAGGCCGGTCATGTCTTGGAAAAGGCGCGTGCGTTTGGTGAGGGCAAGGGTATCGAGTTTGGGTCGCAGAGTGATCTGATAGTGGTCGAAGGTGTCGTCGGACCCGGTTTTAGACAGGGCCCAGATGATGCCCGAGAAATACCGGTCGAGCCCGCCGGGTGTGAGCACGCGCGCCGACCCCGGCATGCCCAGAAGCACCGCGAAAGGGATCGGGGTGTTCTTTTGGGCGACTGCCTCAATGGTGAAGGTAAAGCTTTCACCTAATTTTTCGCGGCCTGAGAGCCGGGTGGGCAAAAGCGTGTCGGGAGGCAGAGGCAAAAGCAGTTGAAGCTGGGAATCTGCCTGTGAATAGTCGGCCATGAAAAACCCCTTCAAAGCTTAGTCGGGCTTCCGATTCACGACCACAATCTCTTATTTTGGTATAGTAGTAACAGGTCTGCCGGCAAGGATTGCGGAGCAAGAAGCATGTTTCTTTTCAAGTGGATAGGAAGCTTCTTTTCGGGCCTGTTCGGCTTGTTTGTGCCCATGTTCGGCGCCATCAAAGACATCGGCAAGCCCGGCAGCGCCATGCGTTGGTTATTGCACGGCGTGCTGTTCATTGGCATGCTGGCGCTTCTGGCCTTTATTCAATACCATTATGAGATTGGCCGGTACGTATCGGCGCCCCATCCCTACCTGCGTCAGGCATGGTTGCCGCTCTTGGGTTTTCTGGTTTATGTGAACATTTGGTTGCTGTGGCTGGTATGGCGGCTATACGATCCGAAACCCGGACCCTCGCGATGGCAAGACATCGACTTCACATGGGAAATGGCAGCGACCGCCATTTCTCGCTCGGGGATCGATCCTTCCAGGGTGCCGTTGTTTCTGGTTTTGGGCAGGCCCGCATCCGGCTTTGGCGTGCTTTTCGACGCGGCGCACATTCCGCTCGAAGTCAACGGTGTACCAGAGTCTCAGTTGGCGCCGTTGCAGGTGTTCGCGGGCAAGCAGGCTGTGTTTATTGTTAGCGCCGATACCTGTTTGCTGGGGGCCTTCGCCGATCGCCTTTCGGCGCAGACGCAGCGGATGGACATGTCGAGGCTTTCCAATATTGATCCCAAGGCAAGCATGAGCAGCGCGCCAGTAGCGCCGACGGATCCTGCCGCCTCCAATGCATCCACCAAAACGTTACCGCCAGACGCGGCAACGGAATCTGCACACGCCGAGGCCATTCCAGACGTGATCATGGCGATCACGCGCGATGCGGAACTGCTGACGCGCATGCATTCGAGGCTAGATCACCTTTGCCGGCTGATCCGGGGTATGCGCCATCCGTGGTGCACGCTCAATGGAGTGTTGATGGTGCTGCCCGAGATGGTGACGGCCGACACGCAACTGGCAACCCAGGCGGCGATTTTGGCGCAGCGGGATCTTCTGGCCGTGATCGAAGCCAGCGGTGTTGAATGCCCCGCCGTTATGCTTTTCTCGGATGCGGAGAAGATTCTGGGGTTCCGCGAGTTTCTATCGCTGGTTCCAAAAGATAAACGCGATCAACGATTGGGTAAGCCCATTCCGTTGGCATTGAATCAGGCCGCAGAAAAGCGCGCCGACATTATGCGGCGGACCATCTACTGGCAGTGCGCCGAGCTGATTCCCAAATTGATTACCCGTACCTTCCAGATCCGCACGATCGACCCGGCGTCTGGAGCCATTAGAAGTGGTAGCGGCAGCGGCATTGACGCCCGCACCAATCGCCAGCTTGTGCGCCTGATAGGCACCATGTGGGCCAGGCGCAGGGTCATGGGCGACCTCTGCACGCGCATTCTGGGCGACAATACCGTGCGGCCGTTGCGTTTGGCGGGTTGTTATTTTGCGGCAACCGGCTCCAACCGTAATTCGCAGGGATTTCTTGCGGAGTTGTTTGCCCAGATCTTTGAAGGCCAAAATTTTGTGGTCTGGACACACGACGCGGTCAAAGCAGAAACAACGCTCATGCGCGTGGTGTATGCCGGCTACGCCCTGACAGCGCTGGTGACCGTGGCCACACTGGCCCTTGCCGCGGTGGTCTGGCGCCAAAGCTGAGTTTCTTGGACATTAACAAGCGGTATTTAAGAGCCCCCAACGCCGTGTTCAAGAGCCCCCAACGTGAGTTCTGACAGTTCATGGGATCTTTGGGCTTGAATCGGTTATGTAAAAACTGGGTCATGTGCTGAACAGGAGGTTCTGACATGACTGCCAACAAGGATTTGACATCGATATCAGCGACTCTTTTTCCGTGTTTGGAACTGGGCGATATTCGC
>CAMCLK010000038.1 GCA_945875585.1 Candidatus Kuenenia stuttgartensis | reverse complement strand
AGGATATTGGCATTGCTGCCCTTGGTTTTGTCGAGTGGATCGACAGGAGAAAGGGTGGCGGTACCGATGATTTGCAAATCAGATGATCGGACCAAGTCAATCCGACCAGTGATGCTGTCAACAAGCGGAACATTGTCGAAGGCACGCGTGTTGACGGAGACAGTGCTTTTCTGGCCGTAAGCAATATTGAAGTAAACGTTAGGATTACTGCTATCCGCGGGGCGCAGAAGTGGCGATTGAACAGAAATTTTTGTGCCAATTTGAACCTCATAGGCACCGATGTCCACGCCATATCCGATCTTCCGGTTGAGACCGCGTGCATCGGTAGGAACATTGCCTGTCACGTCGGTACCAGCATCCCGCGCTGGGCTGAGCCTGTCGATAGCTACGGTTTTGATGCGGCTTTGGTAGATTAAGGAATCGCCGCCGCCCAATAGGTCGGTAAGTCCGATGATCGCGGAGACATCTTCGGTGCGTAGCCTAAGCTGGTCGGTGCTGGCCTGCAGGTCGGACTGAACGATGTCGCCAGCATATCCTCCGGAATAACCTGGCGAGGTGGCTGGATTGAACATATTTGTAGAGATGGTCCTGAAGGTGGCACCTGTGTAGCTGCGCGACGTGTTGACGAAAGTATTACTAAATTTAGATCCCAAATAATTTATGCCTGTGTTGCCTAAATTTAGCGTGTTTTGAAGTTGGACTGTGCTTGAGCCTAGCAAAGGGGGACCCCATGCGTCGACAAATATTCCTCCGGTATCAGCGATATTGGGGTTGGTGAAAGCTCGGTTGATGCTGGTGGCGAACTGGTTGACAAGAGAGTTTCCGGTAACGGTCAAATTGGTCATGGTGGTGTTGCTGGCGCCCGGATAAAAAGCATAGGCGTCGATATAAGTGGACGGCGCGATGATCCGGCCATCGGCGATGATCATGGCGCCGCCATTGAGGCCGCGTCCGGTCGAGGTAAGCGAACCGGTGGGATTAATGATGTCAAAATTATTGGAAGATGTGGCCACAACTAGTTGAGTGGTTCCTTTACCATACATGTCGGCGGCGTCGATGGAGACAGGGAAAGCGGAGCAGGCGAAAAACTGAGGTGTCTGGTTGCTGAAATCATAACTGCCCGTGTTGTAGTAAACCCCCACTCTGAAATTGATTCCGAAAGTGACAAGCAACTCGGGCAAATTATCCCTGTTGATGTCCTTGAGTGTGATGTCACCGATATCGTTTATAAATAGGTTGCCCGTGTTGAGCGAGGCCTGCTGGAATAGGGTGGGCCCATCGAAAACTAGAATTGAATCAGTGGTTGAAATGGCGACATCATCCCGGCTGTCGGTGTTGTCGATATTGCCGATCGACATTGCAAGAGGTCGGCCGGTAAAGTATGTCGGCGCCGAGGCGATGATTGTTCCAGTGATTGATGCTGGAATATTGTTGACAACGCCCTGATATACCTGGGTGATTGTGAATTTTTGGAGGACGCCCTTGCCTAGACTATTATCGTAACCAGTGACAAAGGCCACAAATTCTTTCTCACCTACAGGCGAGACTGTGCGGGTTACACGGCTGATCTGAATATCGATCGGATCGAAGGAGAGATCGACCGGTGCGAAAGAGGGGTTGAAGCTAAGGGTGGTTTGAGAGTTCACCTCATCGAGTGTGAATGTGCGAACTTGAGCAGGTGTGGCACCGGATGCCCTGGTAGCCACGAGAAGGTCGTTTCGGAATGTGCTCGAACTATATTTGAGTTGGAACATATCGGCTAGCGCCGCGCCCACCGGTTGGGCACCCAGTGGCAAGGTGGGATAATTTCCTTGGAACTTAGTGAACCCAATCGGCGTCTTGCTGTCGCTTTGCAAGAATGTGAGGGCGGAAAAATCACCCAGTACCAGATCCTCGAACTGAACAGCAGCCAGATTGTCGTCGAGAAAGCCCTTTGTCAGGAAAGTGCCAAGGGTGCCGGTGGGAACGTCGACGTTGTTGAACCCTTTGGTACCGCCTTGGTTTTCTTGGAATTCAATGCCATTGAGGTATGAGGTGATAACATCATTGGCGGTACCCACGGTTCCTGACCGGAATTTGTTACCAAGAACAATGGCGCGAGGTGAGAAAGTTGTGGGATAACTGGAAACGGAGTTCGCTGAGCGCGATGCATCGGCACGATTAGCGGTCTGGATCGCGTTGTTCTGAGTGAAGGTTACATTTGTAAGAGTATTCTTGGTGTCACCGGTGAGATTGCGTGTTAGGTAAAGGGCACCGCCGCCAGAATATTGTGGTTCTGTCGGATTGGTGGCTTCGGCGGGCGACTGCTGCCAATAATCGACCTGTGAATCGACGCTATTAAGGTTGAAATAGGTGTTAGTGATCGTTGTTTGGCCACCAGAATACAGCGCGCCACCGCCTGAATATCGAGGTGAGGGCTGAAGATCTGGATTAAGGTTGAAAAAGGCTACGGTGGTCGTTGATGTGCTTGGGATTGTGCTGGGGTAACCGGTGATGCTGACGCCGTTGTCTTCGAAGCCGCACTGGTCGATTACTAGAGGGGAATTGAAGTTATAGACAGCACCGCCACCGGAGTTCATAGTGCTGATATTGTCGATGAAATTGCCTGTAAAGATGGAACTTCTTATAGTAAGCGGGGAACCTAAAGCCAGAATAGCCGCGCCGCCGGAATTGCCTCCCAACGTTTGATTGAAATCGTTTAGACCTGAATTGCCCTCAAAGACAGAACTAGTCACAGTGGCGTTTGTTCCGTTGAGCGACAAGGCGCTATCAGTTCCGGCAAAAATGACATTATCTTTAAACAATGTGTTGGTGACAGTGGTGTTACCGCCTGAAATCTGTACCGCGCCGGCATTGTTTGCGATAAAGGAACTGCCAAGTATTGTGGTAGAGCCTCCGACATAATTGATAGCCTGCACTCCACTATTCTCGAAAAGTGATTCAGTGATGGAAAGAGACCCTGAACCGCTCATACTGATGGCGCGCTGTGGCGCATCGATGAAAGTACTGTTGGATACGGCAAGGCTTCCAGCGCCAGGTTGCACAAAGATGTAATTAGAAGTATTATTGTTGACATTAAATTTATCGAAAGTACTGAATCGGGTGTTATCTAATTTAAGGTTGCCAATACCTTGAAAAATACTGTTTTGGAAGCCGGCACCAAATTCTGTTCCTGAAATTGAGAGAGTGTTTTTGCCGGGTGTTTGCATCTGAACTTGAGCCAAGCCGCTGGCTAAACCGATGTTCGTTGGATTGATACTGATTACGGCACCTGTGCCAACACTGGGACCGAAGGCGGTTAGATGGGTGAGGCCAGCGTTGTTGGCTTGCGCGAGAATGGTGGGACTCGTCAGTTGGTTCCCCATGGCATCGAAGCGGAATTCAGCGTTGGATCCCGGGTTTTGTACGCCAACTGCGGTAATTGCACCAAATCCGTTAATTGAACCGTCAATAGTGTCATTGATAGCGATAACCGTAAACACCGCACCGCCTGTGCGGTCATTCTTGTCTTGAGCCAGAGTATCTCCGACCCGGTATCCCGTTCCACCGCTAATGATGGACGCCTGCTTGATACCGATGTCAGACTGAATGACCAGTTTATATTGGTTCGCAAAGGCTCCTTCGGTGAACTTTCCTGGTCCAACTATATTAAGATTAGTGTTGTTGTTGAATTGTAGGCGTCCTACTGAACCATTGAGTACCAGCACACCTTGCTTGGTGGCAACGGGGTTAATGGTAACCGTTTGGCCATATTGAAAAATGCCAAAAGACTTGGCGTTCGTCAATGCTGCGACGATGTCAAGTTTGCCGTCACCTGTCATGTCCGCCAGACGGATATCCGAGACGCTTTCAGCATTAAGCGAACGGAAAGCGGAGGCAAATGTGCCATCGTTGTTACCGGAAACCACTGCGATTTGTCCGATCCCTGGCAATGCCACCACAATGTCTGTTTTTCCATCAGATGTAATATCACCCAAGCGTACGCTACCAGGAGCCGACCCGGCAAGGAACGATATGGTGCTCTTTGCCGTGAATGAACCATCCGAATTACCAAGGTAGATTCTCAAAAGATTGTTCGCCGTATCGGCAACCACGGCGTCGGCGATGAGGTCTCCATTGATATCGGCTACCGCGAAACCGCTGGCCGTACCTGTTCCTGCGGTAATCACACCGGGTGTAACGAACCCGGTACCAAGGGTATCGCGTTTGAGAGTGACAAGTGAGCCTGTCGCGTTAAGGGCGATTAAATCGGTTCGATTGTCGCCAGTGACATCGGCTGCCGCAAGGCTGATCACATTGTTGAGACCTGTAGAATACGCCTTTTTCCCGAGTTCATTAAAGGCGCCTGTGTTGCTTCCAGGTACAACCAATATTGATCCACCGATACCTGTTGTGGCCGCGGCAGAATCGATGATGCCATCGAGGTTGAAATCACCGGTTATTAAACCAGTGGCTGGAACGCCAACTGAAACGGGAGTGCCCGCGGTGAAGGTGCCGTCGCCATTACCAATTGCTGATTGAAGTGTGCCTGACGCCCTATTGATTCCAACGAAGTCGGATTTGCCGTCGCCGTTGAGGTCTGCGGGTTCGATATGATCAATGCCTCGCGTGGGATCGAGGGGATTAACGGGAGTGGTATTCTTGATCAAAAGTGGAGTGGTGATTGGAAGTCCAGATACGCCGGGGTTGGCTGTATATGTTCCACCGACGTTGGGAATGTTAAAATTGTAAAGGCCTGTGGTGGTTACAACATCGGCACCCTTGACACCGTCGAAGGAACCGACTGCAAGCGAGACCGGGGTGTTGGTGGTATCGACGGTTCGGATGCGATTTATATCACCGAGGCGGAATACGCCGAACGAATTAGATGATGCAGATGCGGCGACAATGTCGGGCACTCCATCGCCCGTCATATCAGCAATCCGAATATCGGAAGGTGTCAACACGTCGACCGATGCGGCCGATGGTTTGAACGTCCCGTCACCATTACCGTCATAAACGAAGACTTTGTTGAGTCCCTTGAGTGGAACGACGAGATCTTGTTTATTATCACCATTGAGGTCGGCCAAACGGATTTGCCCAGGCAGTGACCCGGCTGGTAATGTGATGGAATATTTGCTGGCAAATGAACCGTTGGTTAAACTCGTTAGAATGGTCAATTTGGAACCAGTTGCGTCGGCAACGACTGCATCGGTAAAGCTGTCAGTATCCAAAGATGCGAGCGCAATCGATGAAAGCGATCCAGTAATAGATGATTTTATCGCTAACGGTGAAAATGTAACACCGCTGCTGTCTCTCAATAAAGTTTGGATTTCACTTTTGGATCCGGTAGCAATCAAATCAGTAAAACCATCAGCATTGACATCGGCCAAAGACAAACTGGTTATGTTTCCAGAAGACAGGTTGATTGTGATGGGGCTGCCAAAACTACCTGCTCCGTTGCCATAGGACATTACAATGGAACCAGCGGTTCCAGTTGTTGCCGTGGCGACGTCGAGGTTTCCATCATTGTTGAGGTCAGCCAATACCAAGCCTGTGTATCCGGTGCTAGGAAGGGTGACGACTCCTGCTTTGGTGAATGTTCCGTTTCCATTTCCGAGATAGGAACGAATGAATCTACCTTCAAGGGTTACTAAGTCCGATACAGAATCGGAATTAATGAACCCAGATTCAATTGCGGTTGAGTTTGCTGTGGTTTGAGCAAGGGACTTGGCGCCGGTTAGAATACCATTTCCCAACCCATTCGTGGCCAATGCCAGCGATGGATCAAGATTGCTTACGGTTACAACATCGTTGTGACCCGATCCCGAGAAATTTCCAAGTGCCAAACCAGTAGGGCTGTGGATGGTACCAACGGAATCTGTGAACAGATAATCACTAAAAGTAATGGTGTTGCTTGGATCGTTAGAGCCAAAATAGATCGCACTGCGCAATGACCCAGCAAGTGGCAGGGTTGCGTTGGTGTTTTCCAACAGTGTTGTGACCTCAATGGCCGGCACAGCACGCTCTTCGAGGGCTTCGAGCGCAAGGCGAATGGAATTGGGTTTTCGATGAGAGGACACTAAAGGTGAACTCACTTTGCGAACATTTCGATTAAAAAGACCCATGCCAAATCCTCGTTACGTTGACCCGTTGCCGGGTTGGTTGCATGTAATGGAATCAAAGCCGCAAGAATTAACTCCCGGGCAATGCGTCAGGCAATGAACAGTCCCTTATTGCGCGCAGCGTTCGTGGCAGCGTAGGCAAAGAATGAATCGATCGCACGTGTGTCTTGGCCGCTGAATCGGCGGACCAGAGAATTACCATTGGGTCCACTGGCAACCACAATGTCGCGGATGCCGTCGCCATCGATATCTTCAACGGTGGTAACTCTTGAGCCGCCCGTGAATGTTGTGCCGAAGGGCAGGAATGAATTTCTTGGCTGCAGTGTGGCGCCATCGAGCACGATCACTTGTTGGGCTCCAGACATGGCCGCCAGAATGATTTCGGCTTTACCGTCTCCGGTGAGGTCGTCTGCTGTAACGCTGAACCCTGATTTATTTCCTGTGGCAATAGCATTGATGCTGTTCAGTAGAGTACCTGTCGCACCGTTATAAATCACCACGTTGGGGCCAGCGCCAGCCATGGGGGCGCAAATGATATCTTGTTTTCCATCACCATTCACATCGGCTGAGGCTACCGATACGCCGCTTACAAAGCTGGTGCTGTACACATTTTTGTCAAACAGCACGGTGGCATAATTGGCTCCCGAGAAAGCGCGAACTTTGGGTCCGAATCCGCTGCCTCCAGGTGCCACAATGATATCGCCCCTGCCGTCGCCATTGATGTCTCCAATGGCCAAATTGACAGGTCTGTTGTAGGTGGACGTGTAGGCATAGAACCCACCCAGTGAAGATTGAGTTCTTCCATCGATGACGCGGACGAATGATCCGGTGTTGGTGGTGTAGGCGAAGTCGGCGTATCCGTCGCCGTTAACATCGCCCTTGGCCACGCGGAAACCGCCAGTGTAGGTTGGTCCAAGTGGCTGGAATATTGAAATCTGCTTGCCGGTCTTGGCATTGTAGGTCATGAAGGTTGACCCGGCCTGAGAGGCGACAATGAAGATTGGGTCGCGTGCCCTGAACTGCAGGGATGCGTTGGTGGATGAACCAGCGAAGTTGGTGCTTCCCAAGTAGGTTGCTGTGAAGGCACCCATACCAGATTTTGAAGGTGTGTAGATGAATTTAGCTGTTGTTCCAGTGACTGGAACCGTGGCAAGAGTGGTGGTGCCTAACTTGAATTGGATAGAACCGGTGGGCAGGCCAAATGTGGTGGATACCGACGATGCCAATGTTGCAGTAAGGGTTACGGGGACCCCCACCAATGTGCTGCCGCTGTTTGGAGTTAACGTAACGCTAGTTGCAGCCTTATTTATTTGCAGGTTAACTACGTTAGATTTTGAACCAAGGAAGTTGACACTATCGCCCGAGTAGACCGCATTCAGATTGTGGGTGCCGCCACTGAGTACCGGGATCGTGAATGTGGTACTGAGTGTTGAACCGCTGACGGCTGATTTTTGCAGCAAAGTTGAACCATCGAACAGCGAAATTGAACCACTGCTGCCGAATGGAATCGTGGTGGCTGCATTGCCAGCACCAACAATTGACTGGGTGTTGATAGTTATTGAAATCGGCGATCCAAAAGGTGCGCTGGCAAGGGGATCTGCCACTAGCACAGTTTCAGTGGGTTGGCTGTTCAACTGAACGGATTGTGCTGTTGAAGTGAGTGTTGGGTACGGATCATTGGTACCGGGGCGGTAAACCGCGCGTATGGTCACGGTGCCTGCCCTGAGATTGTACTGGGCAATGCCGCTGTCAATGTTCAGCGAGTAAAGGCGGCCGTTGGCGGTAACCGTGCTGTTTTCCGCGGTTGCAGTGGCCACAACGATACCGTTCGGCAATACGAAATCGACAGTACCGTTCTGGCTAAACAAGACATTGTCGCTTGCTGGGGCGGAGATAGCTGCCAGTGTTAATTTGCCGCCCAGTGTTGCGATGGAAGGGGCGATCGGCGAGAGGGTCAGTGTGGAAGCCACAACTGTTGTTGTGGTGGAAACGGGAGGCCCAAAGTTGTTGTCGCCTGAGTAGGACGCCTTCACCACATAGGCGCCAGCCGCTGTCGGTGTGAAGTTGAACGTTGCCTGACCACTGGCACTGATAGTCGACTGGCCAACGACTGTATTATCGATGGAGAACGTTACTGTTCCGGATGGATTCGTTGGCAGGTTGAGCTGAGGTGTTGAGACTTGTGCGGTTAGAGTGAATGCTTTTCCTGCAGCCTGATTGAAACCGCTTGAAGTTAATGCAATGTTGGCGGGTGCCTGCGAGACAGTGAGAACAGGCAGGTCGAATGTTCCAGCTTCATAGTTGGTGTCGCCTGCAAAGCGCAGTTGCAGGTTGTGAACACCGGCATTGAAGGTTACTGGAGGCAGCACAAGCGTTCGGAAGGAATCGGTGAAGGGGATTGTTGCGACTGCAGTTTGGCCATTAAACAGAGTTACAAAGGCATTGGCATCAAACGCGATGGTAGAACCTGTAATGCCAGGTGTGATAAAGCTGTTGGTGAGCGCCACGGCACCACCGTAAACGAGGCTTGTTCTGTCGAGCGAGCCACCCAAAGTGATTGATTGCTTGGTGATAACCAGCGATTGTTCACTGCTGACAATGGCTGGGTAAGCGTCGCCTGCACCTGGGACGTATTTCGCCACGAATTTGTAGTTGCCCACAGGCAGGTTGAAGGCAGCATTGCCGGTGTCGATAGTGGTGGAGTAACGACCATTGACAGCCTGAGCCAGATTGACCGAGGCTACGAGCGTGTCAGCCGAGGTTCCGGGGATGACGAAATTGACATAGCCCAGAGGAGAATTCGAACGTGAATCTGCCGACGGTAAAACATCGGCTGTCAAAGTGAGTTGGCTTCCACGCTGAATGACGTTGCTGGCGAGAGGAGCGAAGTTCAGGGCAGCCACTGTGTAAGAGGTATTAAGAGAACTGGTAAGGTAATTGCCATTACCGCTGTAGGTGGCTACCACCGCAAAATTGCCAACAGCTTGAGTTGAAACTGTGATGGTTGCCAAACCAGTCACTGGATCAACGATTCCGGCACCCAACGTTGTGGCGCTGCCTCCAGATGGAGTTGCCACAAACGTTACGGTTCCGGTTGGCAAGATCGCGTTGGCAGCGACCGAAGCATCGGGTGTAACCTTAACGGTAAGGGTGATACTGGTGCCTGCGGCCACCGTGCGGGATGGTGTTACCAGAAGGTCCGATGTCAGCATGGATGTGCTGGCTTGAACAACATTGATGTTTTGAGTTGCGGAGTTGGATGCGGCGTAGTTAGCGCCATCACCTTGGTATTTGGCCTGAAGAATGTGGGTGCCGACAGACAGAGCTGTGGACAACGACGAGGTGGCGAACGAATTGCCCGCAGTTGAAGGTGATATGCCCGAGGCGGAATCACTAACGTTCAAGGTTGTGAGCAGTGCTGAGCCATCGAGAATCCGCATGGCACTGGTGCCTGTGAAAGGCATTGCGAAGCCACCATTGATGGTGGAACTGGATGTGGCACTGATGATAATTGAGGTGCCGTATGGAACCGATGTGGTTACTGCCGGCGTGGTAGCCAGTGCCGTAGTGGTAGCCTGCTGAGTGACGGTAAGTGTTTGAAGGTTACTGGTGATAGCCGGGTAGGCATCGGTAGAGTCAGGAACATACTTGGCGACGATGTTGTAGTTTCCGACGGGGAGATTGAATGCCGGGTTGCCGGTGTCGATGGTGGTGGAATAGACGCCATTGGCAGCTTGCGCGAGGGCAACCGAGGTGATGAGCGTATCGGGAGTGCCCGGAATAACAAAGTTAACTGACCCGAGCGGGGTGTTGGACCTTGTGTCGGTATTCGGGAGAACGGCTGCAGATAGAGTCAACAGCGAGCCACGCTGAATGACACTGCTGGCGAGCGGAGCGAAATTCAAGGACGCGACTGTGTATGAAGTTCCGATGGTTGAAGTGTTGTAATTTCCGTCGCCACCGTAAGTGGCGGTGACGGAGAAGTTTCCGAGTGCGGTTGGGTTGATGGTCAGGGTTGCAACACCGCTGGCGTTGACAGTGGCCGTTCCGAGCGTGGTGCCCCCTGAAACAAAGGTCACAGTACCGGTAGGTCTTGCTGCGTTGGCACTCACATAAGCAGGTGTGCCAATGGTCACTTGCAGGGCCAGTGAGCCACCAGAAACAACAATTCCGTTGGCTGGGCTGACCGATGCGGAAGCTGTAGTGTCGGCCTTTAGAACAGTTAAGGTTTGAACGGCTGAAGCAGATGCGAGGTAATTGGTACTGTCGCCTGTGTATTTAGCCTGCAAGTTGTGTGTGCCGACAGATAGGGCCGTTGCCAGATTGGCGCTGGAGACGGTCACCGTTTGTGGCGACGTTCCTGTCACTGGCAGTGGCGAGGTGTTGAGGGCCTTGCTTCCATTGATGATGTCAACGCTGCCGGGTGCCAAGAAGTTCAAACCACTGAAACCAGTAACGGTTGCGTCGAGAGTGACGTCTTCACCGTAGCGGAAAAGGGTTGAGGTTGTGGTAGCCGTAAGCGTGGTTGTGGAGGAACTGAGACCCACGTTCAACGTGCGCGCGGCAGATACCATGGTGGGGTACAAGCCGGTTCCCTGAGTGTATGTAGCAGTAACAGTGTAGGTCCCGTTCGCCAGATCCAGCGTGGCTCCCCCAAGTTGGGTGGACAAGGTGTACACGCCAGGGTTGCTGCTATTGAGAGGAACATTGACCGATGCCACAACGACACTATTTCTGACAAAATTAAACGTCACGTCGCTGGGTTGTTCCAAAGCCGTTCCCGCGGGGCTGATGGTAGCCGTGAACGAAACATTGGCGCCCCGAGAAACGTTAGCAGGGTTGCCACCAAGATTCAGAGCGATGGTTGGAACAATGAGGGTGCCGAAAGGCGCATTCGTTAAGCTGAGGTAGTTGCTGTCGCCCGTGTAATCAATGGATAGTGGGTAGTTGCCACCAGCGGTGGTAGTGTAGTTGAACGTGAAAACACCACTGCCACTATTCAGATTATTGGTGCTACCTAAAAGAATGCGCGATGCACCGGCGGTGGCATAGAAGCTCACGGTGCCTGTTGGTTTCAAAGCCGAAGGGTCGGCACCAAATACATCGTTCGAAAGTGATGCGGTCAGTTGTACTGATGAAGACTGAGCAGCATATATAGTGCCTGTGTTGTTCGACCTGGTGTCGGCTTTGTTAACAGTTAAATTGAGTGGTGATCCGGGCGTAATACCAACGCCAACACCAATCCTTGATTCGTAATTGAATCCGTCGCCTGAGTAAGTGAGGTCGTATGTGTGACTACCAACACTTGGCAGGACCGAGAATAATTGTGTGGTCGTATCGACACCTGACGGATTAGTGGCTGGTAGGGTGTAGGTAGCACCAGGAACGGCTATCGCATTATCCACAAGTGCGAGGTTACCACCATCGAATAGGACGCCAAGCGCGCCAGTCAATTGAGCGGAATATGTAGCTTTTTGGCCGTATTTGATTGGTGAAACGGTGGAAGATGAAATAACTAGGTCTGGTACCCGACCGACAATGACAACGGATTGTGTCGCAGTTGTTGCGGATCGATAAAAGCCATTGGTGGTGTTGTTATCGACATACCCTGTGTAGCTGGCAAAAAGCGTGTTGTTAGGCGTTGCTGGCAGAACGAAGCCCGGAGTGCTTGTGTCAACCTTGTAATCATAAACCCTGTCTGGCCCGACAATAGAACTTGAAACCGGTGCAAGGTTAAAATTGGAGCCATCGGATTTGATGAAATTGACGGCACCACCTTGAAGCGCGGTGTTTAAGTCTCCCGGGGTGAGCGTGGCGCGCAAGTAGAATGTGTCGCCACGGGTTACTGGACCGGCAAGTGGAGCCGAATTGGTGGCATTCCGGATCTGGAATGTGATCGTCGGGGTGATTACGATATCCTTGGAAATCGTTGTGGAGAAGCTGCCTTTGTAATGGTTCGGCCCACCAGGAACAAAGGTCGCCTTTATTTCATAACGACCAAGACTGGAGAATAGTGGTGAATTAGTTGGGATATCAAACTTGAAGCTGGCGCTACTATTATCACCGGTCAGTGTTGGAACCAGCGCGCCGGCACCTGTAATGGGTGCGAAAGAGCCAGCGGCAGCGCCCGAAGCGTCAGGAATACGATACTCCAGAAGGATGGTCCCTTCGTTGAGTAAGGTCGCTACTGATTGCGGGGTATCGATTGTTCCTGTGATCGAGAAGGCAGCATTCTTTTCCGAAGGAATTAATGTTCCGAGGGCTGTCGATGTTGATGCCTGAGTGATGATGATATTGAAGGGATTGGTTTGGCTTGCCGCGTAGTTGGAATCACCGGCATAGCTGCCATACACGGCATTAGTGCCAATGCTCAGTAGGGTGCTGTAACCAGCACTCCCGGGGTTGATCACAACGGGCACAAATTTGCCGGTGCTGATGTCGGCCGGGTTTACCGCGGTTCCATAGGTGCTGGCACCTAGGATCTGATCGTCGCTGACACGGACAAGAGAAACAGTGCCCGTGACAGCAGCAGTTGGAGTAACGTTGTCGTTCCATGCTGTTTTGAGGTCGATACTGATGGGTTGACCGTACTCGTAAGGCGCGGTGACGGTTGGATTGGGCGTACCGGGTGTTAAAAGTGACGAGTCGCGAATATCGGTACGGCTTGCCACCTGTACCTCATAGGCGCCAATATCGATTGCGTTATTAACAGCGCGGTTCGCGCCGCGGATGTCCGTTGCGGAACTATTCAGCAGCCCGGCTATTTGTTGTCCGCCGATGGAGTTGGCGCCACCGTCACGCGCGGGACTGAGTCGGGAAAGTGGAAGGTATCTGATTTTTTGGGCGTCGATTTCTGCAAGTTGGGCTTGAATGGAACCAACCTTCGAAACAGATGGGCCAACCAGATTGGTTCGGAAATTGTCGGTGTCGATCAATTCAAAACTATCAAAATTGACTTGTTGATCAGACTGGATGATGTCGCCGGTGACATTAGTCACAAGGAAAGGTTGGGAAGACAGCGGTCTAAAGAGAATACTGCCTTGTGAAAAGAAAGCACCTGGACCAAATGTTGTCGGCCTTTGCCCTAAGTCAGCCTGACTAATGCCAGCATTGCCAGTAAAAATTCCAATACCATAATTGAGTCCGGTATTGTTGACGGCAACCGTGTTGAGCAATCTGATTTGACTACCGGTAGCAGTGTCGTTGAACATTCCGCCTACATCAGCAAAGTTTGCCCAGTTGGTTGAATCTGTTTGGCCAACAGCTTTATAGTTGGAACCGAGCGCGAGAGAGACAGTAGTTCCACGTGTTGGATCATAAACAGAAGTCGAGTTTGGGTAACCAGCCCTGTTTGTGGCATAAGTGTTGATAAGGCTATTAGCGACAATTGTGTCGTTATAGATTCGCACGTCCATGCTGCCTGGCCGCGCAGCTTCGTTCTGAGTAACAGGTGAAACTACTTGACGGCCTTCAGCAATAAGAATTGCACCGCCATTAAGCCCTCGGCCTGTTGCAGGAATATTAGGAAGAGCGCCCGCGCCATTTCCAAAAAACACGCTCGCGGACTGGTTGGCATTGGCTGATACGATATCCATGCGTGAATCTGCACGGTTATTATACTGGCCGGTTGCCAAACTTGCGGGGTTATAAGCCCTGATGTATTTAACAATAACCGAAGGAGGAGTTGTCGCATTGACTGGCACCAACGTCTGGTTCCAGTAGAGGTTAATCACACCTGTATCTGGATCGATGGTGCCGCCAATAACCCTAACTGGTGGTGTGCCCCTAACATTGGCAAAAGTGAATACACCGGCAGGATCTACAGTAAATGTTTGAATCGCTGTATCACCGAGATAAACGGTCCCGCTCAAACTGCCTTTGGCAATCGGCGCACCGGTAACCGTGAATGTGGTATTAAGAGTGTTTGTGGCGGAAATGGTTTGGGAGTTGGCAAGCTGATCGGCCCTGGTGTAAATCACTTCCGCGCGGGAAAAGCCGGGATTGTTGTTCCAGGTGAGCGCGAGTGATCTTGTTACAGCGTTGTAGCGCGCATCGGTGACAAATGTTGAGGTGTTGTTTACCTTGGTGAGGTTGAATACCAAATCGGATGTTTTATAGGTTGTTGTGATGTAGGTGGAGGCGCCTGGTGCCTGATTGAAGGTGAAAGTCAAGTTACCTGTGAGTTGATTCAATGATCCGCCAGTTGCCTGTATTCCTGCAGTTGCAGGTGTATTGAAGAAGGTAAAGGTTGTTCCATCAAAAGAATACGTTTGGATTGCCACGCCGCCAACAAAAATAGATCCTGTCACATTAAAGGCCAATGGATCTGACACTGGATGAGTAAGGGTGCCATAAACGGCTGTCAATGAGGGGTTATCGACGGTGTTTTTGAACAAGATTGAAGAAGTGGTGCCTGGATCGATTGCTGATGTTTCAGTAATAGTGTCGCTGGTGCTAAATGTTTGAACAGCTTGATTACCAGCGTAAATTGTGCCTGAAACAGTGCCATTGCCAACACTATTGGTGAGAGGATTGTAGAGCGTCGTTGTGGCGGAAACTGTGTTTCGAATAGAGGCTACTACGCTTGATCCAGCGGGAACGGTTCGATTCCAGTTGATGGTTAATTGACTGGTTGCAAGATCCAACGAACCAGTTGCTGCCTGATAAAAGAAACTTGCTCCTGGTATTTGCTGGAATGAAACAGTGGCGATTCCACCCGTGGCATTGCCCACTGTGAATGTCTGCACCGCGGTGCCGTTGATGAACAGGAAGCCAGTATTCGAGTTGGCAGCAACTGGAACTGTGCTTGCGAACGCCGGCAGTATCGTTGAGCTTGATGCTGCGGTTGTGGAGAGAATGGACTGGTAATCAGCGACTTGCAACGATGCATGGTTGGCGCCAGGTGCCGCGCTCCAGTTGAATGTGATAACTCCGGTTAAATTGTTGAATGTTCCACCTGTCACAAAAACGCGTGTGTTGTTGTAATAAGGCATCACAATGGGGCGATCGACTGTCACGGTGCCTGTTGAAGATATCGTGTAGTTTTGAAGAGCCTGATTGTTCAGATAAATAATTCCTGAAAGAGCCTTGCCAATGAATGCGGGCTCAGCGCGAAGCGTTGTGGTGGCGCCATCGGATTCGTCGAAGGTAGACTCGGCTATAGCCAATGTCTTATCGAATGCGGTCCCGCGGTTCGGGCTTGTGAGGTAGACATTGGTTGCTGAAATGCCGCCATTGCCGTTATATGTTAAAATCGCGATGGCATCGGTTGGTCGTGATGGATCGGTGGCATTGTTTAACTTCACTGAAATAATGAAGTCAGGAAGGCTATCACCATTCATGTCACCTGCGGTGAACGATCCCAGACTATCGACAGTTGTGCCCGTGGCATACAGTTGACTTGCGATGGCTGTATTGATCGTTGAGGTGAGCCCGGTAATATAGGTTGGCGCGCCAAGGAGTGAGTATGTGCCTGCAGCCGCACTGAAACTATTGGTAATAATAGCAATTGTGCCGGCAGTTTTTGTTGTATTTACCGTATCTGTTGGGTTATAGCAGGCAATGTCTGCAACTCCCCCGTTGTCGCCGTTGCGGTTGAAATCGCCCGTGACTAATTTTGTCCACTTGCTGTTGGCTGTTGTGGTGAGAGTTTGGCCTGCTGCTTTGAGAGATACGTTTGTGATATTTGCATTGGGAAGCGAAGCCACAAATTGTCTGGGCGGGTCGGTTGGATCGAACACGAAGGCATTGACAGTATAGGCCCCGTTTTTATTGGCGAGCACCGCTACATCTGAGCCTGTACCGTCAAACATTCCCATACCGATCGATACAGGCGTTCCTGTTGTTGAATTCAACGACGTTCTGGTGGAAAATCCCGTGCTATTGACATTGCCTGATGAATAACTGTTTTCAGCAATTATCACTTTTCCATCTGAAGTGCCGTAGGCGATATCGGGGAAACTGTCTGCGTCAAAGTCGCCTGTTGCGAATTCGACAATGCTGGATTTGCTATAGGTCGCTGAAACGCTTGTCACACCTGGGTTTATAGAATTCCACACCAGAGTGATAAGCCCTGTCGTTAGATTGATAGATCCTGAAAGGGCAAAATTGGCGTTGACGCTTGCTGCAATGTTTAGATTCCCGTCCGCATTGGCTGTGAATGCCTGCGACGTTACCCCCACTGTGATGGTGCCGGTGATTGTCGAGTGAATGATCCGGCTATTGATGTTTGTCCCATTAGTGCCACCTAATTGATAGGTCACAACACGAGCGCTGGCACTCCCGGCAATACCGGTTTCAGTAACTGTCGCGGTGGTGTCTGTGTGGCTAATACTACCGGCAGATTCAAATGTTGGTGTGCCAGGCCTGATATTAACGGCTGATCGAATAATGCTGGAATTTCCAGTGCTTGTAAGATACAAAACTTCGTTTTCGGCGGCATTGTCAAAATTGGCCGTCAAGACTTGGCCGACATTGGCACTGCTTAATGTGTAGGCGCCACCAATGGACTGGTTACCACCTCCGGAGAGAACCTGTAATCCACTGATTCCGCCGACAACAAGGTCGTTGCTTCCATCGCCTGTAACATCGTTTGTTGCAGATGATTGAGCTTGAATTGGCAAGAGCGTATTTGGATTGAAGAGTGCAGTGTCTTGTCTTTGAGCACCGGCGCGGGTGATGTCTTTATTGGCTTCCACCTGTTGTGCAAAGTTGTCAACAAATGTGGTGTTGAAGATGTCGCTAGATGTGGAGGAATCTTGGTTACGGGTGAGGTAAATAGCGCCACCGCCAGAGTACTGTGGTTGGCTGAGTCTCGTTCCTTCATTCGCAGTTGGTTGCCAAAGATCAACATAAGAGAGCAACGAGTTGTTGGTGAAGTAGGAGTCGCGGATAATCGTTGCACCGCCAGCGTAGAGGGCGCCACCTCCTGAATATTTGGCAGCAGGAGCGGTTTCTGGGCTTCCGTTCGAGGGACTGGTGGTGTTCATGTAATCGGTGGTTTCAGCCCCTGGATAGTTGCTGGTGATTTTGGCCACATTTCCTTCGAATGCGCACTGGTCGATTGTGACGCTACTGGAGGAAAGATAAATGGCACCGCCGCCCGAAAATCGTGAGTTGATATTGTCTACAATGTTGTTGGTGAATTTGTCTCCGGTGAGTGTGAGTGGTGTGTTGCCTCGAATAAGTAGAGCGCTACCTCCGCGGAGTTGATCACCTGCTCCACTATTCGAGTTGAAATACATGGGAGCAGCATTGCCATCGAACCATGAGTTGGTGATGGTGGCTTGCGAACCAGTCAGTTCTAGGGCGCCGTTGGTTACGTTGTTTCGGAAGATTGAGTTGTTAATGGAAATAGTGCCGCCACTCAGTTTAAGTGAGCGTTCCTCGGAACCAATAAATGCATCGTTATTGCTGTCAAAGATAGAATTGTTGATTGTTATTTTGCTGGCATTAACAGTGCCAACAGCGTTCATATTTAAGTTGCCACGGACATTAGGCGAATAGTAGATTTTGGATGCAAGGTTGTTTTTTCTGTCACCATTATTACTAAACAGTGTGGAATCGATTGAAACTGTGCTGGCACTGATGGTGAGTGCCTGTCCATCCATATTGGTGAATGTGCTGCCTGTGATGGAGATTGTGCCGCTGGATGCGCCATTGATCGCATCCACCCGACTGTCGTCGAACCGGGAGTTGTTGATAGTCAGGCTACCTGCTCCTGATTGCAGACGCACAAAGTAAAGATTGCCACGGGCGGTACCAAAGACATTATCGATGTCTGTGAAGGTTGTATTTTGAAGCGAGAGGTTTCCTTGAGTTACGATGATAGAATTGTCAAAAGAGGCATTCAAGCCGAGGCCATCGAGTGTAAGAGTTCTACCCGGACTGTTTTGGAAGAACAGGCCGCTGGTGCGATTGCTGCGGGAAAAGGATCCCGTTGGAAATGATAGACCGGAACCTGTTCCTGACGTCACCACCAATTTTGTGTAGGGTGTCGATCCTGTAGTGCTCAAGTTTGTCGGTGGACTGATTGTGCCGGTTCCGGTGCCATATTGGTTATAAACTGTCTGTGATCCCGGTTGGAGGACTCGCAGGGTGGTTACTCCACCTGCAGCATCGACCCCAAGAACCTGAAAACGCGCGCCACCGCTGGTACTGGTAGTGCCTTGGGTAATTATGTCATTAACGCGGAAGCCAGTTCCCCGGGTGGCAAGAGGAAAATTTATAGTATTGGTCAGGTCGTAATCGGCCAGATCGAAACCGACATCGGCCTGAATCAATACGCGTGGTCTGTTGGCAAGGCTGTTGCCAGCACTATCGAAAGAGTTAGTACTGAAAAGATTGCCACCGAAAATTTTGATATCGTTTGTGAGCGTGTCGTTCAGTGAACCCACGGCGCCGTTAAGAATAAATGTGGCTTGTTTGTTGGCTACCGGGCTGAATGTGCCTGTCCCGCTGTTAATGAAAACGCCGAACGATTGGGTGGTTTCTGAGGAAACCACGAGATCTTTGAACAAGTCTTTGTCAGGTCCGGTGCCTGGATTCATGTCCTCGACACGAATATCGGTAGGATCTACCACATCGAATGTTGTCGCAGTGGTGTTGAATGAACCGTCGTTTTTACCCGTATAAATGGCGACGTTATCGAGGCCATATTGGGTAACGGCTAAATCGACTTTAGTATCGCCGTTGAAATCGCTAAGTCTTGCTACCCCTGGCAGGGCGCCCGAGGTGAGTGTGGTAACTGAACCAGTGGTAAACACGCCAGTTGCAGAACCAAGCATGGTCGTGATGGTACCAGCTGTGCGGTTAACAACCACGGCATCGGCTAGTTTGTCACCGTTCAGGTCGCCGATTGTCAGTGAGGAGAGGGTTGTGCTTGTTCCCGTTACCGTTGTGCTTTTGAATGCGGTGAATGGTGACGAGGCTGCACCCAGCAGTGTTGTGAGTTTGCCATCGGAACTGAGCGTTACAAGGTCTTGGAATGTATCGCCAGTGACATCACCATAGGCCAATGAAACGAAGTTGCCATTACCAGGTGTAATGGTGGTTGGTGTTCCAAACGTACCGTCGCCATTGCCGTAAGCAATGACGACTTTGCCTGTGGCACCTGTGAGCGCTGCGGCAACATCGGCTTTTCCGTCGTTGTTTAGATCTGTCACGACCAAACCGGAACCTGTGCCGCCAAGAGTGACCGTTCCGCCAGCGGTAAATGTGCCTGTAGCTGATCCCTTGTAGGCGTACACGGTACCATCGCTTTGAATGGTCACGAAGTCTTGAAATCCATCGCCATTGAGGTTGACGGCTTCAATCGCTGTGATGTTTGAATTGGTACCGGTGGTAGTACTGTTGACCGTTGATGTTTGATTCAGGATTCCGACACCGTTTCCGTTGTCTGGTGCAAATGTGAAGGTGTTGATGAATGCTGAGGAGCTGATGACATCGGATTTACCCGTGCCTCGGAAGTCTCCCAGTGCCAGCGCAGTTGGATTGTGAGTGGTACCGATCGATGCGGCAAAGAGGTAGTCGTTGAACTCAATGACGCGGTCTGCTGGGCTTGGCAGCGTGATGGCTGCTCTCAACGAGCCGGGCGTTGGGGAGGACGGGTTGGTTGTATCCAAAATGGTGGTGACCACTTTGGCTGGAACCATACGGGTTTCAAGTTGTTCGAGTGCTGGTCTGACAGAGTTCTTGATCTGCTTGCGCGCACTTGGATTGATCTTGGAACTGTTCAATCCATCTTGCTTGCTCGACATGGATCACCTCGTTGACTTGCTTCGCTCTGTCGGGAAAGGCCCGGGGGCACAGCACATCCGACTAAGCGCCGTCTAGCCAAGACGGAACTTCTCAGATGTTCCTTCGACGTTACAGGGGCGACGTCTGGAAAGACGGTTCCCATAACACGAAGTTGTGCCTAACCCTTAACCACTACAGCCCCGACAACCCTCACAGTTAGAATATCCTTGACCTGAAGACCTAGCGTGACATTTTTGACACAGGTCATCAATGGCAATGACGATAGTCGGTGCCGTCTCGATTGGTTTACCTAAAAGAATCATTGGATAGCAGTTGCTTGTGGAGGTTTTGATGCGTGTTCCTGTAGCCTCGAATGGACTTCAGCTGGGGATAAGAACGTGGCCTGGCGAAGGACCCACTGTGCTGTTTTTGCACGGATTGGCTCGCACCGGGGCGGATTGGGCGTCGTTGGCTCAGGCTATGGGGCATCCGTGGAGGCGGCTTGCAGTGGACCTGCGCGGCCATGGTTCCAGCGACCGCGCGGAGGAATATTGTGTGCGGCATTATGCCCACGATCTGGAACAGGTGCTGCCGTTACTGTCGGCTCAACCCGTCATGGTGATGGGGCATTCTTTGGGTGCGCTGGTGGCGATGGCGCTTGCGGCGCGTTGTCCGGACCGTGTGGCGGGCATTATTTTGGAAGATCCACCCACCCCCGGCTTTATGCAACAATTAGCAGGAACCGGCTACGCGCAGATGTTTGAAGCCTACGGTCATCTGGCAGGTTCCGGCCTTACTGTTGCCGAGCTGGCTACCCGGTTAGCGGCATTGCCAATCCGAGATCCGCTGGGTGCCACGCGTTTGCTGGGTGAAATGCGCGATCAGCCTAGTTTGAGGTTCATGGCGTCGTGCCTTGTTAGTCTCGATCCGAGGGCGCCTTTAGCTGCGTTGGCGGGTTTAGGCTGGCTCGACGGGCACGATGTGGAATCGTTGCTGGCATCTATCAACTGTCCGGTATTACTGCTGCGCGGAGACGAACGGTTTGGCGGCATGATGCCACTTGAGGAGACGAACCGACTGTTTGCAGGTGTGCGAGACCTGACCCGACTGGACATGAAAGGCGTGGGGCACCAGATTCATGGTGTGGCTCTTGAACCGACCGTTCGCGCTGTAACATCTTTTGTGCACAGCGTGTGGCACGAATGTTGAGGGGATTGGAATCATGTTGGCGGCATTGGTCATGGTGGTATTGGCGGCGGATCCCGGCCCTAAGGTAGGCAGCGTTGCCCCAGCGTTGAAAGTCCGCGCCGTGGCTACTGATGCGGTTGTTGATCTGATGGCAGACCGCAAGGGATCTCCCACCGTGGTGGTTCTGGTTCGGTCTGAGAAGTTCAATCGCCCGTTAGCGCGAGGCTTGAAGGAGCTCGACCGGGAGTCGTTCCGGAAGAACCCTGATGCGCGCGTGTTGATGGTGTTTTTGGCAAAAGATACAGGGATGTGGCGGGACCGATTGGTTCTGGTGAACAAGTCATTACAGCTGGATAACACCACACTAGGTGTCACAGATGAAGACAAACTCATGAACGACTGGGTGGCCAGCAGCGAGGACGCGTTAACCGTGGTGGTTGTGCATGAAGGCAAGGTGGTGCGCGGTTTTGGCTACCGGGATAGTGCCAGCGAGCAGGAAGCCCGCGACGTGGTCGCGGTTATTCCCAAAGCCAAGTGATGGTTTAGTTGGTGCCGCCCTTTGCGGCAGATTGTTTCCATTCCGCCGCTGTTGAAATGCAGTAGATGCAGCGGATCGAGTTAAGGTGGAATTGAACATAATCCACAATCTTTGGATTAATAATGGCCAGTTCGCCACGCTGATAGTCGACTATTTCTTGGTCTGAAGGGCATGTGAGCTGGTTGCGGCGCCAGAGGGATCCAACCGTGTGGTTGTGGTAATCGAATTCCGCTTGAACTGTGCGGATCTTGCCCCGCAATTCTGAATCCCCGTAGGCCATCAAAGTAAAGGCATCGGCCTCTTCTGGAGATAATGCCCCGTCAATGTAGGCGTGAATGTATTCTCGGGAATAAACAGGATTTTCGTCGCTTTGGAGTGGTTCATGAAATGCGGGTGGGGAAATTAAATCTGGATGGGTGATGGTGGTGGTATTTTTAACGATGTCGACGAGAGCTCTGCGCCCCTGAAACTTGGTGTTGGCTACAACCTGCGGGGCAATTCCCAGCGTATCCGCAGCTTCATTGTTGCCCGTGCCACGAACCCAAACGAGCTCGAGAATTTTGATGGTTTCGAAGCGGAGTGCTTTTTTTAGGCTGGAAATGTATTCGCGTAAAGCGGCCACAATGACGACCTCGCGGTGCAGCCGGTCTTCTTCGCTGCGGTAAAGCGAACTGACTCCCGGGCCAGACTGCTCGATATTATTATCGGCTTCGCCATCGGCACGGATTCCACGGCTGTTTTTGCGGATTTGCGAAATCGCGAGATTGTGGGTGATCGCGTACAAATAGGCCTGCAAGCTGCGGTTTTCGTCGAACTTCTTGTTGCGAAACGAATTGAACAACCCGGTTAGCGCTTCCTGTACGATATTCTCGCAATCGTTGGCATGATTGAAAAAGGTTCTGGCGTAGCAGGTCAGGCGGCGGCGGTACAGTTGGTCGATTCTATTCCATGCCGTGGAGTCGTCGGCTTGGTGGAGGAGTATGCTTACCAGTTGTTGATCTTCGGTTGCCACCGTCAAAACTCCCTTTGTGGCGGAATGAATGAAGGGCAGTTTAAGGTGATGCAAGGGGCATATGCAAGGGGCATATGCAAGGGCATTGAAGAACGAGTGGATCCGGGAAGGCGGGAATGGATGACAGTGGTACCAGGTTGGGTGCGTGACCGGAATGGGGCGATGGCCCCTTTCGATTTGGAGCGATTGTCGCGGCGTTTGTACCAATCGGCTCGACGATTGGGGCCGGCCGATCCACTGCTGGTCCGTGAACTGGCAGAGGGCGCCAGCCTGTTTTTGGGGCAGGAAGGCTCGGCTGGCAGGGCTTGGGCCATTCCCGATCTGGTTGATGCTGTAGCGCGTGCCGTGCGGGAATTGGGGCAACCGGGGCTTGCGGCAGCTTGGCTTGAAGAGCACGGCCTTTTAGGTGAGGACACCCAACCTATTCCTGCTACCGGTGGCCCTTTGGGGGCCGACTTGGAGGAACTTGAAACGCAGGGGTGGTTGCGGCTGGACGATTCCGCCAGCCCGCTTTTGGCTGATGCACTCATCGACTTGGGTGGATTGGGCGGAGCCGAAGCTGTGGCTCGGTTGGTTGAAAGAGCGCAATGGTCGAGGGGGCCGTTTCATCTGGTGGGGTTAGAGTGCCAGTTGATGGCGGGGCAGTCAGCCATTGATGAACTGCTGTCGCTTCTGGATCCGTTGGTATCGACAGCAGCGTGCCTGAACCGCGAGTTGTGCGTGCATTTACCCAGCCCGGAACATGTGGCGCGTGCTGCCGTGGAATCAGCGCCACTATTTGCCAACAGGCACGGTTTCGATGGCATGGCAGGACTGGACCAAATTGTGGGCTGGTTGGTGGGGGATGCCCGGCGATTGGCTGTGACGGCACACTTGATGGATGTGCCTGGTGAGGCAGACTTGGCATGGAGGAAAAGGTTGGCGCGTTTGCCGCGGCCCGATCGTCCGGTGAAGTTGGAGGTTGGTTCTGGCCGTTGTGGCCCAGTGTGGCCCCGACCCGACCAGCCCGCCGTTTTGGGCAGGGCGCGCGTGTGCGTTGATTTTCCAAGCGGAAGCACAATTCAGCGACGCGAGTGGCTGGTTCGGTTGGGTGTGGCTGCTGGTATTCGCTGGCTGGAAACATTGCGGCGCGAACGACGTGAACGTAAGGCAGAAGGGCGTTGGCCGGGCGTTTGGGGGCTGGAGCGCTGCCCTTGGCTTCTCGACCTGCGTGGCGCGACTGCTATTGATGCGCCATTTTTGGAAGCGGCGGCACGGCACGAGGCGGGGCGTTCGGGTTTGGTGCTCGCTGTCGAACCGGTTTCAGATGCCTTGCCGCGATGGAGTGTCGATATGGTGCTGTCTGGGTTGGTATGGCCGCGTGGTGGGTGTTGGCTGGATGTTGTGCCCGGCGTGGCCCGCAATCCTGTGCTGTTCAATGGTGAATGACAGAGTGCAAAGCCGGATTCGTGCTTGCCGATGTGGAGCGGAGTGGGTATAAAACCTTTTTGGAAGATGACAGGGGTAGGACCATGCCGCACACGAAAAGCGCCGCCAAGAACCTTCGCAAGAGTGACCGCAAGCGCGCGTACAACCGCTCGGTGAAGCGCGACGTTAAGATTCAGGTGAAGAATCTTGAAGTAGCGATTGCAGCGAAGGCTGATGGCACTGCTGAATTGACCAAGGCTTACAGCCAGCTGGCCAAGGCCGCTTGCAAGGGTGTGCTTCACGCGAAGACTGCTTCACGCCGTCAGTCGCGTTTGGCCAAGCGCCTCAACAAGGCGAAGGCAGCAGTAGCCTGATTCAGTCGCACAAATATTCGAATGTTTTGCTGGCCTTCCTAAATGGGAGGCCAGTTTCGTTGGTACTTTTATTACCGACTGCCTAGATGGCCTTCCGGAATGGGAGGCCAGTTTCGTTGGTTCTTGCTTCCGCGCGTTCCTGCCGTTCCCAGTACCAGATGCACAGTGCGGGAACGAGAATCGGCCTTACCACCAGTGTGTCGAGCAGCACTCCGAAGGCGAGCGCAAATCCTATCTGCACCAATGTGTTCAATCCGGCAAGCATGAGGGTGGCGAACGTACCCGCCATGATCAGCCCGCATGAAGTAATAGTGGCACCGGTACGGGCGACTGCTAGGCGCATGGCGACCGAAGCGGAGTGTTTTTTGCGTTCCTGAAGCATGCGGCTGATGAGCAGGATATTGTAGTCTTCCCCCACAGCGACAAGAATGACAAATAGGAAGAACGGAACGCGCCAATCGACTTCACCAAATGGGCGACCGAATCCATAATGTGCCACCAGCATTGTGGCTCCCAAGGTGACCAGATAGCTGAAGAGAACCGTCAGCAGCAGGTAACCTGCCAAAACCACATTGCGTACAAACAGGAAGAGAATGGCAAACACAGCCAGAGTAACCAGCAGGTTGATTCTGGCGCGATCGGTTTCAGAGACATTTGCCAAGTCGGTGGCAGCAACCGTAATTCCAAACGTTTCCCCTCTTACTGGTCCAAAAGAGCGGGCGTCGTTGGGCAGTTCGCTGGCCAGCCACGTTTGAATGCTACCGAGAGTGACAGTACTTTCAGGATCAAAGGGATCCGATTCAAGCACGACTTCTAAGCGGGCAACATGTCGGGCAGGGCTCTCGTCGGTGGCGGCAATGGTGGAAAGGTAGTGCTGACCCGCCATGCGTCGGACCTGGGAATCAATGCTTTCGACAATTTTCTGCCAAGCCTGCGCCCACCCAGTGGATCCGGCAGGCTGAGTTGGCACTTCCGGCAGTTGCTGGCCCAAGGGGCGAGTGAGTGCGCGCACTTCGCGGACATTGTCGAGGTGAAGGAAGCCGCGGCTAAGGTGTTCAATCAACCTTCTGCCATGCGTATTGTCGAATGGGATTGGCGATTCCAGAAGGACCGTGACCGGGCCTGCCTCACCTGCCGGGAAATGGCGCTGCACGGCATTCAGCCCAATAATGCTAGGGCTGCGATCGGAAAGTTCCGCTGTAGCTCGAAAACTGGTGCGTACCGCGGCACCAAGCAGAGCTAACGGAATGAGTAAAGCCATTACCGCGAGCCAGACGGTTCCGGGGCGTTTGAGGACTTTGTCGCTGAATTTGGTCCAGAAATCGTCGTCGCTGGAACGGCTTTGAGCCACAGAAAGGTATGAGCCTGGTCGACCGGGCGGTTTGCCGGGCCAGAATGCGACGCTGCCTAGTATTTTCAACAACGCTGGCGTGAGAGTGAGTGAGGCCAGAAAGGCAACGAGAAGGCTTAAGGCAATGGCAGGTCCGCCGCTGCGGACTTTGGCAAATTCCGCGGTTCCCATCAGCCCAAGGCCGCAAATCACGGTGCCAGCGCTGGCGGCAAGGGCGTGACCAACTTCATCGACGCTTCGCTCCACGGAAAATCCAAGCGGCCTGCCTTCGGCTAATTCTTCACGGTAGCGGCTGATGAGAAACAGGCAGTAATCAGTTCCAGCACCGTAAAGCATGACCACGGCGAAGATCTGGCTGGTGTTGGCGAGTTTGAACCCAGTTATCAGGGTTAGTAAGGCCAAGCCTTGCAATGCCACGTACACCGAAATAGCGATCGTGGCCAATGGGACCAGCGCAAGCAATGGGGCGCGGTAGACCCATAGCAGAATCACAATCACCAAAAGAACAGTGGCCAGTGTTGTGTTTTCAAGGCTGTTGGTGCTGGCGCGTACCAGATCACGACCTATACCGGCAGGGCCAGTCGGATGAAGAACCAGTCCTTCGCTTGGAACACTCGCCATGGTTTCTGCAACCACGGCGTCGATGCGATCGACGGCGACGCGGGTTTGAACAGCCATGTAAGGAAATTGCAGCTGAACTTTCAGGAGAGCGCAATAACCATCGTTGCTTTTCAGCTTTTTGCCAAGGATCGGGTCACCCGGGGCATGGACAGCTTGAAGCGCTAGGGCGGGCTCCTCGCGGCGCAGCATTTCAAGCCTTTGCCTGACGGCATCGATGGCTACGTAGTCGGCATCGGTGAGCGGGCCTTCTGGCCTTTCAAACGCCAAGACCAGATTGGAGGCGTAGATATCGCCTGGAAAGGCTTCTTCCAACAATTGGTAACCACGCACACTGGCGCACGAAGCGGGAAGGGCCCTGATGTCATCGTCTTGGCTGTTGCGGTCCCAGTTGGGGGCCAGCAAACCAGTGATAACAGCAATGGCCAGCCATGCTCCGACAATAGCCCATGGATGGTACGACGTTATGCGTCCGATGAAACGGAACATTCAGCACTCCCGGGGTCGGTCGCACGGAAAATATCACGCGCGACCGTTTGCACTCAAGAACGAATCGGCTTGGGAGAGTGCTGAAGCTTTCTCAGACTGATATGCAGGCTGGGAGATTTATTCATTGAGTCAGAAACATGCGGCAAAACCTTCGCAAACTACCTAGTGTCTTACACTTTTGAGATGCGTGCCAAGGCATAGGCAGGGGAGTCGGGAGTGGATCCCACCAGCCAGGTTGGAATGGGAGGCAGTGGATCACGATACAAAATTCTGCACCCGCTGGAAGAAACGTGTCCACTGACAACACCGCGTACTTTTGGACAACTCAATAAATGCCGCCCCATCGACAGGTTTCCTTGGTAGGCATTGCGCAAGCCGGCAAGGCGGTTGCCCGGGTCGCGGGGAATTTGCCAGTCGAAGACTGGAAAGTGGGTCACAACGAGAATGTTTTCCACGGTAGGGTCAGCTTCCAGATGCTGGATATCGTTGGCAAGAAGGGTGCTTACCGATTCCGCTACTTCGCGGTCGCTCCAACCCCAATCGATGCGCAAGGCTTCTGGGATATTGTGTTCCTGCCGGAATTGAACATGGTCTTCCATGGTTAACTGGGCGGTAGGATCTGCAGCCGAGTAGTCGTACCAAGCTAGAGATCCTGCCAAGGCAAGCGAGCCGATCTGAATCGGTTTTCCTGGCAGATAATGAACGCCATATTCGTTGCAAATCTTTGCCAAATGGCTGGTGAGCAGTGCTTCGCTGGTGATGTTTTCACGAAAAAACAGGCTGTGGTTGCCCGGTATAAACCCGATCGGGCAAGCCATGGCCAGTTTCACCTGTTTGAAAAAACGGACGAGTTGCGTATCATTTTCGCCAATATTTCCAGCCAAAACCACGGCGTCTGCCCCTGAGCCAGCCAAAGCACCAATTAGGGTGTCGATGGCTGCAGGCGTTGCGGCACCTAGGAGAAGGTCGGAGGTAACAGCAATGGTTGTCGATGGCATGGAGGACTCACTTTCATTGGACTTTCAGGGGCGGACGGTCCAGACCTGCGTTAGCATATAAGAGGAGCCCCCTAAAGGCCGTTAGCGACCGAGGTGAGTCCATGTCTGGCAAAAACCTGAAGGAATCGGTTCGTCGTTTGCTCCATCAGGTGCAAACTCCGGGTCAGTATATCGGTGGCGAAGTCAACAGTGTTGTGAAAGATCACAGCAAGGTGCGTGGCACCCTCTGTCTTTGCTTTCCAGACACCTATGCGATTGGCCAAAGCCATCATGGCCTGCAAGTTTTGTATTCGATCATGAATTCCACGGATGAGTTTGCTTGTGAAAGGGCATTTACGCCTTGGTTGGACTTCGAGGAAGTCATGCGGCAGGCGTGCCTGCCCCTTTACAGTTTGGAATCGTTCACGCCGCTGCATGAATTCGATGCGATTGGTTTCAGCCTTCAGTATGAGGTGCTTTATACCAATGTGCTGACCATGCTTGATTTGGGGCGCATTCCGCTTTTGGCTGCAGACCGCGGACACGATCATCCACTGGTCATTGCTGGTGGCCCTGGGGCCCAAAACCCCGAAGTGCTGGCCGACGTGATTGACCTGTTCATTATTGGTGATGGCGAAGAAAGCCTGCCGGCAGTGATGCGTCGCTGGATGGAGATCAAGGAGCGGGGCAAAGGAACGCGGCAGGAAATGATCGGCGAGCTTGCAGCGGCATTTCCATGGGCTTACGCCCCGGCCTTTTACGTTTCGGATTACCATGCGGATGGCACACTGGCCAGTATCCGTCGTACCCGATCCGACCTTCCCGAGACAATTCAAGCTTGCCAGATCCGTGAAGATCTCGATGCTATTCCGCTGCCTTGTCGTCCTGTGGTTTCTTTTGTGAAAACGCCACACGACCGCATCGCCATTGAGATCATGCGAGGATGCCCGTGGCAGTGCCGGTTCTGTCAGTCAACAGTCATTAAGCGCCCCTTGCGAATTCGTAAAGTAGAGACGATCGTGAGTGCCGCGCTTGAGGCATACAGGAACACGGGCTGCGAAGAGATCTCATTACTGAGCCTGAGCACGAGCGATTATCCTCATTTTGAAGAACTCGTTGGACGGATGGCGGAAGTATTTGCGCCATTGGGAGTGAATGTCAGCTTGCCTAGCCTGAGAATCAATAATCAACTTCGTAGTTTGCCTCAATTGGTTAAAGGAGTTCGCAAAGGCGGACTGACACTGGCACCCGAGGTCGCTCGCGACGACATGCGCGAGCAGATTCGCAAGAAAATCAAAAATGACGATCTGTTTGAGGGGTGCCGGCAGGCCTTTCGTCACGGCTGGCAAAAGGTCAAATTGTATTTCCTGTGCGGGCTTCCCGGAGAGCGCGATATTGATCTCGATGGCATTGTTGATATGGCGGAGGAGATCGCGCAAATCAGCAGGCAGGAAACTGGCCGGTTCCGTGAAGTGGTGGCATCGGTATCGAATTTTGTTCCAAAACCACACACACCTTATCAGTGGAGTGGCATGCAGCCGAGGGCCTATTACGACAGGGTTCGCGGCCATATGCTCAAGCGTGTGAGCATTCGGTCCGTAAAAATCAAACAGCACGATATTGACACCAGCTTCCTTGAAGGAGTGCTGACACGCGGCGACCGGCGCGTTGGCCGTGGCCTGTTAGAGGCGTGGCGTGCCGGGGCCCGGCTTGATGGCTGGCAGGAGTGCTTCAAGCCCGATATTTGGCGCGCCGCCTTTGAGCGGACAGGTATCGATCCACTCTTTTTTTCACATCGGGATCGTCCGTTGTCTGAAACACTGCCTTGGGATCACATTTTGACCAAGCGCGATCGGAATTTTCTTGAAAATGAACAGGGCAAAAGCAGGATTCAGCTTGAGCTCATGTCTTCCCCGGAATGATTGCCCATGCCACGTTGCCTGATCATCGGTTGTGGGTATCTTGGCGAAGCCATGGTGGGTTCACTGCTTGCCCGAGGCTATGAAGTGATGGCCACCACAAGGGGCGGGGCGAGCAGGACTGAACGCCTTGCAAGCTTAGGAGCCACCCCTGTCCTGTTTGATACTAGGGTGCCTGGTAATCTGCCGGCCTCGGACGCCGTGATCAGTGCGATGGCAGTGGATCGTACTTCTGGGCAGACAATGCGCGATGTGCATGTCGATGGCCTTCGAGCCGCCATAAATGCGATTCCAGATAAGAGTGTTGCTTGGTTCCATGTTTCCAGCACCAGTGTCTATGGCCAAGAGCATGGAGAATGGGTGAACGAAGAGTCGCCCTGTGAGCCAACCGACGCCTCGGGTCACACCGTTCTTGAAGCTGAAAAAACATTGAAATCGCTGATACCAAACGCGACGATCCTCCGTTTCGCAGGTATCTACGGGCCGCAAAGATTGATGCGAACAGCGGCCTTGATGGCTGGCGAACCGTTAAGGGGTGACCCGGAGCGTTGGTTAAATCTCATTCATCGGGACGATGGTGCTGAGGTTGTTGCAGCCTTGGTTGCTGGCAATCAGCAAGGGCAGTTGCTGAATGTTTCGGACAATCAGCCGATCCATCGGGGCGATTTTTATGTGGAAATGGCTCGATTGCTAGGTGCCCCAACCCCACGCTGGATCCCACGGAACCCTGGCGAACCGTGGGGGCCGCATGAGCGGAACAACCGCAGGATTGATTCTTCCCGCATGGTTGCTTTTGCAGGCAGTCTGTTGAGCTATCGAGATTATCGGTCTGGATTACCCGGCTGCTTGGCAGACCATGGATAGGTCCCGTGCCTTCAACGCCAAATCCTCTAACATGATAATGTGTGATTGTTGGAAACAGGAGCGCCCGCTTCATGATTGCCAGGAAGTACCTGTTGCCCCGGGTTATCGAGATGAACTACCAAGCGGAGCAGCGTTTGGGAGTGAATGTTTATCTCATCGATGGCGGTAGCGAATTTATCCTGATCGACATCGGATTCGAAGAAACTGTCGGGGAAATTGTCGACCTGATTCGTGGCATGGACTTCAGCTTGGCCAACTGCCGCATGATTATTGCCACCCACGCCGATGCCGACCATATTCAAGGTTTGGCCCGTGCCAAAGAAATATTCAAGGCTCCCATAGCGGCTCACCCCGACTGTACTAAGGCATTGGAAGAAGGCGATCCGATTCTGACATTCGCCTCCATCAAGGCGCAGGGTATTGAAATACCGATGAAACCGGTAAAAGTGGACCGGCGCCTTTCTGAGGGCGATGTGATCAATGTCGGAGATCAATCACTTTCGGTCTGGCATACCCCCGGGCATGCCGCGGGCCAGTTGGCGTTCAAGATGGGCGACGCTTTGTTTAGCGGCGACAATATTTACAAGGATGGATGTGTCGGGGTTATTGATGCCCATCACGGGTCTGATATAGTTCAGTTTATCGCGTCGATCGAGCGTATCAGGGATGATGATTCTGTTTTCTTGCTGCCCAGCCACGGTCCGGCATTCCGCAAGGACAAGGCTGTTTTGGATGCAACCATACAAAGGTTACGCGGTTATTTGCAAATGGCGGACTTTGGAACCTGCGCCACGTCTTGGCCATTGCTCGATGCTTGGGAACGCGACGTGATGGCTGGTCGATTGCCTAATCTCGGAAATATTTAGGAAGTCCGTGCCGATGCGCGGGACCCTTGTCCTTGTGGAAGGTGCAGCCTGAAAGTCGTGCCGGATCCCGGTTCACTTTCCACCGCGATTGCTCCCCCCATCAAAGTCACATAGGCTTTGACAATAGCCAAGCCGAGGCCTGCGTTGGATCCGTCGCCATGCCGAGAAGGGTCGACGCGGTGGAATCGTTCAAATATGAGTTCCAGTTGATCTGCCGGGATTCCAATTCCGGTATCTGATACTTCGATCACCACATGTTCTTGTGAAGGCCTGACACGGAGGTGGATTTCGCCCCCAGAATGATTGTATTGAACGGCATTGTGGAGCAGATTGCACAGGGATTCACGTAGTTTGTCCGGGTCGGTCATAAGCCAGCAGACTTGGTCGGCCGTCACTTCAAGTGTTACCCCGTGCGTCATTGCAACTGGCCGCACCAATTGGGCACATGCTTCGGCCAGATCGCTCACATTGGTGAGTCGCGGGCGTACCGGGTCGCTGCCGGCGTCGAGTCGGGCCAGAGTCAGTAACCGTTCGACAATGGCGCGCATATGGCTGGCGGAGCTTCGGCAGTCTTCTAGGAAGCTGCGATATTCATCAACAGACCTGCTGCGACGTAATGCGAGTTCTAGGGTTGTGATCATGCTGGCAAGGGGTGTGCGCAGCTCGTGGGAAATATCAGCAGTGGCTTGTTTCTCTCTTAGGAAGGCGCGTTCCAGCATGTGGAGCGTTTCCTGCAGGCGACGGAATACCGGGTGTAATTCTTCCGGAAGTTCCTGTTCACTGACGCGCAGTTCAAAATCGCGTTCCGTTACTTGGCTGACGGCATCGGAAAGGCGTTTGAGCGGATTCAATACCCGACTAACCACGAGCATGGTTCCGGCAATAGCCAAGGCGAAGGTGGCGCCTCCCAGCCCGGTCAGTTGCCATGCCAGATTTGCCAGATTCCGTTGGCTGGCAGATTCAAGCTGTTCAATCCGTTGATCATGCTCTGCCCGGATACTGGCGAGAACGGGATCTAATCTCGAAATGGGGGATGCGCACTGTATGTAGACGAGTGTTCTTAGCCCCATGTCGAACCTCGGAGGTCCGCCTCCCTCTGAACGTGGTTGGCCAAAGTCTGGAATACTTTCACCACGCATTCCACGCCCTTCTCCGCCGTTGCCCAGTGGCCGTCGCATCATGCCGAAAAGCGGAACCATTCGGCCTGCTGGTGCTTTGAGGCGTACCCGTCGTACCGGAATTCCGCTTCTGAGGTCGATGGTGTCGAACTCATGATGCAGGATTTGGTCGGGTGAAAAAGTCTGTTGGTTGAGTTCCATCCCCACTTCGCCCAACGACGCTGAACGAAAGACACTGCCCCAGGTTGTGTCCACTTGGAAATATTCAGCAATGTCATCGAGGTGTTGTTGGAGTTCAGTGTCGTTGAAGCGGATTTCCGGAACGGTTCGCCGAAAAAATTCCATTGCCAGAGGGCTGCGGCCCTGTGGTGCCAGCCAACCTGGAAACATGACAAACGCTTTGTCTACCGACGCAATAGAAAAAAGACCGAGTATATGCAATTCCCGGTGACGGAATTTACCCCAATCGAGCTGGAACTGCATCAAGCGTGCCAGTGTCTGAGCCTGATCCAGCAACTCGCGATCCAGCCTCTCGCGTTGCTCTTTCAGACGTTCATCCATGCGGATTTGTTCGAGCTCACGCGCAGCTTGTTGCCGCTCAATCAACAACTCGCCAGAAGTGCGGTAGGCAAGGATACCAATGACCAGCAAAACAGCACCCAACAGGGTTACCATCCATCCAGCCAGAACGAACCGCAACGATCTCATGGTGTTTTGCCAATTTCAATGGGGGTGTCTTGGTCCCTCATCATATATCCTTCGCCCCACCGGGTAAGAATGAGAGGTGGTGAGAACTGTCGGTCGACCTTTGTTCTCAGATAGCGAATATACACATCTACAACGTTGGAGGTGTTTTCATCGTTTTCATCGTAAAGGTGGTTCCAGATCATGGTTCTGGTAACAACCTTGCCCCGATGGAAGGCAAGGAACTCCAGAAGAGAGTATTCCCGAGGTGTTAGATGAATGACCGTTTCCGCACGCTTGACAACGCGCGAGGCAGTGTTGATTTCAAGGTCAAAGATCCGAAGGATCGGGTCTTTGGCGCTGTGTCCTCGGCGAATCAGTGCCCTGATACGCGCAAAGAGTTCCTCGAGCTCGAACGGCTTGACAAGGTAGTCGTCTGCGCCGGTATCGAGTCCCTTGACTCGATCTTCGAGTTCTCCACGGGCAGTCAGCAATAAAACATGGGCAGGAATACCGTCTTTGCGCCAAGCTTTGAGAAGTGTCAGTCCGTCTATTCCCGGCAGCATGATGTCGAGAAGTATGACGTCGTAACTTGCTGTTCGTACTTTATGATCGGCCTCCGGACCGGTATCTGCAATATCGACAGCAAACCCTTCTTCTTCCAAGCTTTGCCGGATGGAGCGTTGTAGTGGTTTGTGATCTTCGACCAGAAGGAGTCGCATGGTCGTGCCCGGTTCCTGTGTCGTTGAGTTCGTGATCTTTCTCTTAAACCAAGTATCATGAAACCTAAGTGAGGATTTGATGACAACGTACTGAATAAGGAAGATTTAATGACAGAATATCCTGACCAGATTCCATCGGAACCTGTGGAAGTTGTGGCGGTTGGCGCACATCCCGACGATCTGGAAATTCTTTGCGGAGGCACCTTGGCCAAGCTGGCGCGGTCTGGAACACGCGTTGCCATTCTCGATCTCACCGATGGCGAGCCGACCCCCCGAGGCACACCGGACCAGCGTCGGATTGAAGCGGAAGAGGCGCGCATCGCTTTAGGGATTCCTTGGCGTTTCAATGCGTTGCTGCCTAATCGTGTGCTGATGGACGATCCGGACAACCGAATGACTGTGGCAACATGGTTTAGGCGACTCAGGCCGAAGGTAGTACTAACCATTGCTGGCAGAACCCCATCGGGCTCACCAGACCATTACCAGACGCAGCTGCTGGTTGAAGGAGCCCGATTCTATTCCCAATTGACCAAGTGGGATGCCCGGTTCGACAATACTCAACCGCACCGCATTCCTCACCTTGTTTATTCGCTGTTTCCCTTCGATGCTGAAGAACATAGCTGGCATGGGTCGTTTGTGGTCGATATTGCCGAAACATGGCCGGCCAAGCTTGCTTCTGTGCGTGCATATAAGTCGCAATTCGATGGTCCGCGCCTTGAGCGTATCGAGCATGTTCTGCTGGGGCAGGCGGCGTATCACGGTTCACGATGCGGATTCACCCATGGTGAACGGTTTGTGCTGCCCGTACCCGTGGGTAGTCGCGATTTCCTAGGCACCGTTACTGCTAGTCATGGATTGCCAACCACTTCAAGTCATGCAGATTAATTAAAATCTATCCTGAGCCAACCATCTGTAAGCTTCGTGCGTCTCTATGTTGGACGCACAACTGATCTTCAATGCGATTGGAACAGTTGTGCTGAACTTTCGGGTATTACCGTGCCGATGGAATATGCAGGTCAGAATGCAGGGATTGACCTGCGGGTTTTGTCTTGCGCAGTCCCGAAAGTCTGTTGTCCGAACATGAACGAATTCAGAGGCGTACCCATGTCACAATTCCATGGTTTGCAGTCGTGGTTCTCGCGTCTGGTGTTCAGAAATAAACTTACAAAAATGCCAGCGCTCAAGAAGCCATGCCCTGCGTTGGAAATTCTTGAAGGCCGCGCTCTTCCTGCTTACACCGGCGGACTTAGTTTGGGCGTGGGCGACTACAATTCCGATGGTTTCAACGACATGGTTTCCGGAGCTCAGGCAGGATCTGTGCCTGCCGTTGTTGTTACCAGCGGAAAAGACGGGTCTGTCCTGAACAATTTTTATGCGTACGACCAGCGCTTTCGTGGTGGTGTTAATGTCGCCATGAGCGACATGAATGGCGACGGATTCGACGACGTAATTACAGGCACCGCCAAGGGCTCAGACCACGTGATGGTGTATAGCGGAAAAGATGGCTCTGTTTTGTCTAGCTTCTTGGCATTTGACGGGTTTCAGGGTGGAATCTCTGTTGCTGCAGGCGATGTTAATAACGATGGCTCGCCTGATCTTATTATTGGTGCCTTGGCGGGGGCGCAATCTCGTGTGCTGGTTATGAACGCAACCAACAACGATGATGGCACTGCCGTTACCTTCTCAACACTTCGCAGTTTTCTGGCGTTTGATGCCGGATACAGCGGAGGTGTTAACGTTGCTTCTGGCGACACCAATGGCGACGGAAACTGGGATATTGTTGTAGGGTCGGCCACAGGAACGGGCCACGTGAAGGTATTTAGCGGCAAGAATGGCGCGGTTTTGGCCAGCTATATGGCCTTTGATAGCGGAATTCAGGTCGCTTCGGGAGATATATCGTCGTCCAACTTTGCTGATGTTGTTGTTTCCAGTACTGGGAATGTTCCTGGTGGTGACGTTCACATCTATAAGGGGGCAACTAGTACCCTATTCAAATCGTTCCAAGCGATTCCGGGCAACACCGGCGGGGTGAACATCACGGTTGGTAGCTTCAGCGGCGACCTTACCAATGAGGTTATCTTTGCCTCGCGTGGACAGGGCACTGGAAATGTTGTGATCTACAACACCTCAACTCGCGGAATTGAAACCACTTTCTCGGCTTTTGGGAATCCAAGTGAGACCCAGCCTTTGACCCTATATGCTGATACCAATCAGGATGCGGATCCGTTCGTTTCCAACCGCATCGCAGATGTGCAGGTCAGTAAGAATGCCGCCAACCAGACATTCAATCTGACGTCGAATTTCAGCGATCCTAATGCTTCTAACGGTGTGGTGAATGTCGTCACAACCAGTGGCACTGTGCAGATTGAACTTCTCAACCAGCAGGCTCCTGTCAACGTCAAGAACTTCATGAGCTATGTGGATGGGAACAAATACGACGGCACAATATTCCACCGCAGTGTCTCGAACTTTGTTGTTCAAGGTGGTGGTTATACAGTGGCAGGTTCCGCCCCGAACACCACACTCAACCATATTGTTACCGCTCCGCCTGTGGCCAACGAGTACAGCGTTACCCGCAGCAATGTGCGTGGCACGGTAGCCATGGCCAAGGTTGGTAATGACCCCAATAGCGCCACCAGTGAATTCTTCTTCAACGTGGCCAACAACGCCGCGAACCTCGACAACCAGAACGGTGGATTCACAGTATTTGCCAATGTCAAAACCGGCCTCGACAAGGTTGATGCCATCAATGCCATCCCAACAAAGAATCTGGGTGGGGCATTCACGGAAATACCAACAGTCAACAACTTCACAGGCACTACGGTGGCGCAGGCCAATGCGTCGAACTTTGTCACCATCAACGATATGCAAGTTATCAGCCGTGGTGAATTGCTCACCTTCTCGGTGATTGGCAACACCAATCCAACGTTGGTAACACCCACCATTGTGGGCAATAACCTGACATTGGACTACTCTGCAACTGCCACGGGCAGTTCGGTCATTCAGATCCGTGCCACCGACCTTTCGGGTCGTTCGGTGGACACCGCGTTCACCGTCCGGGTGGTTTAATACGAAACAAGGCGGGGTTTCCCCCGCCTTTGATCAGCTTCAATAGGCTTTCGCTCGCAAGCGGAAGCCTCTTTTATTAGAGTTGAGTCGCATTGGTGGAAACCGGGGCGTTCAATCTTCTACTTGCATTGACAAGACGAATGGACGCGAACGCAACACCGAAAAAGGCACTGGTAAATACAAGATCCCCAAGCAGGGTGTTGCGATAGAAAGGGAGTGCCATCGCGTAGCAGGCGCCCAATCCTTTCAGATCGCGTGAGTAGCGGATGAGGGGATGGCTATAGTGTGTTGTTGGTTCCTCAAAAGTGGCGGCGCCAGAATGGTTGGATACCCCCTGACTGGCGCCCAGCCATACCACGAAATTGGTGACAATAAAGAACACAAAACCAGATCCAACGGTTCCGAAGGCCAATCGGAGCATTCCCGGACGGGTTCGCCATGCTAATCCAGCCAGACCGTACATGGCAAAGCACAGATAGACAGGTAGGTTGAATGGACTCCATCCATACCATTGGAAAAGAGTTAGGTCGGTTGCGACCATGACTCCCAATGGCAACAGGAACCCCCATCGCGCAGGATAAAAGGCAAGCGAATAGAGGCAAAGTGCCCCGATCGGCGAGAGGTTTGGAATAGTCCATTCCGGTGCCAAGCGGTAGGCAATCGCGAAGGCGATTGCTGCTAAAGTCACTACCAAAAGTGGTGTGCTCGGTGTTTTGGACTCATTCGGTCCAATGTTTGTAGTCATGGGATAAGGCTCGTTGGGTTCAATCACGGTTGGCTCCTTTGTGTGTGGGTGTTCCTGTGGCATCGGCCTCGCGGACCTGAAATTCCAGTTTCCAGCGTCGATGATCGCGTACTCCCTCGCAAGAAAGTTCCAGCGTGCCAATCTCTGTTACCCGGGAATGAAGGCGCACGGGAACCCGTGTGCCGGGGGGATCATCCGAGTCAAGAGTCGCGGCGAGCGGTGTGAGTTCATTGATTTCTTCTTGCCAATCTTCAATGGAGGCGCCAAGGGCATCGTTTTTTCTTGTGTTGGATCCAAGAAAACGGAATTGAACCGGTTCACCCACCACCAAACCGAGTTCTAGCCCGGGAACTTGTGCTTCAGTTCCTTCTTCCATTCCAAACGGTACCACGCACAGGGCTTTGATGGGAGGGGCAAACCCAGGTATAGCAGGTGCTGGTATTTGTACGCCTATGTAATAGGAGCGAGCGGTGCCTCCGCGGACACGAATGCCGCCGTGTCGGCGGGCATGAGCATAGCTGGCGGCTCCACGGGCTACAGCTACTTCAAGGTCGCCCGGATCTAGGCAACGGATTGGATTATGAGGAAACCATTGCGAAAGTGTGGCAAGGATGCGGTCGCGCAAAAGGGCGGATTTGAATACTCCGCCATTGAAAAGTACCGCAGTTACCTTCTGGTGGCCGCAATGCTGGGACAAAAACGCGGCAAGATGCCGGGTTATGGCTGCATCTGAAGCATACGGGAGGCCCATTTCCTGAAAACCGGATGTCATTTGGCGGTGGGGTTCTTCATCCACATTGCAAGCAGGGAAAAAGCCTTGAAGCAGGATGGAGTCAAGAAGTTCACGGTGGATATCGCCCGAGATTCCTCCAGCAATCAACTTGGTGCCTCTCCCCTGAATGTGGAAGCGCGCCGAAGGGAGATCCGGGTTCGTGAGCAACGATTCCTTGGCACTGCGCGCAGCGTGAACCAGTTGCAGAAATTGTGAATGATCGAGGCGCGTACCCTTAGATTGCAGACCTTGATTCGCAGCATGGGCGAGCGCCAGATCCATGTTGTCGCCGCCTAGAAGTATATGGTTTCCGACGGCTAATCGGGCCAATTCTAGATTACCAGCTTCCTCGGTAACAGCGATCAACGTGAAGTCGGTTGTTCCACCGCCAACATCGCAAACAAGAATCAGGTCGCCAATACGCACTTGCTCGCGCCATTGGTCCCCTTGGGAGGCAAGCCAAGCATAAAAAGCAGCCTGGGGTTCTTCTAACAACAAAATTTGGTTAAGGCCCGCATCGCGCGCGGCCATCAGTGTGAGTTCCCGTGCCTCGGCATCGAACGAGGCTGGAACCGTCAGCACAATATCTTGGTTCTGGAGCAGTGCGTTGATGTGGGCTGGTTGATGATTCCAGACGTCGACAAGATGTTTCAAATATAAGGTTGAAGCTGCCAGTGGCGAAATGCCGCGCATGCCTTCAGCAGCTTTCCAAGGCAGTACCGGAGCGCGCCGATCAACACCTGAATGGCTTAACCAAGACTTAGCCGAACTGACCAAGCGGGTTGGAATCAGCCCACCCTGAATTCTGGCATACTCTCCCACCACGCAATCTGGATTCTTAATCCATGGCAGGTCGAGGGCTCCTTCAGGAAATTCTCCAGCCGCTGGTAAGTAGGTGAACGAGGGCAACAGCGGACGGGATCCCACTTCACCGGGGCGAATCACCTGTGGGATCTGGAGAATTTCAATAGGTCCAGATACGGCATCGTTGCCAGCAACCACATGCGCCAAGGCGCAATTAGTCGTGCCCAGATCGATTCCGATATGGTGCTGGTGATGATTGTTAAGCGAATTCAAGTCAGCCATCCGAATTGTCCTAACCTACCTCAACCTCGGCTGGGCCAATAACCCAGCCATCTTGCCCCTTCAAGGGCTCTGGCAATTTGAAATCTTTAACACGCCATCCAGGATGCCGCAACGTTCCCTGAAATGGCGGTTCTCCGGTTATTTGGCCAGTCAGCACAACAGACCCCGGTGCAAAACCAGCCGGCACCGTGATCGGGTCATTTTCCAGACCGGCCACACAAGCTTCCAATTCCACGTGTTCGCGCAATGTTTTCCGAGCCTTGGCGAGAACATCGCGAACGCCAGCGCCCAATTGGGCATCATCGCATCCCGTGAGATCCTCCATTAGTAGGTCTACCAGCCGGGATTCACGCTGTAATAATGCCAAAATCCTGAGCGGTTCGGTTGAGCGTTCTGGTTTCACTGGTGCGGCGGGCGCATGAATCACGCATTGCATGCGTTCGGCCGCACCTGAGCTCACAAGACAATGCCATGCGGCGCACGTAGCCGTTGTTATGCGATGCCACCGGAAACCAGAGATCAATGCGACTCCGGCGATTTTCAGCGTTACCGCCCCCGCCAGCGTGGCTAGCACAATCTGCCAAGTTTCCATTGTGACTTCCCTCCAACAGAGCATCCTAATCTGATCATACAGGTTTCGTGACAACCTTCATGGGTTTATCGGGGAGCAGGTTTATGAGCGAGTTACGTGTGGCCTTGGTTACAGGCAGTGGCAAGAAGCGCGTAGGATTCGAGGTGGCTCGTTTGCTGGGTCAGGCGGGTTACAAGCTGATTCTGCATTACCGTAGTTCGCGTGAGGAGGCACTTGAATCGATCGCGTTGTTGCAACGTGAAGGGCTTTCTGCGCATGCACTTGCGGCGGACCTTTCTCGTGAAACAGAAGTGCAGGCACTTGTGCAGGAGGTCATGCGCCTTCATGGTCGCATCGATGCCTTGGTGACATGTGCATCACAATGGGGCCGTCAAAAGCTCGAGCAGATCGACGCCAGCAGTTTTCAGCAGCAATTTGAAGCCAATACCCTTACAACAGCCCTTATTTCCTTGGTTGTTGGCCGACAGATGGTGAAACAGGAATCGGGCGGAGGCATTGTGACGCTGGGAGATTGGGCCTTGCAGCGCCCATATCTGGATTATCTTGCCTATCACACCAGCAAGGGAGCCGTTGCTGCATTTACCAAAGCTTTGGCATGTGAATTGGCTCGGCAGAATCCTCTCGTGAGAGTGAATATGGTCGAACCCGGGCCAGTCATGTTGCCGCCTGATTTACCGGAGCATGAACGCCAAGAAGCCATTGCTGCGACGTTGGTTCAGCGAGAGGGTTCCCCGGTGCATGTTGCGCAAGCGGTGTTGGCCCTGCTCAGCAATCCGTTCATTACGGGGGCAAGTTTGCCGGTGGATGGCGGCCGATCTATTTGGGCTGGTGGCTTGTAAATCGCGACTTCATGGTGCACGATGGAAGTGGTTCGGGAGGGTTACCGATGATGGAACATGAGTCGCGTCTTGCATCGCTGATTCTTCAGGTGGATTATTCCACCCCTTCCGACCTGAAGGCCGAGCAGGTTCCGCCACCGGAGCACCTCGCTGCAGCCGTCGATGTTCTGGCCGCGGACCCAGAGTTGTCACTTTGGTTGGATGAGGGCCGCAGGGCTGAGTCGGACGCTGCTTCCGCTCTGATGGGTGCTGCCATTTTGCTGGGGCCAATTCTCGAGGAGATTGTTCAGCATCGACACGCTTCCCGTAATGAGGAAGAAGAGGAACGTCGGCAGAAAATTAGGCCGATTAAGCCAAGCCGCGATGAAGAATGTCTTTGATTTGTTTAACCCAATCGCTTTAGAAAACGGCAGTACTGATCCAGTAAAGGCCGGCAGCCATGATGGCGACTGGTAGTCCCCACCCAAGAATTCCAGAAAGCACACTGTCGAATGATCGTTCAACCGGCGCCCGCCATGGAGCTGGATTGTTGTTTGTGACAGTAATTGATGTGGGAGCAGAAGCTGAGTTACCTTGGCTCCACGGCAAGACAGTTTGCTGCTGGGCAGTCGTGGATTCGGCCCGATCGAGCGGAACCGGGAACTGCACTCGCAATTCGCGCAGGAAAATGAGCATGTCGCTGGATCGTGCTGCTGTAGCCCAATCAGGGAATCTACCAGCTGGATGACCTGGTTCCACGCGCAGCAGGCGTAAGCGCAACGATTCAGCTACTGAGGATTGCCCATCACGCCATGCGGCATCTGCGGCCAGCGCCAAGTAACGGCTGCGATCTGGGCCACCCGACTGTTCGAGTGCGTCAGATCGCATGAGATAATGGCTCAATTCGCGGGACATACGACTCTCCGTTGAACATCACTCAGCAGCAACGGCCTCGGGAATATCCAGACAGGCAGCACGCCACGCGGGCCAAAGGCCCACAAGCGTAGCCAAAGCGGTCGATGCTCCCAGCATGACCAACGCTTGGCTCCATGGGAAGATTAGTGGGAAGTGGAAGCCTGCTTCGTCCCACAGCATGATTTCCAGCGCGTACCATTCAAGTGCCCAACCCGCGATCAGGCCCAACAGCCCCCCAGCGAAACCCATCAACATGGCCTCAGCCAGAACGCTGAAAAGCACTTGTGTGCGTGTGGCGCCTACCGCGCGCAACAGCCCAAGCTCGCGCCGTCGTTCAAGAACGGATATTGTCAGAGATGTGACAACTCCTAGTAAGGCTACAAGACCGAGAATGCCCTGCTGGGCGTAAGCCAAATTGTTGACGCGGAAGAGTTGCGCCCGGACTTCGTCGAGCAGGCCGGCCCGTGGCAGCACAAACAAGCCGTCACGTGTTCCAAGATTGTTGCGCAATCTCTCTAAGCACTGTTCCTTATCGGCACCCGGAGCTAGCCAGATATCAATAATATCGATCTGTTGGTCCCGAAAATGCTCGGCGTACCAGTCGCGGTCCACTACAATGGTTCCATCTTTCCATGTGTAATCGGTGTAGCTTTTCAACACGGGAATGATCAGTGGTCCATCTGGACCGGTCAGCGTGATCGACTCCCCGGGTTTGACGTTGTGCCGCAGCAGGAAATTTTCGGATGCCATAGCCGCGCCGGCGCGAAAACGCTCAGGATCACGTCTGGCTTCTGCGACAAAATCAAGATGTTCGGGTGCTCCACGGTCAACGTTGCCCATTTCGGCTGCAAGCAGGTAAACAATGGTGCCACCATGATCCACCCGCGCCAAACGAACAGCCATGGCGGCGCTGATGTCATCTTCAAGAATGGTTCTCACGCGGCTCAGAATTGCCGGGTCCATACTAACGGAATTGACATAACTTGAAAAAGCACTACCTGAAGTGATGAAGAGATCAGCCCCCACCTTGGTTTCAACCCACGAGAAAACAGCAGTTTGTGTGGTAAGCAGGAAGCCGGATGTTTGGACAACCAGCGCTCCCGTCGCACCCAATGCCGCCACCACCAAACCAGTGCGTCCACCCGCGCGCGCCATATTTTCTACGGCTAGGCGAAAGCCAACGCCGGGTACCAGCGCTGCCAGTGTGGAAGCGAGTCGTCCAACCAATTGTGCAATCAGAGGAGTGGCAAGTAACGCGGCAACCAGCAAGAGCGCCATGCCGCCAAATGATCCCCAGCGAGGGGGAAGTTTATGTCTCAGAAGAACCAACAAGGTCACCATGCCAAGAATTGATGCGACTGCAAAAATCTGCAGAAGCACACTTCCCATGCCTGACCTGCGAGTGTGGACGCGCAACGATTCCACTGGTTCTTCACGGGAAGCTTCAAGAGCAGGAATCAGGGCCGCCATCAGTGATGTGCCTACACCCCCAGCTACTGCCAGCAGCCCAAGTAGTGGATCGAGGCTCCATGTGGTACCAACGAGCGGACGGCCGAGCGCTTCGCCCAATGCCTGACTCATGGATCCGCTTACAGTAGCTGCCAGAGCCATTCCCAGGGGAATGCCAATAAGGGATCCTGAGAGACCTAATATTGAAGCTTCAATCAGGAAAAGTCCTGCCAACTGTGGGCGGGTTGCTCCACACGAACGCAGAATCCCCATGTCGCGGCGTCGTTCCGCCACGCTGACAGCCAACGCGTTGTAAACAAGAAAAAGACCCACCACGAGCGAGCCTATTCCGCCAATGGTGAAACCCAATTCCATACCCGTAGTCACATCGCCCACGAGGGTTTCCTCATCAGCAACCGTACGCGCCTGACCCTGACCAGCAACCAGTTCTGTTAATAGTGGCAATATTTTTGAAATTTCGGCTTGGGGTTTAAGTCGGATGTCGAGTCTGGTGGATGTGCCTGGCCGATCGGGGTAAAGCAGGCTCGAAGCCTGCGAGCGAGGCAGCGCTACCAGATTGTCCGCCAAGCCTGCGAGCCTGTGTGAACTATCCTTGACTATCAATTGGCCCATGGCCACACACCGGAGATCTTTGCCAGCAACCCGCAGCAGAAAAGACTTTCCCGCGGTAGCCTTTTCCACGCCACTTCCCACGATCACGGGAGTGGAATTCAGAAGACTGAGCAATCCTGCAGCAGTTTGCTTGAGTTGGATTTCGAGGCCTTCCAAGGCGGGTGAATTCTCTGGCGAGTTGTTCCCCATGTCGGTTGCCAAAATCATGACGGATCTTGGTTCGGGGCCTTCCAGAAGTGCCCTGCCAATAACAAGTCCGTTGACAGATTCGACTCCGTCAATTTGGGCATCCCGTATCCGTTGCTCAAGGTCTGGCGAAACACCGGCACGGCCATTGGTTACTAACAGTTCGCCAAGCGCGACAGGAGCGCGTTTACCCTGCACGATTCCACGTCTAAGTGATTGGGTGGCAACAAGGGTCGCCACTCCCAACGCGATAGAAAATACGACCAATAAAGACCGAACTGGTCTGCGGCGCAGGTAACCAAGGCCCAAGGATCGCCAAAGGGAAAGCACGGCGGTTAATCCCTTCAAGCGGTTTTGGGGTATTCCATGGATTCAATGCGCCCGTCTCGGATACGTGCCAGACGGTGGCCTCTGGCGCCTGCCGTAGCGTCGTGTGTTACCATCACCACCGCGCGGTTACCATCGTCGGTAAGTGACTTAAGCAGATCCAGCACCTGATTGCTGCTAACAGAATCGAGGTTGCCGGTTGGTTCGTCGCAGAGGATCGCTTCAGCGTCAAGTACCAATGCCCGGGCAATGGCAACCCGCTGCATTTCGCCACCACTCATTTCTTCTGGATAATGGCCCGACCTTGAAGCAAGCCCTACGCGGTCAAGTGCCGTGTCCGCTTTTCTGCGGGCTTCGCTGCGCGCAACACCTGCTAACAGAAGGGGCAGGGCAACATTGTCCACAGCCAGTAGGGTTGGTATCAGGTTGAAAAACTGAAACACAACCGCGAGTTTTGTGCGCCGGAGCACAGATCGGTCGCGGTCGGACATGGCAGCAAGATCGCGGCCATGGTAGCTGGCTTTCCCTGAGGTCGGCGTGTCGAGGCCAGCCATCAAGTGCATGATGGTGGATTTGCCCGATCCGCTTGGGCCCATAATGGTGAGGAACTCGCCGCGTTCAACCTTCAGGCTTACCCCTCGAACAGCTTCCACTGTTCTGGATCCCTGCCGGTAGTGCCTAGTAGCGTCTTGAAGTTCCAGCATGGGGCCCAATCCGAGGAGTTTTAGGAGGTGAGCTTGCGATGACGGAAACGGGGTGCTTCCTCACGCCCAAGGCGCTGTCGGTGCGCCTCTTCGTAGCTTTGATAGTTGCCTTCATGCCAGACAACTTTGCCGTCGCCTTCGAAGGCAAGAATGTGGGTAGCCACGCGGTCCAAAAACCATCGATCGTGACTGATGACAACCGCGCAACCACCGAAGTTAAGGAGAGCTTCCTCAAGGGCGCGGAGTGTATCGACGTCAAGGTCGTTAGTCGGTTCGTCCAGAAGGAGGAGGTTACCGCCATCCTTGAGCAACTTGGCCAGATGAACGCGGTTGCGTTCCCCACCTGAAAGTTCACCCACCTTGCGTTGCTGGTCGGATCCCTTGAAGTTGAATCGGGCGAGGTAACCGCGGGAGGGCACCTTGCGTTTACCCAGAAGAATAGTGTCGGTTCCGCCCGTTGTTTCCTCGAAAACAGTCTTTTCCGGATCCAGACTGTCTCTGTTTTGGTCAACGTGGCTCAGGTGAACGGTTTCGCCTACGCGCAGCGTTCCGGAATCTGGCTTTTCCTGACCAGCAATCATGCGGAAAAGAGTGGTTTTGCCCGCTCCGTTGGGCCCGATGATGCCGACAATGCCACCACGTGGCAGATTGAAATTGAGATCTTCGAAAAGCATATTGTCGCCAAACGATTTGCTAACCCCTTCGGCGCGGACAACCAAGTCTCCCAAATGGGGCCCGGGCGGAATTTGGAGGACAAGATCTTCATCACGTTCATCGTATTCCTGAGCAGCAAGTTTTTCATAGGCTGCAAGGCGCGCTTTGCTCTTGGCAATACGACCGCGCGGTGCCAAGCGAGCCCATTCCAGTTCGCGATCGAGTTGTTTCTGGCGCGCTGACGCCGATTTTTCTTCGCGAGCCAAACGATCTTTTTTCTGTTCAAGCCACGAGGAATAGTTGCCCTTGAACGGGTGGCCCACACCGCGATCGAGTTCAAGAATCCACTGGGCGACATTGTCGAGGAAGTAACGGTCGTGAGTGATGGCAACCACAGTGCCCTGGAAATCTTTCAAATACTGTTCCAACCAATTGACAGACTCGGCATCAAGGTGGTTGGTTGGTTCATCCAGCAGAAGCATATCCGGCTTTTCAAGCAGAATCTTGCACAATGCTACACGTCGGCGCTCGCCGCCAGAGAGGGTCGACGGTTTCGATTCGGGTGGTGGCAAGCGCATGGCATTCATAGCCATGTCGACCAGACGATCGAGGTTGTAGGCATCCGCTGCTGCGATTTTGTCCTGAACCTTGTTCAGGGCTTCCATGAGGACGTCCATTTCCTCGGGCGTTGCATCGGACATCTTGTTGGCGATTTCCTCCTCACGGGTGAGAAGGGCCCGGACTGGTGCGACGGCCTGTTCAATATTGCCACGAACATCGGTGGTTTCGTCGAGCCGAGGTTCCTGAGGCACATAACCGATGCGGACGCCGGGAGCGGCTCGAACGGTCCCTAAAAAATCCTTGTCTACCTGCGCCATGATGCGCAGCAGGGTGCTCTTTCCCGCGCCGTTGCCTCCGATGACACCGATTTTGGCCCCGGGGTAAAACGACAGCCAGATGTCTTTGAGGACTTCTTTTTTGTTATACAGTTTGCTTAGAGATTCGATCGTGTAGATGTAGTGGTCGCTCATGGTTCCGCAAGTTCCTTACAGTCGATGGATGAATTATCAAATCATTGTAGCAGGTAGGGCTGCGCCGTGGTAACGACGCAGCCCCATTGATGTTTGACCAATCAATCAGCAGGTGATGGCACCTTCCGAAGCACTGCCAACAGTGCGCGCATATTTGAGAAGCACACCAGCGCTTGCCTTCAGCGGTGGTGCCTTCCAGTCTTTCAGCCTTGCCTGAAGTTCGGCCGGGCTCAAGTGGACATCGAGGCGTTTGGCGTCGGCGTCGATGGTGATGATGTCACCATCTTTCAGCACGCCAATTGGCCCGGCTTTATAGGCTTCGGGCGAGACGTGGCCGACAACCAATCCATGGGTTCCGCCTGAAAAACGGCCGTCAGTGATCAGGCCGATCGACTCTCCCAGTCCCTGTCCAACCAACGCCGCGGTAACTGCCAGCATTTCGCGCATGCCTGGGCCGCCAACTGGGCCTTCACCCCGAATCACGACAACGTCGCCGGCCTGTATCTTTCGTTCAGCAATGGCTTTGGCACACGCCTCTTCGCCATCGAATACCTTCGCTGGTCCTGTAATGGTCACGGTTTTGAGTCCAGCGACTTTGGCAACTGCTCCTTCAGGAGCAATGTTGCCGTGGAGGATGACAATGTGGCCAGATGCGTGCATGGGCTTGTCGAACGGGTGGACCACATCCTGCGGTTTGGAATAAACACTCGGTACATTGGCCAGGTTTTCGGCCAGCGTTTTTCCGGTGACCGTGATGCAGTCACCATGCAGCAAGCCCTGATCCAGCAAAGCGCGCAACACAGCCGGAGTTCCGCCAACCTTGTGCAGGTCGAACATAACGTATTTGCCACCTGGTTTGAGGTCGGCCAAGTGGGGCATGCGAGCTCCCAAGCGGTCGAAATCAGCAAGAGTCCATTCCACCCGTGCTTCGCGGGCGATTGCCATCAGATGGAGCACAGCATTAGTGGAACCACCAAGCGCCAGAACCAGCGTGTAGGCGTTTTCAAGCGATTTTCGCGTGATGATATCGCGAGGCCTGATATTTGCCTTGATCAGGGCAACAAGCGCCTGACCCGCAACGAACGTTTCACGTTCCTTGGCCGATGAAACAGCAGGATAGCTGGCATCGTAAGGCAGAGACATGCCCATGGCCTCAATGGCGCTGGACATGGTGTTGGCGGTGTACATGCCGCCACAGGAACCGGCGCCTGGGCACGATTCGCATTCGATTTTGTGCACACCGGCTTCTGAAAGCTTGCCCGCTTGTTGGCGACCAACAGCTTCGAAAATGCTAACAATATCAAGCGATTCTCCATGTTCGCCTACGCCCGGGAGGATGCTCCCGCCATAAACGAAAATGCCCGGAATGTTCATCCGAGCCATAGCCATGAGGCAGCCAGGCATGTTTTTATCGCAACCACCCACGGCCAAAACGCCGTCGTGGTTCATACCGGCACAAACTACTTCGATGGAGTCGGCAATGACTTCCCGGCTAACCAAGGAATAGCGCATTCCCTGATGCCCCATCATGATGCCGTCGGAAGCTGTGGGGGCCCCAAAGATTTGTGGCACACCACCACCTGTACGAATTCCCTCAATGGCCTTACGCGCCAAACGGTCGAGGTGAGAGTTGCAAGGTGTGATCTCACTGTAAAGGCTGGCGACGCCAATAATTGGTCTGTTGAAGTCTTCATCAACAAACCCGACGGCCCGTAACATGGCGCGGTTGGGGGCTCTTCCCGGGCCACCTGTGGTAATCAGGCTCGTGCGTTCATCAGCCATGGCGATACCTTTCCTTCGAGAGTTTGCCGGCAATGCCAGCTTGGTGAACGTGAAGCTTACAGGGACGCTGGCGGCGGGACAATCGTCTCGTTGGAGCCAGTTGTTTGTTGTACTGAATAGGGCAGGGGAGGTTGGTTGCGGGTGAAAACCAACAGCTCGGCGAGCAGGCCAAGAGAGACGAGCTGAACCCCTACAAGGACCGCTGTGACAGCAAGTACCAGCATGGGGCGCTTGTGTAGTGGATCTCCAAGGTTCGGATCAAAGATCCGCGCGATCCAGAT
>CAMCLK010000037.1 GCA_945875585.1 Candidatus Kuenenia stuttgartensis | reverse complement strand
ATCAGATGGCGCCCTTGAATTGCGGGAAACAGAATGCATGGTCAAGCCAAAATCAGGCTCAATTCGACTGATCAACGGTCGCCCGGAAAGCCCTAATAACACTATTCGCCAAGTAGGAGCCATCGCCTCCCTACGTGGTGAAGCAAATGCCAGCACTGGCCCAATTTCACCGGTAGGCTTGATTGCAGCTATCGGAGATCCCGGCACAAAGATCACACGATGGCGCGAATCAAAATTCAACTCGTCTTCCGATGATGCAGTCACCGTGTATCACCCATCGGAGTCAGATGGAGCGCGCCTGCTTCGCCCAGGAATGCGATTCAAAGTTCAGGGCACTTGGCTCGAACGCATGGACTTCGTCTCGTTAATGCTGGCACTATTCCTTGGAACTGCTGCATTGCCGCACATCCTGATCCGCTACTACACCGTTCCCGGGGCTTCTGAAGCACGCAAATCAACCATCGTCGCTATTGGCGCTATTGGCACCTTTTATGTCCTCACACTTTTCATGGGGCTAGGCGCCATGACCTCAGGTGTGCTGAATCCAGCCGACAGCAATATGGCTGCCCCTCTCCTCGCTCGTTCATTTGGCAACCTACTGTTTGCCGTTATATCAGCAATCGCATTCGCCACCGTCCTTGGAACTGTGAGCGGCCTTGTGGTGGCAGCGTCCGGAGCCGTTGCACACGATCTTGCAGATCGCTATCTCAACCTCGGCCTTTCGGATTCCACCAAAATCCTGTTGGGGAAAACCGCTGCTCTTGGTGTAGGAGCCATCGGCATCGCCTTGGGAATTATGTTCAAAGGCATGAACGTTACCTTCCTCGTGGGATTGGCCTTCGCGGTCGCAGCATCCGCAAACCTTCCTGCCATTATCATGATTCTGTTCTGGCCCCGCGTAACGGCTACGGGTGTCATCGCCTCCATTATCATTGGCATGGTATCTTCACTTGGGCTGATTGCGTTATCACCCGACATGTGGGGCATGTATGGCTTGTTGCCCAGTGCGGCTCCAGTTCCATTTTCAAACCCCGGAATTGTCTCGATTCCACTGAGCTTCATCACGCTTGTAGTCGTTTCACTTCTTTCAAAGAGCCAAAAGCCGTTGACGGACTAAATCTTGTTCAGGAAGCGTCCCGAGAAAAGATCCCGTTAGATTCAGCGCCAAGTAAGCATTAGCTGCTTGGTTGCCACACCGTTATTGGCAGCGCATCTGGTTGGTAAATTCATAACAATCCTCTGCCCCCATACTGGCGTAGGTTTCAGGTTCTGGCCCCTTGCAACACCCCAACAGCCATAGGACAATCCCATGGCCCATATTCAGGAATCAAGGAACAAATCATGCTGCTGTTGTTTTCGTTCTCCGCCTTGGCCACCACCCTTCTTGCCGCTGACCCAATCGGGCATGAGTTTTTAGCAACGGGAGGAGAAACGTTTATTGTCGATGCCTCCGGCAAAACGACATGGACATATCCTCATGGATCACGCGACGGTTGGGTCCTCGAAAACGGCAATATTCTGCTGGCACTGAACAAGTCGAAGGCCTTTCCAGGTGGCGGTGTAGCTGAAGTCGACCGCGCAGGAAAAATGCTGTTTTCATTCAAGGGAACACAATCAGAAGTTAATACTGTGCAATCGTTGCCCGATGGCCGTGTCCTTCTCACCGAAGCTGGACCGAAACCTCGTATTTTAGAAGTAGACCGCTCCGGCAAGATTGTTGTTGAAGTGCCGCTTCAAGCCCAAACCAAGGATCATCATCTTCAAACCCGCATGACGCGCAAATTAGCGAACGGCAACTATCTGGTTCCACAACTACTCGACAAGGTTGTTCGCGAATACGACGCTACTGGCAAAATAATCTGGGAAGCCAAAACACCTCATTGGCCATTCACAGCTATCCGCCTGCCAGATGGCAACACGCTCATCGGTTGCACTCTTGGAAATCTTGTCATTGAAGTTGATTCCGCAGCCAAAGAGGTATGGCGCGTTACCAACGACGATCTACCGGGCAAACCGATCAACGACGCCTGTGGCGTGCAGCGCCTCAGCAACGGCAACACAGTCATCACCAGCCACCACGCCAAGGCTGGCGAAATCAAGCTGCTGGAAGTAACGCGGGACAAAAAAGTGGTATGGACACACAAAGACAGCCGCAATGGCGGCATCCATCATTTTCAGATTCTCGATATCAGCGGCCGCCCGGCTCTCCGCTGACGGGCGGCCCAATACCCTTAAGCTTGATTACGATACTTTGCGAAGCTTGCTGATACGACCGGTGGCCACCCATTCGGCAACGAATATGTTGCCATCGGCGTCAAAGCAGGCATCGTGTGGGTGGACAAACTTGCCGGCCTGCCAGCGGTTGCTGTCGCCACGGATACCGCCCCCGTCTTTGGCTGTTACACGCGCGACATCATCACCCAACTGGGCGATGACCTTGTCGTTGGCGTCTAAAATGCTCACCCGCGCATGCAATTCAGGCACAAGGAGCAATCCCTTGTAAGTTTCAGCATTGGCTGGCAACCCGAACCCCTTGACCGTTTTCTGATATTTGCCATTGATATCGAAAAACTGCAAGGAGTGATTGGCGCGGTCACAAACAACAATACGCGGTTCCGCACCACGGGTATCTACCCACAGGCCATGCGGCGTATTGAACTTCCCTTCACCTTTTCCCGGACCGCCAAAAACTGACTTCCAGTTGCCGTCTTTGTCATAACGGTGCACGACAAATGCGCCGTAACCATCGACCAACAGGAAGTCGGTTCCCCCCGGAACCCAAGCGAAATTCGTGGGCAAGAATCGGTTCTGTCCCCAGACTTTCTGAGGGTTGGTGTCTTCACCAGCGGCATACACCTTCGAGTCCATGGGTGCATATTTTTGCCAAACCGTTTCGCCTTTCAGCGACATCTTGGCAAATGTCTTCAATTGCTGGTATGCGCACACATACAGGAACTCCTCCGTGCCTTCCTTGCGGATTTCGATTCCGTGCCCGCCGCCTTGGAACTGCTTTCCAAATGAACGGATGTATTTTCCCTGCGGGTCAAAAACAAATATGGAAGGATGGTCTTTCAGTTCGGCGCGCCCCTCATGAATGACATAAAGGTTGCCTTGGCTGTCCACCGCCACATTGTGTGTAGTCTGCCAAGTAAACTGCCCTGGAAGTTTGGCCCAGTCATGCACCACTTCATAGCGGTGTTCGCCTTGCCCCGTCACAAGTGGGCTGCTTTCCGACTTGTTTTGCATACCCAAAAGAAGTGGACCTGAAGATGCCATGGCAACGGACGATTGTACAAAGCGGCGGCGGTTCATATGTCTGGTTCCCTAGTGTCAATTTGTGGGCTTCCGGCATTATCGTTCGAATAGTGTTCTCAGGCAAGCCGCCATGAGATACCTCCGAGAAGTTCCGATGAAACCCGTTTCAGGCTCTTGCGGCTCGGAGTACCTACGCTTAAATAGGCGTATGAAACAGCATTATCAAAGGGGACGAATCATGCCAACCCAATCGAACTGTTTGCAGTTATCGATCTTCGCCTTGGCAGTATTTTGTCTGGCTGCTGATAACCAAGACGGCCTTAAGGTCGGGCGCCAGTCCGACGGAAGCGTGCTGGTTCCCACCAACCAACTCCTTACTCCTGCCGGGGTTCAAGTTGAGTTCCCCGGTAGGCCTGTCGACCTGCTTTTGGTTGATTCTGGTAAAGCTGTCGTCGTCAAAAACATGCGTGATCTCACCGTTATCGACATCAACTCCGGCCAAATACGACAAGTTCTGCCACTTGGAGGCATGGGAAAACAATCTGGTGGATTGAGCGCTGTGGGCTTGGCCACTATTGGAGACAAGGTCTTCGTCTCAGACACTGCCAGCGGGATACGGGTTGCCAAGTGGGCGGCAGACGGAAAATTGGCATGGCATGACAAAGTATTAGAACTTAAAGCCCCAGAAACCGGTGCCTCACGTAGATCTGCGGGTGCTGCCTATCCCACTGGGCTAGCCGCGACTTCTGATGGGAAACTTTGGGTCTGTTCAAACCGTGGCAACGAGGCACACCTCATCGACCCAGCCACGGGCAAGGCTGAGGCCATTGTTCCTGTGGGAATAGCCCCTTATATGCCGCTTTTAGTTGGTTCGAAGGTTTATGTCACCAACTGGGGAGGTGAGCGGCCCATCGGCAAAACAACATTCACAACGTCGGGCACCCCGGTCAATGTCGATCCGATTACCACGGTTGCCAATTCGGGATCAGTTTCGGTAATTACAAAATCCGGCGGGATATGGAAGCAGGAAAAATCGATCCCTGTCGGCCTTCACCCTTGTGGCATAACTCTGTCACCAAACGGCAAATTTGCCTATGTGGCCAACGCTAACAGCGACACCGTGAGCGTTATCGACACAAACACAGAAACCGTTGTTGAAACCATCATCGCCAAGCCTGAATCACGCCTACCATTTGGCAGCGGTTCCAACGCTGTCACCGTCTCTCCCGACGGTTCAACACTTTATATCGCTAACGGAACCAACAACTGCATAGCCGTTGTCGCCCTCGGCAACATGTCAGGAGGGGAGCACGGTCCAGTCGCCAATCGTTCGAGCACCATTACTGGGCTTATTCCAACTGGATGGTACCCCGGAGCTATCGCCATTGCCCCAAGCCAATCCAAACTGATTGTCGCCAATGTCAAGGGGGTCGGTTCATTGGCTTCCCGCAGGGAACCAGAAAAAGGCCGCAATTCACACGACCACATGGGATCGCTTTCTCTCATTCCACTTCCCAAGGTCGACGAGCTAAAAGTCTTCACCCCCAAGGTTTTGTCCAACAACCGATTGGCCAAGGCCCTCGCGGGTATGGAAAAACCAAGGCCCGGTATCGCACCCAAACCGCTTCCAGAACGCCACGGCGAACCGAGCCTCATCGAGCATGTCATTTATGTCATCAAAGAAAACAGAACCTATGATCAGGTTTTTGGTGACATCAAGCAAGGCAATGGCGATCCCAAACTTTGTATTTTCGGTGAGGAAATCACGCCTAACCACCACAAGCTAGCCAAGGAATTTGTGCTGCTTGACAACTTCTATTGCTCTGGAGTCCTGTCCGCTGACGGCCATCAGTGGGTTGCTGAAGCCTATACCACCGATTACCTCGAAAAACAGTTCGGTGGTTTCACGCGCAGCTATCCCTACGAAGGAGATGATCCACTGGCATATGCCGCCTCCGGGTTCTTGTGGGACAACGCGCTGGCCCGCAAGAAAACCATTTTTAATATGGGTGAGTATTGTTTATCGAAATTTGCTCCCGGCATCACTTGGAAGGATTCATACGAAGATACACTCAAGGGAACCGGCAAAGTAAAGGTAACGGTCAAACCAACAGTGAAAGCCCTCGAACCTTTCACTCATCCGGGCTTTCCCGGGTTTCCCTGCACTGCTCCCGACGTTTACCGGGCCAAACTATTCACGGAACAATTAGCCAAGTGGGAAAAAGCCGGTTCCATGCCAAACCTTGTGTATGTTTTCTTGCCATGCGACCACACCGAAGGCACTCGACCAGGAAGCCCAACGCCTCGAGCCATGGTTGCCGATAACGACCTCGCGCTAGGCCAGATTGTTGAAGCCGTCTCAAAAAGTCGATTTTGGCCAAAAACGTGCATCGTAAGCACAGAAGATGACCCTCAGGCTGGATTCGACCATGTCGATGGCCACCGGACCGTTGGCTTATGCATCAGCCCCTTCACCCGAGGCAAGGGAGTTGATTCCACCTGCTACAACCAAACCGGCATGATTAAGACTATTGAACTACTATTGGGTTTACCCGCCATGAACCAAATCGACCTGACTGCAACCCCGATGGTTGGTTGTTTTCACAGCAAGCCTGATTCCACACCATATATTGCTGCACCCAATCGCATACCACTCGATGAAATGAATCCGGCAATGAATAATCTACGCGGATCAGCTCTGAAATGGGCACAGAAATCGGTAGCCATGGATTTCACGAAAGAAGACCATGCTGACGAGGACACACTCAACCGGATTCTTTGGTTTGCCCAAAGGGGAGACGCTCCGTTTCCTGGCAATCGTTGACACAAAAACCAGTCGATTTTTGCAGCTACATTTCAAAACAATGATAGCTCGATACTTCTCAAACATGGAATCCACTCAGGTTTATGAGAGTGAATTCCACTGAACTTGAACCGACCGGGGCTGAACCGCCCTTTTCGGTTCATAACAACCGTATGCACGCAGTGAAATCAAGCAGTATTTTGAAGCATAAAAATCAAACGGCCCCACACAACATTCCAAGTTTCCAGCAGTTGGTTTTACTTGACTTAGAAAAATTGCTCAGCTCTATTTCTTGACATCTGCAAGCAAAGCATCCACCACTGGGTGGAGTTTTTTAGCATACAAACTATAGCCAGATTCACTCAGGTGGATCTTATCCTTGGTAAACAGAACAGCATTGATCGTACCATCGTTGTTTAACATGTCTTCCGTCAGATCGAGCACCCTGATCGATTTTGCAGCATCCAACTGGAGCAAATCCAAGGCGGCATTGGTCTTTTTGATATTTTCGTAGAATACATTTCCTGGCTCATGCGCGGGAAGAATCTTGACGACAACAATAGGCACCTTGGGAAACTTCCGGCAAAGATTTTCAGCGCACGCCTTCACGCCTCTGGCAGCAGCATCAACTCCAGTCTCCGGAACGAAGAACATATTGTTGTTGCCGATCATAAGGACAATACACCTCGGTTCCAACCCATCCACTCCGCCATGGTCCAAACGCCAAAGAACGTTCTGCGACTTGTCCCCACCAATACCGATATTGACAACTTTGGCATCCTTGAATTCTTGCATCCATGCGACATTCATCGATTTATTGTCCAGCGGACTACCCCACTGCTGCGTGATACTATCTCCTACCAGCAAGAAATCGACTGCCCCTTGATTGGCTTTGACGTGCTCGACAAGCTTAGAGTGGGTATCGAGCCAACTCGTTCCACTCCAGAAACCGGCTGAAGGGACAACTGGCCACAACTTAGGCTGGTATTTCATGACCTCGGAACCCGGCCTTCTCACATGCTCCGGCTTGAGAACGAACTCCCGTTCTGCTTCCGTTAGAGGCCAACCAAATCGCTGTGGTTCAGCGGTTATGTACGGGTATTCGCCAGCAATAGGAACAGCATTTTTTTCAGGTTGTTCTGCAAAAATCCCAGTAGATCGCCAAATCAACCCTGTGATAATTGCCAGTGCCAACGCTGCCAACCAACCGCCAGATCGCAAAAAATTCATACTAAACCTCAAATTTTGATGTCGTTTGTTTCATCACTTCAAATCAATCATACCGGAATCATATGCAAACAAAATTAATATCACATTCACTTAAAGCAATCGTGAAGTATCAACAAAATCAGTGTCGCAAAGCAAAAGTCTTGGAATTATCCCAACAGTTTCCGGTAATAGTCCATTCCGTGAGCAGCCACTCTGCCCTGAACAGAATCCCAAATCGTTTCCAAAAGTGTTGCATTAATTACCCCGTCAACCACTCCTCGAGCTAATGACCACTCTAATTGAGACTCTCCACCTTCCGATTCTTGAGCCCCCAGAATGCGTTCCTCGGCACAATGAGCAAATTCATTGGCGACAAGACTATACATGGGCAAGCGTGGCACAGGATCATTCATATTCACATAGCGAAATAGCTTACCCTTGAACTCGCGGTTGAATGCGGTCACTGCCGCCTGATTACCAATCATCGGGGCGCCAAACGTATAGATCTGATGCACATTGACCATTTTACGAATACATAACCATCCTGCGAACAAAGCTAAGGCTCCTCCCAGACTGTGGCCAGTAATCCAAAGCGGCCGCTCAGATTCCCCCATCGCGCTATTCACCATTGAATAGACATCATCCCAGACACTCCCAATGGCGTCAGCAAATCCCTGATGAAATCGGGCTCCAACCCCTGCTGCCGCAAGGTCCGTGCCCAGTCTGCCTTGTGGCAACACCAACAGATTCATGGCATTGGTCAGTAACCAGTCTTTCAATCCCTCAATTTTGTCTGGAGACTCAGTCCCACGAAATGCCACCACAATATTGTTCTGGTCCGATCCAACCCATGCCTGGGTGTTATGAACGCTGATCAGATCAGCAACCAGCCCCAACTCTGCCAAATAAGCAGCCTTGCCTTCCTCTGAAGGCAAATATGCAAGTTCGGCAGCCTTTGCAAGAAACTGAGCATTGCGAGAATCGCCGAAAGCGTCTTCGTGAAGAACCAATGTCATGGCTACCTCTGTCTTAAAATAAAAGGGATCACTTCAAAAATTGACGTCGTTCCTTGTCGAGCGCTTTCCAATCTCGCAAAGATTTGGATGAAATAGCGGTGCCACGCGCATCAATTTGTATAAGGGATTCTTTGGCAGCCAACCACGTCCCAAAACCCTTATCAGTAACCATGGTGCCCCGAATGCGAACTATTTCCAGAACAGGCAACTGCGCCAAAACCTCTAGGCCAGCATCGGTTATCTGAGAATCATTGAGATCCAGTTCTTTCAATTTTTTCATGCCGACCAGGTGATATAAAGCTTCATCGGTTACATCCATATTGGCCATCTGCACTACAGCAGCGTCATTCGCATTTCTAAGTATGGAATAATCGCTACGGTCCCATCCAGTCAGAGTAATGTGGCGTTCATTCCCAACCATAGTTTCAAGAGGGCCAAGGCCAATAGTGGCAACTATCAATCTGTTGACAGCAACTGTCCCAATGGCTGTAGTTGCGCCAATCGCGAGAAGGACAAATGGCAGCTTGGCCTTACTCCAAACCAGACTGAATCTAATCGTTAACAGGAAAAGCCAGAACATGGCAAAAGCAATGAAACCCAAGCCGAAAAGAAAAACGGCTGCCGCATAGGTTTCAAACATAGTGCGGACACTCCAAAACAACGTTTGAATGATTATTATAGTGACTTGAATTGAGTTGGGAATCAAATACCAATCAATTGCTAGTGCGTTCACTGCACCAAGTGCAACAATAGTTTGGAGGCAAAACACCTTCCGATTTTTAGACAATCGTATTTTAGCCTCGAAATATTGCCCACATACAGTAACACTTTCTCTTGCAAAATCTTTCGCACCAACTCTACACAACATACGCTTGCACACAGCTATCATAACAGGAAACGCCCCACATTTTAAAAATCAATCAATCAACAAAACAATACAAGAGTAGTTGCCGATGTGCACGCCTAACAAACACATAACACAAAACTTCATTATTACAACATAAATTTCGTAAATTTTCAAATTATTATTTAATATTATGGCGCCTTCTTTAAAATATCAATACAATTACGATCTACAAAAAATAAAAATATTCCGTTTTGGCAGCTAGCATTTCAGAATGCTAGGCTCGATTTACCGGCGAATAGATTCCCAGTCAAATTCCGAAGCCCTATTATCCAGAGGATAGTTCAGGTGAATGAATACTTGAACAAATCAAACCCCAAACATCTCGGGGCTCGAATCATTGCGATTGGGTTATTTTTTGCCAGATTTGTTCTTTGTTTGCTCGTCTAGAACTCAATGATGTTTTTGTCGAACGACTTCCTGAAACTGGGGAACCTAGATTCGAAGAACAGTTGCAGGCCAGCTTCAAGTGCATACTGCTTAAGGATTTGTGCTTACTGCGCCCGGTAGGATTCGAACCTACGACCCTCGGTTTAGGAAACCGATGCTCTATCCCCTGAGCTACGGGCGCTGATGGCTTCAATTGTAGCAGATCATCGCGGTGCTGGTGAACCCTTCCATGGCAACTTACCTGCTAGTGCCAAATCGCGATGCACCCTGCCTACCTCCCGCATGTAAACCGATGCTGGTTCCAGTTTCATCGCACGCTCGAAATGTCCTTGCGATGCCTTGACGTTCCCCTGCAAATCTTCCCACAAGCCCAAGTACAAAGCTTCGTAAAATTGCGGTTTGGTCCCCTGATTCTCCGGCGCCTTAAGCGTCTGCGCTTTCACCTTCTCAATGGATGATTTTCCGGCATACAAATCCAGCACTTCCATCATGGGCACACGACGATCCAAGCCAATCGGCAGCATGTTTTTCTGCGCCTTCTCTAGGCCCTGCCCCGGTTCTCGCGCCTGGCACATCAGTTTCCAAACAGAGTTTTCAACATCATTACCATCCACAGCCTGATAGGCCTCAAACTGCTCACGACCTTCCTTGTGACGGCCTGCATAATAAAGAGCTATCCCTCTCTGCCAATGCGGCGCATACGAAGGTTTGTGCACCTTTACCTGACGGTCCCATGCCACAAGAGCTTTAACCATGTCACCGCGCATAAATTCCACGGTACCCAGCAACGATAATGCTTCCACAGCATCAGGGTTTTCTTTGACAAAAGGTTCAAGACGTTGCGCCGCAGCAGCATAATCCTGTTTGCGGTACGAATTTTGCGCGTCCAACAATGGGTCGGCCTGACCCAACATCAAATAGATCGCAACAATCGACATCATGGGATTCTCCTTCCAACAAAGCTTGAGGCCCGTAGCATATCCCTATCATCATCCGGAGCCAACCATGACTACCATGCGAATCAATCACGTTGCTTGGCATACCGAAGAATACCGCTACCGCTCTCCCATTAAATTTGGCGGAGTTGCAGTTGACCGCGCCAGCCTGCTTCACGCCTCAATCACCATGACTGGTTCCAACGGCGCCACAGCTACTGGCTTTGGTTCTATGCCGATGGGAAACGTTTGGTCGTTTCCATCGCGGTCGCTTACGTACCAACAAACCCTTGCTGCCCTTGAATGGATTGCTGCCCGGGCTGGCAAGGCTTGGAATGAACTATCTGAAATCGGCCACCCCATGGACCTTGGTTGGTCCATGGAGCACCGCATGGCAGGATTTGCTGAGGAGGCTGCCAAAGCTTTAAACCTTACCGAACACGTCCCCGTTCTTGCGGCACTGGTTGCCAACAGTCCCTTCGATGCGGCCTTGCACGACGGATACGGCAAGTTAATGGGCAAAAGTGTTTGGCACTGCTATGGACCAGATTATCTCCCGGGCGACTTATCTCGTTTCCTTGGGGCAGCATACACCGGTGCTCTCCTTAAAGATCACGTTCTTCCCGATCCGGTACCGATGCTGCCGCTTTATCACCTTGTGGGAGCACTCGATCCATTGGACCAAAGCGACCTGAAAAATCCGGTGGGTGACAGCCTTCCCGAAACGCTTGAAGAATGGATTCCCTTCAATGGATTGACTCACTTAAAGATCAAACTTAACGGCGATGATCTCGCATGGGACGTCGAAAGAGTTGTTCGCGTTGAAAGGGTAACCGCCGACGCTCAGGCAAAACGAGGAAAAACATCGTGGCACTACTCGCTCGATTTCAACGAACGATGCGGATCTGTCGATTATCTTCTCGAGTTTCTAGCCAAAATTCGAGAGCAAGCTGGAATGGCCTATGAGCGTGTCGCCTATATCGAGCAGCCTACACCCCGCGATCTTAAAGCGGACCGCGGCAACCGTATGCACAAGGTTTCGGCACTCAAACCAGTGGTCATCGACGAGTCACTCATCGATTTGGAAAGTTTGGAACTGGCTCAGGAAATGGGCTACACCGGCGCAGCTCTGAAGGCATGTAAAGGGCAGACTCAATCACTATTGATGGCAGCAGCAGCTCGTCGCATGGGTATGTTCCTGTGCGTGCAGGATTTGACTTGTCCAGGAGCCAGTATGGTTCATTCTTCAAGTCTCGCGGCGCATATACCTGGAATGGCTGCGATCGAAGCTAATGCTCGCCAATATATGCCCGAGGCAAACCGTGGATGGGAAAAAACACACCCGGGCCTTTTCAGCATCAGCGACGGAATGGTACGCACCGGCACCTTGAACGGTCCGGGACTTGGCGCACTATAAAACACATTGTCAATGATTGAACTGGAATTCACGGCAGTTGAGCAGTGCCCAAAGCAAGTCCTCGGCGCCCTCTCTGGAATTAGCAGCTTGCCCCATTGCTTCAATAGCGGAATTCATTTCACTGGAATCGGGCTTGCGACCCAATGAAGCAAGGTAGAGTTCCTCAACTATAAGTTCAGGGGCAACCTTGCCTTTTGCCAAACGCGCAACACGTCCTGTTGGATCTGATACCTTGCGCTGCAATTGCGTTCCACTCATCAACAATAAAGCCTGACTCATGCTCGCCCCAGTGGATCGTTCACATTCACAAACCACCACCCTGCGGGGGCGACCAAAGACATCGAGAAACCGCGAGGCAAAACCAACATCGGGCAAACTGGAAGCCCGGTATCCTAGCGGTACATCTGGAAATTTCTCGCGAGTTCCCGCCGCCATATCGACTGCATCGAGCATCTGTTCGGCAGACAACCGACGCGGCTGAAAATGAGTGGCGTATGTTCCCTCTGCATCGAGATTATTAGCCGGAATTGATGAAAGCCGAAAAACGGTAGAACCAAGGAGCTCCTTGAGGAACTTTTTCTGGTCGTAATTCAAACGGATCAAGGAAGCTGCCAAAGCATCGAGCAACTCTGGATTACTGCAAGGATTGCTCGATCTGAGGTCATCCACCGGATCGACCAAGCCCCTGCCAAAAACGTATCCCCAAAGCCTATTGGCCATATTGCGTGCCAATACAGGGTTAGTGCGATCAGATAACCAGCGGGCCAACGCTTGACGACGGTCGATAGGATCTTCCAGTACAGGGCTGGTCAGGGCTCGCGGCTTCATGATTTGCCCTGTGCGCGCGTGCCGAGACTCTCCATCATCCTTGATGAAAATGGTGGTGTCATTTCCCTGAAGGCCAAATTCCGAAGAACCCTTTTTGCCAACACGGGCAAAAACAGCGGCAAATCCGTAGTAATCAGACTGCGAAAGGCTCTCAAACGGGTGATGATGGCATCTGGCGCACTGGATGCGCACGCCAAGAAACAACTGTGCGGCGGCCTCCGTCCAATCTTCATTGCTACCGGACATGAAAAAATTCGGAGGTCCAGCGGCAAACGGACTCCCTGTCGCAGCCAGCAGTTCACCCACCATCTGGTCAAGCGGCCGATTTTCGCGGTAGGCTTCACGGAGGTAGCCATGCATGGCCCACATCCCTTTTTTGCCCAACGTTTCGCGATTCACACGCAACATATCCCCCCATTTGTAAGACCAATGGTCCACATATTCAGGGCTAGAGAGCGCGCGGTCGATGGCCCGGTTGTAACGATCTGAGCTTGTGTCGGCAAGGAATGAACGCACAGATTCGATATCAGGCACTGAACCTGTAGCAGAAAGCCAAAGTCGTCTCAGGAATTCCGCGTCGGTGGCCATGCCAGCCGGCTGCAGCCCCAATTTGGCCCATCGCGCTAGCCACATGCGGTCAATTTCACCTGTTGGCTTGAACGATGAGACGGTTTTAGGTGTTTCGTGAGGGACGATGACACGGCATACCTGCACCAGTGACTCAAATCGAACAACAATCAGAGTTTCGCCTCTTCCTTTGGCAACGATGTGGCCTTTCCCGTCAACAGTGGCAACCTCGACATTCAGTGATTCGATGGAAACACGATCCGCGACATTCGTGCTAATGGTTCCAAAACGGGCCGTGATTTTAATATCACGCATTTGTTTTGGCTTGAGAATCAATTCGGGCGGATCAACAGCAAGAGACACCAATTGGGCTTCTGTTGCCTTCGGAGCGAGTGCCCCCTGTGCCAACCAGTTAGCAATCGTACGATAAGCGGGATCCGCTGGATCAAGTCGCTTGCCACCCACGTGACTGGCTTCGGCTGTTGCTTTGCGCAAAAAAAGGCTGTTTTCCGGGCGATTGAGGTCTACCCGACGCCCGTTGGCTCCGCGCACAATTTCGCGTTGATCGGCAAGGTCATCAAAAGCACGCAGCGACAGTTTGAATCCGCCTTGCCCCAACTGGGCTCCGTGGCAGGCACCTTGATTGCATCCCAGACGCGTAAGTAGAGGCTGCACTTCGTGGGCGAACGAAACAGTCATGGCATCCGCTGGTGCAGTCACACATAGAAGTCCGGCAAACAGAGCAATGTACATGGCTGGTCCTCCGACTAAACGGCACGAGCGTCCAGCATTTCATTGAGAACGCGCCCCTGTGCGAAAATTCGAAATGGGCGACCATCTGGAGCAATGTAGTGCTTTTCTGTATTGATGCCGAGCAAGTGATACAAGGTGGCCGCAATGTCTTCCACTTGTATCCGTTCGGTAGCAGGTTGCTCGCCATTCGCGTCGCTGCGACCAACTGCCAATCCGGTGCGCACACCACCACCGCCCATGCAGAATACCGTTGAACCTACCCAGTGATCACGTCCGGCAGCAGAATTGATTTTTGGAGTCCGGCCAAAATCACCCAACCAGAGTACCAGTGTATCGTCAAGCATTCCACGTTCAGCCAAGTCTTCAAGAAGCGTTGAGTAGGCGTTGTCCAATGCGGGAAGAAGACCCGACTTCAATGATTTGAAGTTGTTGGCATGGGTATCCCATCCTCCCATGGTGACAGTCACCAGACGAACACCCGATTCGATAAGCCGGCGCGCCAGAAGGCACGATTGCCCAATACGAGTGCGGCCATATCGATCTCGAAGCCGGTCCGATTCGCGCTTCAGGTCGAAGGCCTCCCGGGCTGAAGATGATGTGACAAGTCCAGATGCTTTCTCATAGTAGCTATTCATGGCTCCCATATCGGTGCCAGAAGAATCGACCTTTCGGCGCCAGCGATCGACCGTATCAAGCAGACGCTCACGGCGGGCAAACCGGGAAGTTGTCATGCCACCCGACATTGAAAGGCCATCAATGGAAAAATCTGGACGAACAGGGTCTTCCGCAATCAAAAACGGGTTATGCTCGGCACCTGAATAGCCAGCAACACCTCCATTGAAACGGTTATCAATCGAGGTACCCAGTTGCACAAAGGGAGGCATGCCCCGCCTGTAACCAAGTTCTCGGGAAACAACGCTCCCGTAGGTTGGATAAACCGTGGAAGCATTGAACCTCCAACCAGAAAGCATGTAGGCGTCAGCAACGCCATGGCTGCCGTTGTATGAATATCCGGAACGCACAATGCTGTAGAGATCGGAGCGAGAAGCCAATCTGGGTAAATGTTCCGATACCTTGCAGCCAGGAGTTTTAGTTGCAATGGCCAAAAATTCCCCCTTGATGTCCGCAGGTGCCGAGGGTTTTGGGTCAAAGCTGTCGATATGGCTGGGTCCGCCTTGCATCCACATGACGATGACATTTTTACGATCTTGAGCCCCGCGTGGATTGGTAGTCTTGGCTTGTAGCAACCGCGGAAGTGTTATTCCGGCAAAACCAAGAGACCCAACCCGGATCATGTCGCGTCGCGATAAGCCATCGCAATCCATCCGAGAGCCGGAGAGGAGCTTGAGCATAGTTCTGATCTCGCGGAAAATGTGTCAATTCAAGGTGGGGAGACAGCATTTTAAATCATGTTCGCACGCCAATGCAAGTACTTTAAACATTTCAGTAGGGTAGCCGGGCCGTGAATATACCGAAATGACTAGCCATACGGATCAGGGAAAGTTGGATTAGGAATTCCCTGAATCAGTATTCACTTTAGGTTGCGAGATGAACCTTGACCTCTTTAGAACAAACTACTTGGTTTTAGACCATGTGTCGAAAAGAATGCCATCCTTGTCGTATGCCTTCAAATGAATGGATGTGGCTTCAACTTGGATCAGGCAAGTGTGGTAATCGACACGCCCGACAGCTTTAATCCAAGAACTGTGTGGAACAAAGTTTTCGAGACCGCCGCCACCACCACCCGTTGTGAGGTGTACAACACCGTCTTTGTGGTTCACTTTGCCAGCTCGAATCGGGTGGGTACGCTCGTAGAGGTGGACGTGACCGTTAAGAACCATGTCGACATTATATTTCTCGACAATCGGTAAGAGCTGGCGAGGATTCGCCGCCCCAAGCGTCGATACTTTACCAGAAAACGAATCGCCATAGTCATCACTGTCGCTGGAATAAGCAGGGTGATGATGAAAACAAAATTTCCATTTGGCCTTTGATTCCGCAAGCGCTTTGTCCAACCAGCGGTACTGCTCGGAATTGGGGAGCAGCATTTTGTTGCTGTCGATACTAAAGAATTCAGCGTCGCCATAGCGGAAGGAATAGTAATATTCCGGTTCTGGCAGGGCGAAGTACTGGTAGTAAAATTTGTGATTGCGCTCGTGATTACCAATGCATGGAATTACCGGGACTCTTCCAAAAAGCTCCTGACATGGGCGGAAGAGCTCATTAACCCACTCTGATTTGTCGGAGCCATTGTCAACAACGTCTCCCATATGAAGGATAAACGCCGGTCGATTTTCAAGTGCACGTGTCGCCACTTGTCCAGTTATACGAGGATTTTTCTGGGTATCGCCAATCGTGGCGAATACGAACGGTGAGCCAGGCCCCGCATCGGTCTGGAAGCTAAGGATCTGTGATGCGACTTCTCCACCAGCAGGATCGTCACAGACAACCCGGTAGAAGTACGGTGTTCCTGGCTTCAAATCACCAAGTGTTACCGTATGCATGGTGCCTACGGCTGTGGTCGCTTTGTTCCCAAGTGGTGTTGCAAGGCCATATTCCACGCGGCCTACAACGGGCGCACTTGTTTCCCAAGCGATGCTGATGGAATTGGTTGTGGGGTATTGCAAGTAGGGAGCCACAACAAACCAAACTCCAGTCGGTCCAGACTCAACTGTTTTGAGCACCTTGCCCGATTCCACCATGGCGAGCAATGCTTCACCACTGAGGGCCTTTTCATAAATTCCTGCGGAATGAATTGCTCCAACAAACGGAACACGCTCGTCTGCGTCGATGTAACCGCCAATCGTTAAAGGGGCATCAGCAGGAATAATGGCGCCAGACTGGGATTCGGAACTCCCCTCAAGAATTCCATCAACAAAAAGCTTCATTGTTGCGCCATCATAGGTTGCTGCAACATGGGTCCACTTTCCCGGATTCAAACCAGCAGACGAACGAATCCATGTCATGGTGCCATCGGCCTGCCCAGTTGATTGGGCTGCCAGACCAAAGCGGAATCCCAGAGAATCATAGCCTAATGAGGCGCCTTTTCCTGCATAAAGGTTGTCTTGAATTTGCCCGATAATGCCTCCCTTGCGGGCACCAGCGTCGATTCTAACCCATGCTGCAAGTGTGATTTCTTTGCCTTTGATTCGGGCCTGACGCGCCCCAATAACCAACGCGTCAGCCCCGCCTCTGAATTGCAAGGCTTGTGGATTTTTTGAAACCGCGGGAGATCCTTGAACTGTTGCTGCCCAATCGCCAGCCTGATCCTTAACAAAACGTTCGGTTGGCGCTTGCCCCAGCAACCAAGCATGGGCCGGTGGGACGGGCTGCTGAGGGTTTTGAGTCAACACAACACAGACAGTGCTAACCAATGCGATCAAGACTGTCATAGCAATTGGCAAGGCACGGCCGGTCATTAAATAGCACTCCTGAAGTATCAAGTTAGGTTAGCGTTTCCACACATATCCTGTTTGAAGTTTTGATGATTGTTCCGATTTGGATGATCCAATCGTTCGCTTTGACTTTGAATGTCACGACAGATTTTCCGGATATGCATGAATTTCTCGAAGTTCCACATGCTTCAGTGTCGATGAATTCTCCATCGAGGTCCCTTTGGCCCGGGGCCCGCATTGTTGCGGGGAGCCAGAGGACATCGGCTGAACAGGCAAGGGCTATCCGCCTTGCCAATTTCTGGGGGAAGATCATGAAAAAGATGGCCATGTTGGGTGGCCTGCTGGCAGTAGCCAGCGGCTGCGTCTCGTCTGAAGGACCTGGCAATGGCCGGTTCATGTCTAATGCTTTTGAAGGTGGTGTGCCAGATACTGGCATACGCCAAGGTGTCAGCTCAGGCGGCCCCGTGGTCCCAGGCGCGGTAGGCCCTTGGGGAGCGCCCATGCAAGTTGCAGCCCCCTACACCAATACCGCTCCAAGGGGTGAAGCCGCTGCTCGCGCCATGATCGCTAGCAGCCAGCCTCTTGACATTGTCCAACAGACTAAATTTGGCCGCGACTCAACAGGCGGTATCAGTCAGGTTGGATACCGTCAGGGCAATCTGAATGGCGGACTGGTTCCCGGCGCCATGGTTCCCGGATCGATGGCACTTTCGCCTCCAGGTGTTCCAGCAGGTCCCGGAATGCCAGGCATGGCTCCACCTCCTGGAATCATGATGGCTTCTGGCCATCGCCCACTGCCTGTTCCCGGGCAAATGGGTGGAATGCCCGGCCTTCAACCCGGACAAGTTGTTCCTGGTGCTGGACAACTCCAGTCCATGCCTGGTGGCATGATGGGCGGCCCCGGGGTTGTTGCCGCAGCGGGTGCCCTTCCCGCTTATGGATCCCCCATGCCTTTTCCTGCCTCACGCACGCAGGTGTTTTTCAACGAAATGTCGGGCATGAAAGTCTCTTGGTTCGCAACCGACGCCGATGGCAAGCCAGGCTTCACGCCGCAGGCTATCACCAGCCCGGGCCGTTACAATTTTGCTCAGGGTTCGATCTACCGCTTGAAGGTATCAGAGGTTCCCAATTCACCCGGCTTGGATCTCTACCCAACACTTGAAGTAGTTCCAGCCAACAGCAAGACTGCCACATTCTTGGCTCACAGTTCTGTGCCTGTCAGTATCACTCAGGAAGACTTGCAGCAGGTAACTGCTGGCAACTTCGTGGTGAAGGTTATCTACCTGCCAGATCCTCAGTTCCAAGACCTCGCAGTTGCAGGCGGCCCCGATGAGCTGGTCAGCAGCAGGCTTGAACCTGGGGTAGATCCCATCGCAGAAGCACAACGCCGCGGTAGCATCTTGCTGATTGTCCGACTCGGCAAGATCGATCTTGAATTAGCTCACTCTCCTGCCATGGACAGCCAACCAGCTCAGACTAGCGCCATGATGGGTGGAGGTATGCCTGGTGGAATGCCGGGTGGTCGCCCGTTCATGACACCTTACGGATACCCAGGGGTGCCGATGGGTGGTATGCCAGGCGGACCGATGGGCCCCGGTATGCCTGCAGGTGGTATGCCTCCAGCAAACTTTGTTCCTCCCGGAGCTAGCTTGCCTTCCCCTGCTGCTGGGCCAACTGGCCCGATGGCACCTGGAGCTGGGGCAGCCCCCGGCAACGCACCAATCCTGCCAAAGCCACCAGCATCAGTGTTACCAGCTCGCTAATTAACAAACCTTCATCCAGATATTCCGTTTGGATGATCACCCAACCCAAGCCGGGACCGCACGCTACGGGGACATTGGCCTCCCCGGGCCTTCCGAACAGCGTGCGGCCCGGCCTTGCTCCCGACGAAATCCGGTGAACCATGCGCGCCTATTCTGCATGCATCGTGTTCTTCGTGGCAAACGTTGGTTTTGGTCTGGCTCAAGGCCCAGTACCGACCAACAATGTTGCCCAGCAACACTCCCCCTACCTGTTCGTCCGGTTCTTGCCTCCTCAGGGGTGGACCGCCATCCTTCCTCGAGGCTCGGGCAAGTCGCCTCATCCAGCGAGTGCGGTACTTGGATTACGCCCTGGATATGCCTACCGTGGCCAATTGACACGAGACAAAGCAAACGCTCCTGAACTTTTCCCTACCATCGAAGTTATTGGGAGTGCGCTCATGCCTCCCGACTTCCGGCCGGAACACCATGTGGCAGCCATCACATGGTCAAATGAAGAATTGTCTCAAGCGCTTGCCGGAAGAATGATAACCAAGATTCTGTACATAGAAGACCCTGATTTAGCTCAGCCTCTGGCGTCCGTTCCCAATTCACCTTTAGTTACTGTGGCAGAACCCGGGCAAGATATCATCCGCTTGGCCCTGCGCAAGGGGCGCCCAGTTGCCAGAGTATCGGTAGGCTCCCGGCTCGTGGAGGAAGGTGAACTCGAGCGCGCCGCTATTCCGGGTACTGTGTGGCAGGTAGGAGCTGAAGCGCCAGAAAGACCATCGATTGCCCCTTATTTACCATTATGCCCCCCGCCTTGCGATCCGGTTACGGGGGCATGCAAGCCCGATCTCGAAATAGTACGTGACGGTGGCGACAGAGCACCGAGGGCAGCGATTGGTGGCCAGTCTGAGGCTGTGGGTGTTGATACAGAAGACAGCGTTGCTGAATTCACCAACTCGAAAGGTGCCCGGCGCGTGATCCCGTCCAACAGGGTTTGCCTGTACATGCCAAGGTTTTGTTGGGTTTCCCAACAAATTGGCTTGGGGACAGTTGATCACCAAACGGGACCAGCAGGTGCAGTTTCAACTTCGGGTCCAGATCGCCTCGATCATCGTGTCCCCAGTTTGGCAACGGTCGCTGAGACACGAATCAATGGAGTACGCGGGCGTTTGCGTCCGGGTGGCATCGGTTTGACACAATACGCTGGACGTGTGGTAAAACTTCAAATTCTTCAGGGACAGGAACTGGTTCAAGCGCCTCTCCAGAATCTGGTGGAACGCGGCGCAGATGCGGTCACAGATCGCCAGCGTCCCCAGTCAACGGTTCAGCAGGAAAGATTGCTGGTAAAGACCGGGGGCATCAGCCTGCATGAACTAATGGCTGAAACTAAATCTGTAGCATTATCCAGAATAGAAAATGGACCACAAGTTATTTCTACGGAAGCAACACTTCGCGAAGTACTGTCAGATTGCAAAGAAGATATGGTGATTCTCAGCCACCCCATGGTACTGCACAAAACGGCTGACAAGCAGGTCGCACTACCTGGAGATGTGGTAACGTTTACTCTTCGATTTGCCAACATGACTGGCAAAGCACTGCGAGATGTCGCCATTGTCGACAACTTGTCCCCCCGACTGGAATACGTCGAGGGATCATCTCGCAGTACCAAGGAAACTGTTTTCACAGTTCAAGAAAATGAAGCTGGCAGCCTTATTCTTCGTTGGGAGGCTGGGACATTGGCAGCCGGAGAATCAGCAGTGGTTCGGTTCCAAGCCAAAGTCCGCTAGGAAGCTAAGAATCGTTGCGAAAGGAATCAACCGTCCTGCTTTTTTGTAAGGAACAGGACTGCGGCCAAGCCAAGTACTGCAACAACCATTCCCATCATGACGTAACCGTTGCTCAAAATATCCAACATATCAACTGCCTCCTGATAACAAGTAGCCACTCCTGTGAATGCCACACCAAGAATGGATCTTTCTATTCTTATTTAGACATCTACGCACGTCAAGCAAAGCTGGGTGAAGGAATCTCCTTCTAATCCATTCGATCTCCAACTGCCAGATTGGAGTGGAATCCCAAATCGTTGATCAAGCACGGGTGCTTGTACTGTTCCGCAGCACCACGCGTGGCAAGCAACCTTTGCCTGTCCCATGCCCGCCAGAATCCAGGCCTCAACCAAATCAACTGGAGCGGTCCCAATCGAGCGCTCGAGCGCTTAGACTGGTACTCAACATTCACTTCCTGCAACCGCAATTCCAAATCTTGAATAAATTTTTGCGCTTGGGTTTGGGAACCTAGCTCCCCTGCTTCCACATACAAGCCATACGATGGTAGGCATTCATCCCAGATGGGAGCAACCGAATAAGAGCTGATTGTCAGATCACAAGCTTCCAAAACATGAGCAACAGCGCGAGTGATGTGGTATTCGGACAGTTTTTCACCCGTCAGATTGCTGAAATATGCCCCCTTGTTAAGGAATTCGATCAGCGGCGTACGGCCAAGGAAACCCGTGCAACGCACCAGATCTCGAATGTCATACCGATAAAGACCATAATCAGTAGTCAGCAAAACAAAATAAGTTTCACCCACACGCAATTCATGAGCAAGAAGCGTGTCTGGCTTAGTGGAATCAATTTGCGATTCAGGTACAAATTCAAAAAAATGTGAAACGATATCCAAAACACCCGAGGGGCACGAATCAACCACCGGTATGGTCATTCGCCCTTCACTTGCAATCAACCCAACATCCCGCACCGGCATGGCACCAAAATAGCTGGGGTATTGGCGAAGGTAAGCCCCCATACTTCCGCCAGTCCAATTTCCGAGAAGCGTCCATTCAGGCCAGTAATGTTTTGGATAAAGATGCCCATGCTCGGACCTCAATCTCGCAAGATCCTGGGCTTTTTGAGGATTGGGTTTACCACTTCTAGATTTCAATTCGGAACGGATATCGCCAGGAATATCAAACTCGTCCGACAACGTTCCATCACGTATATCTCGTATGAGCGTTTCAGAATGCTGATCACCAAATCGGGCTAAGTTCACAAGCGTAGAAGGGTTGGCAGCAATCACCATACCCACCTGTCGAGGCATACTGAGCCGTAAAGCTAGATATTGCTTGGCTGCGGGATCCTTAATTCGTCCGGCAGATCCTGGTACAGCATACAGCCGCCTGATGACTGGATTCTGCATGCTTGCCGTCAGACCTGTTACGGCACCACATGGAGTCCCTGCTTCTGTCAGTTCTTCACGCCAGTCACCCGACATTTGTACAATTGGAGTCATCGGAACTTTGACATGATCCTGAAATGCCCTAAGGCCCCAAATATTCCAACCCCGGCGATAAGACTCCAAGTAGCTTGGATTGACAGGTATCAGTTTCCGAGTTGCTGTGGTGCCGCTTGTCAATGCGAACATGTGAACAACACGATCGGCCAAAAGCGCCTGAAAATCGCCCTGACGCATTCGGTCAATGTATGGAGACAGGCGGTCGTACCCAGCAACAGGAAGAGCGCGGCGGAAATCACCCAAATTACGAATGGATGAAAATCCATGATCCCTGCCAAATGCAGTATTCTGGTGTCTTCGAATGATTTTCAGCAACAAACGGCCCTGAACACCTGCAGGATCCTCCACCGTCTGTAAAAATCGACGCAGCTTCCTACGGATAGGAGGAGCGATGACAAAATTGAGGATTTGCTTGAGAATGTACTTCCCGAGAGATCCGGATTCCGGAGATGCCATAGGATTAGGCCTCAATCACATTAAACGCCCTTGCTAGGGACTTTAGATTCAGAGCCAAGGTTGCCGTCAAAAAATTCAAGAACCCGTCTTTTGTATTCTTCCGGATGCCTGGCTATAGCCTCGTTGTGCCTTGCACCAGGAGCCAACCAAAATTGATGTGATGCCTTGCCCGAGCGACAGGCAATATCGAATAATTTCATGGCCATGGCAGAACGAATATAACTATCCTTTTCTCCGTTGATCATAAGGAGCGGTCGATTGCCCAGCCTCCGCAATGCTATTTCAACCTTGGAAAATCGACAACGTCTTTCCTGTTCGACACGCCAACAGCATACGTGAGCCAGAGACCCGTAAAACCAATCTGGGAGAAGGTTGTGCACCCAGTGCATTTTGCTGTAAATCCGAACCCACTGGCGCATGTATGGAACAACAGTTGTATAAATCGCGAACATCCCATCTGTCACAAGGCAGCGGATATACTGGTCGTTTGCAGCGGCCACTGTGGCCGCGCCTGCTCCCTTGCTCAGACCAATCACGCCAATTCCTGTAATGGAATCTCCATAGCGAGTTTTCAACCACCCTAAAATCGCGTTCACATCGGCAACCTCGTAATCGGTCACCCAGTGTAATGGTTGATATCCTGAAATACCGTCGCTTTCTCCCTGACCACGTGGTTCATAACCAATAACGTCATAACCGGCTTCCCTAAGGAATGGTGAATACTCGCGGCATGACCAGCGATTGGAACCGAATTCAGGTGAAAAAAGCACAACTCCGCGACGTGGCCCTATGCAGTGCAAAAGGCAGACTCTGATCACGGAACCACCAGCAACCTCGATGGAAAAATCTTCGGCACCTTCCTCAGGTTGGCCACGATTAATTGCAAAAAGAGGACGTTCCTGAAAAATACGAACAACATACTTAAGGAAGTAAATATAAATATATAACCAAAGCGCCAGCAATGCCAAAGCCGGGATCAAAAGAAGTACAGCAATGACTGCTACAATAATCCAAAGCAAGTGAATACCTCAGGCCACTCGGCACGGGTCAAATCAACCAGCGAAGCGGCTGACAACAAGGGATGTATTTTGACCACCAAATCCAAAACTGTTACTCAGGCAATGGTCTGCCCGAACCTTGCGCGCCTGATTGGGAATGTAATCCAAATCGCATTCAGGATCAGGATTTTCATAATTGATGGTGGGAGGAAGCACACCATGACGCATGGCTTCAACACAGGTGATAAGCTCCACCGCGCCAGCGGCAGCAATCAGATGCCCCATCATGCTCTTGATGCTGCTGCAGGGAACCGAGTGGGCATAGTCGCCAAAAACATGCTTGATCGCTAGGGATTCCACACGGTCGTTGACTTGGGTACTGGTGCCATGAGCGTTGATGTAACCAATTTGCGCAGGGGTCACGCCTGCATCACGAAGGGCGCCAGCTATGCAAGCGATAGCGCCACGACCTTCAGGATGGCTATCCGTTACACGGAATGCATCAGCAGTGGAAAAATATCCTGTCAATTCCGCATGAATAATTGCGCCCCGAGCTTTGGCGTGTTCCAGTTCCTCGAGAACCAGCATCCCAGCTCCCTCGGCAAGAACAAATCCATCTCGTTCGCGATCAAATGGTCTGGAAGCTCCACGGGGATTGTCATTGCGAGTGCTTAGTGCAGTCAACAAATTAAACCCGGTAACTCCAAAAGGGTGGATCATGCTATGAGCGCCACCCGCCAAAACTACATCCACATCGCCATAACGAATCATATCCAACGCTTCACCAAGTGCTTGCGCACTAGCAGCACAGGCCGTCAGGCAGTTATAGTTTGGTCCACCAAGGCCAAAATGCCCCGCAAGGTGGCGAGCAGTGCTGTGTAATTCCTGCTCTTCCTCGGATTCGGCGTGAAACGACTCTCTTGCTCCTTTGCAAAAAACCGGATAGTTCAAAGTCCGCGTTGATGGGTCGTATGATTTGGCGGCTTCCCACATCAAATTGTCAAAGTCCTGAATACCCTCTCCTGATCCAAGATAAATTCCGAATCGATTGGCGTCGGTCTTTCCCGTCGCAAGAAGTCCTAGCAAACCTGATTGGTCGAGAGCCTGCTGAGCGGCGGCAGCGGCAAACATACTATTCACGCCACAATGATTCCACCGTGTCGTATCTTTGAACCATCTGCCGAGATCAAAATCGTGAACTTCCGCAGCAAATTTTGTTGGAAATGATCGCGCATCGAAACGCGTGATTGTTGATACGCCTGAACGCGCTTCGAGTTGTGCCTGAAACATCGAGTCTACAGATTGCCCCAAAGGAGTAATCGCGCCCATGCCTGTGATAACGACCCGTCTTTTGCCAAAGGCCATGTCCGCCACTCCAATTGCTGCCGTATCAACCGTTCCAGCGCCGCAAGACAACTGCCGCACACTGCCCCTCGCGGGTGAAACCGGTTTTAACGATGAGCGGTTTTTCCATCTTTCGAGCCGCGCCGGATATTACCGTCACGGGACACTTCGGATCCGTAGTTTGATGATTGAGCGTGGCTGGGACTTCTCCACGAATCAGGCACTGAACGGCAGTAATCAATTCAAGAGTACCTGACGCCGCTCCAGTATGGCCCGTGCAGGCCTTCAGCGTGGTCACTGGAACCGGAGTCGGCCTATCTTTGAATGCCAAAGCAATTCCATGCGACTCCAAAATGTCCTCGCATGCTGTTCCGTAACCACATGCATTTACATGGTCCACATCGCTAGATTTGGCGCCAGCCTGATCTAGGGCTATTCTGATAGCGCGTGCCATGCCCTCACCATCAAGCCGCACGTCAAAAGCAGCGCCGAATCCCACGAGCTCCGCCTGAATAGAAGCGCCGCGAGATTTTGCATGCTCAAGTTCTTCAACTACCAGAACACCGCAACCTTCACCAAGCACAAGGCCTTCGCGCGCAACATCAAATGGACGGCATGCAAGGTGCGGATCTTCAATTCGACGCGCCATCGGGAAAAACAGGGACTGCCGAGAAAGACTAACCGGGTTGATACGGCTGTCACCACCACCCACCAAAAAGAAATCGCCATGGTCACGGCGCATAATGCGCAACGTTTCACCAACTGCCAAAAGGCCGGCTACATCGTCTTGAGTGATGGAATTGTTTGGGCCTTGAGCATCGTGCAGAATCGAAACCTGACACGCTAACATGTTCGGGAGGTAACGCAGCATCCATAGCGGTTGGATAACTGGAATCCCTTCCCGCCCCCAAACATCCAAATCAATTTTGCCCCGTTCCGGGAGTGCCGATTTGTGGGCTGCATCAGCTAGTTCTGGAAGTTCGGATGCGATAAGCCCCGCCCCGAAAATGACGCCAAAACGGGTTTTATCGAGCTTGGATTTGTCTACCTGACAATCTTCAAGGGCTTTCTGGGATGATGCTACTGCAAGCTGAATGGTCCTTGCCATCACTCTGAGTTGCTTGCGATCCTTCTTTTCCATGAAGTTTTTGGCATCAAACCCAGTCATTTCACCTGCGATCCGAACTGGAAGTCCGGATGAATCAAATAACGAGATAGGCTTCACACCGCTGCGACCGTCGCGCCAGGCCTGCCAAATGCTGGCAGGATCATCTCCCACAGCACAAAGCGCCCCGGCGCCGGTGATCACTGCTCTCCTTACTTGAGAAGCCATGCTGATTCATCCCTGTGATCACGAAGCCTTAGACCTAACCGCCAATCACACCACCGTGCCATGATTGGTGGCACCTGCCCGGCGAGCTTGATCAAGCAGGTGCTTCATTTCTCCGGTGAACACGAAGTTCGATTCGCCGAATGCCTGCTTAGACCTAGACTGATCTAAGTGGGCAAAAAATATCTCGGCTTCAGCAGCAACTTCGCCTTCAACCAAAACCTTACCCACTACTGTGGCACCTTCTGGCCTCATGTGCACCAGTTCGACCTCATATTCGAGGGTTTCGCCTGCAAGAAATTCACGGGAAAAGCGGGCTTTGTTGATTTTTCCAAGGACAACCTTTTCCCTGAATGCGTTTGCTTCACCGGCGAGAATGCCACCAGTCTGCGCCAATCCTTCCAAAATCAACGTTGCGGGCATCACTGGATAGCCAGGAAAATGCTGCGCATAGTGATCTTCAGCCGCCGATAGGTTTTTCACCGCCTTGGCGCGTTTCCCACTTTCAAATTCAACAAAACGGTCGATCCAGATCCAGCGCATCACACATTACCTCGGCAAGAACAACCAACCGGGCTAGCCCGAATGTATCCGTCGGGCCACCTCGGTTTATGCCATACCTCAGGCCTTGCCGGAGCGAACCAGCTTGTCCTGAACAAACCGGGCAATCATGTCCACTGTGAAAAGATTACCGAACAGTGCTGCTTCGGGGTTTTTCTCAAAATCATCGAAGTTTGCAAAAGGAAGGCTCTTCTTGAGCTCTGCGAGGCCTTTGGCAGTGTACTTTCCGTCGCGAAGGAGTTCGATATCTGAAGTCTGAGCCACTTCTGGGAAAAGCTCTTCGCGGGGAATCTTGATGCCGAATTCACGTTCAAGACGGAAAACGATGTCAAGAAAATCGATCGATTCAGCACCCAAATCGCCTGCCAGGGTTGAGGCGGGCTTAATTTCGTCTTCATCGATATTCAGAGCTTCTACCAACGTGGAGGAAACTTTACGCAGAACATCTTCGTGGCTTGCCATTGGAATCATCCCTTTTGCGGAAACACTATCGAAAGAGCACCAAGCCCTTTCTGAACTACTTGTACCGGCCCGCAACCGGTAACAAGTCCGGGAAGAAAGTCCCGGGCACTGACTGATCCGTTACTTCGCAGGCGGTGGCCCAAGACTCAATCCCCCATCCACCGTAATCACCTGCCCTGTCACGTAACTACCACCATCTCCCGCCAGAAAAAGCGCTACTCGCGCAATATCCGATGGCTGCCCCAAGCGCCGCATCGGTATAAAGTCCTTCAGCTTGTCACCAGCGCGATTACGCACAGCGGCGCTCATGTCTGTCTCAATGAAGCCCGGCGCAATCGCGTTGACTGTTACACCGCGAGGAGCCAATTCCATGGCCAAGGCCCTAGTGAATGCGTTGATAGCACCCTTGCTAGCCGCATAATTCGTTTGCCCTACATTCACAAAATCGGCTGCCACGCTCGAAATATTGATAATTCTACCAGACCGCTTCCTCATCATGGCGAAAGCTACAGCATGACAGCAGTTCAATGTGCCGTTGAGGTTTGTCTGCAACACCTTGTTCCAATCTTTCGATTCCATCCGCACGAACAAATCGTCGTGAATCACCCCGGCATTGTTCACCAAGATGTCCACGGGTCCAAGATCGGACTCAACATGCGCAAACAGGGCTTTCACCTGCTCCTCATCCGAAACATCGCATTGCATGATTTTCAAGATGCCACCGCGACCGGTGACAGCATTTTCTAACTCTTCTGCTGCCTCTTTGCTGCCGCGGTATACGGCAACAACTTTGGCTCCCTGGTCCGCCAAGCCTTCAGCAATGGCACGACCTATGCCCCTGCTACCGCCGGTCACGACCGCAATTTTTCCTTGAAGCGTCATATTTCAAGCCTCAACCTTTCATTCCGCCAATCGTCAAAATTCGATGCCGCCGTTGCAATCCATCGATGATATCACGGTCCAGATCTTTCATCTCAGGGCTACGATCTGACAAGTTGTACCGGGCCAACACAATACGACCTGAAACTGTAGAGGCCCCATCACACTCGCCACGTCCCTTGAACACAGCTTCGGATGACCCAAGCTCCTGAACTTCTACATGAACCTTCATCGTGCGCCCAGGTTCCATGAACGAACCATATTTAACGTTCTTGACTTCCCTCAATGCAATGATGCTGAAACGGTAGTCTTCAGTAATCCGTAACAACCAAGATGCCGCCTCAACCACAGTCTGCAACATTAATACCCCGGGCATCACAGGAAAACCGGGGAAATGATCACCCAGATACTCCTCACCCAGTGTCAAATTCTTCATTGCCGTCAAATGCTTGCCCGGCTGGCAGTCAACAATCTTGTCGATGAGATGAAACTGCATCGCCTTCCACCGCCAACCGCTGGCCAAGGCCTCGCACGAGGCCGAAACAAAACCGTGTTCTACTCGCTGGATTCCTGACAGGCAACCCTCGCGTGTTGATGGACTAATAATTGCAAAATGGGATGCTTGTGTAAATTAGAGAAACAGGAAAACACTGAAAGATTACAGCTATTGGGCTCTGGACTCACGGTTTGCACCAATTATTCCGCATCTCCCGATTAGCACACCTTGCACCTGACTACGTTCGCGATTCCCGAATAAACGACTTGTTCACAGGGTTTAGAAGAGCTCTTCCCGTGATGGCTCGCAGCCCTTCTTCCGCCCCCTTCAATCGCATTTCTCGGTATCCTTCTACCGAATGATAGGCAACATGGGGCGTCCACACAACTCGGGGATGCATCCTCAGGGCCTGCGTTTGAACTGGTTCTTCCTCTGAAACATCCAATCCCGCACCGGCGAGGCGCCCGTCTTCCAGCGCTGCCAATAAAGCTGATTCGTCAACACAGCCTCCTCGCGCTGTATTCACCAACACTGTCCCTTGAACGCAATGCTTCAACGAATCATTGTTAATAATGTGACGGCTGCCTTCATCCAGCCAGCAATGCAAACTGATAAACGGTGATTGCCGCATCAGGTCTTCCAACGTCCAAACCCGCCTGATTCCCAGCATCTTGTCGGTACCAGGACGAACATGCGGATCGTAAAAGGCAATTTCCATACCCAATGCACGGGCCCGCAACGCCATTGCTGTACCTATGCGACCGCATCCAATCAAACCAAGGGTTTTGCCGCGCAGGCGGGGTGTACCAAATACAATCCCAGAATCCCATTGCCCCTGCCGGATTGCCTCATGCGACGGCACCAATTTCCTTGTTGATGCAAGCATCAGCATCAACGCATGGTCCGCCACATCTTCCGTTCCGTAATCAGGTACATTGCAGACAACTATGCCGGCGTTTCCTGCAGCTTTAATGTCAATATTGTTGAAGCCGACTCCACAGCGAACAATTGCCCGGCAACGACGCATCCGGCTGATTGATCGGTCGGTCAGCACAATGTCGTGATAGAGAAGCACAACATCTGCATCTTCAACGGCGTCTAGAATCTGGCTTTCATCTGTAGCACCCAGAAGGCGAATGGTAGCCTCGGGCCCATAAACCTCGCGTTCTATGGCGCATTCTGTCAAATAATCCGGCACAACAATCACTGGTTTGGAAGACATGAGCAAACTCGGGAGAAAAGGTTGGTAGATCGCAAGATTTGCGTAGATCTTGTGCCCAATAGCATTAGAGATCAAACTGTCAACGGCCAGTCGATACATACTGCCTTGGAAGTGGACTCACCATTATGTTCAGCCTCGAAGGCCTCGATCACGGTTTACTTTATGGACTAAATCAAGGAAGAGTGCCAGCGGTCACTTCGTTCATGGTCGCCATCAGTACCTTGGGTGGAACCTTTCCTCTGGCAATAATGACCTGCGTTGTTGCTGGAATTTGTTTTGCAAAATCTAGCCTGCGCTTTCGTGGTTTTGCAACCCTTTTAGGAATGTCGGCAGGCGTCCTTTTGGTTGAATTGATCAAGCAAACAGTCGCCAGAGAACGACCGAATATCGTTCCATGGGCTGTTCCCGATTCAACCATCACCAGTTTGAGCTTTCCGAGCGGGCACGCCTCCAATAATGCGCTGTTTATTGTGCTAGTCCTTTCAATACTTGCCACGGTTGTTCAAAACAAACGACTGTGGTGGCTTCTTGCCTCTACTGGTTTCATGTGGGTGCTTGCCATGGGGGTAAGCCGTATTTATTTGGGAGTGCATTGGCCTACCGACGTCATTGCTGGATGGTGTATCGGTGGCTTAATTGGAATGAGTGTCCACGAGTGGATGAGATCACGCCCCTCACTGGATTCCGTTTCTGTTGAATCAACCAGCTAAAAACCTCACCGTTGGAATGGCAAAGGACCGATACCAATTTGAGGACAACGAGGAACGATTTTTTATTTCTCGAGGGAAAAACCTTTGCTCCCAGACGTGTCAGTATCACCCAGTGCTGCTGAATCCACCAGCCACTTAATAGTGCTGGAAGGCCGTCTTGCACAAACCCGGTTACCACTGACTCAGCACATTATCCTATTGGGCTCGGACCCAAGCTGTGACATTTGGCTTCCCTATCCGGAAGTGGCGCCTCGCCATGCAATTCTGGCTCAAACGCCAACTGGATGGCACATTCGAGTAATCGATGTCAGCAAAACGATTGCAGTAAATGGCAAAACCACTGGTTTCAGTGCCGTTTGCATGGGCGATCGCATCGGAATAGGCCAGCAAATCTTGGAATTGGAAGTCGCCTCCAACCGCCGCAGATCTGAACCCGATACTTTTACGTCGCTACGCTTGCACGCTGCAGCAGTCGCGGCCTTGCATGCTAGTGCCATTGAAGACCGTTGGAGTCTGGACCAAAACCGTCGCACTATGATTCGTCGCACGCGCCAGATTGCCAGACGTTTGAAATTGCGTGAAATCAACGAAGTATCCGTTGAAGAAACTCAAGCCAAATCGACCGCTCCAGCATCGTTGGCCTTACTGAAAGATCGCGAAGACTTACTGGCACTAGAAAGAGCGAGGCTCGATCGATTGCGCAAGCGATTGCTAAAACGATGGAACACGCAGTTTGGCGCAGCGCGCACTGCGTTGGCAAGGCGTGAAGAAGAGGTTCAACGCCGCGAAAACATGCTTCTTTCAAAAGCTAACTCTCTGGAAACGCGCAACAACCAACGTTCCCTTACGCCGCCTGCGGCGCCCGATTCACCATTTTTAAAACATAAACACCTGACTTTGCACACCGACTTGTTGGCCGAATTAGATGGCCTGCGTCAACGCAACGAACGAATTCGCAATAGTCTGCCGCGCGATTGGCCAGTTCCCGAACAGACTCGGCATCAAGCCAATGTTTATGGACACGAATCCGGACCAGTCAATGACAATGATGATGTCATGCGCCTTGTAGAAGCGGCAGAAGCCTTGGCAGGATTTCAAGCTCGCTGGGATGCAGAAATGGCATCCAATTTGGTGTCGCTGGAAGATCAAGCGATCCGCATGGCTCAACGCGAACACCTCATTGCCGAAAGAGAAGCCCTTCTTGAAACGCTGCTGGAACAGCGCGTGCGACAAAGTGACGAACTCAATCGAACCATCCACGGGGCCGCCCGCGATCACTCCCTCAGTGGTCTCCAAAGGGAAGCAGCCGAAATTGAAATCAAACGCCTTCAACGCGAACTGGCAAGTTTAAATGATATCTGGAATGAACATGTGGCGTCACCTGTCCCCCATGGCGATGAGTCCCCTCCGACGGAAACACTTACAAGCATTCAGATGCACCTTCAAACCCTTATTGAATTGCTTGAAAAAAGCGGAGAGTGGGCTTGCGAAGCCCCAACTGCTTCCGAGCGCGCCGAACTGGAATTTCTGCGTTTCAACATTGCCCTTTATGAAAACGAAAGCATGCTTTCCCATGACCAAGCAGCAATGGGATTGAGACAATTAGTTCAATCAACTTGCGAGCAAATTCAAAACGGCCCCTTGGCCCACTTGCAAGAACTAGCTGGCCAATCAACGAATACCACACCAAACATCGACCGTCGTTTGGTGATGGAAGCAAAACGATGGAAAATCCGCGCGGAAACACTGGAAGAGGCACTCGCAGAAACCAAGCGACTGCTTGGGCAGGCTACCGGAAACGCGATTCCGACCACAAACTTCCCACCATTTCGGGCGGCAGCTGGACCGCTCAGGTTTTCCATCCGTACTGAGTGAGGGTTTCCGCCACTTTCACCAGCGGATTATCCAACTCCACAATCTCATCAACCACACGTTGCCTCATTCGTCCCTTCAGATGGATGGCATAAACAGGAACCTTGTGCTTGAGTTTTAGAAGTTCCCCGGCAAAGCTATCCGGAGTCAAATGTCTGGAAACGCCAGCCAAATAGCCCATCGAATTAGGGAATGTCACCTCCAAAAAAACCGCTCTTAAATCTGTTAGCTGATTCGCGCGGAACCACACGGCCTCGGTGGGACCTGTATCGGTCACCAGCAAAACGCTACCTCCCGAATCTGTCAACAAAAACGCTGATGTGGGAACGACATGGTCAATCGCAATTGCTTCCACCCTTAACCCGTCAATTTCACGGGTCTCTCCAGGCTCGAACACTGATAATTTCAGAAAAGGCGGCATGTGCTTGGATAATTCAATAAAATCAGGCCAAAGACGGTTATTGAAAACGTCGTTTTGAAGACAATCTAGCACCGTTTGGCTTCCATGAACGGTGACACATTCAGGACCAGCCGTGTAAGCATTTTCAATAAAAATCGGCAAAGTCGCTATGTGGTCGATATGCGTGTGTGTGATCAAAACGTGCCGAACTTTTTCCTGCTGCTGAACAGAACCGTAAAACCCTAATGTCCCTGCATCAATAGCAATAGAGTCGTTGACGAGATAGCTGGATGCATACTGAAAGTCCGTGGCACCGGATGGGTGGAGGGTTGATGGAAGCAAAGTGATTTTCACGGGTTATTGACCCAAGGACGGGTGACGCGAAATTTCGACAAAAACTTCACACCTTAATGATTGACACAAAGTGACGGAAATTCAAGTTTTTCCTGCATTAAGTTCAACTCTCATATGATGTTTGGCTGTTGTCGATTGCATAACATGCCCTTTTGCTGCTAAATCTGATGGTTGTTGATTGGATTAAATCTGACCGGATACAGGAGGCCGGCAGGATGGTGATCGGCATTCCTGAAACGGCGCTTGTAGTGTTGGTTGGGCCAGCCCGCACCGGCAAGTCAACCTTTGCCTTGAGGCATTTCGATTCAAGGGAAATCCTTTCCCTTGAACGCTGCTGCATGGATATTACCGACTCTACCACGAACCCCATTGCTGTTTCCGACGCGCTTGAACTTGAGGGCATGCTGGCAAGTATGAGACTGGCTTGGCGGCGTCTGGTGGTCATTGATGCCACAAACCTTCGGCTTCGAACGCGCCAGAATCTATTAGCTTTGGCTCGACGGTATCAAGCTCCAGCTGTAGCCATCGTCTTTGACATTCCACCTTTCGACTCTGGCGAACCGTCGGTTCATGATCCCGATGTTGCCAAACTAGACGGTCCGGCACAAATCCAGCTTCTTAAAGAGTGCCAGCCTCGGTTGGGGGTCGAAGGGTTTCACCGCGTTTACTTCCTGTCTAGCAGTACTGAGCTGGCACAAACGATTGTGCAAAAGCAGCGACTCTCGTGCAATCGCTCAGATGCCACTGGACCTTTTGACATTATCGGTGATCTGCATGGTTGCTGCGATGAACTTAACAGCCTTCTGATGCGGCTTGGCTATATGCAAGTCGGTAATGAGCAGGACACCCTTATTGGCAAAATTCAGCCATGGGTTCATCCAGAAGGCCGAACTGCGGTCTTTCTTGGCGATTATGTCGATCGTGGACCTCGGATTCTTGACACCCTCTGTCAAGTCCAAGCAATGGTTCAGGCAGGAAGTGGTTTGGCTGTTCAAGGCAACCATGAGATGCGCATCGTCAAACACTTCCGTGCGCCACGCCAAGAAATAAGACCTAACCTCGAATTGACGATTCAGGAATTGGCCTCCTTGGGTGATGAACACCAGAAAACTGTCATCAAAGCGATGGTTGATTTTTGCGACAACCTGCCTCATCACCTTGTACTGGATGGTGGTAAGCTCGTCGCGGCACATGCCGGCCTTCGAGAAGAATTTCACGGAAGAGACTCTTCTTATGTACGTAATATGGCACTGTTTGGGGAACCCACCCCGCCTTACGACGAAGACGGACCACCTGATCGACGCGACTGGGTTTCAGAGTACCGCGGGTCTGCTTTGGTAGCCTACGGGCACACGCCCGTGGCACGCTCAGCCGTGGTGAATCAAACAGTGAACCTCGATACAGGGTGCGTTTTCGGAGGCAGACTCACCTGCCTTCGATACCCGGAAATGGAATTTGTTGAAGTTGATGCCGTGCGAGCATATTCCCAATCACGTCGAGCACTTCCACCTGGTTTTCCAAGCATACATCGCCCCCATGAATCGGATCATCACGACGATGATCACGGTTCAAATGAGTCATCGATTTAATGCCGTAGCTCATTATGCTTCCTAGAATGTTGAAAGAACGACAACGACTGAGCGGGTTTGTGAATGCAAGTCCCTGATCCACAGCAGAATGCGCGCCTCATTGATGAGGCCCGGCAAGGCGATGCCGATGCTGGAGCACGCTTGCTTGATTTTCATCGTGCCACTTTAAGGCGCATGATCGATAATCGGCTTGATCCCGGTATTTCCCGACGTGAAGACGCAAGTGACATTGTCCAAAATGTCATGATCGAAGCACACCGCAGGCTTGGCCAGTATCTTGTAAACCCAACGATGCCCTTCCAGCTTTGGCTTCGCCATATTGCCCAAGATCACATTATTGATGCGCATCGAAGGCACCGTCAGGCCCAACGCCGCAGCCTCGATAGAGAGCAATATCTGAATCCCGCGGCATTGTCAGATCAGTCCTCAATTGATTTGGCAGGGCAACTATTCGACAAACAGCCAACACCTGCCACAGAAGCCATCCGGCAAGAATTACGTGAAAATTTGCTGAATTCAATCGGCGACATGAATAGTGATGATCGCGAAATCATCCTGATGCGCCATGTTGACCAGTTGTCTAACCATGAAGTGGCCATTGCGTTGGAAGTAACAGAAGCCGCTGCTTCAATGCGCTATTTGCGCGCTATCAGGCGATTGAAAGAGCGACTTTCCACGCCTAATAACAGGAATCCCAACGATGACCAACCAGGCTCATGATGACCTGCTGGCCACTATTCTTGAGGATTTAAGGGCAGAATGCGTCCGTGGTCAAATCCCGGATATCGATAGCAAGGCTGCCGCGCACCCATCATTGGCTACAGAGTTGCGCCAACTTTGGGCCACCATAGAATTCCTTGAAGAATTGACTCCAAAGAACGAAAAGCCTTTAGATCACGCGAATACCATCCACACGGATACTTCCGAGAAATTCCCGCGCACATTCGGAAATTATGAACTACTGAAAGTGTTAGGGCGTGGCGGCATGGGCGTTGTTTACAAAGCGCGCCAACGATCGCTAAACCGCATTGTCGCACTCAAGATGATCCGTAAAGGCGAAAATGCGTCTCCGGAAGAACTAGCCAGATTTCAGGCAGAGGCATTGGTCGCTTCGCGCATCGTTCACGCCAATGTTGTTCCGGTACTCGATGCTGGAACAATTGATAACCAACCCTTTTTTGTCATGCTTTACCTAGAAGGAGAAACGCTGGCGCAACGCCTCGTGCGTGAACCACTCCGACAAGATGAGGCGGCGCGAATCGTGGCGCTGCTAGCCCGCGCCATTCACAGCGCACACCTGACCGGGCTATTACACCGAGATCTTAAGCCGTCCAACATCATATTCAATCGCGCAGGGGTTCCTCATGTTTCAGATTTCGGCTTGGCCAAAGTATTCAACAATGGAGCTGGCACCGAGTGGCAGAGCAATCATCCAGCCACTGTGAGCGGAACAATTTTGGGAACCCCGGGATACATGGCACCAGAACAGGTTAGCCGCGCCTATGGTGAAGCAGGTCCCGGAAGCGATGTCTACGCACTGGGAGCAATCCTATACGAAATGCTTGCTGGACGCCCCCCATTCCGGGCAGCAACGGCCATGGAAACACTCCTACTCGTATTGGACCAAGAACCTGTTCGGCCCGCCATACTATCCCCACTGATCAACCCCGACCTCGAATTAATCTGCCTTAAATGTCTCCAAAAGCGTCCCGACATGCGCTATCTTTCTGCCGAAGAATTAGCTGTGGATCTTGAATCGTGGCGGGAACATGGCCCCCTTTCAGTGCGTGTGGGTGGTTGGCGAGGTATCGCCCCCCTTATGGCCCGCGTATTTCGAGAAACCCAGCATGCAGCCATTCTCGAAAACTGGGGCCTTCTCTGGATGTGGCATGGGGCCATGATTCTAGCCCTGTGCATGCTGACATGGACCATGGCTTTGACCGGATTTGACCGCACCTGGGCATTGATGGCCCTTTGGGGCGGAGGACTTGCGTTATGGGGAGCCATTTCGTGGAAGCTCCGCACATGCGGAGGACCTGTTTTTTTCATTGAAAGGCAAGTTGCCCACTTATGGGCAGGTGCTGTGCTTGCCGTTATTGGTATCTTTCTTACAGAAATGATTCTGCAAATGGACGCGTTACAGCTATCCCCGATTCTTGCCGTAATTACTGGTATGATGTTTGTAACAAAAGCTGGAATGCTTTCAGGGGAATTCTATATCTACGCGGCCCTGAATTTCATTGCCATCGTACCAATGACCATCTCAATGAACATGCAACCAACATGGCACCTCAACCAGATCATTCTGGCAGTTGTGGCATCACTTGGATTCATTATCCCCGGTGCGCGGTACCATCAGCAAAGGCGGAAAGCGCTTAGGGCCAGCAACCTAGCCCTTACCGGATCCATTCCAAATCATCAGAGTTTGCCACGATAATTTGCGGGGCATCCCGGAATGTACTAACGATACCTGTGACACGAATAACCTGACCAGTTAAATCATTTTGGGGAGAAAGTATTCCCTTCTTTTTCAATCCAGCTTCCAAGCCCTTCAATTCCAAAACAATCGCCAGATTATCACCTCCACGAAAATCCTGGCTGGAATTCAAAAATACACGAACACCGTCCTTGCTTTTACCAGCAGATGCCACTCGGAAACGAACAGAAACTTTTTTACCGACCATACCACGAGCAGTCTCCGGACTGGTTTCCCCATCAGCAAGATTAACAGACGGAGAAGGAGCACCCGATTTAACCTTGCCACGTGGTTTCAATGCTGAAAGGGGGATGCGGTGTGAAACCGCTACGTCATTATCCTCATCACGCAACTCCAAACGAATCAATGGATCGGCACGCGACCAATCCACCCGAACAACACCAAAATGATTACCCCAAGGCATTGCAGCAAGGCGATGCTTGTTGACCTCAGCATTCCGATATGTTGGTGAAGCCTGATTGATACCGCTGGCAGTGATATCGACTAATGGATAACCCAAGCCCGCATCCATGGAAGAAATTTCACCCAGATGCCGATCACCACTCAAAATAACAACACCATTGGCGCCTGACTTCCGAATGGTTTCAAACAACCTCGATCGTTCCGCTGGCATGTTGGCCCATTTTTCAAAACGATGATCTTCAGAAACCACTTGAATACTGGAACCAATCAGACGAACTTCGGCTGGCTGTTTTAATTGTTCTTCCAACCAAATCCATTGCTCTGGCGAAAGCATTACTGCATTTGAACTCGAATCTGGAATATAACCGGTTTGCGAACCTCCTGGCGCCTTTTTGAGATCTGATCTGGAATATCGCGTGTCGAGTAAAATAATCTGTACCCGCTTCCCTTCCTGACCCAAAACACGCGATGTGTAAATTCCTCCAGCCTGACTTCTCCGTGCGGACTTTTCTGGTTCTTCAAAAAAATCAAGTATGATTTTTTTTGAAGCTTCGCGCTGTGGATAGTTAGCACCAGCATCATCCATTCCGTAATCATGGTCATCCCAGACCGCCATTATTGGTGAACTTTTTCTGAGGGATTGAAAACCAAGATTCGACGCGAGCATCTGGTACTTCGCGCGCATGAGTTCCATATCTTTGGTGTCTGCATAAATATTGTCGCCCAGTAGCACAGTCATCAGTGGTTTATTGCTGGCCATGGTAGCCCATATTGGGGCGGGTCGATCCTGACGCGCACAGGACCCGAACACAATCGTCACAAGATCAGTGCTCTCTGCGCGCACATCCGCTTGAATGCACATAAAGCCAGAAACCAATAAAACCAGATAGTGTCGCATAGCATTCCCCAACCAAGTGTCAAGCCGATCAAAGTTTTGTCAGTATGGGCTAAAACAACAAGGATTTACAAATACAAGAATTTTGCATTAAACACCAGCTTTGAGCCGAGCATCTGCACCAAAATCATATTATTCTTTTCATTTTCTTGCAGCCAGCACCGTGTAGTTGGACAATCTAATCTTGCTTGGTTCGATTCGGACTCGGCAATTCCACCATGCGACCAACGGGAGAATTTGAACGTGAGAAACAGCGCTCGCCTGATTGCCTTGGGAACGGCATTAGCATTGCTTGTGGCCACCCCAGTACTGACAATTGCTCAAGACACCAAGAAACCGGTTGCTGCTGACAAGACTTCCCCCAAGAAAGATTCATCTGCCAAAACTGAACCCAAGAAAACCTCGAATGGCACCATTCAAATTACCGAAGGTAAGGATGGGAAATTCCGGTACAAGCTTGTTGATGCCGATAACAAATTCATTTTTGGCGCGCTCACTGGTTATGAATCCAAGGAAGATGCCGCCAAGGGCGTTCAAAACATGAAAGATGTGCTAAGCACTGCAAAAATCACTTATCCACCTAAGGCTACCGAATCGGAAAAGAAGTCGGAACCAGCCAAGAAGAAGAATTCTTGATTGATTGACAAGAATCGACACGCCGCTCCCTTGGACTAGTCAACCACGGTCCAAGGGAGACATTTAAATATCAATTTCTTCCTCGTCAAAATCTTAGTACCGCCTCAAGGAATCAGGTTTATGTTTGCTCTCATTACAATTTTGACAACACTTTTGCCATCACAAGACGCTGACCTTATATTTCATAACGGAAAAATCGTAACCGTTGATTCTAAATTTACCGTGCATCAAGCGCTCGCTTCAAAAAAGGGAGTCATTATCAAAGTCGGATCGGACAATGAGGTTTTGAAACTTCTGGACAAAACAACATTAGTGGTAAACCTTAAAGGTAACATGGTTTTGCCGGGTCTGATCGATTCGCACGTTCATCCTGTCAGTGCGGCCATGCACGAATTCGATCATCCCATTCCATCGATGGATACCATCAAAGATGTTCTAGACTACGTTCGGTCTAGAACCAAGATAATACCACCTGGACAATGGATTAGCATAAGCCAAGTGTTTATCACTCGACTTAAGGAACAGCGATACCCAACAAAAGACGAATTGGATACAGCCGCCCCTAATCACCCGGTAATATTCTCCACTGGTCCTGATGCGTCGGTTAATTCATTGGCTCTAAAGTCGAGCGGAATCGATAAAAATTTTCAGATAACTGATGGAGGTCCCGGTCAAATTGAAAAAGATGTAAAAACTGGTGAGCCAACAGGAATCATCCGCAGTTGCACGCGATTGATCAAATCCACAAATGCAACAGCACGTAAAGCGGAATCATCGGATAGAGAACGCCGCGTGCGCGAATTGTTTAGCGACTACAATTCTGTCGGCTTAACCGGGATCATCGATCGAAATTCAAACACCACCTCAATTGAAACCTACGAAGCCCTACTGAAGGAAAACAAACTCAATATACGTGTTGCCTTATCACATAGTGTTGGCACAGCAGATAATCTTGAAAAGATACGACATCAAATCCAAAAAATTGCCAGTCATCCACTACGGACAAGTGGATCATCCATGCTCAAAATCATCGGCATCAAAACTTTCTTGGACGGTGGCATGCTCACTGGTAGCGCCTACATGCGCAGTCCATGGGGAATTAGCAGCATCTATTCAATAACAGACGCCAACTACAAAGGACTGCTTTTCATACCGCGTGAACGGCTTCTGCCAATTGTGGAAGAGACCATTAAATCCGGATTGCAGTTTACGGCGCACTCGGTGGGCGATGGAGCAGTACATGAATTATTGCACGCCTACGACGAGGTCAATCGCACGATTCCGGTCGCACCAACCAGACCATGCCTGACTCATTCGAACTTCATGAGTGCCGAGGCAATCGCCACCTGTGCCAGACTTGGAGTTGTAGCAGACATCCAACCTGTGTGGCTCTACTTGGATTCACATACATTGCGTCGCCAATTTGGCGACGCACGGTTGAGATACTTCCAACCGCTTCAAAGCCTATTCAAGGCAGGTGTCACAGTTGGTGGTGGATCAGATCACATGCAACGGATCGGATCAATGACTTCCGTCAACCCGTACAATCCGTTCCTTGGAATTCAAACGGCCATAACCCGTGTTGGACGCAACCTCACGGACTCGTTGCACCCGATAGAATCCCTATCCCGTGAACAAGCGATTCGTTTCTACACAGCCAATAACGCTCACCTTATGTTTCTGGAAAAAGAAACAGGTACATTAGAAGTGGGCAAACGAGCCGACTTGATCGTTATCGATCAAGATATCCTTCAATGTCCAGCAGACAACATCCATCGCACACAATGCCAAATGACCTTCATCGATGGGCGTAAAGTTTACGAGAAACAACCAGTGAATCGCTCTAAGTGAATTCACTTATTGAGCCGAATAGGAACGTCACAAAACGTAAGAGCCGCAACACCGTTGCTCCCCCACAAAATAGATTCCTGAGACCATCTAGCGCTATCCAAATATGTTATCCTTCCATGAATAGCATCACCACCTACTCTCAAAATTATTGAATTGCCTTCAATTTTTCCCGATTGCACAAGGTTTGGTTTTCCATCCAAATAAAACTGACTAACCAACCGGTCATCCCATACCATTTTCTGATCAAACATCAAAACAAGAGAATCCTTATTTCCATTAGAATAGCATGCGAACAGAAGATTTGGCGCTGAGACAGTCCTTTCGTTCAATACAGGATAGTGATCACGTTCCACCAGAGGTGTCATGAGTCGAGCCATTTCGGCATATCCTTTCCATGGAAAATGGCATCCACCAGGTGGATTAATTCCCAGAGTCGACATAATCCTCATTCTTGAAAATTGGTTGGGCAAGGTTCTTTGAACTTCTCTCAGTTTATTATCAGATCCATTAATTCCCATCGAGCAAGCCTTTGGCCAAATCTGGAAAATATAATAGTTTTGAATGTTTGGATATGCCTCCTTCCACGAGCCAGCGAGATCCAAAAAATGTTGTTGATAAGTTTCCCAACCAAAAGTCCCTGATGGCCCATCAGCCCCCTGATCGTTTTCTCCCTGATGCCATAGCACACCACGTATTCCATGGGTCAATCGAGCCTGCTGGACCCGCCAATATAGCCTGCCAAAAATAGTCGAGCTATTGCCCAAATCAGTATCGGTGGCCTGATGTTGATCTATCCTTGACCCACCAACCGCGCCATTAATCAGACAAATCGGAATTTTGTGCTTCGCAACAATTTGCCTTGCCAATTCCATTCCCCAAGCACCAATCTGAAGCCGGCTGCCATTTCGATCACGAACAACGGCATTGCCCCATAGTCTCAAACGAGCTTGCTTGGGATCGCCTGACATGCTTCCGTAACTACGAATCCAATCATTTCCTGGCGGAGGATCCATTGACCCAATATCAGTTGCATCAGCATTAGATTGACCGTTAATCAAAAACGCATCGCCACACACGATATTGTTTGCCGAATGAATCACCTTTTCATTCATTCCGTTGATTATGCCGAAGTCCACACGATATTTGACAAGCCCAGCATTTAATTTTAGGGACAATGAATACGGCTGCCCCAAGGCAACCTTTTTTGTCACCGTTTTCATCAATACACCGTTTGCAAATAGTCTGACAAAAACTGAATCTGCTTCCTGCTGAAGTTTCCCATTGCAGTAAATGGCTCCTTCATTTTTAAAATCACGCGCGACAAACTGATTATCTTCAGGCATTTCGTCGGAATCAGGTATTCTTGAAAGCCAAGGATCCGCTGCCGGTTCTTCCACATGGATTACTTTTTTGTAAATCGTTCGCTGGCCACCATTATCAATTTCAACTGAAATGGTCAAGTCTCCGCTATTCTGTGAGCGCTTTAGAAGCAGTTTACCATGGCGCACTTCCTTGACAACCGCGATGCCACTGACATTCCAATTGAACTCAACCTTGCCAACCGATTTCTGCTGGATTTCATTAATATTCTCAATTACTGGTGCGATTTCAATCGGTGTCCGACCATCCCATTTACCTGGACAAGTGAATGATGCAACAGGCTCAGGCAATCGCTCATTGACATTGATTCCAATATCGCTTGTCTGAACTCCCATTTTACTGATTGCTTTAAAATGAAGAGACATCGATTTGTTGCCAGATACACGACCTGCTTGAACCATGTAATTCAGGCGATTGGTTGCAACCACTTTTTCCTGGCCATCTTTTTTAAGAATCCACATGGTTTTATAGGCCCCACCAGCTTTCGCAGACACCATGACGGATTGGCCTTCATCGATTGAAATTTTCTGTTGCGAAACCCCAAAGTCTGTACCTGCTTGAACCAACAAGCCAACTGCAGATTGCGCAACCTTTTGGTTCTCGTATTGGAATTTAATCCATTCCGGTGAACGAGCTTTTTTGGATATTCGCACTTCGTCCATATCGCCGATGAAATCATAGTTATTGTACCACCCACCAATCCACATGCGCGCGGGCCTTCTGATCATCATTCCGGAACTTGATTCGCCATCCAGCATGCCGTTGACATAAATGCGCCTAATTTTGCCATCATATGTATGAACAACATGAGTCCATTCTCCTAGTGGTATTTTCGATTTTCCAAACACATCTGAAAAATCGCTATCCACATGGATATGTGGAGGACTTCGAAGCTGCATCCGAACTTTGCTACCTCGGCCACCGCCTTCGTTGCCCCAACCAACAATGGTCGAGTTCGATCTTTCGGGACGGAACCATGCTTCAGTGCTATGAGCACTGGCTTCTGATGGTAAATCAACAATTTTTTCTCCGCAAAATAGGCCTTTCAAACCAGGGAAATGCCTCCCTGTTCCAATCATTCCATTTATTGGGTTGGTTCCCGTGTCGATTGTTGTCAATCTGCCGCAAGCATCCTGCACTTGATTTCCCATATGCCAAACGCTCAATGTGTCGTTCGAATCATTGAATACAGCATTGCCATTCGACTCACTAATAGCCCCAGACATCCCCCAGTGCATCTTGATTTCACTCAGTTTCTCGCCATTGATTACAAGAACTTTAACCCAGATGGCGGCAATCCCATTGACTGGGTCCCATTCGTCAATTTGGTAGGGCATTGGCAATCCAGAAGGCCCCGTGAATCTGACATCTTCTCCATTAGGCTTGGCTTGATTGAAATCAAAATAATCACGATACAAGCGCACAAGAACTGGGCAATTTTCCAGAATGGTGGACTCTGGTAACTTGACACCATCGCTTGTCGTCAAAATATAAAATGAACCTGAATGCTTCCATTCGGCATACTTATTTACTTCCGTTTTTATTGGCGATTGAGCATCAGAATTCCTGACAATTACAAATTGAATTGCAATGATGATTGCAACGATTTTACACAACGACATATCTGCTCTGCAACAACTAATGCTCACCTCAAACCACCTTTCAATAGGCTTTTGTGGGTTTCCTTTTGGTCTATTTGATGCCAGTGTGGTTATGCGACACCTGATTCAGGTCACCACCGATCACTTTGAGAGGCAATGACATAGCGTCATGTTTATCATCTGATAAAATCAAGCAATCCGAAACCCGGCACTTCGTACAGTTTCGCATAAGGATTCCAATCGGACTGCAATCCAATACCGTACATGCCGTGATATTGCATCGATGGCAATCATCAACAACCATTCCTGCCTCTACTGACTTCACATTATGAAGGTGAATGCCAGCAATCGAACAGTCGCGACACGATTTAAATACCACCGCGTTAATTGTTTCCTTGCTTGTTCCGTAGTCGTAAGCTGGGTTACGCTCCATCATATTGGCTCCAAGCACAATCTGCTCACAACCTTCAACATTAAGATTGCTCTTGTACCCCATCCATAATGAATTTCCGGTAATGGTAACTCCACGGCACCCCTTCAAGTGGATGTTATCTTCAACGTCTGACAATACATTTCCCTGAATTGTCACGTGCCCCCAACTCCCAACGGTATCTTTGCGTATCCCTTTTCCCATTCCCAGTATTCGGATATTGGCAGATCCCTTGACATTACTGTGCTGAATGGTGCACCCAGAAATCGCTACTTCAGCAGTTGATCCTTCCTGGCAATCGATCAGGACATTTGCCGTGGAGGCTCCGTCCTTCGCCATATTCGCTTCAATGTCACATGTGCCGATTTGCACGTTGCGCACTTCTCCACCACGGCAAACGATTCCACCTCCTTCGCAATAACTAATGTGACAGCCAATAATGTTAGATTGATGGAGGTTCACATTGTCATAGTAAATTCCAATACCCTTATTGGAATAAATGTGCGAGTCGGAAACAGTTAAGTTGCGGTTGCGGTCAATTAGATGAATTCCATGGCGACAGTGCCGAATACCTACACGGTGAATAGTCAACATCAATGTTCCAGATGCTCGAATACCATCTGCCTCCGGATGGTCTCCTGCAATGTCCAGGCCCGAGATCATTGGCATGCGCTGGCGGTTCCAGACTTCGGGCTTCACTGTAGCCGGCAAAGCGGTTCCGCCGTGTGTTCCAGCGATCTGGATTGCTGGCCCTTGGCCAGACATTTTCAAGGTTGCTGTTCCATCGCCTGTCAGCGCTATTGGCCCGGTACGCTCTAGGTTCACCAACAGCTGCCTAGTGATTCGATAAACGCCTGACGGAAATACCACCGATCCTGTTCCAGCATCGATAGCTTTCTGAATAGCAGTCGTATCGTCGGTTATACCGTCCCCCAATGCCCCCAAGCCGCGAACGCCAACAAGCTGAGGCTTTTCAATGGCAGGTTGGTATCGAAACGCCACTCCAGCCAGTGTGGCGATTAAAACAGAAGCTAGCAGGAACATTCGGCGTTGCAGAAGCATGGGAATTCCTCCAGAAGGAATTCCACAGTAACAAATTATTTTCTCCTGAACGAACGAATCAAGATTTCCAGTAGGCAGGCAAACCTTTTTTGGTACCACGAACGATTTTCAGAATAGCTTTCCGATCCGTTGCCGTCAGGTGTTCAAATTCTTTGGTTTGGTCCACTCCCGTCAACACATCATATAGTCGTCGATAGATGCGCAATTTGGCTTCTGGGGGTAATCCGTCGAAAAGTCTACCATATACGACATAGCTCAATGGATACCGAAACATTCTTTTTTGAAGATCAAATTCGCGGAGGCTGCGTCCTTTGGCATCAAATGGGCCACGCGATACAAAATCACTGGCAAATTTCGATGTGCCAGATACACGATCCACCAATCTGGCTTCTTCACTAAACAGCAGGCACTGTACGACGGGTTCACATGCCCGTTCAATCCTCCGGGTAATCCCCTCGCTTCTGCTGGCAGAATTTTCTCCCAACATCGCGTTGATCTCTGCTTGCTCTATAAGGGCAAGACGTGTGAGGTAGTTTGCGCGCACGATCCTATTGTGGGCTTCTGCTTGATGTTCAAGCACCATCAGCGCCACGATGTCACTATGTGGTGTTAAATACCGGCCCAATGAGACGATACCATCCAGACTGCTCCGATTGCTGGCATCCTGAGTTTCATCAGCGCCTTGCCGTCCACTCACAATTCTGTTACCTAGATGCTTTTGACTTCCACTGGTCCCTGTGACATACCAACCTCCCCAGCGCTCCGCTAACGGTGTTGTGTGGTCCACACGCCTAGTGCCGCGCGAAAGGACAAGCTCACCCGTTTGGTCGGCTGAAACCGAACGAATCAAGTGACCTGGAAACCCTTGGTTAGATGATGATCCATGGCAAACCAGACACGATTCTGTCTGACGCTTGAACAGATTCCCTTGTTGCTCGCCATGCTGCTCAACCGTGTAAAAGACCGTGCCTAGGTTTGGGTCAGCAGCAGCAACCTCCAACACATCGCCTCGCATGCAAAAGCCAACGGTGACCTCATCATTGAAATAAATGGCCCGTGGCGTTCTGGGGCTAATGCGTTGACGTTGCAAACTTGTTTTGGAAAAAACCAGCACCTGAGACGACTGAGGAATCTGCAATTCTTTCAGAATCGCAACGAGATAACCGTGCTGCGGATCGTCGTGCAATTTGAGGTGACCGGCACGTAATTTGGCAATTAATGGGGCAATCGCATCATCGGCGGGTGCAGTGGCATAATTAATCGGTGCCCGATCGAAGTCAAATGGAGATCCGAAAGCACTCCACGCATATCCCATTAGCAATACGAAAGGGCTCACGTTTGCACACCAAGTGGAAGGGATCGACCGGGCCACCAATTAAAGACATTGTTGTCCATTATCGCGCAAAAGTCAAGTTGATAACGACTGCCGCACCATGGCGACAGCATTCATTATGGTGATCCAAACGCCCCAAAAAGCTGGAATCGCCACAAGCGCCCAGAAAGCAACTACCTGAATCGTGGCCCCCGTACTGCCTGCCCCTTTGAATGTGTTTTCGCCAGTGAGACCCGGCTTGGCGACCCCTCGTTCACGAGCCAGCTCCTCTGTTGTCATGAACCAGCCATCGGCAACGGGGCGAACCAACAGATTGCAAACCAATCCAACAAGCAACAGTAAAGCCAAAACATAAAGCGTGCTGTCGTAAGCGATGCTTTTAGGAACCCCTGCCCGTACCTGAGCATCGTTCAGATAGTTCACAAGCACTGGCCCCACTACCCCAGCCACAGACCATGCCGTGAGCAACCTGCCATGAATAGCGCCAACCATTTGAGTGCCAAAGAGGTCCGCCAAGTAAGCAGGAATGGCAGCAAATCCACCACCGTAAAGAGTGAGAATAAGGCAAAAAATCACCACGAATGGCGCGACACCGCCCAAAAGCGCCGCCGAGGGCGCCATCGCGTATAAAATCATACCAAAAACAAAAAATACACTATAAGTCGCTTGTCGACCAATCACGTCAGATAAGGTGGCCCAAAAAAATCGCCCTCCAATATTGAAAAGGCTCAACAATCCTGTGAATCCAGCAGCGACCGCCGCAACACGACCTGCCTGAGCCAAGTCGAGAGATTCATACTCCTGATTCAAACCGATCAGGCGGCCGCCAAAAATTTCCTGAAACATGGGAGAAGCCATTCCAATGACACCGATACCTGCGGAAACATTCATGCACAAGACACACCACAGAAGCCAAAACTGTGGTGTTTTCCAAGCTTGATTCACATGAACATGCCTAGTCGTTGATAACCCCGATGCGACAACTGGCGCCTGCCAACCGGGTGGCGACCAGCCATCGGGCGGAACACGGTATGCCAACGAGCCAATAACCATAAAAACGCCATAAATTACAGAAAGACTTAAGAGTGTCTCCCAAACGCCCACGGAATGAGCCGTGGCAAAGTGCTTCATGAGCAGATCCGCGAGTGGCGATCCAATCATGGCGCCTCCGCCAAACCCCATGATTGCCATGCCCGTAGCCATTCCTCGCCGATCAGGAAACCATTTGATCAGTGTTGAAACAGGAGAAATGTAGCCCAATCCCAAACCGATGCCACCGACAACACCAGTACCTAAACATAATAGCCACAATTGATGCCAATAAACCCCTAATGATCCAATCGCCAATCCACCGGACCAACACAGTGCTGAAGCTAAACCTGCCTTGCGAGGCCCTGCGTGCTCCAGCCACCTGCCAAACAGTGCCGCGCTTGAACCCAAGAACACAAAAAAAAGCGTATACATCCATCCCAATAGCGGTTTGTCCCAATCGTAGGACGTCATGACCCATTTTTCATACCAGGGCATTCCAGCAGGGCACGGTACCGAATGGTCGATACCAACGGCTCGGGTAAGCGGCAGCCAAAACACGGAAAACCCGTAGGCCATGCCTATCGATAGGTGAATGCACAAGGCAGCGGGTGGAACTAACCAGCGGTTGAAAAACGGGCCAGCGACCGTTCGTTCACGATCCAGATATTTCGCGAGGATGGCAAACACAACAAACGCCCCACAACAAGAAAGCAGACATCTTCTGCTTGCAAAATATTGCCAAAGGTGTTCAGAGCATCTGCAGAAATATGGCGGGAGTGTATGGGAATCGAACCCACTGAGAGCTTTGTTCAAACCCCCCGCTGGTTTTGAAGACCAGGGCCGGCGCCAGCCGTGCAAACACTCCCTTGATCAGTCAAACTATACCTTTAAAAAAAAGTGGGTAGGTTTTTTATTTGTTTTAAGTCCCACAATCTACAAAACTGATGATAAACTGAACACAAGAATCTTACATGTGTTTCGAACTTTTCGTAGCGAGTAGTTGTATGAGTCTTCCACCTCGCGTTGATCCCTTTGAGGCGCCGGACCTTCATTACTTTGGCGCAGGTGTCATCCTTGGATACAAGGGCTCACACGGCTGGGAAGTATTGCTAGCCCAGCGTGGCGAGCATCCCTTTCTCGGCTACTGGTCGGTCCCGGGTGGCGGAAGAAATCCAACTGATCGCAATTCCTTGTTCACGGCACTTCGCGAAGCTTCCGAGGAATTGTTTCAGGGACAAGACATTTTGGAGCAGCTTGGCAGATGGCTTGCCAACGACTTTGAACCATCCCGCATGCCCATTCAAAAACACAGCACGCCCCGCGGTAATTCTTGGCGCAC
>CAMCLK010000036.1 GCA_945875585.1 Candidatus Kuenenia stuttgartensis | reverse complement strand
TGGAAGCCTTGGAAACAGTCCTTATGGAACTTCCAATACATTCATAGCAACACTTTCAGGGCTGCCCGCGGTTTCTAATCCCATTCAACCCATTCCCGGCAGCGTTGTGCAGCTTGTTGCCAACGGGGCCACAGTCATTGCTTCTCAGGCCTATGTTCCTGGCACTAGCGTTTACACATTCTCCAATTTGCTGCTTGCACCTGGCACCTATGGCATCAATGCCCGCTATACCGGTGATGGCCTTAACTACAACGCATCGAATTCCTTAATCACCACGGTAGGAATAACCCAAGCAACTCCATCCATGGTGGTTGCCCCCATCAATGGTGGTTCCACCAGCGTTGTTGCCGGAGCTGCATCCACCATTACCCTTGAAGCCACGGTAACCGGAGCGACAGGCGCCGCAGCACCTTCTGGTAGAGTGCAGTTCCTGTTCGATGGTATTGCCCAAGGCGCGCCTGTTACTCTTGTTGGCGGCAAGGCTATCAAGATATTCTCGTTCCCCACGGCACGGACTGGTGTAGCAACCACGCAGTTCCTGCCGACCGATGGGCTTTACAATCCGGTTAGCTCAACCACCACGCTGTCTGCAACGACTCTCACCTTCGCAAGCAGCACTAACAGTGCCAGCAGGGGGGCATCAGTCACATTGGCTGTATTTGAACAACCTTTAGTGGCGTCGGGCTCCACGGTTGAATTTGTACTCGATAATGGCACCGTTCTGGGGCAAACCAATATTGGTACCCCAAATATGGGCTCTACAGGTCAGTACTACCAAATCAGTCTTGATACAGCGTTGCCTGGTTCGGCACTGATCAATGGTAATAACTCCATCTACGCCCGTTATGTTGGTTCAAATACCCGTGTTGGACCAATCAGACTTACCGTGAGTCAGCAATCAACCACCACCGCCTTGAATGCAGGGGCCACCTCCGGCCTTGTATATGGTGCTGCTCTAAACCTAGGCGCCTCTGTGAATACCAGCATCGTGGGCACTTCCGCTGTCCCATTCACCGGCACCATCCAAATTGTGAACCTGCTCACCGGTACCGCTGTTGGCCCAACCATTACAGCCCCAACGCTATCGCTTCCCACCCAGAGCACGGTACTGCCTGCTGGTAACTATCAGCTTCAGGCCCAGTACTCTGGTGATAACGCCAACTTCAGTGGATCAATATCATCCACACTCTCGTTCACCATTGCCAAGGCTAACGCGAATGTTTCTTCAACAACATCGAAGCTCAATTTAGAAATTACTGAATCCGTAACTCTCACCGCCACCCTTGCAAGTGATGCCGGCGGCTCGGTGCAGTTCCTCGACAACGGTGTCGCCATTGGTACGGTATCTGTATCCGGCGGTACCGCGTCGCTGAAATACACGCCAACACGCATTGGCAAGCACACAATTACAACTGTTTATTCGGGTGACAGCAATTACTTGACCACCACGACAGCAGCACCGTTGTTGATGGATGTTTCTGGAAATGACCCGTTCTTTGCCGTAGCCGGGCAGACCGGTTCCACCATTAAGCTTTACAACGCAGTTACAAAGACCCTCGTAGGCACCGTTCAGCCTCTTGGTGCCACCTACACCGGTGGTTACCGTGTCGCCACCGGCGATGTCACAGGCGATGGCGTTGTGGATCTCGTTTACTCGACTGCTTCCAGTTCCCTTGTAGGGGTGATCAACGGGCAATCCATCGCTAATGGCCAGAAATTCACTCAGGTCACTCGATTCTCAGCCTATAGCCCAAATTATACCAAACCCGTTAATGTAGCTGTTGGCGACATCAATGGCGATGGATTTGGTGATATCATCGTGGCACCAGGGGCCTCCGGTACCTCACCACTTGTTCGCGCATTCTCAGGAAACGGTTACGGACTGCTCTTCTCGAAACTGGCCTACTCGGCTTCCTTCAGCGGCGGTGTCTCGGTGGCTGCTGCCGATGTCAACGGCGACCGCAAGGCCGATATCGTCTGTGTGCCGTTCACTGGCACATCTGCCCACATAGTGGTCTTCAACGGTGCCAACGGCAACCTGATGCAAAGCTTTATTGCCACGGGCGCAGGCAGCACCAACGGCTTCAGTGTGGCAGCAGCCGACCTGAATGGCGACAAGCGCGCGGACATCATTCTGGGGGCTTTGGCTGGTTCTTCGAAGGTATCGGTTATCGATGGGCGAACATCCCGCACCACAAGCACATTCACAGCCTTTGGTAGTTCAACGACTGGGGCCCGCGTTGGCGTGATTGGTGATATTACAGGAGACGGCATAGCCGAGATCCTGACTGCCTCGGGTGCCAGTGGCGGAGGTCAGGTGCGTCGGTTCAACGGGGCCAATAAGCAGCTGATAGATGCCTTCTTCGCCTTCTCTGCAAACAGTCCAGAAGGCAAAAACGGGCTGTTCATCGGGTAATATGCACCGCAGCGCCCGATATCAATCGCTATTTAATAAAATATTAATAAAGCCTAGCAAACCACAGGCGCATCCCGTGCGTCATGGACTAGGAACCACTGGCCTTCACCACGATGGTGGGGGCTGGTGACCTTCCGGGAAGTTCCCGGGATGATACGGATTAAGCCGACTATGACGGGTCTCAACTGCAAAAAAATGCAGCACACCGCCTGTCACTATCGAGGCAGACTCCGGCTCACGTCGAAACAAAATATAAGCGGAAAGAAGTACCGCCTGGGCTGACGGTGTGGCAAGGATTGCCCATCGTGCCTGCCTGTTTCAGGCGGTCTTCAAGGACGAGGTGCTCCATGTCGCGCAATCTGAATCGCTCGCTGTGGTCACGCATGTTTGGTGACAATACTCGCACGGAAACCAAGTCCAAATCCAGACTCGCCTTGGAGGCTCTGGAAGACCGGTCTGTACCGGCCACCGTCGTAACCAACCTTCTTGACAGCACCAATGCCTCAAGTCCACTGACAGGATCACTGCGGCAAGCCATCACTCAGGTTCCTTCCGATGGAATCGTCAGTTTTGATCCAGCGCTATTTCCAGATTCAGCGGGCCCACAAACTCTGGTTTTGAACGGTGCCGTGGGCCGATTGCAGGTTAACACCCCCGCGAACCTGAATATTCAAGGCCCGGGAAAATTCACATCTGGGCCATTCGCTGGTCAGTACAAGCTTATTATTCAGGCAGATCTGGGTATTCAAGCAGCCTCGGTCACCAGTGGTGGTAGTGGCTTCCGCGTAAGCGATCAACTCCAGCAAGGATTCGATCAATTCACAGGCGGAGCGCGATTCTCGGTGCTTAGTATCAATGACCTCAGCGATGGCGTGGTGAATGGCAAAGGCGCCATTACAGCAGTTACTGTGATTCAACCAGGCGCTAACTCAGGATTCCGAACAACAGGAGCCATTTTAAGCCCCTCAGGATCTGGCGTGAACATGCTGACACCGATCGGCGGCAGCACAGGATCTGGCGCCTTTCTACAGGTAGGTTCCGGCAGTATTGGCGTAGCCACGGGCTTGGTTCAGCAGCAAATGTCCGGAGCGACGGGTACCATCACCATGTCTGGCCTGCACTTTGGCACAGGCAAAGGCGATGCGCTTATCGTCAATCTGGGTAGTTTGATTGTCAGCGACACCAAATTTGATAACACAGACAAATTCGGATTCCCCAAGCAATCATCCTCATATATCAGTGTCAGCAATGGCGCTGGAAGTCTCAACATCTCGAATTCAACATTCACGGATTCAGGCGCAAGTGCTATCGATATGATTAGTTCGGGAACACTTACCGTGGATGGGAGTGTCTTTAACAACAACGATGAGAGCGGGATCGAGTACCGTGGCGGAAATACTGTTGCTATTTCCAACACAACCATCCAGAACAATGGCGACAGCTTGTTTCTTGGTAATGGCGGTGTATTTATCAACGGTTCTGCCGGAGTAACCGTTACCAATTCACTGTTTACTGGCAACCAAGTTAACAGCATTTACGATGCTTCAATCGGTGGATCGGCACTCGCGCTGAACAATGTTACTACAGCGACAGTCACTAACTGCACATTCGATGGAAACAAAAGCGTAGACGCGGGTTTCCGATTGTCAGGTGAACCTGACACTTTTAGCTTCAATACCGGTGGCGCTGCCATTTTGGCTTTGCAAACCAACAACCTCGCGGTCTCAAGCTCCCTGTTCCGAAATAATCAAGTTCTTAACATCGAACAGGAAAACTCAGGTGGTGGAGCTATTTACGACTTCAATGGCAAGCTGACAATTACCAACTGTGGTTTCGAGAATAACTCCATCTCTATTACCGGGTATCCAGTCAATAGCCCGAGTCCAGACACTACAGACTACCAATTAAATCCCGAACTCCAGCCATCGGCGCGATATTCTGGTGGTGGCGCTGTTTATACCGGTGGTAGTACCACCATCCAGGGAACTTATTTTTCAGACAACACTGTATTAAACCAAGTCGACTTCTGGCAGCATGCCATCGATGAAACGGCTACTGCGTCAAAACCGATGTATTCCGGTGGCGGAGCCCTGTACCTGACCAGCAATGGTCAAGCCACTGTCAACAATCTTTATAATCTAACTTTTACAGGAAACTCGGCTATCCAAACTGGTGCGGTATCTGATACCCGCCTTTCTGGTCGTGGCTCCGCCTATGTTCCTTTGGGTGCCAGCCCTACTGCGCTCCTTTTGGGAAATTATGGTGGCGGATTTAACACCAGCGCCCTGACCATCAATGCCAACAACCAATCATTTAGCGTGGCCAGTCAATCAGGTTTTGGTGGTAATTACACGGCAGCAGCACCCGTGAACTTGGCAGCTATGCCATCAGGTGCAACGGGTGCTGTGGCTCAAGGCGACTTCAACGGAGATGGCAATCCTGACTTTGTTGTTGCTAATCCGCTCGTCAATTCAATATCACTCTACTTGGGCACGAATACTGGCTCATTCCAGTTGGCATCGTCCCACAATGTGGGAACCACTCCAGGTGCTAATCCCATTGCCCTGACAACGGGCGACTTCAATAACGATGGCAAGGTAGACGTTGCTGTTGCCAACAGCGGCGAAACTTCAATCACGGTCCTCTTTGGAACTGGTTTCGGTGCCTTTGGGACGGTCACTAATCTAACCCCAACTGGTTCTCCTGTCGCGGTTGCTGCAGGAGACTTCAATAACGATGGTTTTGTGGACCTAACCGCCATCACCTCCACAGGCACACTTAATCAGTTTAATTGGGACAGCGTAACAAGCTCTTTCAAAGCTGCCAAGGCAACCACCTTCACTTCTACCCCAGCATCTCTCGTGCTTGGAGATGTGAATGCCGATGGTTTCCTTGATGCGGCTGTTGCCGATTCTGGTGCGGCACTCGTTCACATCTACTTTGGACAGGCCAACAGCACATTCATCAACAATCCGTTGACGGATGATTACAACACCGGTGCGGGTAGTGATCCACGCGTAGCACGATTGGCCAATCTCAACCCAACAGTTGATGCGTTTCTCGACTTGATTGTTCCTCTCCATGGATACAATCAAGTCGCAATTTACAGCAATTTAGGAGCCGGAATATTCGGTAGTCCAATTGCATATGATGTTCAAGTAGGGCCAGTAGACGCGCAAGCAGGCAAATTGAGCTTTTTTGGCAACAACGTTGATCTTGTAGTGGCGTCAGACACAGCATCTTCATTGTCCATCTTGTATGGTACCCCTGCTGGAACTTTCAGGGTCACACAAGCACCCACAGGCCGCGGTCTCAACGGCGGCGCCATGATTATTGCTGATGGAAGAGCAGTAGGCGCCCCCAACAACGTGAATTTCAATGCTTTCAATGGTTCAAGCACAACCAACATCATCAATGTCACCATCGCTGGAAATAGCCTTGTAAATCCATTTGCAACTAGTGTGAACTCCAACTTTTCCACTGCAATAGCACAAGGTAGTGGACTGGATCAATGGGGCAATACCACAGATACTGGGGGTATTTTCATCGATACCAATACCGGCAGCTCCACAATAACAACCAACACCATGCTCACCGGTAACACAGGACTCGATTATCTTAGCAGTAGCGGCTTTTTCAGTGGTGCCCCTTCAACGGTAATATCGAACACGGGTCGACGTTATTTTGCGGATGGATATGGAACCTTCCAATCGAAGGCTTCCTCCATGTACGATCCGTCAACCACTTATGGATTCAATAATAACTTCACCAATAATGCTAGATCTTTCTTCCCTGCTCCTGGAGATATCACACAATCGGCTGATACAACCAACCTTGATCCCAAAGGCCTTCAAACCGATGTTCGAGCCCCGCAGATTGGCTTGACATCGAACCCTCTGTATCAGGGCACAATCAAGTACATTCCCATCGACAGGCTCAGCCCAGCGCGCGATGCTGGCACATCTGTGAATGTTTATCCAGCACCACTGCCACTGGATACGCGTGGCGCCAACAGGTTAATCAACACCAACGTTGATATTGGCGCTTTTGAAGTTCAATACGCCACCAAAACGGCTGTAACGTCACCCATTTTGGTTCCTGCAGATTCCGCCCACCCCAATGCCTACACATTGACCACCTACGGCCAATCCCTCACCTTAACTGCCAAGGCTCAATGGGATGACAACAAACTCCCAACTGTTGGTATTCAAGGCATTCTCGAACTGGTTCGCAGCTCAGATAATACCGTCATCGCGGCTGGTGCTTTGGTACCCGTTAGCGTTACCGACCTCACAGCGGGTGGAACCGTCACCCTGACTATCAACAACACCTTGGCAACACTTCTGGCCGCCGGAACCAACACCCTGTTCTTCCGTTACAGCGGCGACATGAACTATGCCGTGAGCCAGTCGAGCCCATTCGATGTGATCGTTGCGGCAGCCAGCACCTCGGCCGTACTCGACACCATTAGCCCTAACCCTGCTGGCCGTACCCAAGCAGTGACATTCAGTGGCTCTGTAACAGCTCCGCTTTCCACCCAAAGCCCTGTGGGCACGATTGAACTAGGCTATCAGCCATTGGGCGGAGCATTCACGCCATTTGCCAGCAACATCCCAGTGGCTTCGGATGGTTCATATTCAGTTACCACGCCGACAGGTTTTGCCTATGGCGTGTACACCATTCTGGCTAAATTCGACCCTACGGATGTCGCAAAATTTGCTGTATCAGATACAAATACGCAGGAGCTCACCATTGGCGTGGTTCCAACAGTCTCGCTGTTCCCATTCGCCAACAATCCAGTTGCCGCTGGCAGCGCTGTTACCTTCTCGGCTATTGTTGAGCAAACAGATTTGGCTGAACCACTTACCGGTTCGGTAGATTTCCTAGTATCCGGCACCAATGTCAAACTTGGCAGTGTGTTAGCAGTTAATGCGACACCAGTGCTGAATGGATTGATGTACACCTTTACCAGCACAAATACAGCAGGTTTAACGCTTGGATCCCAGTCGATTATTGCCACGTACAACCAAGACGGTGGCAGCTATGCCACCACCGCTTCAAGCACTCAAGACCTGACAGTTACCGGATTCAATAGCACGATTTCCATGGGTGTGACCCCCGCCACCACCATCACCTACGGAACCAAAATCAATCTTTCAGCAACCGTGGCTTCAGCAGGTAGCGCGCTACCGTTCTCGAATGGAACAGTGACTTTTTATGAAGGCAGTACAGTTCTAGGCACTCCCGTACCAGTCACCCAAGGAAGCATGACTGCATCGGCCAACAATCTCCTGCTCACTGGTGGCACACACACCCTCGATGCAGGCTACTCGGGCGATGGCGTTTCCTACAATCCATCCACTTCAACGCCAATCAACGTTGTTGTGAATCCAGCGAGCACCACAATGACGCTTGCGGCCTCATCGCCGGTAAAGCTCGGCATGAACACAACTTTTGTTTCCACTTTGTCCACAGCAACCTTCGGCGCCGGTATCGCGGGTTTGACAGGACAAGTCGTCTACACCATCCGCATCAATGGAGCCGCGCCAGTCACGATTGGCACGGTATCACTGGTAAAAACAGGCACCAGTACCTATACCGCCACTCTGAGTTACAGGCCTCCAACTACCGGCGATTACTCAATTTCGGCCAGGTACACGGGCGATACGAACTTTGCCGTAGCCGCTGGTACCATCACCCAAACCTTCCGTGTAAACCGGGTTGTTGTTCAACGGTTCTATGCCATAGCCCCAGGTACTGGCTCAACCATTCAGCTTTTCAGCACAACAACAAACACTCAAATGGCCATTCTGCGACCATTGGGGGCGAGTTACACCGGTGGTTTCCGAGTGAATTCCACTGGAGACGTTACGGGTGATGGTGTTGCAGACTTGGTCTTTACACCCAAAACAGGGTCTTTTGTCCGCATTGTCGATGGACGCACACTCAACAATATTGGCGGCTTCTACGCCTTTACCCCCAGCTTTGGGCTACCCGTCAACATCACCACCGGTGATGTGAACGGAGACTTCCGAGACGACATCATTGTTGCCCCGGGCGGCTCAGGCGCCGCGCCAACAGTGAAAGCGTTCAACGGTGCCAACCTATCGCAGGTGCTTTGGTCGAAACTGGCCTATGCCTCGACATTCTTGGGCGGGGTGACACTGGCAACAGCAGACGTCAATAACGATGGGCGTGCTGACGTGATTACTGGCCCCATGAACGGCGGACCAGCCAATGTCAGGGTATTCAACGGCATCAACGGCAACCTTTTGAAAAGCTTTGTCGTTGCAGCATACGGTTCATCCTTTAGCGGCGGGATCTTTGTAGCCGCCAATGTCGCCGCCAACACAGGTGCCGTTGAAATTATCACCTCTGTGAATAAAGGTTTGCCACAAGTTGTGGTAACCAACTACAGCACATTGGCCACTCGCGCTAGTTTCTATGCATTCTCATCCACATACCAGGGTGGTTGCCGGGTAACGGTTGCTGACACCAACGGTGATGGCATCAAGGAGTTGCTGGTAGGCGTTGGACCCAATGCAGGCCCTCTGGTTGCTAGGTACAACAGCAATTACCAACGCATCGATCAGTTCTTCGCATTCGGTCCAGCCGAAACCTTGTCCTATAACAGTGGACTGTTCCTTGGTTAAGGCCACATAGGCTTGGTTGCAAGCAATCTTTAGCAAGCCCACAATCGTCGTGATGGAAGAACCGAAGCAAGCATTCGGTAGCGATTGTAAGGCCTGTGCAGGAAGATAGCGGGTTAGCGATGACAAGACTGGCCGCGCTGAAGCCAGTCTTCCATAGGCAAAAGACGATAACCCAGTTGAGTATGCGGAATAACACCCGTCCACTCATACGCCGTGCGGGCTGGCAGAATTTGACAAGCGAATCGGTCACGAGGTGATTCCATGTCTCGCAACGCGCAACAACGAACGTGGGCTGATTGGTTCAAAAGCAACAAATCAAAGCGTACACTGCGCCGTCCTGCTCTGGAAATGCTGGAAGACCGGGCGGTACCAGCTGTCACAGTCACCACACTTCTGGACGGCCCAGACGCGGCTCAACCAATAGCAGGTTCTTTACGCGCAGCGATTATCGAAGCGGCAAGAACCGATGGCAAAATCGATTTTGCCCCGGCCTTATTCACCTCGGGCAGCTTGCCAAAAACTCTGGTGCTAAACGGCGCGGTTGGTTCAATCATCCTCAATAGCGGCAAAGACATCACCATCACCGGACCCGGCTCCGATAAGCTGATCATTCAATCTGATATTGGTTTCACCGCGGCAACAGCATCAAGCACAGGCAACACGTTCAAGCAAGGCAATCAATTACGTCAAAAACCAGACACCACCGGATCCAATGGATACCAGGGTGGAGCCATATTCACCGTCACAAGCATCAATGATTCCGCAGATGGAATTCTTGGAAACTTTGTTGGTTCTATCACGGGAGTTGCAGTAACAAATCCCGGCTCAAATAGCGCATTGCTCAACCAACAAGTCACTTTGTCACAAAGCGGGTCTGGCCAATTCCAACTAGAACCAATCAACGGAACAACTGGAACAGGCGCCAGCATCACCATTCAAAACACATCGTATGGATTGAATCCCGGTATTATTGAACAAAGCATGCAAATCGCCGGTGCCAACACTCTAACAGTTTCGGGAATTCATTTCGGTGATACCACTGGAAACGTGATCAAGCAAAATCTAGGGAACTTAGTAGTCGACAACTGTATTTTTGATAACGCGAACACCTTTGGCACAGCCAGACAAGTCACCAACTTCATCTTCGCGGATGTCGGCGCGGGAACACTTTCCGTAACAGACTCAACATTTACAAACGCGTCGCTGAGAGCCATTGATATCAGTAACGGTGCTGGCAACCTGACTATCACAGGAACCGCTGCGGGAAAATCAATCTTCGCAGGAAACGATGTCGCGGCAATAAGTGCCTCTGCCGCGAAAATATCCATCTCGCAAACATCAATTACAGCAAACGGAGACGGCCAAAGTGGTACAGGACCGCTCACACTGAATGGGACAACGTCTGTCACCTTAAACAATGTCTCAATAACAAATAACACTATCAATGCGTCATCAACAGCAACTCAAGGCGGAGCACTCATTCAGGGCAATACCATAACACTGACCAATCCGACCGTAACAGGAAACGTTCCCAATTCAAAATCAACACAAGGAACAATCCGGCTACAGTCCTCTGGTTCAGTTACTATTTCAGGCGCGGTTGTGGACCTTAACAACCCAAATAGCATGTCTTCCTACAGAGCTTTGGAAATCCTTGGAAATCCAAGCAAGACAACCATTTCCGAAAGCGTGTTTTCAAACAACACCGCAGGCGGGGCACTCGCCATCGTTTCACAATCCACAAATATCAGCAAATCTTATTTCAATAACAATGAATCAAGCAAAACCAACAACATTTATGGAACAACAAACACTGGAACCACTGGCGGATCCGCACTCATTACAACGGGCAGCGGATTGACTTCAATCACTCAATCCGTCTTCACCAACAACAAACTTTCGTCGGTAACCACCGCGAACTCCGGCGGCGCCGCTATATTCAGCGGGAACGGCGGACTCGCCATCGACAAATCAGTCTTTGAAAACAACAGTGTTGCGATCACTGGCTATCCAACACCGAGCCCACTACCGGATCCGACCATCTACTCCAGCAACCCGGAAAAACAACCTGCCCCTCGCTATTCTGGTGGCGGCGCTATCCGGTCAGGTGCGGGAACGACAATCACCAATAGCGAAATCGCGTTCAACTCTGTGACCTCGGTAGTCGATTTCTGGTTGCCTCCTAATGCCATTTCACCTGCGAATCCAGCAATTCCAGCCTACAGCGGTGGTGGCGGCATCTATATTTCCAATGACACAGGCGGCAATACTACAAACCAAATCATCAACACCACCTTCTTTGGCAATTCAGTCGTTCAGACAGGCCAAACCAATTCTGGAAACGCCAACATTCAGTCAACTGGTAAAGGTTTAAATGGCGGTGCCGTCATTATTGCTGATGGCCATAACCAAGGCGGTGCCAACTATTCTGCCAGCGACCCATTCCGTGGCGGCAACAGCACCACCCGATTCGTCAACACCACCATAACCAATAACAGCCTTGTGAATCCATTTGCTGATAAAAACAATTCCAATTACCTTTCAGGCGTTAACGGCTTCAACAATTCAGATACTGGCGGCGTATTTAATGATACTACTTCAGGAAGCGCTATCAGCACCCTAAACACGATCAACGTTCAAAACACAGGTATTATTTACAACCCAGTTAATCACCCCAGCAATCCTGGCGACCCCAACTTTGTAATTGCTAACACGGGAAATCGATTTTCCAATAACGGGGTGGGTACCTTTGGTTCGAGCGGGTACAGCATGTTCAACCCTGCAACGTCACCGGGGTTCACTTTTAATGGCACCAAGGGCAACCTGATCGGTTCAGACCAGAATGCTGGGATCGATTCTTTGGGCCTTCAAAACAATCTTGGAACAGCAGTTGGGGTTACACCCGTAACTGGGGTTGCCGCAACTACCAATGCCAATGCTATCGTGCGATCTGTATCGATTGATCGCCTTAGTCCTGCCCGTGACACAGGCCTTGATGTAACACAGGCAGGCAACAATCCAACCAATCCAGTTATTGCCATAACAACCGACGTCCGTAATGTCCCACGTGCTATCAATGTTGCGGTGGACATGGGAGCAGTTGAGCTTCAAACAGCAACCAAGAGTTCCGTCGTCACTTCAACTCCACTGTCGATTGAATATGGTCAAGTACAAACCGTTACAACACGTGTCGATTTCGATGATTCAAAGGCATCGGTAACACCTATCACTGGTGTCATGCGCATTGTCAGTATCATTCCGGATTCCAATGGTAACAATGTTGTTACAGAATATGGGCGTGCCACCATTGCTCCAGTCGCTGGATCAATACTTCCGGCATCTGACACAACAATAACTCTGAACGGCGATGCAACTGTTGCGGGACTTCCGTTACTGCCGCCTGGAACCAATATCCTCTACGCCCAATACTTAGGCGACAATTCCTATGTGGACAGCCAGAGCGCACCATTCACAGTAACCATCGCTCCTGCAACAACCACAACAACACTCAATGCCAGTGTGCCCAATCCTGCAGATGAAGCCACTGCAACCAAAATCACCATTAGTGGAAGCGTTGCCATCACGCACCCATCAGCCACGCCTGTATCAACAGGACTGTTCCCAATCGGAACGGTAACAATTGGGCAAAAACAGGTTGGTAGCGGGGGTGGTTATACCACTTTGGGCACGGCTCCAGTTAATCCTGATGGAACATTTTCATACGATGTTGTTGGCGTTCCACTTCTCGCCAATGTTTTGCCTATCGGCGTATATGACATTCAAGCCCTTTTCACTGCCACAGATTCAACGAAATTCGCCAGTGATGCTGACACGCTGAAACAGGAAGTCGGCATCGTTCCTATTGTTTCAGTTAGCCTTTCTAACAATACAATCGAACGTGGCGAACTTCTGACATTTACGGTCGATGTAGCGCCAGATGATTCCGATCTTGTTCAGCCTGGCTCTGTCACACTGATACGCAACGGTGTTGATTTCATTACGATTCTACGTGGAGACTCCACAGTAGGGAGCAATGGATCAGGCCATCTTTATTCTGTAACTATTAACACTGCTGATCCTCAGTACAATTTCCTCGTCAGCCCAACCCCTTATGTGATTTCCGCCCGATATAATCGCAACGATTCAGGCATTTACAACACGACATCGTCGCTGGCTTCACAAAACCTTACGATCACCAACCAACGCACAGATACAATCCTGACTGTTACGCCTAACAGCAGTATAACCTATGGCGATCAAATAGATCTATCAGCCTCAACTGATCCCCACACAGTTGGCTCCATCATCCCTTTCGCTGCAGGATCCATCACATTCTCCGACACGCTCGATGGGACCCTGAACGGACCAAATACCACCAATGCGGGCGTTAATCCTGCTTCTAGCTTCTCAACCACCAACCTCACCGTTGGGTCACACACGCTCACCGCAACATATAACGGCGACGCCACCAACTACGCAGCCTCCACTTCCAATGGCGTTAATATTGTTGTCAACAAAGCCAACACTAGCCTTGCGTTCACTTCCAGCCCAACGCCAGCCATCGTCAACCTAGGGTCTTCTATTAACTTCACCGTGGTCGTTTCCACCCCTGCCATCAATGCTCCACTCAAGCCAACCGGTAATGTTGTCTTCTCATCACCCACAAACCCCAATATCCAGACCGTGGCCATCATTCAGGCAAACGGCACCGCTACATACACCTACACACCTTCCGCTACTGGTATCGAAACCATCACCGCCTCCTATTCAGGAGATGGCAACTACCTGATTTCCAGCAACACACTCGTCGTTACCGTGCCTAGCATTACTTTGGCAACCTTCAGTGCCAACACGGTTCAACGCGGAAACTCTATCACTCTCTCTGCAGCCATTGATCCTGCTGACACCAATATCAATCAACCAGGTTCCGTTGATTTCCTCTACGGTTCAACCATCGTCACCTCCGTACCTCGTTCCGCTTCTACTCTCGTCAGCGGAAAACAGGTCTACGAAGCCACCATCAACACAGGTGATAACGCTTACAGCCTCTTCGTCAACGCAAACCCTTACAATATCGCCGCTCGCTACAACCGGGACGGCGGAAACTACCCTTCACAAACCTCTTCCACACAACCTCTGACTATTATCAATCAAGACACGACCACTACCCTATCCATCACCCCAAATTCTCCCGCCATCACCTATGGCGATCGTCTTGATCTTGCCGCTGCTACATCACCCGGTATTCCCGGCTCCATCATCCCTTTCGCTGCAGGATCCATCACATTCTCCGACACGCTCGATGGCACACTCAGCGGACCAAACACCACCAAGGCAGGCGTTAATCCTGCTTCTAGCTTCTCAACCACCAACCTCACCGTTGGGTCACACACGCTCACCGCAACGTATAACGGCGACGCCACCAACTACGCAGCCTCCACTTCCAATGGCGTAAATATTGTTGTCAACAAAGCCAACACCAGCCTTTCGTTCACTTCCAATCCTTCGCCTGCAGTCGTTAACCTCGGTTCTTCTATTAACTTTACCGTGGTCGTATCCACTCCTGCCATCAATGCTCCACTCAAGCCAACGGGTAGTATTGTCTTCTCGTCACCCACAAACCCCAACATCCAGACCGTGGCTATCATTCAGGCAAACGGCACCGCTACATACACCTACACACCTTCCGCTACTGGTATCGAAACCATCACTGCTTCTTATTCCGGTGATGGAAACTACCTGATATCCAACAACACGCTCGTCGTTACCGTACCTACCATCACTTTTGCCCCCATCGCGGCCACGCCAATACAACGCGGAAACTCCATCACACTTTCTGCGACTATTGACCCCGCTGGCACCAATATCGACCAACCAGGTTCCATTGACTTCCTCTACGGTTCAACCATCATCACCTCCGTACCTCGATCAGCCTCTACTCTTGTGAACGGGAAACAGGTCTACACCACAACCATCAACACAGGTGATAACGCTTTCAGTCTTTTCGTGAACGCAAATCCCTACAACATCGCCGCTCGCTACAACAGTGACGGCGGAAACTACCCTTCACAAACTTCTTCCACACAACCTCTTAACATTGTCCAGCAGTCGTCTTCGATTATCCTAACTGGTTTACCAAACACCAGTAGCACAACAAGCACGATCACCTATGGTGACCGGATTGACCTGACCACCAATTTAAATTCGTTCATCAACAATTCCATTATTCCGTTTGCCAGCAATGCGACTGGTATCGTCATCAGGGATGGCAGCACAATTATTGCCAGACTCCCTATTGCCAACGATGCCAGGGCAGCGGTTCTCACCAAAACAGACTTTACTGTTGGCACACATGTTCTGACTGCAGAATTTGTGGGAGACACCAATTATGCTCTCTCAACAAGCCCTGCCTTTACCCTTATTGTCAACCAAGCAGTAACACGCCTGAATCTCACGAGCAATTCCGACTACCTCGCCTTGGGCCAAACGTTCACTGTTTCAGCAGCCGTGGAATCGACCGCTGCCACGATGCCAACAGCCATTTCGGGAAATGTCGTCTTTGTGGCAACCGACTCCAATGGCGGAACAACAAATCTTGCCACCGGTACCATCTTCAACGGTAAGGCTTCTTCGACGTTCACACCGACTGCTGCTGGCCACTACGTGATCAGCGCCCAATATACTGGCGACATTAACTACGCTGGCACAGTGCGCACCAGAACAGTAACCGCCTCAAGCATTACCATTCAAATTCAAGATCCATCCACGAACCTTGGAACATCCATATTCCAGCGCGGTTCCGATATCAATATTGTAGCCACCCTCACGCCTGGCGATACCGCTGCCGTTGATCAAATAACCGGTCTTCCCGTCCAGCCCGGCGCTGTCTCGTTCATTCTTCCCAACGGCACAGTGGTAGCGACTGTTAGTCGCGCAAGTTCTTACGACCTGAATGGAAGTCGCATTTACTCGGCCACAGTGAATTCTGGCAATTTGCTGTATTCTCTACCGGTGGGAACAACCACGGTCCGCTCACGCTACAATGTGGATGGCGGGCTTTATCCACTGGTTTCTTCCGCGGCCTCGCCTCTAACAATTATCAAACAGAACACCACCACCACACTTACCGGTTCAATTTCTGGAACACTTCCTTACGGTTCACCAGTCTCGTTCGACGCCACAGTTAGCCCAACGATCGATGCCTTTGGTGTCACCGAAAATGAAATTGCATTCGGCAAATCACAAATCCAATTCTTCGACGGGTCCAACCTTATTTTGGCATCCGCTGTAGATAACACAACTCGCTCTGCACCGCTTTCGCTGTCCGCACTATCTGTCGGCCAGCATATCATCACCGCGCGTTATGCCACTGACGGTCTCAATTACGCTGCCTCCAAGTCTTCATCTGTCAACATCACTATTGCTAAGGCAGCCACCACCACTGACGTTTCGCTCTCGCGAACTTCCATTGATGCGGGCGACACCGTCATACTCACTGCTCAAGTGGGCTCGAACGTTAATGGTGCGGCACTCAATCCTTCAGGTACCGTCACTTTCTTCCTGAAGAACGGGGCAGCGCTGACTGCAATCGGATCCGCACCGCTCAACTCGACCACCGGATTGGCAACGTTCTCCTACAAGCCGACTTCGGTGAAGAGCTACGAAATAACAGCGACCTACTCAGGTGACAGTAATTACGCAACGTCCAATAGCACTGCCGACCCCGACACGCTAAGGGTAAAAACATTCCAACCGTTCTACGCAGTCGCCTTGCAAGGCGGATCAGTTCTGGCAACTTACAACACTCGCACGAATGCACTGATTGCACGGTACCAACCGATGGGACCAAACTACCGTGGCGGCTTCACAGTGGCCCGCGGCGATGTGAATGCTGACGGGGTCAGTGACCTGCTGTATGCGCCCAATAAAGGTTCCTTTGTCCGGATCATCGATGGGCGAAGTTCACACGATCTTGGTGGATTCTTTGCCTTTGGAAGCAACTTTGGTCAGGCCATTAGCATTGCCGTAGGTGATATCAGCGGCGACGGTAAGGGCGATATCATGGTTGCACCCGCTGGGCGCGGCGCAGCAGGAATCGTCCGCGTCTTCAGTGGTGCCAACTTCAGCAATCTGCTTTACCAAGGAACACCCTATGGCGCTGGCTTCGCCGGCGGGATTTCTCTGGCATCGGCCGATGTGAATGGGGACGGTAGGGCCGATATCATTACCGCACCGCTCTCCGGTGGAGCTTCCAGAATCGTTGTGGTAAGTGGTGCCACTCGATCCGTGATTCGCGACTATCTTGCCTTCGGTAGCTCTTATATTGGCGGCGCCAATGTTACTGCTGCCGACATCAATGGCGACGGCAAAGCCGAGATTATTGTTGGGGCTATGGTTGGCCGTGGAAACATTGTGGTCCAAGACGGCGCCACCAATACGCAACGCGCCAGCTTCTTCGCATACCAAGCTGGTTACAATGGCGGTGCACGTGTTGCTGCCATCTCAGACGTTAATGCCGATGGATTCCTCGATCTGGTTGTTACACCCGGTGCCGGTGGCGGCACCAAAGCGAGTCGGTACAGTGGCGCTAACTATCGTTTGATCGATTCGTTCTTCGCATTCTCGGCCAACGAGCCGGGCAGCAATGGTGGCATGCGCCCGGCCTAACATTCCGAATAGGTTAGCGCCCGTCCACGCAGAACAGGTGCTTCTCTCCACGGACAAACAGTCGGCCACCCGAAATAGCAGGGGTGGCCGATACCTTTTCACCCAGCGGGTTGGATGCCAACACCACAGCTTTGTCACCACCAAGAGCTAAAACGGTGGTAAGGCCCTCTTCATTGGTCGCATAGAGTTTACCGTCTCCAGCTAATAACGATGAAGAAAATGGTCCTTTCAGGCGGTGCTGCCAAATCTCGTTGCCAGTTTTGGCATCAACGCAATTAACTCCAATAATAATGGCACCGTACAGCCTGCCATTCATGGCCACTGGCGAAGTATGACGCGTGGACATTTTGGGAGACTTCCAATCATCTGGAGCACCCGGTTTGAATGCCACCATGGGGGAACCCGGCGCAAACAAGCGGCCGTCATCCATGGCAGGCGAAGCGATGGTCGCAATTGGGCCGCCGTGTTTCCAAACCGTTTTGCCTGTGGCTGGGTCTACCGCCAGCAATTCATTACCCGATGGAAATAGCGCCTCTTCCTTACCGTTACGGCGCAGAACCATCGGGCTTGACCAGTTCATGGAACTCTTGCGCGGCAATCGCCAGCGCTCGGTTCCACTGGTCGCATCGAGTCCCGCGAAAAACGATTCGCCTGGGTTTTCCATGCTGACCAACACCGTGTCACTTCCATAGGCCAAAGACGATGCCATCCCCACCTGATTGGTAACGGTAGGATGATCGCGAACAATCGATCTGTACCATAACAAATCACCATCCAGGCCAAGTCCCACCCCATCTCCAGTGGCAAAAAGGGCATACACCCCCCGCGGGCCAACAACGGGTGTTGGTGCAGCCATGCTGGTTGTTGGATGACATGTGGTATCGCCCGTTGCTGCGAACTGGCGTTGCCAGAGAATTTTACCTTCCTTGGCATCGAGCGCGATCACCATCAGCCTTTTTTGTTGATAGCCAGAGCAGGCTGTCAAGAAGACACGATCTCCCGCAACGACTGGCGATGATATTCCTTGTCCGGGGATCACTGTTTTCCAAGCAACACCCTTCCCTGATGCTCCATCCCATGCTGCTGGCAGACCCGCTTCGCGGGAAACACCCGCATCGGTGCCCCTAAATACCGGCCAGTCTGCCCCCTGCGCCATGGATGCCATTCCCAATGCCGCAACCATCAACACCTTTTTCCACCCGCTGAACATGACATGACTCCTGGTTTGATTCTAAAATGACAGTCACAGATTGATTACTTAATTGGCGCAACCTTTAAGGGCACCTTGGCGCCGGTAAAGTCTGTAAACCGAACCTGAAACTGCCAATTCTTTTCCCAAGACTGGCCCTTCTGGTTCTGGCACACCTTAAGCAGAAGGTCATTGGCGCCCGGCTTAAGGATCACCACGGCTTGATGCTGATCCGGATGCATACCATGGTGATATTCATCTTTCCCATAGACTTCCTTGCCATTGAGAAACACCTTGATGGCAGTGATGCTGCCTGCGCGCAGCACAACCCGTTGCTCCACTGGCGATTCAATGCGTGTAAAGGCATAACCAACGACTGATTTTTCATCTGCCAATTCTTTGTTCAGGTTGATGATCCCCCCAGCATCAGTGGTGGAGACAGGCTTCCACTTCAATTCGCCTTTGGGTGTCGATATTGTTTCTTTGATTTTCACATTGTCTTCCGGCGCGAACTTGACACCAAATCCTGTCGCTTCTGGCACAGAAAACGGCCCCACCACAGACCAATCGAGAATGTAGCCAAAGTGAGATGCCAAATCAGTTTTGACGCCAACAGCGGCCAAATCCTTGGCAATCTGCTCAACCTGATCGCGGTCGCAGGCGACTTTCAACAAACGCTTCAGGGTTGCGGTTCGATCTGCCCCTTCAGCAGGAACCTTGTCCAAAGCCATCGCAATGGCTTGGCGGCGTATTTCCGGGCTGGGATCATCGATCGATTTACCCAGAAAAGCGTCCGCGGTTGCTGGGTCTTTCTTGCGAATCAGTTCGAGAGCACAGGCTCGAGCCATGCGGCCACCTTTGCGGTCTTCCAGAAACTGTTCCAATTCACGCGCGGGAATGCGCTCGTTGCCGGCTTTTTCGACAATAGCATCAAGGGCTGGCCGCAACCAGTTGGCAGATACAGGGTCTTCATCATCAATGGCCCCTAATGCTGGGACCAAAGCAGCAGGACCATGGCCTACCAATTCACGCCATGCGCTGGCAGCTTGGGCATTTCCCTTTCCACCCGGTCCGGTGCCACGCAAAGCAGCAATAGATGTGGCCACATCCGCCCGCGCCAAACCAACGGCACAGGCCAGAGTCAGGCAAGCCTTCCATTCGATTCTCATAATTGCATCCCCGTGGTCTTTAACTTCACTTCAGCCATCCGACGGGAAAGATTCTCATGGAGAATGGTTTCCAAGTAAAGGCCCAGCAAAATTGCTTGAAATCTTCACCAAACCATCATGCGAACTGCTTCTTTTATTTGTAGTTTAGGCAAGACACCTTTTTTGGAGACTGACACCATGACACAAGCATTGCGAATGGGTTTAGCATGCGCTGTTGCAGGTTCACTGCTAACGGTACTCGGCGTTTCCCGCGCCATTGTTGGCGGTTCCGCGGTTGCAGACCGCGCCCCCATTCAGGTAGAGGCTACCGATGGACCCAATCCTTGGACATCTTTACAGGTCAACAACAATCCTTCGGACTTCCGGTTCGCGGTCATCAGCGACCGCACGGGTGGCCACCGGGCCAAGGTTTTTTCTCAAGCTATGGACCGAATCAACCTGCTCCAGCCTGAATTCGTCATGTCTGTAGGCGACTTGATTGAAGGCTACACAACCAAGCCAGAAATCATCACCCAGCAATGGGATGAATTCGTTGGTTACGTCAAAAAGCTTCAGATGCCGTTTTTCTACGTTCCTGGCAATCACGACATCACCAATCCAGAAATGCTGAAAGCTTACAAGGAGCGTTTTGGCAAGCCGCACTATCACTTCGTGTACCGCGACACACTGTTTCTTGCGGTGAACTCAGAAGACACCCCAGGCAAAGGCACCAAAATCACGCCTGAGCAGGTTGCCTATTTCCGCAAAGCGGTCGAAGCGAATCCAACTTCCCGCTGGACCTTCATTTTCCTGCACAAGCCCATGTGGACTGGAACTGAAGTGGATACGAACGGCTGGGCAGATCTTGAGAAAGCTCTTGGCGACCGTCAATTCACCGTATTCTGCGGTCACGAGCACGTGTACGAAAAATATGTTCGTAACGGCCGCAACTTCTACCAACTGGCCACCACGGGTGGTGGAAGCCGCCTGCGTGGCGTTGCTTATGGAGAATTCGACCAGATTGCATGGGTAACCATGAAGGGAAATAAGCCCATCATTGGCAACATCGTTCTCGACGGCGTACTGCCCGAAAACCTTCGCGACCCTGCCAGTGACGAAGCTGGAACACCCGCAGGCAAACGCGTGAAAGAAGCAACCCACCCAGTTAACGGAACCATTACACTCGATGGAAAACCGCTTGAAGGTGCGTCTGTTGTGTTCCATCGCCTTGGAGATGATGGAAAACCCAAAATGGGGGGCGATGGCCAAAGCAACGAAACAGGTTCTTTTGAAGTTTCGAGTTACGGTCGGTTCGATGGACTTCCCGTTGGCACGTACCAGATTTCGGTATCGTGCCGTCCTCTCGATGAAAAACGCGTGCGTGGCGAGAATATCCTTCCAGCCCGATATCTCAAGCCAGCCACCAGCGAACTGCGTTTCGAGGTAAAAGAAGGGAAAAACCCACTCGCCCTCGAACTGAAGTCACGCTAACGCAGGTTCCAGACTTTCGGCCCTGCGGGAGCCACAGGAGCGGGTGCGGCCGTTCCTGTGGCTCCAATCGTTTCCGCGCGAGGCGGATTTCGGTCGATCGGCTCGATGGTCAATCGAGTGCTTTTGGCACTCATGGGAGCTATGGGCGATGGCTGTACTGGTAGTGCCGGCAACGATGGCCCATTCGATGGAACAGCGCGCGGAGCCGGCAACCCCGGAACTATGGCCCCGGGTGCGGCAGCACCAGGCGCTACCGACCCAAGCGGAGGCGCACCTGGTGTCCCCGGCACAAACATGTTGCTTGTCTGCATGAAAGCAGGCGAGGCTGCGAGGGTAAGAGGGCCAGTGTCCGCATAAAGAGGATATTCCGCCCCAGTCTCATATCGGATCTTCAATTGTATCCTTGAGATTTCTGGCCGATAAGTCGCCCATGGCAGAAATAGGGTGTAACCCTCGCCCACTGGATCTTTCTTTTTCAACTTCTTGAGAGTTACAGGGTCTAAATGCCAGTTCTCAAGATGCACTGGGGGCACTGGGCCACCCTGACCGAGGTCGTACAGGTCGATAAACAAGTTACCCTCGGCTGCCATGGGTGTATCCACCTCGGCACCGAAAAGGTACAGTCTTCCAGCCAGACCGGGTGAACTGAGTCCTTGCCTGGCCGGGTCAGACACATGCAGCACTTCTGGCTTCCATGTGCTGACAATTTGGCACGGCACTTTCCCGTTCTTGTGGATCTTATTCGTATTGCCCTTGTGGCCGGGAAGCAACTGACATCCCTGAACCATGGCCGTTACGGCAAGCAGTCCCAACAATCGTTTCAGCGATTTCCGGGTTGCCATGATGCGTTCTCCTGAGTGCGGACCGGTTGAACCGGCGGGCTGGAAGCGCTCATGGGTGCAGAATTCAAAGGTGCATACGCGGGTGTGAAAGGTCGAGACTGGGCTACAGGTACTGCGGGCCCGGCTGGATAAACAGCCTGCGCCTGCTGAATCATTGATGGGGCACCGGGCAACCGGGACATTGGTGCAGGGCCCGCATCAGGTTGGCTAGGAGCTGGCAAGGAACGGGGAACCGGTTTGCCTTGATCACCAATCCCGCCTTCCACTGGCAATGGCATGGGGGCAGTTGCAGGCACTGACAATATTCCGGGAGGCGCAGCCATTTGCGGGTTCCCGTTATCTGGTCCATTCTGGCCCCCAGAACCGGGCATGCCACCTGGGCCGGGTACTGGCGGCAACAATCCTTGGGCGCCGTGGGTTTTGGCCACATCACTGAGCAACCAGTCCATGCGCCGGGCTTCTTCACTGAGAATCCGGGCCGCATCCCATTTGTTACGCACGATGTGCGGCGTCAAGATAATCATCAGCTCCTGTTTTTCCTTGGATTGAGTGCGATATCGGAACGCGGCACCCACATACGGAAGGTCGCCAAACCACGGGATTTTGTTTTCCTGTTTGGAATCGGTTTTCTTGATAAGGCCACCCAAGGCAACCGTCTCGCCGTCCATGGCAATGACCGTTGTCTCGATGATTTGCTGGTCGATAGCCGTGGCAAACACGCCGTTACCAAGGCTGACGTTGGTGGGAGTCGCCTTGGAAACCTGCGGAGCCACGCGCATGATCACCCGACCATCCGGAGTGATTTTTGGGGTTACCAGAAGCTCAACGCCCACTGCCTGGTAGTTGATGTTGTTGCTCACAACACCTGTAGCCGTTACGTTGCTGCCCAGAATCAGGGGAAAGTTCTGGCCCACGAACACACGAGCTTGCTGGTTGTCGAGAGCCGTTACTTGCGGGCGACTGAGAATGTCGATACGGCCCTGAACTTTAAGAGCACGAATGAGCAAATTAAAGCTATCCGCCGCCGCTGAAAACACAAAGCCACCCACTCCATTGGCCCCGACCCTTCCAGTGCCCAAGGCATTAATGCCCTGAAACCCAACAACACTCGGCTGGACCAACGGGTTGTTTCCTAATGGACCGGAATTGAGGAAATTATACCCTGGCGAAGCAATTGGGTTGGAACTATTGACCGTTACACCAGCAGGCAGCAGGCTACCCGCAGTCGCCCCTCCCGTAATGGCGCTGGTACCAGAAATACCATCCGCCGGGTAGATGCCTCGCTTGAACAACACAGGACTTTGTAGGCCAATTTCCACGCCGAACTCTTCGCTGCCCGATAACTTAATTTCAGCAATCAGTACCTGAATGACTACCTGGGGTTGCTCGGCATCGAGTTCCGCGATCAACCGCATGATCTCGCCATGCCAGCGGGGGGTCGCGGAAATGAGCAGCTTGTTGCTGATCGGTTCAGCCACAATGATCACTTCGCGGTCGAGTTGCTGGTAGGAAGTAAGCTGCTGCGAAGTCTGCAAATTCCTCAGGGTGCTGGTCAGGAAGTTATTCAAGGCTGCCGCGACATCAGGGGCTACGGAATTGCGCAGGATGTAGACATCGTTTTTGCGAGTCTGAACATCGGAATCTTCTAGCCGGGCAATGATGGCCTCAATCACATCCAGGTCGCTGCGGGAACCGGCAACAACAATGCTGTTGCTGCGTTCATCCACCGTGAGGCGGAGATCAATTAACGGACCGCCAGGAGAAGGCTGGGACAAGTTACTGAACTGAAGAGGCCTTCCCTGAGTGTTGTTAGCACCTTGGCCCTGCGCGCCGCCAAATCCTTGGCCGCCCTGCGCACCAAATCCAGTTAGTCCACCCGCGCCGCCTGCGCCACCCTGACCGCCGGCGTTACCACCTGCACGCTGAGAAGATGATCCTAAAAACAGTTGCTGGACAATGTTGGCAGTAATGACAGCGTCAGCCTTGCGAAGCTGGAAGATATTGATTTCAGCCCGCGTGGCAGGTGGAACATCGAGTTCCTTGACCAACGAGAGGATGAGTTCCAAAGACTTTTCAGGAGCTGAAATGATCAGGCTGTTGATACGAGCTTCCGGAGTGATAAAGATATCTTCCAGCAACCCGGACTGCACTGGCTTGCCATCGCGTTGCGTTCCGACAAATCGCAGCGAGGTAGACTTGAACTGGGCACCAGCAGCACCACTGGTCGTTGTGCGGTTCTGCTGGTTCTGTTGCCCGAAACCGCCTTGTCCACCTTGACCGCCCTGACCACCGAAGAGCGCTGCCAAACCTCCGCCCTGCTGACCGCCACCACCACCCTGCTGACCGCCGCCAGCCTGAACGACTCCGGTGGTTGAGGTTGGAGCTACAACCCCTTGGCTGATGGCGCGCTGAACCACAGAAGCCAGTTCATCGGCAAAAGCATATCGAAGGGGAATGATACGAATATCGTTGACGGCGCTAGAAACCGCGGTGTCGAGCCTCTTGATCAGTTCCTTGATTTCCGCCATATCCGCGGGAGAAGCCTGCACGAAAACCGTATTGCTGCTGTCGTCGTGCGTGACACGCACCTGATGCTCGATAGCCTGTTCACCTGGATACCGCTGCGCGTAAAAATTGGTAATCAGGGCTGAAACACGGGCCGCTGGAGCCTTAGTCAACGAAATCGGGGTGGCTTGAAGTTTATTGCTGACTGGAACATCCAGCTTTTTAAGATCCTTGACGACCTCTTCAATGCGCGCCTTGGGAGCTGCAAGTATAATAGCATTCAATCGCGGAACGGGTACCAGCACCACGCTGGAGAGCTGCTCGGTTGTCTCGGCGCGAATGGACCTATTACCTTGCTGACCAGCGCCGCCCTGTTGGCCGCCCTGTCCGAATGGAAATCCACCAATTTGCGGTGCGCCTTGCGGCTGGCCACCTTGTTGTGGCTGCCGGGGAGCTGCGCGGGAATTGCCAGAAGCGCTAACCACCACCGCACGGTAAAGATCTGTCAGGGTTGAAGCAATGCTGGTGGCATCGCCTTCTTCCAAAGTGACAACCTGAATTTGAAGGTCTGAAGCCACACCCAGCTTTTGAATGGTGTCGATGATCTGAATCATCGCTTCAACATCGGCCGCACTGGATCCGCTGAGAATCAACACTCCCAATTGAGGCAGCGACTCTACAGTGACCTGTTCCTTAGGTCCCTTTACCCCTGCGCTGTCGCCCACACCGGAAAACCCGACAACAGCAGGCTGTTCGGAAACAGGCGCGCCAGGCTGCCGAGCTGGTTGCGGCTGGGCTGGAGGTTGCTGGCCGGGAACCTGAATTGCGTCCTCAGCCACAAAGCTGACTTGGGAAATCGATTGAGGATCAAACAAAGGGCTAGTATTACGAACTTGACCTTTGAAGAAGTCTGGATCGCGGGTTTCACTGCGTGGCTGGGGGATTCCCATGCCACCACCCCGGCCACCGCGGCCAAAACCGCCGCCACCAGTACCAAAGCCACCCGGGTTGAAACCGCCACCGGTGCCCATGCCACCGCCAGTTCCACCCATCCCCGAACCAACACCAGTCCCCTGACGCCGCGCACCCGTACGGCCCTGAATAGCGTCTACAGCCTGCTGAACCAGCGCTGGGTCGATGCCTTTGACTGAAATCACTTTCACGGTCTTGGTGCTGGTGGGCTTTGCTGACAATTCGAGGTAATCAACAAGCTTGCCAATGTCTTCGTAAAGAGCCTGTGAGCAGAACAACAACAAGCTGTTGCTACGTTCATCGACACCAATCGACAATGCCGTGGGTTTGGCTGCCTGAGCCGACTGATCCTGCCCACCACCAAAAGGAGGGAAAAAGCCCATGCCACGGAATCCGCCCGCGCTGGAAGTGGTGCTGCGCGCCTTGGTGAGATCTCCGTACACATCGCGAATCGTATTGGCCACTTCGCTGGCCTGAGTGTTCACAAGTGGCCCAATCGTCCACGTGCGCGCCACGGCGTTGCTGTCTGTTTCCGCGTTGTCGAGCGCTTTTTCCAACAGCGACTTGATGCTGAGCATGTCGAGTGGATTGGCACGCACAAGCAGAGTATTGCTGGCAGGATCGGCCACCACACGCACACGATTAGGGGTAGATTGCGCCGATGCGCCACCAAGGCCTGCAAGGCTCAGTAGCGGGTTGAATCGGCCACCAAATGCACCGCCAATACCGCCACTGCCACCGCCCTGCTGGCCACTGCCACTGGCCTGTCCGGTGCCGTTGAATGCCTCATCGAGAATTTTGGCGACGGCTGTCGCGCCAGCATTGCGGAGGCGAATGACTTCATAATCACCTTCACCCGCCGGGCTCTGTGTCATGATGCGGATGATTTCATTGGCCAGTGCCAAGGCTTCAGGGTCATCGCAACTGATGACAAGCCTGTTACCAATAACACTGATCCGCAAGGGTGCATCCGGCCGACCAGGTTTTGCAGGCACAGCAGCAGGTTGCCCCTGAGGAACCACTTGGGCACTGACCTGCACAAAAGGGTCAACCGGCTGTGGATCGCCAAGGCGCCCCATCCCTTGCGGTACGGGACGATTGGGAACCGGCTGAAATGGCGTGTTGCGGGGCGCAGGTGGGGGAGTGGGAACCGCCGTGGGGTTGATCACCTGAACCGGATTTTGGCGCATGTTCGGCATGAGCTTCTGAAGGTGCTCGGCCAGAATCGAGGCGCTTCCCTTTTCGATATTGATAACACGGACATTGCCGCCGGAAATTCCACCAGCGCCCAAGGCGCGCACAATCGACTGCACATCTTGAACCTGCTCGGCTGTGCCCCGAACAACAATGGCATTACGGTTGGTGTCGGCCTCGACATATGGCGCGCCAGTTTTCACATCGCCCAGCATGCCCTTGAGTGTCTCGACAATCTTGATCGCATCCATGTCACCTGACAATGGAACTAATTCTGTTTTCGTAATCTTCTCGATTGTCGCCGTGCCCTGAATTTGGCGAGCGACTTCGATTTGATCTTCCGGACCTGCATAAACCATCACCGAAGCCGTGCCGACCGGTGAGACACGAATCGTTGGGCTGTTCTTATAAATGTCCTGCAATGTTTTGGAAACCGCTTCGGCGGAACCGGGGGCTACTGAGTATTGCTTAAGAATGGGTGGACCAACCATGACTGGTTGCTGACCAGGTCCGCCAACGTCGATACGCTTAAGGATATCGCGCGCCTGGGCGATCTTGTCAGCAGGCCCCGACACCAAAACCGTGTTGGTGCGCTCGTCGCTGGCTACAAAATGCTGGCGTGAACGGGTTGAAACAGGGCCTGCGGCAGGCATCGGCCCGCGTCGCGGATCGAATGGCTGCTGAGGAGCGCCGCTTGCATTGGGAGTGTTGCTACCAAGAAGGCTTGTCAAAATGCGCTCGGCTTCGCGCGCCTTGATGAATTTGCAGTCGTGTGTGAGACTGTCTTGGCCCTTCTCGGCCGTGTCCATTTCCTTGATGATGCGCAGGAGCCGTTTAAGGTTCCCTGCGGTGTCCTGAATCACGAGCTGATTGGCGCGTCCAAGCGTAACGACATCGCCGTACTTACCCAGCAGCTTTTTCAGTTCGGGTGCGACATCCTCGGCTACTGCGCCGCCCAAGCCGATCACCACCGAAACAACTTCAGTACTACCCCGCCTGTCGAGATCTTCAGGAGCCACGCGTGGTATCAGGGTAGGGTCGATCTTCTCGTCCGCGGGAACCAAAACGAAACTTGTTTCACGACGGATCAACAGGAAGCGCTGCTGGTCAGGGTTCGAATCGAGCGCTTCATTGATGATGTCGATCACTTCGGAAATAGTGTATTTCCGGTCCATCGGACTTTTGAAGGTAAACGAGCCCTGCGGAATATAACTAGACCCGTATTTCAAGCCGGTTTGGTCAACCAACCATTGAAACACTGTGCTCCAGCGTTGGCCTTCCATATTGAAGGCAACAGTCTTTTCAGCAGGCTTAACAGCAAGCGGCGGTTGGCTAGCAACTGGTGCAGCCTGAACAATGACTGGAGGTGCAACAGGTGGCTGAGCCCAAGCTGGTTCCTGCCAGAGCATGCCCCCAACCAGAGCTAGCCGCCAGAGCGATTTACGCATGGCTGGTTGGTTTCGGCGGTTTCCCTGATTATTGAATGACATTGTCATTGCTGCTCCCGCGTTCTGATCCTTCCTAATCAACGGGTCACGTCGATTGGGAAGGCCTTTCCCATGCCTTATCATTCGGCATAATAGAACCGGTGCAATAAGAAGAACCAACAAACCTGTCCCATTTTAACAATTGGAAACGAGTCACAATCATTCGAGTTCGTCACGCCTTACGGGAAGCTTGGAACGCTTAGGCGGATCTGGTAGCCCTAACTCTTTGTATTGTTCCACGTTGAGAATTCGGCCAGGGGACGGATAGAGGTTCTGGCCAACGCTAACCTTGTAATAACCATCCTCCGAAAGAAGCACCGTCTCACGGGCATTCATGAGAACAATTTTCGACTTCAACATGTCGTTGCCATATTGATCCTGATATTCCACGCTCCTACCAAGGCCCAAGCTGTATACCTTCTGCTCGCCATTGGTGTTTTGGTCATAGAAATAAGCCACCCAACCTGTGCGAGTTCCTCGCTCATAAGAAGACAACGCAGTCAGTTTGACACTTGTCAAATAATCTTCGCGGTCCTCACTCGGTTTAGAAGGTGGTGCTTCAACCACGGTAGGCGGCGTGACCCTGACAGCAGGTGCCACCGGTGCTGGAATCACAAACGGATTGTTCGCTGCAAGAATCGCAACATGTTGACGATCGGGATGAAGCAGAACAGGCATTTTTTTCAGCTCTGGTTCCAGAGTTTCGCGCTTGTCTGCGCCAACAACAGCAATAGCCTCCAATGTCAGACTCATATCCACCGAGTCCTTAGTCGGGCTTTTTCGGTCAGACTCTGGCTTCTTGATATCAAGAGATGCAACCCGATGAAGAATTGGAATTCGCTGAATACCCTCCAAAGCCGAAGCCACATCCTTGAGCGCACCTTGCCCAGTAATCCTGAATGCCGTCGTCTGCCACATAGCCTTATTGGGGCCTTGTTTAGCTCCAGCAGATGCGGGCTGAACCAGTGTGGAACGCGTGAGCTCTACCAGAGGCTTTTTCAAGCCTGACTTCGACATCACCGCTTCAAGCCGCTGACGATACTCCGACTGTAAATCGTTGGCATGGCGTTCCTGCAGCTTGTCCTTAGCCGCGGGCCAGCTCATTTCTTTCCAGAATTCAAGCCTTGGATGATCAGCGAAAATCCGCTTGCGAACGCCATCTCTGTCTTTCGATTCCTTGGCTGCCTTATCCAGTTCCAAACTCAAACCGTCCATGGCGGAGTCAAGACTCCACAACGGTTCCAGGTAAAACCAGTAGCCAAGCCCCGGTACACCAACGGTTACCAGTGCCACAATTATCAACGAAGCAAGTCGATTGTTGCTGTTCATGGCGAAATCTCTCGGGCTGCCGCGGGCGCGTCTTTCGGCTCCTGGGCGATTCCTTTCGCCTCCTTCTTAGTACCCTTGGTTGATCCGTTTTCGGGAACTTCTTCCGCTGCTGACATTTTCTTGTCAGACTTAGCTGGCTTGGCCACTGGCGGAGTCAGGGTGTATGAGGCAGGTGAACGAGAACGCACCTGAACCTCCAAAGTAAATTGGTTTCCAGTTTTTTTAACGCGTGATAAATAGTGGCGTTCGGGAACAGTCTTGCGCAATTCAGCATCGATGCGATCCAACTCTTTGGGATCGCCTGTCCCCTCGGGAAACACTCCGCGGATTTCCATGCGGCTGTTGAACTCAGTAGCGATGGAGGTACCCGCCGTCGTACCCACAGGGCTCGCCACAACTTCGGTGATGAGGATCTTACGCGTATCACCAATACGGCAGGCGAGATCCACCAACTCTTCAAGCCAGACAGGGGTTTCCCATGCCGCCAAGGCCAGCAATCGCTTTTCCTCTTCAGCCATCCGTTTATTGTCTGTCTTTCTATCTTCCAGATAAAGTCGCATGCTCGCGACTTCGGTTTCGCGTGACGATAACTGCCACCATGCCAACCCAATGACGATGAACAACACACTGGCAGCAGCAACCCCGTAAAGGGCCATTCGGCGCGTGCTAGTAGTAGATGGAGGCGGTGGCTTTTTAGGATTTACAAAGTCTGGCGTTCTAGTTTTCCTGGCTAGAGCGCGTGCAGCTCCCACCAATGCAGCCGCTGCTCCAGCGGGCAAATCCAAAGTAGATGCCCCAACTTCGGATGGAAGCACTTCAATTACAGGTTGATCGTCTAGGACTGCTCCAAGGGCCTGCGCATCTTCTGGTGTGGCCCCAAGCAAGCGCACACGGTTGGCACCCGCCGACGTCATGCCCTGACTGGCCAGCACGCGCCTTACTTCCTGGGCCCAGCCTGTTCCAACGAGAGTTCGTGAGAGTACCGCCTGACCATCTCTGGCCAGAACAATCTCTCGCCAGCCATGCCCTACAGCAACAATGGCTTCTCCCTGTTTCGAATCAGAAAGCGCGGCAAGGCCAGCAGAGCGTGGTAGCAGTCCGGTCAGGCGCAATCCAGCTGCCTGCGCAAGTGCCTTGTAGGTTTCCAGAAGTTCCTTACGTAAGACCAACGCTATTACTTTGCGTTGTCCAGGATCGGAATCATCCGCCCACGCATGGTAATCAATCACTACATCTTCGGGAGCATCGATCAGTTCGCGCACGGTCTGAAGGCGTACAAGATCTGGTTCTTCCGCAGGCCCAACTTCGGGTAAGCGCAACTCACGCGCCACAAGGCGGTCACGCCCAATCAGCGCAACCATATGGGCTGGTTGCCACTGACGGTTTCGCACCTGTTCTTTCAGCCAAACACCCAACTCCTCAGACATGGCAGGGTTGGGTACAAATTCGGTGGGAACCGAGAACACATCAAACTGGCTGCCCTTTCCGGCGCCAGCCAGAATGGCGGTCAGCCGTTTTTGATCCCAGTCGATCATCAACACGCGTGCCATGGCGGAAGTTCCTCAAGGTGCCTGTGGCAGCAAGGTTGAAGCTTGGTCGGAAAGATCGCGCAAGCTGGTGAGCCGTGGACGAGGGCCTCCCAAATCGATGGTGCCTTCCATTAAGGCAGCAGACTTTGCCCCCTTGACCCGTGCCGCCACCTGAACGCGTACCGCGGTAGGGTGCGTTGTTAGGTACTTTTCCACTTTGGCTAATTTTGAAGGAGCGATCTGGGCCTTGGTGAACAGCCAAGCAGGAGACGCCCCTGACACATCATCACCCGCAGGCTGATTACCAAGAATTTGCTGAATATCGGCTTCCTCAAGATCTGGAATCAGGGCAAGAACCGCTGCTGGAGCAGTGTTAACGTTCAATCGGGCAGGTTGCTCGATCTGTTCAGAAGACTCTGGATCCGGTGCTGTACTAAGCAGAGCGAACAATTGCGGCAGAAGGTCGTTGGCAACAGACGGATCTGATAAAGGACTTGGCACGGTAACGGACTTTCTGTTCCGGCCATCCTGATAGGAAACCGTCACACCAGAACCAGCGAGATCGAAGATTGAATTGACTCTTTTAAGACGCCTGAAAAAATTAGGCTGTTTGTCCTTGGCAATCTGCTCCTGCACTTTATCGATGGAGCTGGGGTCGAGTGCGCCAGCCAATGCAGCCATGTTCGGGGCGGCGCCTCCGCCACTTCCACCCCGAGATGATGAGCTGCTGGACCCACCGTAAAGGCGAAATGCCAAAATAAACTGGGTCAACAACTTGTTGTTGAATGCTGAATCCAGTTTGGTTTCAAGAGTTGCCAGATCCAGACTATTGAGGTGAATAATTTCGGTATCAACAGGGTCAAAATTCACTTGTCGCCCATTGGCTGTAAACAACGCCCTGAGGCCGGTTGCGGTACCAGATCCATCCAGCATTTCTCGAGTGACACCACGCACCATCAGAAGTTCATCAAGACTGTCAATCGGACCGTTTTTGCATCGGTACGGGGTTTCAAGTGCCATGTAAAAAGTGTTCTCGGCACCTTCCTCGGAAAGCTCGTCGTCCTCATCGAGCCAATCAATGATGGCTGAAATAACGGTGGTGTTCAGTTCCGGCACATACGACTGGGCCTTCTCGAGAACCTTGCGCAGCGCGTCACCCTTGGAATCCTGATCCATCAGACCGTTCAAACTCCAGCGCGAAGATTCCTCATCAAACATCACAATTTCATAAGAACCCGTTAATGCGCCGGACTGAGGGTCGAGCGATACTTCGCGTGGGCCATCAGGAATGGCTTCACCTGCCGAAAGGTTACGCATGGCCACATAAATGCCTGATTCTGCCAAAACACGGGCCTGAGCGGCCCGGTGGGAACCGGCTGTGGCAAGGTATTCCGCGGTCATGAGGTCGTTGTAACGGTAAGCCGCAAGCGCGAGAAACGCCACAACCACCAAGACCGTCAGCAGCACAAATGCGCCACGCCTTTTTTCATTGTTGTCTCGTCCGTGAATTCTCATGATCCACTCTCCTCGCGGGTCTGGATCGAAGGGACGTTGCCCACGGGAATGACAACCACACGCGAGTAGGTGTGCGTTACAGGGTCGAATCCAGGACGTGGTGTCATTTCAATATCGATCTCAACACGCACGGCCCTTGGAGGCCCAAGTGGGGTGAGGTCGTCGTAGTCCATCGATCGGCTATCCCACTGTTCCACCCAAGAACCGCCGGGCCCCGCATGAAAAAAGAAACGAACCGCGCGCACTTCTTCCGCTACCACAGGGGCGAGATCATCTTGGGGCATCAATCCGATGTCCAAACCTTGCGGTGTTAGTGGTTGCATGACCTCGTACCGCACCAACGCCTCCTCGGGTGTTCCAAGACGCGCCATGTAGTAGCAAATACGGCGCAGGTCGCCTTGTCCAACTGGAGCGCCCAAGGATGCCTTGGCATCGATCACAGCGGATTTCCGGCAATAAATATTCAACGAATCAGGGAACCCTACCACTCCCGGCGGCAAATAGACCGACCCAGATGCCAACTCTTGAGAGTCTGTTGAACTGGAATCCGTCGATCCGCTACTTCCGGAACTACCGGATGCCGGGGTTGAAGAAGATCCGGAAGAACCCGAAGCAGCGGAAGAATCAGTAGATGTCCCGCTGGTGTCGCTGGAAGAAGAGGTATTGCTGCCAAATGTGGCTGAACCTTTGCGAAATTTGAACGGATGATTGAGCGTGATCGACGATTCGATGTCTCGGGCAATCAGATCAAGAACCGCTCGAGCCACCATGGCTTCGTCAACAACTTCGCGGCCAGTTCGAGTGGAACGAACTTGAATATCTACAGCAAAATAAAGGCCGCCCAACAAAATCATGCACACAGCGACCGAAAGCAAAAGCTCGATCAGCGTGAAGCCTGAACGGGGCAAACGGCTGAGCATTATCGGCCTCCCCGGGTGCTTCCGCCACTACCACTTGATGGGCTGCTATTACCCGACATCGAACCCGATCCACCAGAAAGACCGCCCGTTGAAGGCGCTGAAGGGGTTGTGGATCTGGAGGAACTGCCGCCTGAACCGGAACTACCTGAACTATTCGTGCCTGTTGATGAAGACCGGCTTGCTGATCCACTACTACCGCTAGAAGAAGACCGACTAGCTGAACCACTTCCACCGCTAGAACCAGATCTTCCCGCCGAAGATGCACCACCCGCCGCACCTGTTGAAGCTGAAGCGCCCGCTGTTCCCGATGATCCACCACTCGCACTGGCGGATGGGTCGTCGGTACCGGTGCTTCCGGGTTCTTCGGTTGCTGTTCCACCGCTGGGCACAGCGTCCATGAGACTTCCTACAAACAGCGGGTCCAGAACAATCTGTGTCAGTGCGACGCGGGAATCACGTGGTTCATTTTTATGGAATGCTATGGCAGTAGCCTTCATCAGCGATCCGCTAGAATCTCCATCAGGTTCAACCGTTACCTGCCACTGGTAATCGGTGGCCTGTTCATCGGTACCATCGGAAGATTCCAGTGGAATAACACCCGCCACTAGTTCCGCCAGCCTGGCCTGACAAATACGGAGGGATTGGCCTCGCTGGCGAGCGCGCACCCCGCTGCGCTGGCTGACTTCAAGCAATCCGTAAATAGCAACGAGAGAAAGAAAAAAGATCGCTGTCGAAACGATTACCTCAAGCAGGCTCATACCCGGCCTGACTTGTAATTTATTTGCATTGCCAATGCGCCGCGCCATGGTGATTTACCTCGCCGCTACTGTGCCTTGACCAGGGCCCAATCGACGCACCGAAGTGGTGCCGGTGAGTCCACGCAAGGTAATGGAAAGAGGCAAACTATGAGCACTGCTGCAGATAATTTCCACGGTCCGGTCGGCTGTCCCGTCCGGACGAAAAACGGCCGCTGTTGTCCACATGTCAGCGGAAACTTTGCCCACTTCGAAGGCTGTTGCCACTTCGCCTTCATCGGAGATATTCAAGTTTTGCCCTTGGGTTTGTACCCTTAAGGCTATGTCGGGAGGCACAACACCTTCAACAGTTGGGAGTTCACCTCCCTGACCACTCACCCAAGCTTCATCGGTATCTGGGGCTGCCCGATAGTTACCACGACCGGGAACGACACTCAGCCGATACGGTATTCCATAATCGATGGCCATCAACCGTGCCTGGGCGGCAGCCGCGCGAACACCGTCGGTGGCTGCCATCAGTTTTTCGCCTTTGTAGAACCCGCGAATACTGGGAACTACCAAAGCCGCAAGAATCACAATCAGGGTCATGACCAGAATCATTTCCATGAGGGTGAATGCCCCGCGGGACTTCGAGCCCGCAGACATCCTCCGGAATGATCCTGACATTGCCATAGGACATCAGTTCCTTGATTGGAGCCTTTTGTTATTGTGCGTCGTGTAAACAACCACATCGTCATCGCGGCCCGATGCTGCTGGTTCCCACTGATACGGTTGCTTCCATGGGTCCAGAAGATTGTCCGCCTTCAGCGTTCCTTCGTTCACCAGATCGTTAAGGCCTCCCTGAGGCCAGTCGCCGTTGCGAATCTTGTAGTCAAGCATCGCCTTTTTCACGGTAGAGGCATTGATAACGGCAGTATCTTCGCGAGCTCGTTCCAGATAGCTCATGACACCCACCGCCATACCTGCAAGCATGACGATGATGGCAACCACCACAAGAACTTCGAGAAGGGTGAAGGCCGAACGGCGTCGGCGACTTCCTGGATTGGCACAAGGCTGGATCTGCATCATGTTTTCTCCTTAGAACCTGAGGGAGGTTCGCTAGCAGTACTTTCTCATTAATAGCCCACACTCGATTAAAACAGTGTGAACAGGTAGGGACTTTATTCGATCACACTGCTCATGCGGAAGATAGGCAGAAGCAATCCCGCTACCACCAGCAAGACCAAACCTGCCATCACGACAAGCATCAGGGGTTCGAGCAGGCGAACAAACAGCTCCAGTTCCCGACTGGTGCGCTTTTCAAGGCCATTGGCAACGTCCACCAACACCTTTTCCAGCTGATTCGACTCCTCTCCCACTGCAACCATTTCGACAATGTCGCGGGGGAAATATTTGCATTGAATCAGTGGTGTTGCCAGAGAATCGCCGCCTTTCACATTCTCAGCCGACTGCTCGATAGCTTCTGCTAAAACCTTGTTGCCTGTTGAGTCTTTGGCAATGCGCAGTGCCTGAAGGATCGGAATACCATTCGCCAGCATGGTTCCCAGAATGCGTGTGAAACGGGCCAATGCCAAACTGAGGTAAATGCGGCCGGCACCTGGAATCTTCAATCTCAACGAATCAATCTGGTACCTGCCCCGTGGACTGGAGGCCCACGCAGTAAATGCCCCAAAACTCAAAAATATCACACCAACTAAGGGCACAAAAATAAGGGGATTACTGAGGGTGTTGCTTACCCACAACAAACCTGTGGTCAGGGCAGGCATCTGCCCTTTCTCTTTCAGCCGATCGAAAACCTGCTCGAATTTCGGAACAAAGAACAGAATAAGAACCAGCAGGATGACCGTACCCAACCCTGCAAGAACTGCTGGATAAGCCAACGCACCAATGACCTTGGCTTTTAAGTCTTCCTGCTGCTCTGTGAAATCGGCAATGCGGCGCAGCACATCTTCAAGGAATCCGCCTTCTTGCCCTGCCAGCACCATGCTGACAGCAAGTTCGCCGAACACTTTGGGGTGTTTCCCCATCGACTGCGCCAACCCTGTACCGTCCGAAACGGTGGCACGAACATCTTTGAGAACGAAAGAAAGAGCTGGATTCGAGGTCTGCCTCTCCAGCAATTCGAGGCTGCGCAGGAGAGGAACACCAGCCTGCAGCAGATCCGCTAATTGCGAAAAAAATGCTGCCAAAACCCTAGGGTTGACCGATTTACCCTGCCCGGCTGGAACTGTTTTCAATGCTTCCAGCTTCAACGCCATCATGCCGCGGGAATCGAGTTGCGCCAACGCATCCCGTTCACTCGACGCGGAAAGAACACCGGTGGAGCGCTTGCCTCCGGACATTGCCACATAGGAAAAATCAGCCATCGGGTGTTCCTTACAGGACCACGTCGCCTGCCGTCACCCGGCAGACTTCTTCCAGCGTTGTCATTCCTGCCAAAACTTTGCGCCAGCCATCCTTGCGCAAGGTGACCATTCCCTCTTGAAGGGCTACTTGACGAAGGCGCATGGAGTTTTCACGCCGGATCACCAGTTCACGCAAAGCGTCGCTGTTGATCAGAAGCTCGAACAAGCCCAAGCGACCACGGAACCCGGTTTGACGGCAGGCGCGACAACCAGCGCCCTTGAATAGTGTTAGTGGACCTCCCGCGCCCGGAAAATCGGGGGGCACATCAGCAGGATCAGGTTCGTACTCAATCTTGCAGTCCTTACAAATAGTACGCACTAACCGCTGCGCCATGACGCCTTCTACGGTGCTCGATACCAGAAACGGCTCGACTCCCATGTCGATCAGACGGGTAAAGGCGCTGGGAGCATCGTTGGTATGCAAGGTGCTGAACACCATGTGGCCCGTCAGCGACGCCTGAATGGCACTTTCAGAAGTCTCTAGATCGCGCATTTCGCCAATAAGGATCACGTCCGGGTCATGGCGCAAAATGCTGCGCAATGCCGCGGCAAATGTGAGTCCAATCTTGGAGTGCGTTTGAATCTGGCTGATACCCGGCTGTTGGTACTCTACTGGATCTTCAACAGTGATTATTTTGGTGGTATCGTCCTTGATTTCGTTAAGGGCGCTGTACAGTGTCGTGGACTTCCCTGAGCCGGTGGGACCAGTCACCAACACAATGCCGTGAGGCCTGTCAATGACCTGCTTGAAAACCCGGTGCGTGTCGGGCAGCATACCAACGCTGGTCAGGTTGAAAACCATGCGTCCTTTATCGAGCAATCGCATGCAAATGCCTTCGCCGTGCACCATGGGAATGATGCTGACGCGAACGTCGATTTCGCGACCCTGCACACGCATCTTGATGCGCCCGTCCTGAGGCAGGCGTTTTTCAGCAATGTTCAGCCGCGCCATAATCTTCAGGCGGCTGATGATTGCCGCCTGAAATCGTCCAATTTCAGGCGGGAAATTTTGTGTTTGCAGGATTCCATCGATACGATAACGGATCTTCAGACCGCTTTCTTCGCACTCGATGTGAATATCACTGGCACGCTCATTGGCAGCTTCAATAAGAATCTCGTTCACCAACTTCACCACCGAGGCTTCCTGAGCCATTCGGGCGGCTTCAGAATCATCGGCTTCAAGACCTTCCAGCAATTCAACTTGGTCGTTGTTGTCGCCTCGCTCCTGAACCAAGGCGCTCACGGTCTCGCCGCCAACCCCAAAGTGAACCTTGATCAGCCGGGCGATCTCTTTTTGACCCGAAAGAACGGGGCGTACTTCCAGACGTGAAATCGACGAAATCTCGTCTAGGCCGTACATGTCGTACGGGTTGAAAATCGCAACCACCAGAACATTGTCTTCACGAGCAATCGGCATGACTTGCCGACGATGAACAAGCTTGGCAGGGACAAGTGAAAGAACCGATTCCTCTACCTCGCGGCCTGACAGATCGACAAGTTCCAATCCGAACTCAGCGGCGAGTGCGTCAAGAAGTTCCGGTTCTTTAACCACACCTTTATCGAGAAGGTATTCATGAGGCGGTTTGCCAGACGTCCCAATAGCAAGATCCAAGCGACTAACGTCGGCGGCAGGAATCAAACCCCTATTCACCAAGCGCCGAAGCAATGACATGAGCACGCCCTGCCAAATGAATCAATCCGATCCATTAAGCCTAACCTGTCATTGGCCAGAAGGCCAAATGATGGGAAAATGTTCATGACTTTCATGGCACGTAATCGACCAGTGCCATCACTCATGCGGGTCAGGCAGGCTGGTCTGGCAGTCGATCTTCCACTGAATGCGCTACATCAATAACCATTCGGGCAGTCAGTCCGATTCGCTCAAAACAATCAGCCACTACGCATGACTTGCTGTTGAACAGGCACACAAGAAGGTCAAGCGTGGTGATGCGAGTCCGCGCAGCTTCACGGCAACGATTCCATGCGTCACGCAGCAATCGTAAGACCGTGTCAGACAGAAACTCGCGGTGCAACTGAAGTCTGGAGCCTTCTGTTCCTTCGGCTTGAAACAGTTCTAAAAACTGCTCCAACAACTTTGGCAGGTCAGCCTTAAGTTCTTTTCCCCAAGCCTGAATGCCTGAATCGGGTTCGTCCAAAAGTCCCATGAAGATATGAGGGCTGCGCAAGTTGTCCCAGCTTGTTTGGCGCGCCAAACGCACGGAAGCAAAAAGAGCACGGCGAGCGTCCAAACTGAATTTTCCCAAACGCAAGGGGCCGCCAGGCAACACAATGTCATCAAACAAGGGAATATTGGAACTCACGCCGATCTCTCCCGGGTTCACTCGGAACTGCGGGGCGGAGTATGCCCAGAACCTTCTGCGGTGGCAAGGACAATTCCAGCTGTTCTTTGGAAGGCACAACCGAAGTGATGCTTGGTCCCCTGCAAGTCGATTCCTTGGCTCGTCACGTCATGCAACCACACTATCTGAAGCAATCGCACTGATTTCCTTCACAACCGATTCACGCTCCAGTGCCGCCGTCAGGTTCGCCCCGTTCAACAACCAGTCCGTCAGATTGGTCAGCGTCAGTTTGTAGTAAACATGCCGCCCTGCCCGACGCTCGCTTACCAGTTTTCTGTTGCGCAAGATCGCCAAATGCTGGGAGACCGTTGATTGCCCGAGCGAAAGCTTTTTCTGCAGCGATTGAACATCCATCTCGCCTGAGCGGAGACACGCCACAAGCCTCAAACGATTCAAATGCCCTAAGGCCTGCAACATCTCCAAGAAATGCTCCGAACATAAAAGATCATCTTTCATAGATTTATCCTCTAATGCGTGGCTATGCATGCGCCCTTTAATCCACGCGGTTCCGTGGAAGTGAAAAGGCCAACATGGCGTGTAATTTACATCAATTCCAATGGAATTTTACTGGCATTTGCTCGCATGCCTGAAACAGGGCCGCGGGAGTTCATTATGCATTGTTTCCATGCTGCCAGCAATCCACCAACAAACGACGCAGAACGACCAAAATATAATGCACGAATAAATCTCCCGAGCAGGTAAAACGTATGAAGCGGGAGAGTGATCACATTATAGTTGGTCGGCATGTTGACCAGAAATACCAGTTCCTGATTTTCTGCGATCTTCGTCATTAATTCACATGACATGATTGATGAATATGAAGACGTAACCTTATGCCACACCACCGATTCAGGCGCAAACCAGATACGCCATCCCGCGCGCTGGAGCCGCCACGAAACTTCTACGTCTTCAAAATATGCGCCGAATTCGCGAGGAAATCCGCCCACCGCTTGCAAAGCGCTTTTGCGGTAAAACGCACTGGAACCGCTGGCACCAAACACCCAGCAGCCAGACATTCCACTAGGCATTGGCTGACGGTGAAACCTTTTGAACGCGCGACCGGCAAGGGAGTAGCCGTCGCCCGCACTGTCTATCCATGGGAATGCTCTACCATCATCAATGAGCACCAGCGGGGATACGGCGCCCACGCGGGAATCGGCGAAGCAGGCCAGTGGGCGGTCCAACCACCCTGACTCAACACGCGTGTCATCGTTTAATAGGTGCACGAATTCGCCTGAAGCTGCTTCAATTCCACTCTGAACAGCTTTGGCAAAACCTTGGGGTACTTCATTTCTGATGCATTTTATTCCGGTAAATGGCTCCATAGCCTTGGAAATCAGGCCCAAATCAGACCCGTCATCAATAACTATGATTTCAATGGGAATTGATGCATATCGAATAACTGATTGAACACAAATGACCAGAAGATCAACTCGAAAGCGTGATGGAATAATGACAGAAACCAATGGGCCGCAGCCCAAATCATGCGGCGCGGACATTTTTGGAATAAGGGTTGGTCGACAATTCCAACAACGCCTCGAGGATTGAACGCGACTTGGCAAGGTCGGCATCAGCTAGGGCTGACACGATCTCACTCAATGCCTTCCAACTGGCCTGCGAACGCAAATCAGTTGTCCAGCGTTGCCTCCAAAAAATCTCAGTTCTAATCACCAGACGAAGGATACGGTTGTGCCAACCCGGCCAATGCTTATGTCCATACACCAACAATGCATGCCGGGTAACGACGCGCAAGGGTGCCGGGACCTCCCTTAGGTGCAAGGGGCAATGATGAGTCAATGTAACAGCAGGCTCGTGCCAAACGGCCCACCCCTTGGCCCATGCTCGCCGACACAGGTCAACGTCTTCGTAGTAAAGGAAAAAATCGGGGTCCAAAACGCCTATATCCTTCAGGCAATCACGGCGAATCAAAAGGCAGCAACCGCTGGCCCAAGGAACCATACCACGGCCTGGTTGGCAGATATGGTACTTGCGGCGGGCTCTCGATAATCCCAAACGGGCCAGACTTGACCACAAGGTAGGAAACGGCCCAGTAGAAGACTGCGACTGACCATCAGAATCGAGAAGTCCAAAACCAAGAATGCCAGCACGAGGATCCTCGGCAACAAGCCGCTCTCCAGCAGCACATGCCGCCTCTAAAAATCCAGGCAACGCAGTCATATCTGGATTAAGAAGTAGAACCCAAGATCCACGGCTCAGGCGAATACCTTCATTAACAGCCCGGGCAAACCCCTTGTTCTTTCCCCAGCGACGTATCGACACACCATCCATACGTCGCAGCGAACGAACTGCTTTGTGCGGGCCGGAGTGATTGTCTACAATCACAATCTCAGCGCGGCCATTTTCAACCAACGGATCATTGGCCAAACGAGACGCCAGCCGCTCTGTGTGATCCCACTGTTTGTAATTAACTAGAACCACTGAGATCAGTGGCAAAGCCCGGCGGTCGTCCGAAGCACTAGCCTTAGGAATCCATTGGGATACCACATCCGGTTCGCGGCTGAACATTCGCATGGCGGGATCCATCCCGAACCAACCAGGTCATTCCACCTAGCTTGATTTTCGACTCACTCGCCAGCGACTGTAACCGACCTGCTGGATTCGCCTCAATGCCGATTCAAAGGCATGATATGCGATTAGCTTGTCAGGACTTGGCGACAGCAGCCTTGGCTGCTTCTGGTGCTGCCTCGCAAGCCGCAGCATGCTTGGCCAGTAAACGGAGAGTTTCCCGCTTGACGCGCTTGAGGCGCAGTTTCCGAATTGTACCCGACCTGTTTCCGCCCATGGCTATGCCCTAGATGGTTGTAAATGAATAGGCCCTGACAACAGGCAGGCCCTTCAAACATTACCATAGCGGCCCGCACCACGAATCGGAAGGCCGCCCTCACCAGAAGACTGCCAACCAATTTTCCTTGGCCATTGAGGGCAGAGATTCGCATACTGTTGGTGCAGGATGCATGTGTTGATCAGGATTGATTGCGTTCCGACTTTAACCTTTCATTTTTGGATGAGTGTTGCGTGCACCTCGCCTTACTCGTCAGTTTCAGCGCGACTATCTTTGTCAGTGCCATGCTTTTGTTCATGGTACAGCCGCTGGTTGGTAAAATTCTTCTCCCCTATCTGGGTGGAACTCCTGCCGTTTGGAACACCTGCATGGTGTTTTTTCAGGCTCTCCTTCTGGGTGGCTACTACTATGCCCACCGGATGAAGCGTGTTCCCTCGCTCCGCACCCAGCTCATTGTTCAGGGCTCACTATTGGCCGTTGCACTGATTCCGCTAATCGCTTTCAAGTTCCGCGTAGATTTCCTCTCTCAAACCATTCTCCCCACACCAACTTCCACCAATCCCATTCCTTGGTTGCTAACCGTACTGCTTATTACAACGGGCCTCCCATTTTTCGTGGTTAGCACCACGGCACCATTGCTGCAGCGGTGGTTTGCTGGCACGAGCCACCCAGCCGCTCGCGACCCCTACTTCCTTTATGCAGCAAGCAATCTTGGCAGCATGCTCACGCTTGTTGGTTACCCGTTCTTCATCGAGCCTTCGCTCACCATTGGCCAACAAGCATATGTTTGGCTGACTGGATTTATTGTGTATGGGTGCCTTGTTGCCCTTTGCGGTAGTTTGGCAGCCCGCAATCCAGCTATTCCAGATTCAACCTCAACGGATGGAAGCCAAACTGAAAAACCACTAGCATGGACAACCATGCTAGGCTGGATTGCTTTGGCTTTCATCCCCAGCAGCTTAATGATTGGTTGCACCACGCACCTAACCACCGATATCGCCCCGATTCCACTGCTGTGGATACTTCCACTGGCACTTTACCTGCTTAGCTTCATTCTCGTTTTTTCCAAAATCCCGGGATGGATCTATCAGGCAGTTTTCTTGTTGGCCCCATTGGCAATTCTTCTGGGACAGTCTGGAGCCGTGGGAGACTTTTTTCGAATAGAAGGACTATCTGATCTGGGTGGCGCATTGGTGCGCGGCAGCGAACGCCCGGTGACAATGAAGTCTTTAGATATCGTTCTGCTTCTGGGAGTCCCATTGCTGGCCGTATTTCTGGCACGGACATCCAACCGCCAACATATCCTTTGGATTATTCTGCTCCCACTACTCCTGATCCTTGTGGCAACCTTGCCGGTGATCAAACGGTCGATCGAAATACCTGAACAGCAAGCCATCACTTGGCATTTGGCACTGCTTCTCGCCGCGTCGATGGTTTGTCATGGGGAATTGGCCCGCGATCGGCCTACGCCCAGCCATTTGACTTCATTTTACTTGGCTATGTCGGTCGGAGGTGTGCTCGGTGGAATTTTCAACACCATGGTAGCCCCTCTTATATTCAACAGGGTTGTGGAGTATCCACTTGTCGCGGCCTTGGCCTGCCTCATGTTACCCGGATTTGATGTGTCTAATGGCATGAAATGGGCTCGGGTACTCACACAGACCTCTGTAGCATCTGTTGGCATGGTAATAGGTTTACTCCTTCTGGCCGTTGGATTTGTGGCTGTGGACGACGCGCGCCAGTGGGCCACCCATTGGCTCCCACGCGACCGGTTTCCCGGGTTAAGTTGGGTTCAAACACTGATCGACAACAATCTTCAAGACAGGCACCTGCTTGAAAAACGTAATTTTTATGGCACATTCACAATCCAAGAATCGAACCACCCCATTGCATTCTGGTTCCCCTTGGCAGAGACGGAAGTGCATGAAACCTGGACATACCACAAAATGCTCCATGGCACGACCAATCACGGCATGCAGATTTATTCTCCCGCATATATGCGTGGTGAAACAGTCACGTACTTCCACCGCACCGGCGCCATTGGTCAGCTATTCGAATCGATTGATGAACGACAACGGCTTGCTGGCCGCGCCCAGCGAATTGCGGTTTTAGGGGTAGGAACCGGTACCCTTGCGGCCTACGCCCGAAAAAACTGGACTCTGACCCTATTTGAAATTGACCCAGAAGTTGTAACCACCTCGTACCTCGACCCAAACAACCGCTTCTTCACATTTCTCAGAGATGCTGAGGAACGTGGTGCCAAGGTGAATATCAAACTTGGCGACGGTCGAAAACTGATTGAACGGCACGATGCCGGTGAAGGAAAGTTTGACGTGCTCTTCATGGATGCATTCGCATCGGACTCCGTCCCAGTTCACCTGCTTACCCGGGAAGCATTTGAAAGCTATTTCGACAAACTCGAGGACGACGGCATGGTTGTTGTGAACATCGCCAACCGTTATCTTAATTTCGAGCCAGTTTTAGCAAATCTTGCAGAAACTATGGGATGGTCGATGCAGATTCAGGGTGGTTTCGGTATCGACCGGATCGACAAGTACGGCACAAATTGGGTTGTGATTTCCCGCAAAAGGGAGCACACCGGAATTTTGCCTGAACTGGGCCGTGGCTTCCGCCTTGAGGGTGAAGACACCTGGACGGAATCTTGGCGCGCCGGAGAAGGCAACCCCGATTTGGGCGTCTGGACAGACGACTATTCCAATATTGTCGGCATTTTCAAGTGGGCACGATAGAACCAAAGCGGAGCCGGAGTCAGCCATGTCGTTAGCAAATTCAGACCGTGCCAAAGGCAATCCGGTCGATCATTTCCAAACCCTGATTCTTTTCGTGCTGACTATTTTCACCAGCGCCACCATTTTGTTTTTGGTGCAACCGATGGTTGGCAAGATCCTCTTGCCATTTCTGGGTGGAACCCCCGCGGTGTGGAACACCTGCATGGTGTTTTTCCAAGGATTGCTTCTAGCTGGCTACTTTTACTCGCACATGATCACAACACGCCTTCCGCTACGGGCTCAGGTCACTGTGCATCTGTGCGTGCTTGGAACCGCTCTTGCTGTTCTACTGCTCCTCCGTTTCGACATTGAACCACTCACCAAATCCATCACCTGGCTGGAACCGCCAACCGAATCCAATCCCATTCCATGGCTGCTGACCGTACTGCTTATTGCCGCCGGTCCTCCGTTCTTTGCAGTTAGCACCAGTGCTCCACTCATTCAACGCTGGTTCTCTCGTACTGGGCACCCACAGTCAGCCGACCCATATTTCCTTTATGCTGCAAGCAACCTTGGCAGCATGATTGCGTTGGTGGGTTATCCGTTTGTTGTGGAACCTAGCCTTACGCTTGAAAGCCAGCGCTGGCTGTGGGTAGCAGGGTTTATGATGCTAGTTGCCCTTACAGCCCTATGCGGTTTCTTGGCCCTACGCAACGATACTGAACCAGCAGATTCTGACTCATCCGATGGCAACAAACGTTCCGAGCACGACAATCTCGACTTGCCCGTTGAACCACTGACTTGGGCACGCCGGCTTCGTTGGATCATGCTCGCTGCTGTTCCAAGCAGCCTGATGTTGGGCGCCACCACCTACATGACGACCGATATCGCAGCCATCCCGCTTCTATGGATTCCCCCTCTGGCACTTTACCTGTTGAGCTTTATTTTTGTGTTTGGCCGCATGAACCCCATCATTTCGTACGGGTTTATGGCTGCCCTGCCACTGGCATGCATGCTTCTCATATTCATGGTGATCACCGAAATCAGGCCCGGTAACATTCTGCTGAGTGTTGGCATTCACCTCACCGTGTTGTTCATTGTTTCCATGGTTTGCCATGGCGAACTGGCCAAGGATCGTCCTGAACCGGCTCACCTGACAGAGTTTTATCTCTACATGTCACTAGGTGGCGTTATCGGCGGCCTGTTCAATGGCCTGATTGCGCCCTTGGCGTTTTTCTCACTTGCCGAGTACCCGATTGCACTGCTGGTCGCCTGCGCCCTGTGCCCTCCCCTTGGGCGCGAAGCCGACGATACACCTTCGACCCGACTGGCCGAATGGGGCTTGGCTGGTCTGGCGCTATTTGGATCTTTGGTCCTCTTCATTTTGCGTGGAACAGATCAAGATGTTGCTTACCGCACGTGGTCCAATCATTATCTGACCGGCGCTCTGGTGGGCGGCTTTATCGCGTGGCTGATCACGGCGCACCTTTCAGGCCAGCTATCTTATAAGGGCTTAATGGACTGCCTGCTGCCACTCTCCATGGGTATTCTGGTTCTGGCCCTGCTGCTGGGAACCTATTCCGATGCCCTGTTCACACCACTAAAAAGCCTTTCAAAATCCGTGGGACTAGGATTCACACAGATTCAGGCGATTCTGGCCATCGGTGTACCGCTTGTCATCTGTTACACCTTTGTCGACAGATCGCAGCGCTTGGCCTTGGGCACGGGTGCAGTCCTTCTTGCCGCAACCATCAATGCCATGGGTGAAGATTCATCACTCACGCAACGCCGCGGATTCTTCGGTGTGTTGCAGGTGGAAAACCGCAAGGAATCCGATGGACGCTTCCGTCGGTTGTTGCACGGGACAACTCTTCACGGCAAGCAGTTCCTCGACCCGGATATGGCGGACATTCCTCTCACCTACTATCACCGTTCAGGCCCCATCGGTCAGGTCATGACCTCGTGCTTGGCGGATGGTTATGCGGGAATGCAGCCCAAGGGCAAAGTTCCCCTGCCCAAAGTTGCGGTAATTGGTCTCGGTACTGGCACCATGGCATGCTACGCCCGCGCAGGCCAGGAACTTGTCTTTTTTGATATCGATCCCCTTGTCCGTCAAATGAGCTTCGATGGACGCGAACGCTACTTCAGCTTTGTTGAAGATGCCAAGCGTCGCGGCGCGCAAGTTGAACTCCGCATGGGAGACGCGCGCATCCGCATGGCAAAGGAACCCGATGCCAGCTACGACCTGATTGCAGTCGATGCTTTCAGTTCAGATGCCATTCCCGTGCACCTGATCACTCTTGAAGCTCTCCGGATTTTTGTGACTAAACTCAAGGACAAGGGAATCGTTGCTTTCCATGTTTCCAACCGCTACCTCGATTTGGTACCGGTCTTGGCAAACTTGGCGCAGGAAGAAAAGCTTGCCATTCTTTTCAACAGCGATGGCAGTGAAAACTGGCCGGGCAAGACCGCATCCACATGGGTGGCCTTATCGCGAAATAAAGAGAGCTTAGCTCCTCTTCTTTCATCACGCATTGGGCCTGGGCAAGCCATGGAAGTCTACCAAGGGCTGTTAGCACTCCCGACATTTGCGTCCACCACTCCGGGAACTGGTCGTGGATTGGCATACGCCATGGATAAACTTGTGGACTCAAACTACAGCGACCTTCGCATCAAGAAACTGGGAGAAAATCCCACGGATGAAGATAAAGAAATTCTTGAGCGCCTCAAACGAGTATTCCTTGAACCGGCCGATGTCCTTGCCTCTCCTGCGGGCGGTGTTGGCGCCGCTGGCTTACTGTTTAATGGAGTTTTACCTTATTGCCGGGGTGCTTCTTTATGGCGTGAGCCCCTTCCAAATCCGAAAGTAGGGTTGTGGACTGACGACTATTCCAATCTGATCGCAGTGTGGAATCGGAAGCACAACGACAACGAAAGCATTGAACTGCCTCCATCCGATTGATACTTGGCTAACTGAAGATCCAATAAAAGAGGGAGCCGTTAAAGGCTCCCTCTTTTGTTGGATCCTAGCCTAAACACCAAGGTGTCACCAATCGATGGTGGTTCCTACATTTTGCTCAACAGCGTGCCGATAAACCCGCATGGCACAGGCTACATCTTGAATGGCCAAGCCGTTGGACTTGAACAACGTGATCTGATTTGGATTCTCACGACCTGGATAACGCCCCACCAGCAACGGTCCAAAATCACGGATATCTGTCCAACAAACCAGCTTGTCTTCGATCGGTTTTTCCAGATCCCCCGATTCCAAGCGAGCCTGTTCTCGGTTATCCACGACTATCAGGTCGCACTTTTTCACAGCTTCGGGCGTTAGTTCCGCCTTGCCTGCGAAATTGGATCCGCACGCGTTGATGTGCATTCCGGGTTCCAACCAATCTGCCTCAATAAACGGATCGTAGGCAGAGGTAATGGTCGACACAATATCGTGCCCAACCACGGCATCCCGAGCTGTTGTGGCAACTGAGATCGCGAATGGAAAAGCTTTGGCCAAAGTTTCGGCAAATGCCTCACGATGGGCTGGTGTAGGGCTCCAAACCGTAACGCGCTCTAGCTTTCTTACTTGGGCAATACCTTCCACTTGGGTAAAGGCCTGCTTGCCAGATCCGAGGATTCCCAGCGAGGTGGAATCCGGGCGGCTCAAAATTTTCGTGGCAATACCCGAAGCGGCTCCCGTGCGGATTCGACCAAGATGATCTCCCTTCATGATTGAAAGAAGAAGTCCGGTCTTGCCATCGAACAGTGGAACATAAAACTGAGGGGGGTTCTTGCGGCTGGTTGAATAAATCTTTGCACCCATTGCCCCCATTCCCTTGATAGTGGCACCCATGATGTGGATCTGAGCATGGTCCGTAACCGCTCGGCTTCGAGTAAGGTTGACAGCCTCCTCAAGCCCGATCTTGCGAAACGCCATTTCCACCGCTTCAAGGGCCTCGCTCATCGGCAACAGGCGTTCAACCTCATCTTCATTCAGCAACAGCATTGGCATGAGTCGATCTCCGCGCGATGACCGGAACCTGAACGTGAATTATCCCTGGCGCAACCATTCTGCCAGTTGGGCGACGCCCGCCTCGATTTCCTCGGGGCTGGTGGCAAAGCTCAGACGGGCAAACCCTTCGGCGCCGAAGGCACTGCCTGGAACAAGGCAAACATGAGCTGTTTCGAGAGCGCCGTCACAAAATGACACAGAATTCGTAATTAATTTGCCAGCGACTGTCTTGCCAAAAAGCCCCGTGATATTGAAAAAGGCATAGAACGCGCCGTCTGGAATCGGACAGGTGATGCCGGGAATAGCATTGAGCAGGCGGCAGACAAGGTCACGCCTCTGCTGGAATGTATTCCGCATCATCTCAACGCATTGCTGATCTCCAGTAATGGCCGCAACGGCAGCCGCCTGACTGATACTGCATGGGTTACTGGTTTGCTGACTCTGGACATTTCCCATGGCCTTAATGAGCGACGCGGGCCCTACTGTCCATCCGATGCGCCAACCGGTCATGGCGTATGTTTTGGAGACTCCGCTTACCGTCAAAGTGCGCGCTGGCAGGTCTGGATGCAGGGTTGCGAAGCAAACCGGCTCGCGGCCGTCGAACATCAATTGCTCATAAATTTCATCGCTGATAACAGACAGATCGGCTTTCAGTACCACCTTGGCCAAGGCTTCAAGCTGGGCGCGAGAGTAAACCGCGCCAGTTGGATTGCTCGGCGCGTTGAGGAGTAACAATTTCGTGCGCGGTGTGATCGCGGCCCGCAGCGCTTGAGGATTGAGGCGGAACCCATCTTCCATGGTCGTGGGAACCAGCACAGGCACGGCACCTGTCATGGCAACCAGATCGGAATAGCTTACCCAATAGGGCGTGGGAATAATGACTTCATCGCCGGGATTCAGTGATGCGGAAAGGGCGTTATGCAAGGAATGCTTGGCACCGTTACTGATCAGCACTTGATCTGGAGTAACCGCCAATCCGTAGGTGGCCCGATAGTGCGAGGCTACAGCAGCCCGAAGTTCAGGAGTGCCAGACGCCTGTGTGTAGCGCGTTTTGCCCGCCACCATAGCTTGGCGCGCAGCTTCACAGATATGTTCGGGAGTGGGAAAATCGGGTTCACCCAGACTGAAATCGCGGATCCGAACGCCACTAGCTTGCAACTGTTTGGCGCGCGCCGCAGCAGCCAATGTTGCAGATGGTTGAATGGAAGCCGCCACTCGAGAAACCTGAAGCATGCCAAACCTTTCAAACCGTGACGTTTCAACCCATTCCATGACCCGATCCAGAATTCCTAGTGTAACTATTTCAGGGGCTCTGTGCGAGAGATGAAGCCCCTTTCAACCACGGTTTCGGCAGTAATGGCCAATATTATCCATATTGTTCACAGATACCCACCCGCACGGGGTGGTGCCGAGAATCATGTCTGCCGCTTGGGGCATTTTTTAACAGACCGCGGCCACCGCGTTCGTGTGGAAACGACCACTGGCCTAACCCACGACGCATTTGTTCGAGCAGATTCCCCCCACCTGAAGCCCGGAACCACCACCGAAGGGCCAGTTCAAGTCCGGCGACACGATGTTTTGCGTTGGCCAGGGCAACGCGTATTACTGCGGGCTCTCGAATCTGTGCCGTTGCCTGAAGCGTTGCAACCGTGGCTTTTTCCTTGGGGCCCGGTATGCCCGAGTCTGGCGACAATTCCATTACCCGCTTCAGAAAAACCCGATGCGGTGCATGCGTTCGCTTTTCCACATGGGAGCATCATTGCCGCCGCGGAAATGTTGGCGCGTCGGTATCGAGCCCGATTTATTCTGACTCCGTTTTGGCACCCGGGACCGAAAGGCCCGCAGGGAGAACGAATTCGGCACGGTTTCAACCATCCAGCGTTGCTGCGTTTGGCGCGCCGCGCCGACATGGTTATCGCACAAACAGCAGGTGAAAAAGAACATCTAACCCGCTGGGGGCTTTCGGAATCTGCCATCGAAGTAGCTCCTCCCGGAATCGCCGCAGCGTCTGTTTCTGGGGGTAGTCGCGTTCGCGGCCGCAAGCGATGGGGCCTACCAGATCAGGCCGTTGTAGTTGGGCATCTAGGCCCCATTTGTCGCAATAAAGGCTCTGTGGCATTGCTGGAAACCCTAGGCAAGCTTCAACATGAAAACATTTTCGGCCTTCTAGCCGGAACGGTACTGCCAGATGCCCAATCTTCTATGACCAATCGCAGTTCAAATGCCAGAATAATGGGCCCGTTAACCGAGCAAGAACGCCGGGATTTCTACGCTTCCATCGATCTGTTTTGCCTTCCAAGTGTCATCGACTCATT
>CAMCLK010000035.1 GCA_945875585.1 Candidatus Kuenenia stuttgartensis | reverse complement strand
TTCGCGGCAAGCACAAACCCGAGTATACGCCCCATTGCGATACCGGAGACTTTGTCGTGATCATCAACGCCGAGAAGATCACCTTCACCGGCAATAAGATGGACACGAAGGAATACCAGAACTACACCCACTATGCTAGCGGTTTGCGCCGTGTGATTGCGCGTGATCTGTTGGCTCGGCAACCCGAAAAGATCATTCGTGAAGCCATTCGCCGTATGGTTCCACGTAATCCGCTCGGTCGTCGCCAGATGTCCAAGCTCAACGTCTATGCAGGTGACAAGCACCCGCATCAGGCACAGCAACCCAAACCATTTGTCGTACAAGGCCTGATTTGAGGAGTTTGATTCGTGGCTGAACCCCGCAACAAAAAGACCTTCTACCTCGGCACTGGCCGTCGCAAAACCTCTGTGGCACGCGTCCGCATGTTTGAGGGACCCGGCGAAGTCATTATCAATGGCCGCAAACTCGAAGATTTTTTCTCCGAGGCCAAAGATCGTATGGCTGTCATGGGGCCTCTTGAAATCACGTCCATGTACGGCCGTGTTCACGCGAACATTCTTGTCCATGGCGGTGGCATCACAGGTCAGGCTGGCGCTATTTGTCAGGGTATGGCTCGCGCCCTCAAGCGCATGTACAACCTCTCTTCCGAAGGACAGGCTGCTCCTGCTGAAGCTGCAGCTCCGGTGGAAGGCGAAACTGGCAATCAACCCGTGCTCACCATGGGTGACAGATTGCGCGAATCTGGCTTCCTTACCCGAGATAGCCGCATGAAAGAACGTAAGAAATACGGCCACAAGGGTGCCCGTAAGAGCTTCCAGTTCTCGAAGCGTTGACGACAAGATTCTATTTTTACATTTAGAAGGACGCAGCAAATGCTGCGTTCTTTTTTATTGATCTGTTTCATCGAGCTTCAATAGTTCTTCAACCCGCTGCTGCTCCGACAGGCTCCATCTCGCTTGGGATTCCACTACCATCGCAAGCCAGCGCGTCATGGCGCCCCACCGATTGGTACGCGCCAAGAATACTGTCATTTCTTCACCCGATAAGGACCGCGGCAATCCACTTACCAAGCGAGCGTGGTCGCTGGCCGGGTGGTCCCATCGACAGCTTCCAAAATCGATCAGCCCGGATAGAACACCGTCATTGATGATCCAGTTGGCTGGACGTGGGTCACCATGAATAACAATCATGGTGCCGTTGACTGGCATCTTTCGCATGGTTCTTTCAAAATCACCTTGGCGGGCAAGCAATCGCTGCACCAGGCGCCTTTCAAGATCGCCCATACGATCAATTTCTGCCAACAAAGATTCCATATTTATAAGTCGCTTCAACCAGTCCCACCGCGATGCAACGCAGGGCAACTCACCAATTCGATATCCTAAAACAGACTCGGATCGATCATGCATGCGCTTGAGAAGTGAACACGCGGCATCGTGTATCCCCAATTCAGGAATATGCCATGGATTCCAAGGTTTTCCAGAAAACCATGGAAGAAGCATCCACACATGACCGCTCTCTAGCAAAGGCGCGTCTGCGTGAATGAGGCGAGGGATACCATCAAGTCCCTGGCACGCCACCAGTAGGTTGCGAGCCAATAGAGCGGTTTCAACGTTATAGTGCGTTGCTGGAACACATTTGAGAAGGTATTTGGAACCAACACGCCATAATCGGGCGTCAGTCAGTGAATCGAATCTGGGCAACTGCTCAAGCGGTTCACGAAGAGAAAGCCCCATCCGATCACGGAGGAGCTTTTCGGCTAGGTGGGTAAGAGAATCATCAGGGCTTGGCGACCATGGTAACGGCTGGAACGATGGCATGAACACGGCCCCCTTGCCGGATTTGAGTCCACCCCAACCAACTTGGCACGATTCCTAGAAGAACTGTCAGAATGGCGCAAACAAGACCCGCGGCCAATTGCACCTTTGGGCCGCACTTGCCTTGTGGCCCCAAAGGCCTGCGCAAAAACATCCGATGAACCAATCCCAAGTAGTACCATGCGCCAACTGCGGCATTGAAAACAATAAGCAGGCCAAGAATGCCAATAAGCGAACTGCCAGCCGCCATGGGAGATACAAGCGTTGCCAGCAACACCTGCGCCTTGGCAATAAAGCCCACGGTTAGCGGAAGCCCAAGCATGCCGAACAAGCAAATAGCCAAACTCCAAGAGGCGATTGGTGCGCGTGAGCCCAGACCCGCAAGGTCATCAATATGCTCAACAGGCATTTCTGGATCGTTTAAGTAAGCAATAATGGCAAAGGCGCCCAAGCTCATGATCCCATAGGCAGCCAAATAAAAGAGCATCGGACCTACACCACCAGCATGCTGATGAGTGGCGGGCCCCACTGCTAGCGATGCAAGCATATAGCCTCCCTGCGCAACGCCGGAGTAAGCCAGCATGCGCCTGAGGTTCCCTTGCCAAATGGCCAAACAGTTGCCCAAAGTCATGGTGACCACAGCCAGTATCCAGATCAGCGTGCCATCCATGCCGCCAAACGGTTCACCATGGCCATGGGCCAACCCAAGTACCCGTAAGAGTGCGATCAGACCAGCAGCCTTGGGAAACCAAGACAAAAACCCGGCCATTCCTGGGCTGGTTCCCTGATAGACATCTGGCGCGTAGAAGTGAAACGGGACCGCTGTGATCTTCATTCCCAACCCGGCAATTACAAAAATCAGAGCGATAGCAAGGGTTCGAGGCATGTCGAATCGCTGGGAAGATGGGTCAGCCAGTAACTCCAAAATGCCACGGGATAAGCCATTGGAGCTGACCGAGGTCAAACGGGTTTGGCCAGTTAATCCATAGAGGTAACTTGCCCCAAAAAGAAACAGAGCCGAGGAGAAAATACTCAGCATGAAATATTTAAGGGTTGCTTCCTGGCCGCGACGATCGTGTCTGGCCAAGTAAAGCATGACATATGTAGGAATCGACACAGCTTCCAAACCTAAAAACAGAAGAACCAGATCTCCTGCCATTGAGGTCAGGCTCACTCCAGCACAAGCGCATAAGGTACAGCCAACAATATCGGCTGCACGGACATCATCGACCTCGGCAACAAGGATCGGGAGCATCAACATGCCTAAAATAGGCACGATCAATCGAACGCAGGAAGCAACGTCATCGAAGCAAAAGAAGTCCCGTGTCGGAGCGAATGCCGGGCCCGACTGAATCGCAGAGAAGCCTGCAGCAAACCCTAGCCCAATCACTCCAACAAGGCCCCACAGTAGGCGGCCGCGAATAAAGGTACCGCCCAGAAAAGTCAGGCAAGCCAAGGCCAACAGGCCCAATTCCGGGCCAGCACGAAGGGACAGGCCAAGAAACCCGGTTACGTCGAGCATTTCTTGAGTGGGCATTGCTTACTCCGCGATTGTGCGTGGGGCGGAACCGGGCACCACTGCACTCGCAACAGGTGTGGCAGGGGCCGGATGGCGTTGTTCCAATAGCTTGATTTCCGGACCGCTGGTTTCAAGTACGAACTGAGGTGAAAGGCCCAACCACAAAACCACGGCTGCCAGAGAGCCAAGAACCACTAATTGGCGCGGTTTCACAGGTACCGTTTCATCGGTTTCGGGCGTGCCTGAAAACGATTCCTGAATCAGGGTCATGGTGTACCATCCACCCAAAAACAGGCCCGACATGACACCAAAAACAGCAACTGGACCCAGAAGTGTGGCAACTCCGCTCTTGAAAAAACCAAACAAGCAGAGGAATTCACCAACAAACTGACTCAGACCAGGAACCCCAACCGAAGCGAGGCAGAAAAACACAAAGAGGCCACCAATGGCTGGATAACGCGACAAAAGGCCCTTAAGATCGGTCCGGACAAGAGTCTGTTCGTGTGCTTCGATCATGCCAGCAGCCAGCAGAAGGCCAGCGGTCACTACGCCGTGGGCAACCATATGAAAAACCGCGCCTTGTAGGCCGGACGGATCGAGCGAAACCAATCCGAGAACAACATAACCCAAGTGAGAAAGGCTTGAATACGCTAGAAGCGATTTGATATCACGTGAACCAAAAGCGCACAGAGCACCATAAACGATACTTGCAACAGCAAAGCTTCCCAGCAGGTGCGCACCGACGGTTTGCATTTCATCTGGCATGACAAAAACACCCAGCCTGAGCATGCCATATAGGCCAAGTTTGGCCAAAACCGCGGAAAGGAATGCCGTCACAGGCGTAGGTGCCTGAACATAAGTGATGGCCTGCCACGTGTGAAAAGGTACCAGCGGGGTTTTCACAATAAAACCAGCCATCAGAAGCACAAAAATAACAGGCCGGGAAAAGATTCCCTCCCCTGAAAAATCTGAGTTTCTGAGAACCGTCCAGTTGAAATCGCCGGCTGGAACAGCCAAGGCAAGCAGACCAAGCAAGGTGCACAAGCCACCTGCCAGAGTGTAAAGGAACATTCGTTGAGCAGCGATCTGGCGATCCGGGCCTCCCCAAATGCCGACTAGCAGAAACATGGGAACCAGAGTCAATTCAAAAAAGACGTAAAAAACGAGCATGTCCATGGAAAGGAATGCCATCAAAGTAAAGCTGACAGCCAGAAGCAGCAAAGCCATTGCCGCACCAGGGTACTCACCCACCCAAGACTTGCTTGTGGCGATAACCGCTGCCCCAACGCCCAACGTCAAAAACACCAACCATGCATTCAGACCGTCGATTGCCAAATTCAACGCTACCTTCGGGCCACGATCTCCCAACCGCCCCAATGATATTTCAAAGTTTGGTAAATCTTCAGTGTTTCGGAAGGAAAGACCTGAAGTCTCGGCCAAATTAGCCTGATTCCAAACAAGCAATGTTCCTGCCGCCAAGGCCAAAAGTATGAACGTCTCTGCCATATAGCACGCCAACGCGCGCCGCGAACCGGCTGCAAGGCATACCAATGCCCCAAGAAGGGGAAGCAATGGAACAAGGATCAACAATGTCGCGGCATTCGGCATGACAGCTCCGGAAATATCAGCGCGCAACCGTGAACATGGCCAGGATGACGATCAATCCCAGTGCCATGGCAAGTGCATAAAACTGTAGAAGGCCGTTTTGGGCAGAACGAAAACGTCCGCCGACCATGCGGGGAACAGTTGCCCCGAGTTCAATCAGCGGCGATATCAATTCGCGGTCAAGCCATCCGACCACCGAACCTAGGGCGGCTAAGGGCCTCACAAGTGTGGCAAGATACAAGCCATCAATGTAAAGTCGATTGTCAGCCAAAGATTCAAACAAGCCCATCGAGCGCTTTTTGGCAGTACTGGCAGCAGCCTTGTGAAGCATCCACGCCACCGCAACACCAGTAAAAGCAGCCAGCACTCCGAGTATCATCGGAATATTGACCGAGAAAGCAGACTCATGCAGATGCCAGTGGGAGCTGTGTGAAAGGTAGTGGTGCAGGATTCCCGTAGGGCCAACCGCAAGGCCAACCACAACAGAACACACCGCAAGCACCATCAGCGGAACAGTCATACTCCGGGGAGATTCATGAGCGTGGTGCCCTGCCTCATGCGGTATCTTTTCCTCGCCATGAAACGTTTTGAAATAGGCGCGGAAAATGTAATACGCTGTCAATCCGGCGGTGATCAGACCCACCGAAAACAGAATTGCGAAGAATGCTGATCTCGGGCCACCCGTCAGCGAACCGTTCCATAGTTCCAGAAGAATCTCATCCTTGCTGAAAAAACCGGAAAGGGGAGGAAAACCAGCCAGTGCCAAGGCGCCGACAAGGAAACTCGCATGCGTGATAGGCATCAGGCGACGAAGTCCGCCAAACCTGTTCATATCGATAATGTGGCCCATGGCATGCATGACGCTGCCCGCTGAAAGGAACAGCAACGCCTTGAAAAACGCATGGGTCAACAGATGGAATATGGATGCAAACGCGGCAACACCAATCACTTCCTGCGGAAGGTGCTCACCACGCGGTTCACCGCTCACTCCCAACACCATGAACATGTAGCCCAATTGACTCAGCGTCGAATAGGCGAGTACACGCTTCAGGTCCGACTGGCCCATGGCCATGATGGCAGCACTTAATGCTGTGATAGCCCCAAGGCCACCAGCAAGATCCTGAACTGAAGCAATGGCATCTAACCGAGATAGGTCCACCGATTCGCCGGTCATACCAGGGAAAAAACGAGCTAACAAATAAACACCAGCGGTTACCATCGTCGCGGCATGGATCAGGGCGCTCACAGGAGTGGGGCCTTCCATCGCATCTGGCAACCACACATGGAGGGGAAACTGCGCTGACTTACCAACCGCGCCAATGAGAAGCAGCAGCAACACAAAATACACAATTCCGGCATCTAAATGAGCCGAAAATACCGCATCGAATGTTAGAGCACGGGAACCCGGCTGACACGCCAGCAGCAGCAATGCACCCAGCAGCGCCACGTCTCCCAATCGTGTGACAAGAAACGCTTTACGGGCCGCGGCGGCAGCTTCCGGTTTACGAAACCAGAATCCAACCAACAGGTAGCTACATACACCCACGCCTTCCCAGCCCAGAAACATCACGACGAGGCTGTTGGCTAAAACAAGGATGGCCATAGCCCCGACAAACAGGGAGACCAATGAAAAAAAGCGAGCGGAACCTAGGTCGCCATCCATGTAACCCTGGCTGAAGATCACAATCCAAAAACTAATGAAGGTGACCATGCAAACCATGGCTGTTGCCAAGGCATCGAGCCGAATTTCCCAGTCAATGGAATGATGGCTAATCGTAAACCATGTGCCGTAGTGGAATATGTGCGCGGCGCCGCCATGACCTGCCGTTGCCAGCAGCAATAGCAAAGAGGCTGCGAACGCTCCCAGCACACCAATGCTGGCAACCAATGGGGCAAGGGATGGTCTGGTGGAACCCAATACCGCGCTTACGACGGCTGCAATGAGAGGCAGCACCGGAACACAGAGGGCCAAGCCAGAAAGAACTTCTGAGGACAACTCAAACACGATTGGACTCCTCGGGGCGAGCCGGGGCAATTCCAGCCACGGGGAGTGAAGGCAAGGGAGCCTCGGGCATCATGCCGGGTAGTGGTTCGTCATCTTCGGTGGCGTCGAGGTCATCTTCTCGCAGGTTCTGCCAGAGGCTGACATCGAGGCTGGCCTGCGTGCGGTAGAGGGCCAATATCAATGCCAAAGCCAACGCAGCTTCGCAAGCCGCTACCGTGAGCATGAACAGTACAAACGACTGTCCATCAAGATTGCCACGAAACCTGGCAAATGCCACAAAGTTCAATGCAACTCCCTGAACCATCAGTTCCACGCTAAGGAACATGAGAATCAAGTTGCGCCGGGCCAAAAAACCCACGAGCCCGAGCACAAAAAGTACTGCGGCACAGGCCAGATAGTGGGGTAAATCGGGGCTATTCATCAAAGTGCCTCCCCGGTACCAGATCTCTGGGCAACAGCGATTGCACCTAACGTGGCAACCACCAGCAGCACTCCCGCCAATTCGACCGCAATCAGATGCCGCCCGTATAGATTGGCACCCAAAAACGCTGTATTGTCAGCAGGCAACGCAGGAACACCGGACATATCCAATCGAAGGTCTGACTCTGCCGCGCGCCGCACAGGCGCAACAGGAGACCGAGTTGCTTCAAGGGCCCGACCTTCCCGCACTTCCTGATACGATTCCAATTTCCCTGCATCTTCACCCAACGCCAACAGGATCAGCAACAGCGCCGAGCCACCAGCAAGGCAGGCCAGAAATGGTTCACGCGAACGGCTATCGGCATCATTGGGAAGGTGCTGCTGGGCGAGCATCAGTACAAAAAGAAAGGTCACCACAATGGCGCCGGCGTAAACAATAATGTTGGCGCCCATCAAAAACGGGGCGGCAAGCAGCAGAAATAGACCGGCAACACCTAATACAACAACCGTGAATGCCAATGCCGCGCGGGCTGGATTGGCCAACGTTACCAGCAAAGCCGCACCACACACCGCCACACCGGAAAAAAGGCAGAACAATACTGTTTCAACACTCAGCAAGACACCGCCGAGTACCAATGCCATCAGTCCGGCTAATCCAAAAACCGCTAGGAAACCACCAGTTCGAACGCTGGTGCCTTCGGGCCGTGGAAGTAATTGGTAAATACCAAGCATTCCCACTGATATGGGCCCGAGCACCCACCAACTCCATGGGTAGGCGCCTGCTTCAGTAATCGCGAACATTCCCGCCGTCATACGCTTGCCTCAATCGCGTTCCCGCGATGTTTGTCCTACGCCCCGGCGCGCCGACGCCAAGGGATACATTTCTGTAAACTTCAACTCTGAGCGCTGGATGATCCCGTCAGACCAGCATCAGCAGGTTCTGCTGCCACCGACAATCGGCCACCGCGTGTGCGAACAGGATCTGTTCCCAGCTTCACCGTTTGATCGAACACGCTGAGCAGCTTTTCTTTGTCGAACATCATATCTTCCCGGCTCATTCCGGTGAGACTGAAGATTGTGGTCAGTTCAATGGCATCCACTGGACAGGCTTGCTCGCACATGCCGCAATAAATACAACGGAGCTCGTCAATAACAAATGTTTCAGGGTATTTTTCGCGGTCTGGCCAAGGCGAGGGCGCAGCGACAATATCAATGCAGTGTGCGGGGCATGCCGTTGAACACATGTAGCACGAAACGCACTTCACACGCCCCTGCTCATCGCGATTCAACCGGTGAACACCACGATAATGAGGGGGGAGCACAGGTTGTTGTTCCGGGTACTGTTGCGTGCTCGTCGCATTAAGACCAGTGACCGTTTTCACAAGATGCTTCAGGGTCGTGATCATTCCCTGAGCCACCGAAGGCAAATAAATCTGCTCAGCCAGATTCAGCCTGGGAGGTTTGACCCATGTCACATTTTTTTCTGCGATGGCTGTCATAATCCACACTCCGTTCCAGTTGATTCGCGTTAGGAAGCCCGACTGGCCAATTCAGGCGCACTCGTAGCCGAATGCGAACGACCACGGGAAATAGACAATACCGTTTTGGGTGCTTCCGTCGGAAGCAACAAGCTGACAACGCCAACAATCACGAGACTCACCAAACCAAATGCGCACTGAAAACCCCACTGCCCCATCCCAGGTGGCATGAATTGCCGGGAAATCACAACACCCAGCAGAGACATAAGTCCGAGTGGCATAAGACCCTTCCAAGCCAAAGCCATGAGTTGGTCGAATTTAAATCGCAAAATGGTCCATCGCACCAACATGAACAAGGCAATGACAACGAACATTTTTGCCACGAATACCGCCAGCTTAATCAACAGTGCAAACAGATAAGAAAGATCAAAGTTTCCAGTCATGGAAGGGCTGAGCCAATCGTTCAACCAAGGCAGATGCCAGCCGCCCATAAACAGCGCTGCCGTGAGGAAGCTTGTGGTAATCATGTGCGTGTATTCGCCCAAGAAAAAGAGCGCGAATTTCATGGAGCTGTATTCGGTATGGTATCCGCCCACCAATTCCTGCTCGCACTCGGGCAAGTCAAAAGGCAACCGGTTACACTCGGCGAAAATGGCCGTTAGAAACAGTACAAATGCCAATGGTTGATAGGCGATAAGCCACCCATGACGCGCCTGCCAATCGACCACGCGCTCAAGGTTGAGTGACCCAACCATGACCAACACACCCAAAACCGAAAGCCCCATCGGGATTTCGTAACTGATCACCTGGGCGCTTGAACGAAGCGACCCAAGAAGGCTGTATTTGTTATTGCTTGACCATCCGCCAAGAACGATTCCATAAACCGCCAACCCGCCAATGGCGAACACAAACAGGAAGCCTATGTCCACATTAGGGGCAATGGCGAACTTGATGGTAGACAAATTGTTGTATTGAGCGTAACCAGCTCTCACGTCCGAAAGGTTGGTTGTCGAATTCATCGCTGCCAGCTCAGACTTGGTGGCTGGAAACACCCTTCTGGGAGAATCCGCGGAGCTGCTATTAGCTGAAAGCGTCTGAAGGACAGGTGGCACAGGGGTGTCGCCAACACTCACAACCGCCAGAGCCAATAGCGCTGTACCTACTGCAATCATGGGTGCCAGATAGTAAAAAACGCGGTCCACGTAACCGGGAACAACATCTTCCTTCAGCAAAAATTTCACACCATCAGCCAATGGCTGACCAAGCCCGAAAAAGCCCCGTAAAAACTTGAGCCACGGCTGTCCAAAGTCGAAGCCGGTACGATTCGGGCCAACACGGTCTTGAACCCAAGCTGACACTTTGCGTTCAAGCAAGGTCAGGTAAGCCACCGCTGTCAGAACACCCACAAAAATCACGGCGATAGTAAACACCGTGACAAGCAGGCTGAAAGGAATGAGGTCAAAGAGCATGGTATCGCGTCCTTTTTAAGCCCGATCAGGCCCTTGCTGTTACGAAAACGCCATGCTCGCCCAATTCGCCTGTGGCGAGTGCTGCGAGCGCCGGAACAGCCTTACCAATTTCCTTGCGGATCTCAATAGCGCGAACCAGCCCACGCCGTCCGAGCAAGTCGAGATAAATTTGACCATCGGTGCGGGCGCCACGCTGGGGCACACATCCGGCTTCAGTGGTCTGAGCCAATCCAGCATGATTGATATAAGTCCCGTCTTTTTCAGAAAATGCCGCGGCGGGAATAACAATGGCGGCCGCATCAGACAGAGCCGAAGGCAGCATGTCGTGAACGATGAGGAAACCGGCCTTGCCCAGCCGTTCGGCTGTTTCCGTTCCCCATGCGGGAAACGCCGTTGAATAGCCGCTTGTCACGAAGGCTACAGCAACTTCGCCCCGGTCGCACGCTGCCAAAAGGTCGGCGAATGTCGCGGGACTTTTCTGGAAATGAGCGACAACGGCTTCGATGCCACGTCGATTCGGGCACTTTTCGGCACGAATCGTAAATTTCACAGGGTTAGTTGAGGGGTTACCTTTGCGATCTTTCGGATAATTATCATCAACACCGTGGCTTGGAACAGGACCGGAAACAATTCGGCAGAAGGGCGATATTGAACGCGCATAGCTTGCCAAAAGCCAAGCTTCTTCAGTTGTTAGGAATGGGGAAAGTACGAACCAAATTTTCCCGGCATCCGTTTGGGCCGCACTGCGCACGGATTGGTCGATCTTTGCCACAGATTGCTGCCAATCAATGGCTTGTGTGCCGGAGTTGGTACGCTCAAGTGGTTTGGTGAACCTGAGAGCGCTATTGACGTTGTGGTAACCCAAGCGACCTTCATCGCACATGAAGTGACCTTGGGCGCGCGGATTGAAGCGGGGGCGAAGGCGGTAAACAACACTCTTGTTGGTGTCGAGGTTAATACTGCACCCTGTTGAACAGCCTGTGCAGACCGACTTGACCGTTTTCAGATTCCATACACGCTGCTTGTAAAGAAAATCATTGCTTGCAAGCGCGCCAACAGGACAGAGATCAACAACATTGCTCGCGAGCTTGTTATCGATTGGGTGGCCAGGGAAAACATCAATTTCAGAATGATTCCCGCGCTGAACCACATGAAGCTCGGCCGTGCCTGCCACTTCGCGCGTGAAGCGAACACATCTGCTGCACATGATGCAGCGGTCTGTAAAGAGGCTGATATTAGGGCCGATATTGGGCTTATTGGGTGGAGTGTTCTTTTCATCAACCATCCGGCTCGTCGCTTTGCCGAACTGGAAGCTGTAATCTTGCAAGAGGCACTCACCAGCCTTGTCGCACACCGGGCAATCCAGCGGATGGTTCAGAAGCAAGCTTTCCAGCGTGCTTTGCTGGGCGCCTGTCGATTTTGGATCGAGTGTCTGGATGACAGTGCCATCCTTAACCGGGGTTTGACACCCCGGCACGACCTTGGGCTGCATTGCCACGGTGCCGTCGGGCTTTTTCTCGCCCACCATCACCAAGCACATGCGGCAGGAAGCCACCACAGACAAAGCAGGGTGCCAGCAATAATGCGGAATGGTCACCCCGGCGCGTTCCGCTGCCTGAATGCAATTCAGCTTTTCATCGCCGATGTCTACCGGAATATCGTTGACCAGCACGGTGGCCATGGCCTGATTCCTCGCTTGGATTAATGGGCCCCAGCCATCTTCAGGCGGACTCCCCCACGGGTTCCCTCCTTCAGGTAGCTTTCAAATTCAGGGCGGAATTTGCGAATGGCGGTCTTAACAGGCCAACCAGCTCCATCAGCCAATCCACAAATGGTGGTACCCGGCATGATGCCAATGCGGTCCGCTACCTCCTCGAGAATATCGAGATCTTCACGCCGGCCTTGCCCGTTACGTATACGTTCGACAATTTTCAGCATCCAGCCAGTGCCTTCGCGACATGGAGTGCATTGACCACAGCTTTCGTGGGCAAAGAACCGGCAAAGATTATAAAGAACATCCACAATACTGGTTTCTTCATCGAAAACAGTCACGGCTGCCGTGCCCAGACCAAGGGCTTTCACTGTTCCTGGGCCGTTGAAATCGAGTGGAATATCGAATTCCGATTCAGGGATTACCCCCATGCTGTTTCCGCCCGGAATGGCTCCCTTGGCCTTACGGCCTTTCCATACCCCGCCACCGTGTTTGTCCACCAGCTCCCTCAGTGTCACGCCCATGGGCAGTTCAACAATTCCTGGCTTGTTGACATGCCCGCTCACGCAATAAAGCTTGGGGCCGTAGCTTCCAGCATCACGCGGATTCTTCGGATCGGGCGGAACACCCAACGACTTGAACCACTCAATCCCACGATCCATGATGTGTACAACATTCGCGAGCGTTTCGGGATTATTAACAATCGTGGGCTTTCGGAAAGCCCCTTCAATGGCTGGGAATGGTGGTTTGATACGGGGCCAAGCGCGCTTGCCTTCAAGGGACTCAATCAGGCCCGTTTCCTCACCGCAAATGTAAGCTGCGGCGCCACGGTGAACGAAAATGTCGAGCGAGTAATCGGTACCAAGAATCTTGTTGCCCAGAATTCCAGCTTCGTAGGCTTCATCAATTGCCTTCTGGATCTGCCGGGTACCAAAACCGTATTCATAACGCACATAAAAATATGCTGTTTTAGCGCGTATGGCGTACGAAGCCAGAATGATGCCTTCAATCACCTGATGAGGATCATTCTCGATCAGCACCCGGTTGTTGAACGTGCATGGTTCGCTTTCATCGCAATTCACGCACAGGTAAACAGGACCGGGATGCCCTTTGGGAAGAAACGTCCACTTCAGGCCCGTGGGAAAACCAGCGCCACCACGACCACGAAGACCAGAGTCTTTTACTTGGGTCGTCACCTGGTCGGGGGTCATTTCACGCAGGACACGCTCGAGGGTTTTATAACCTCCATCGGCGCGGTATCCGGCAATCGACTGGCACTCTTTTTTGCCAAGACGGCGCAGCAGGACGGGTTCGTAGGCAGACATGGGCGGCACCCTCCTTATGTCAGTGTTTGTTCGCAGATGATTGCTTAAGACGCGTCACCAATTCTGTCATTTTTGTCATGTCGCATATATCGTGAACATGTTCGTCATCGATCATGCACGCCGGGGCACCTTCGCACGCACCCAAGCATTCCGCCAACTCAAGCGTTATCGCACCGTCAGCGGTGGTACCGCCCACTGGCACTCCGAGCAACGCGGCGGTTTTTTCAAGCAATTCATCCGCCCCGCGCAACGAGCATGCCAAGCTGCGGCAAACCCAAAGGCGCTTCACGCCCAAACGGTCAGCTTCTGTGCGGAAAAAACCGTAAAAACTCATTGTGTCGTGCACTTCGGCAGGCGACAGATCGAGAATGTCGGCAATCTCTTCCACGGCCCAGTTCGGCACGCAGCGCAGGCTGTCCTGAACCAAATGCAACGCGGGAAGTGTTACCGCCTGCTTGCTGGGATACCGCGGCCACAGAGCGAGTATCTGCCCGCGGATTTCCGCGGACAATGGCCCCGGAATGGGGGGCAGATTCCTCGATGAAACGGGGGTGTGGGGGTGGCTCATCGGTCCAACTCCGCCGCAATGATATTCAAACTGCCAAGAATGGCCGCAACATCCGACACGGTGTGCCCCTCAGCAAGGTGCGGGAACAACGCAAAGTGAATGAACGATGGCGGACGTGTCCGGGCGCGCCACGCCTCTGGACCGCCATTCGAAACAATATAGAAGCCAAGTTCGCCGTTGGGTGATTCCGTCGAGGCATAAACCTCTTCAACAGGAGGTTTCCATTTTCGGTTCGACATATTCAATTCAAAGTGATGAATCAGCCCCTCGATACTCCGATACACTGACAACTGGTTGGGAAGGACCATACGCTCTTCAACATCCGAATTGACCGGACCACCGGGCAGATGCTCGATCGCCCAAGAAATGATCTTGTGGCTCTCGAGCATTTCTTCCATGCGGACCAAATAACGCGCTAGGCAATCACCTTCTTGGGCGCAAACCACGTTGAAGTCGATGGCATCATAAGCCAAATATGGCCGATTCTTGCGAAGATCCCTCACCACACCGCTGGCGCGAGCCACTGGCCCGGTAACAGAACGGTTGATGGCCTCTTCGCGGGTCAGAACTCCGATACCACGGCAACGGTCAATAAAAATTCGGTTCCGGTTCAAAAGGCGACAAATATCCGCGTGAGCTGGCAGGAATCCCTTCAGAAACGACCGTACACGGTTGATCCAGGCGTCGTCCACATCGCGTTGCAGGCCACCCACGCGGGTGTAGCTGGGGTGGAATCGTTGGCCTGATGCCCACTCATTGATGTCATTAATCAGTTCGCGCTGATTAAACGCGTACAAAAACGCAGTGAAAGCTCCTAAATCGAGGGCGGCGGCACCGCATGCCAACAGGTGGTCATGAATCCGCATCAATTCGCCGAAAATCACACGGATCATTTTGCAACGTGGTGTCAGCTCGATATCGAGCAACGTTTCCACGGAATGGTGCCATGCGATTTCGTTAGCAACGGGCGACACATAATTCATGCGGTCGACAATGGTCACATACTGATTGAAGTCCAGATGCTCACCAAGCTTTTCAAAGCCGCTGTGCAAAAAGCCAATGTCGGGAGTAGCCTTGAGGATAACCTCGCCATCGAGATTGAGGATCAGCCGTAATGTTGTGTGCGTAGCTGGATGCTGCGGACCAAAGTTGAGGGTCCATTGGCATTCGCGGTCCGCGATTTCCGGGGACGCGATGGCATCGGCAAGTGTCAGGCCCATGGCAGATCTCCGTTTGATCAGCTTTGTTCGCGGGAAAGGGCCAAGAAATTGTGGCGTTCGCCCTCACCGCGCAAGGGATAATCTTTACGCATGGGATGAGCCACAAATTCATCGGGCATCAGGATGCGGCGGAGGTCTGGGTGGCCATCAAACACCACACCAAACATGTCAAACACCTCGCGCTCCATCCAGTCGGCGCCGCGCCACACATCAAAAACACTGTCTAACCGCGGTTCCGGATCGTTGGCCCACGTTTTCACAATCACACGCAGGCCGGAAGAAACCGATTCCAACACATACCAGATACCGTAACGATTAGCAGCGCCCGGGTAATTCAGATAATCGGCTGCTGAAAGGTCGATCAGCATATCTAGGCCGCATTCGGACCGAAGATTTTTTAAAACCGCCAATACCTTGCCTGGAACCACATGAAACCGAACGTTGTCGCGGAACACAGAAACGGTCACGCCGTCTTCGCCGGCAACAGACCGGGCCACCGCAAGAAGAGGTTCATGCGTGGCAGGAATGACTGGTGGAGTTTGGGTGGTAGTCACGGGATCTTGAGCCTCAGGCGCGTGGACGGTCGTTCACAGTCGGCAACGACCATGAGCGCGTCGATGTGCGGAAATTGCCAGGCGCCACCATTTGATCTGCCGAGTCCATTTCCGTTCGCAGTGAGCGGGGACCTTCGGGTTGACCGCGGCCACGGAATTCACGACCTAAAACCGTGCCAGTTCTGCTGATCTTGTCCTGAAGATCAATGACAGACTGAAGCAACTGCTCCGGGCGGGGAGGGCAACCGGGGACATAAACGTCTACTGGAAGAAACCGGTCAATGCCCTGAACCACAGCGTAGGTGTCAAACACACCACCCGATGAGGCACATGCACCCATCGAAATGCACCACTTGGGTTCAGGCATCTGCAACCAGATGCGCTGCAACACGGGCAACATTTTCATCACCACGCGTCCTGCAACTATCATCAGGTCGCACTGCCGGGGAGAAAACCGAAAAGCTTCTGCTCCAAATCGAGCGATATCGTGCTTGGATGCACCCGTCGCCATCAATTCGATACCACAGCAAGCCGTGGCAAATGGCATGGGCCAAAGACTGTTTTTCCGGCACCAACTGGCTAGTTCGTCGAGTTTCGCAACAACGAAGCCGTCGTAAGGCTCATGTTCTACCGCCACCGGAATACCCCTTTCCGCCATGCCACAATCCAAGCCAGCAACAACGTTGCTAGGAAGATCATGCCTTCCCAGAAGAGAACCGTTTGAAGTGACGGCGTCACTACTGGATATTCTCCATAAGTAGCCACCGCCCATGGGTACAAAAATAACAATTCCACATCAAACACAAGAAACAGAATGGCAATCAGATAAAAACGCACATCAAACTGCTGGCGTGCGTCGCCAATCGGATCCATTCCAGATTCATAGGGCATTTGCTTGACAGATGTCGTTATGCGACCCGGATTGATCAGGTAAGAGAGGAGCAAACTGACCACAGCAAACCCAATCACTGCTCCCAAGAACAGAAAAATCGGGTAGTACGTGGTCAAGGAAAAATCGAACGGTTCAGGGGGCATGCCTGATCATCCCATTACAACAAACCCTGATGTGCCTTCATCAGGCACTGACAGGGCAGGCAATCAACGCACTCTTAGATTATGGAGCAACGCAATCCGGTCAAGGCAACCCTGCAACTGGCCTGAGTCCAACGATCAGGTTGTAGAGCAAATGCGTGCCAACCGCGATTGAAAATCCCCTGAATCGTGCCAATGTGCAAAGGATCACGCCCGCTGCCATTCTGAAACTGAAAACAATGGGGCTATATGCCTGCCCCATCGGCCCCCAGTGGTGAGCCGCTGCAAAAAACCACGACGAAACTATGGCGGCAACACACCAGCCTGTCAGGCCACCCACGCCTACCACACGCAAAGCCCACGCCACCAATCCAACCGCTGCAAGACGGAATAAAAACTCTTCGTAAACCCCTGCTCCTATTAGGGGTAGGACCGCCCTAACTGAAGGCCCGGCCTGATCCAACCACGAAAGTTCCACACCGCTGTTTTTAATGATGCCCGGCCAACCAAGACTTAGCGCCCACAGACTCAGCGACCACATCAAACATTCCACAACCATGCCAAACAATAAGGCGGGCCAGCGCCCGGGTACCTCACGCCAGCACCACACCGTTTGCATTACCAAAACGGCCACAATCACCACTGGCGGCAGATGCGTTGCCCATGCTCCCATCTCAGGAACAAGGTTTCTCAACCAAGCATCAGCCCCATTGCGTGCTGCCGGTTGCTCGCCACCAGTCAGCCCCAGTACGGCTCCCTCGTAGGCCAGCAGCAATGGAACCACCACCGCCAGCGATGCCGCCGGGTGCCTGGTGCCACTAAAATAAGAAAGCAGTTCCACCGGAGTACGGCCGGGCCAAAACCAAGGGAAGCGGGGACGCCGAAATAACCAGATCACGAGGCCAGTTGCTCGTCGGGTGAATCTACTAGGGCTGCAACAACACCTACCCATTTCGGATCGAGCAGGCCGACTTCCGCGGAACGGACTGCTACGCTAACTGCTTCTATCCATGGTGTCGCAGGACGGTTGGAACGCGGCAGCAGCAAACCGCAAACCATATCGGTTACTGCCCCCAATCGTGCCAATTCAGGAATTTCTGCCCCTAAAAGCGCATCCGGATATCCGGTTCCATCTGGCCTCTCATGATGCCAAAGAACCATTCCACGCGCCGCTGCCGCGCCCGGCAGCCACTGTTCTAGAAGACGCGCACCAAGCCTAGCATGGCCTTCCATTACGCCGCGATCGGTAGCAGACCACGCCTCCACCTGCTTCATTTGGATTTCTGGAACTCCCAGCATGCCAACATCGTGTACCAAGCCCGCTAATACCACTTCCTCAAGCTCAACCCCACTTGGGCAGGCGTGGCGCAGGCAGGCCCTCGCCATTACGAGAGCCACATTCCAGCCATCGGCGGCAATCATCATTGCCGTGTCATTAACAGCTTCTGCTGGAATCCAAAGGCCTTCCCGCCACGTATCGCGTCGAGCGAATTCCAAAACCATTGCCACAACTGGCTCTAGCCGGCACGGTTCAAGGGGGCCATTACCTTCAAACTGCGCGCTTGCATGGAGATCGCCAAGCAATCGGGCCAGAACCATCAATTGTCGCTTTCGCGAATTGCAATGTGCCTGACTGGCCTCAAGGTTTTCAGCCAATTGTTCCAGCAACATTAACTGTACTTTTAACCCTTCCAATCGAAGGTCCTGAACAGTTACAGAATCTGGTAACGTCGCCACTGAGCGAACAATCGCTCCCAATGCTGCAATCGCGGATCCCTTCGTTAGACCATGGGATGTAGCCTGATCTGCTGTCAACCAATGCAGGCGTTCAGCAATCTGTCCGGCACGGCTGAGCAACTGTCGCATGCCATGAGTGAGATAAGACGGGCTAGGCAAGGCATCGACTTCAGAACCGGAAACGTTTTGCAGCAATTCACCCAGCCCTTGAAGAACCGCAGGGCGCTCTAAACCAGCACCGGGAGGGGTTCCAATTTTTGGAACCATGGCTTGACCACGGGCGCGAGCCTCCTCAAAGCCCTTGCGAAGCCTTGAGATACGTTCCAGCAGCATCCCGGATTCTCTTGCCACAATCCCCTCCGCTGCAGCTTGCCCCATCATCATTATCGGCACAAGCTAGTGCTCTTGGTGAGCAGAGCCATCCGCTTCAATTTCAAGACCTTTTCATCCCGCATTCCAACGCTTTTCATACCTTGCTATTAATGTTTCAGTACGCCAGCTCCCCGGCACGGCGTGGCACATGGCTCTTTCTCTATTGGGGGGCTTGACGGGATGTCGACAGTGATTCCAAGACAATCTGGCTATGTTCAAACCAATCTGGAAACAGTCAAAGCCACACCCGAAGAGCTTTACGCCAACAAGCAGTTCCGGCTTTATTCCGGGCTAAAGTGGCTCAACATCTCAGTCATTTTAGCCATGCACCTCATGGCTTTGGCAGCATTATTCACATTCCAATGGGATAGCTTGCTTGTCATGGTAGTTCTCTACACATGGGCAGGTATGGGTATCACACTTGGATACCATCGCATGCTCACTCACAGGGGACTGATACTTCACCCTATCGCACGGTTCGTCATTCACCTTGGGGCATGTCTTTCCATGCAAGGACCGCCCTTGAAGTGGGCGCTCACCCATAGAATTCACCACGCATGCTCGGACCAACCGGGCGACCCGCATTCACCCATAGATGGGGTTTTCTGGTCTCACATGCTTTGGCTGGGTGCCGGACGCGACACCGCCATCGAAGCCAGCCTGCAACGCAAGTACATCCCCGACCTAGCCAACGATCCGTTATGCCTTTTCTTCACACGCACTTACCTCCTCTGGAATATCCTGCTCGGGCTAATATTGTTATGGCTCGGGGGAATTTCATGGCTTGCCTGGGGGATGTTCCTCCGTGTCGTCTTGGGTTTCCACATGACATGGCTGGTGAATTCAGCCACGCACATCTGGGGCTATCGCAATTATGAAACACCAGATCGTTCTCGAAACCTTTGGTGGGTGGCGCTCTTCACCTTTGGTGAGGGCTGGCACAACAATCACCACGCCCAGCCTACTTCCGCTTATCATGGCCATCGCTGGTGGGAAATCGATCTCACAGGCTGGATGGTAACCGCACTCTGCACGACAGGGTTGGCCCACCGAGTGGTCGGCCCCAAGGTTTTCAAGCGGGAACGGCTGAAGTATTGAGGCGCAAAACGATATCCGGTACAGGCCAAACGACTCAACAGATCAGCTATTTTCCGATGCAAAACCGGGAAAACACCCGTCCCAAAACATCGTCGCTGGTCACCGAACCGACAATTTCCCCAAGTGCATCCAGGGCATGACGTAGTTCCAATGCCACAAGCTCAGCGCCCTCCTCCTCCAACGCAACAGAATGCGCCACTCGCAAGCGCGAGACCAATGCTTCCAACTGGGCTCTGCCACGCACCAAATGAGGCGCACCACGTCGCGCAGATATCGATGACACGCGTTCGCTTAAAACTTCCAGAAATTCCACCAATCCAGCACCAGTAACACTACTGCAAGACAGGATGTCGTCTCTAACGATCGAAACGGTATCGGATCTTGTAATAACCAAAACTGTTGGCGCGCCTACAGGCAATGCATCGGAAGGAAGTGATGCCGGAGCATCGGCTGGCTGGCATACCACGAGGAGATCGACATGCGACATAAGGGACACGTTGATGTCGCGCACAGCTTCCGCCAAGGGATCCTCAGTCGTCCCCAGACCGGCCGTGTCGATCAGATCAATTTCCACTCCACCCGGTAATGCCAGCGATGCGACAAGCCAGTCACGGGTTGTTCCCGGTATCGGGGAGACAAGCGCACCCGATTCTGTCAATCGGTTGAACAGACTGCTTTTGCCGGCATTGGGCGGACCAACCAAGGCGATACGCGGCTTGCGATTGGCATCGGACCGAGATTCAAGCTTGCGAGCAGCCAAAACAGCATGAGCCAATAAAGAGCCCAATCGGACTAGCAATTGATCAGTAGGTAATATTTCAATATCTTCATCGCCAAAATCGAGACCAGCCTCAAGGTCGGCCAGAAGGTCCATCAACCCTTCATGCAGCCGAGCCAACGGGGCAGCTAATCCACCGGCATGCTGGTCGAGAGCCTGAACAAGGTCTTCGCGCGTGGTGGCGCCAGCCAGACCAAGAAGCGCCTCGGCACGGGGAAGATCCAGACGTCCGGAAAGGAATGCGCGGCGCGTGAATTCTCCCGGTTCAGCAAGCCGCCCGCCATGGGCCACAACAGCGTCGATGGCCACATCTACCAGAGCTGGAGAACCTGGAATATGCCATTCGGCCATTTCCTGTCCCGTGTAGCTTTTTCCAGTAGCCCAAACTGCTGCAAGAGCAGGAATAGGAGAATCAAATCTCGGCAGGTTGAGTACGCCTTCGGCCCAATGGCCTGGGCGTGGTTGTTCGGCACCAGAAAACAATCGCAAGGTCAGCGCCATTGCATTTGGACCAGCGAGTCTAACCACCGCACGCGCCGCAGCACCAGGAGCGCTGCCGGGTGCCACGATCAGGTCTTCAAGCGAGGGCGCACCGCTTTGCTGAAGCATCGGTTACTCCCTATTGTTTGCAAATAATCAGGTGCGCGGGTTTTCGCCTGCTTCACGTATAAATCGCTGAAACCGCTCAATGATCGATTCCTGACCGGGCTTCTTTTCGGTCTTTGCAGGCTTGTTGGCAGCTTTGACAACAATCGACGCCAGCGGTTGCGACTTGGGAAGAAGACGTCGTTCCGCCAGCCCCCACAGACTCGACACAATAAAATAAAGGCACAAACCAGAGGGAACACGGTAAAACATGACCGACATGATGACGCTCATCACCATCATCATGTCCTGTTGCTGCTTCTGTTCATCGGAAGTCGGCGGCGGCATGAACATTTTCTGCTGCACAACCATCAAACCCATGGCAAAAAGCGGGAGAAGGTTCAGGTAAGGCCCCAAGTAAATAAAACCACCATAATCTGATGGCCGACTGATCCATGGAATTTTATCGCCCCATTCCAGCAACATATCTGGCGCGGCAAGGTTATGAATCCATGTCATTCCAACAGGGGCCAAGCGGAAAAACACGCTTTCTTGAAGCGCGAAATAAAGCCCCATCATGATGGGCATTTGTAGCAGCATAGGAAGGCACCCCGCCAAGGGGTTGATACCGTTTTTCCGGTATAGTTCCATCTGCGCCTGCGCCATTTTCTGCCGGTCATTCCCGTACTTTGCCTGCATCTCCTTCAATTCCGGTGCAAGCGCCTGCATGCGCATGCTGGAGATGGCCTGACCGCGGGTCAACGGGAAAAGCATCAAGCGAATCAGCACGGTAAGAACAATGATGGCTAATCCGTATGGAAAAACCAAATGTATGTATCCCAGCACTCCATGCAGGAAGTTAGTACACAGAATGACAACCTTCGAAAACCCACCGCACAGGAACCAGGCGCCAAAAGGAGACGGATAATCAACAAGCGTGTCTAGTTTAAGGTCGGAATAGGCGGCAATAACTCCGGTGTCTACCGCGGAATTGCCTCTCATCTGCGACAACAAACCGGGCTTGGCAGGCCCGTTGTACAAAACATATTTGTGGGTTACTGGCCCATCTTCCAGTGGAATTTCCGTGGTGCCAAGTCTGACGGTGGCGTCTGTCACAAAGGCTGGGTGTGTCGAATCACCGGGTACCATATCGATGGCTACCCATTCGAAAGTATCTTCCGCGGCCTCAGGTGACCAGATGTAGGTAACAGCCATGTCTGCCCCCCTTTCCGGCGCGCCAGTCCAGCGGGAAATGAGGTCTTTTGTCAACTTGAATGTGACCGTTGGTCGCCCTTCGGGCCTAAGCACGAGGGATCCTGCAACAGGATCACACGATTCAACCCTGCCACGAAGTTGAGCCGTCTCGACCGTGGCTTGGCAATTCCGGAATTTAACAGCTTCCGGATCTTTTAGGGCAACGACAGATGCGAAATACTGCGTCTGGATTCCCGCGTATCGCAGGAGAGTGGCGGGCGTCAAATCTTTCTGGATAGCAGGAGAAGATCCTTGCGAGACCATCAAGGTGCCGCGCATGTCAATTACCTGACGATCGAAAACGCTACGGTTATCAACCACTCCAAAAACGGCATTTCGGAATGTCTGGGTATACCAGTCCCCCTCAATGGGAAGCCCACGCGGGCCGGACAATTGATATCGAAACGATTTGACCGCAGGGTCGATCTTTTCAAGGGTGATATCGAGTCCCAGATGGTAATCACCTTCCGTCAAGCGGAAAGTCTTGGTTACCCGTACCCCGCGAACTTCTGTGGTGAAGATCATGAGTGAGGATTCACGGCCATCGCTCTGGCGTGCCGTTTCCCTTCGGCTCTGCCATTGCCGCCGGATTAAGTCATCGAGCGGTTGCTTGGACGACTCCCCAACATAATGTGTGAGTTCAAAAGAACCCGGATGAAAATCTGCGGCATAATTAACAGGTGTTTCGGGAATGAGCTCAAGTGGGGCATGGGTCGTACGGCCTAAAGCATCGGCCCCACCAAAGCGATTGAGGACAAGCTTGCGGACCACTGCGCCCCGGGTATCGAAACTGGCCTCAATAAAATAAGGAGCGTCGGGTGATGCCGAGCCAAGCACAAGTGATTCGGTTGGAGTCGGTGGAAACTCAAACGGTTTGGATGCATTCGGATTTACAACGCCTCCCGGCGGAGGAGTAACGGGAGCAGGTTCGGGCAGTGCCTGCTTGGGTTGTGGCCAAAGGACTGTGCCCAGATACATCCAGGCAAACGTCAACATGATGAGTGGCAGGAAGAGACTAGATCCGGCCGGTTTTTTGGTGGTATCGCTCATGGGTCCGTTCGGGTTGCGAGGCGGACCGCGGTTACCGCCCCTTCAATAGCCTGTCGCCGAGAAAGTTCTCAAGCTCAGGGATGCGATAGATTTTCTGCCTGACAGCCTCGGCATCATACGGCACACGCCGGTAAGTTACCGTGCTCCCATTCAAGAGAGCGTAGCAGGAATGAGGGTTGCTGTCCCGTGGTTGCCCAACGGAACCGACGTTGACCAGAATTTTCCGCTCATCGATTGCGTAAGAATAACCGAGCTCTTCGGGTGAACGGAAGTCATAAGGGCCACCGGGTGCCAACTCTATGAACACGCCCGGAACGTGCGTGTGCCCCTGAAAGCAAATCCGATTCACGCGGGCAAAGATTTGTTCCATTTTCCTGTTGTTGTAGATGTCTTCGGGAAAGACATACTCGTTGAGCGGGTTCCGTGCAGACCCATGCACATACAGAATGCCCTCTTCATGCTGTTCGAAGAAAGGTTTGCGATCCTTAAGGTACCGCCACGGAGCAAGGCGTTCTGGCCTTTCGCTGGGCCCCGGTTCAATCTGATCGCGGGTCCAGAAGATGGCGCGTTCCGCCGAAGGATTAAATCCTTCAGGCTCAAGAAGTGCGCCGTGATCATGATTGCCCTGAAGAACCATGTTGAAATTCATGACTTCAGCAAGGCACTCGCGTGGATTCGGACCGTATCCAACAACGTCACCAAGGCAAAAGAATTCGTTCGCACCCTGACTACGTGCGTCTGCGAGAACCGCTGTCAAAGCTTCGAAATTGCTGTGTATGTCGCTAATAATGGCTCGCAACTTCAGAAGACCTCCAGACGCGCGGAGAGTTCGCAAACGCTCCGAACGGTACATCATGGCCCCTGAGTCAACGCTTCGGACCAAATACAAGACTAGGGCTTCACAACCTCAAACGTCAATACCCTGATTGCGCATCAATCTTTTGAAACATGGCGCGTGTTTGTGCTGCTCCCTGTCCCCGCATCCACGAACGGGTTGCTTGGGAAGCGGTGCGGCCCATCGCCCGAAGCAACTCATCCGTCTCCTGACGAAGGGGTTGCGGCCCTGCCAAACCAATTTCGGGCTTCGCCTTCATGTCTGGCAAAATGTCTGATGCGGCCAATGCAGATGCGGGTCCAACCGTAATGATTCCGTCGGCAAGTCCCGGGGTCGCCACCCACTCCGGACGTTCCGGCCGCCAGCCTGAAGCCTCGGCCCATTGCGGCGTGCCCGTTGCATCAATCGCGGAAAGAATCATGCGTACTGGAGCTTCATAGCGTTTGCGGTTGGAAGACGTGCTTGCCAATTCTCTGGGAACAACATCCTGAGCTGGATCAGCTTCGAGCCGAATCGCGTAACGGCCCGGTGCGGAAATATCCACATCAACCTGCTGCTCCCAGCTGGCTCCATTGGCGTCCTGTTGTAACTTTAAGGCAACACCATCTGATTGAGCCACAACCGACCATGGGTCTCCTGACAATGCTGTTACCGGCTGAAATACCACCAGTGGTCTCAAGCGATTGATTGGCTTGCTGAAAAGGTCGAGACGGCCCTTTACCAGATCCGGATGATGAGCTTCATGGAACTGAACGGTCAATCGCGACCTGCGAGGCCCCGCCACGCCTTCACCCGTGGACTTCCATGAAAGTGGCAGAAATTCCGCATCGTGGTTGTTGACACCCACGCGCAGTTCCGCCCAGCCGTTACCGTCGCGGTCTGCCAATGTGCCTGACCAAACTTGTGCGCGCGTTTCCGGTACTGACTGGATCCAGATCAATCGCCCACGAAATGCATCTTCAATAAGTCGGCTTACGCCCGCCATTCCCCCTTGAGGGTGCCCCTCAAGCCAGGAGATTCCTGAAACAACAACGCCTGCTTTTGCCAAGCCCAACAAGTCTGCCTGAAAAAAGACAACTTCTTGATCGATTCTAGTCAAAGCATTAATGCGTTTATTGAGGTCGGCCACGACTCCCCGGGCTTCCTTGAGTCGCTTCAACTGCTCGGCAGAATCTCCCTCAGCACTGGATTCAGCCGCATCAACGCCTTCCTCGGCGCGCACCAATTGACTGGTCAGTTTGTTGATCTGCTCGCGTGCTTCGCCTTGGCGGATGCTCAGCAATGCGTTGGGGTAGCGTTCCCCAACCAGCGCATAAACAAGTCGCCGAATCATGGCTGGTGAATTGGGGTCGATTCGCACAAGCACAGGGGCAGTACCCACGCCTCGCGTAGACTCAATGGCTAGCTTCGTGCCTGCCCCAATACCACCTGCTGGCGTTGGGAATGGATCTGCAACCAGTCCGGGATTGCGCTCCTTTGTTAGATCAACAAGCAACGTGGCGGGATTAAGTCCCTTGCCCAATTGTTCGCGCCACCCCTGAAAGTCGTAATGCAAGATCACCAATGGGCTGTCAGCTGTAGAGGTCCTAACACTAGGTATCGTTTGGCCGTTGTTATTGCCAGAGCCAGGCATTTTCATGGCAGGACCGCGTGGAAATCGTACTTGGGCCACACCAGGCTGCCTTGCGATTAGACGTGCCTGATCAGCCGTGCATTTAACCGTAAGGAGTGATCCCAAACGGGCTTCAAGCACAGCACCTTCCCCCAACTCACTCCACCAAGGCAGATCCTTGGCATCTTGTGACGCATCAGGGCGGCTAACCTGCTCAAGAATCACTTCAAAACGCACGGCAACCTGAACAGGTTGTGGAGGTGCCGCATCATTGCCAGCAGGTTTTTCAGCCTTGTCTCCATCGGCTGGAGCCATGGGTGGAGGTAGCGCAAGCACAGCGCGTGTGTCAGGAGGCATGCGGGCAGCGTCTCCCACCGGAACGGTGAAAGTGGGCAACGGTTCAATGGCGCCCTCGGCACGCACAAATACAGCAACAATTGGAGCGGGATCTTTAATAATAGGATCCGAAGCGACGTTGAGCATTCGTTTACGAGCTTGTTCCTCAACCAACAGATGAATCTTACCGCCGGGAATCGAACCCATAATTTTGGAAAAATCTAGGGTGTCGTAAGCAAATGCGTCTAGAAAGCCCATAGGTTGCAAGTATTTTTGCGTGGCGCGCCAAACGCCAGAACGTTCCTCACGTTTGCCCGATACAAAAAGCCTGCATTCAATTCTGTAAGGATCCAAATCTTTCAAGGCGCCCTGAATGGCCTGATCGTAGAAAATCACACCCCGAATAAACGGGATCATTGCCAGTTTGCCTTCAGAACCCCGTGAAATCGACCCGGGAAGCCAGCGGACTTCAACATCTTCGATAACCTGATCAATCCCAGCTTCATCCAGATTGAGTTTTGCTTGGCATGCACCTAACGATGAAATAATCTGCTTCAATTGGCCACGGCGAAGCTGTGGATCAGGGTGCAATGGAGCCAATAATTCAAAATCCCACTTGGTTGCGGCAGGCGGTTGCTGCGCACAGGCTGTTGCAGCCAAGAGCATCCATATGGCAGTCAATGTCATGCCCCACCCCTAGACCATGCATTCCATGCGGTAGTCCACGAGATAACATACCCCACAAGTGCGCCCAGTGCGGGCCTGATGAAACAACTGAATGGGGTAGCTGCCGGTGTATCCGGCAAATCCGGTGCACGATGAAGCTGAATGGAGGAAATTGCCATGAATTGGCGTGGCCATCGAGTTGTGGTTACTGGCGCATCAAGCGGAATCGGCCTTGCACTTGCACGGGAACTGGCACTGCGCGGGGCGCACGTAGGCCTTGTGGCACGTCGCGCTGAAGCCTTGGATGCGCTTGCCGGAGAATTGAAGAGTGCGGGTGGAATGGCCATAGCCTGCCCCGCAGATTGCCGAGACCTTCAAGCGATCAAGGAATCATTTGCCTTCTTCGAGGCAACAGTAGGACCAATTCAAAGCGTGATTGCAGCAGCAGGGGTAGGCTACCCCACGGCAATTGATTTGTCGAACATCGAACAGACAGTTGAAACGTTTGGAACCAATGTTTTAGGTGTAATCCATGCTTTCCATGCGGCACTGCCGGGTATGCTACGGCGCAGGGAAGGACACCTCTCGGCTGTGAGCAGTCTTAGTGCCTTCAAGGGATTTCCGGGTGAAAGCGCCTATTGTGCTTCTAAAGCAGCCGTGAACACTTTTCTCGAAGGCATGCGTATCCAGTTGAGGGGAACAGGGGTCGGTATTACGGCGCTTTGCCCCGGATTCGTTCGAACTCCCATGACCGATTGCAACACCTTTGACATGCCGTTCCTTCTGGAAGCCGAAGATTCAGCCAAACGCATCATCAGGGCACTGGAACGCCGCGCGGGCGTGGCATGTTTTCCTATGCGCATGTCGTGGTTGGTGGGCCTTTTAAGGCGTAGCCCTGACCGATTCCTGCAATGGTTGTTTTCCGATTACAACGCCAAGGCTCTTCCCGGAAGCCCCCCAAAAGCATGAACCCTGTGGGATATTGCATTACCAAAGTGAAGTGAGTGTAGAATCAATGCAGAAGCTTCGCGGCTGGAGGCAACCATGTCACCTGATTTAACCCAATTGATCGACCGCAAAGACCTGACCGCCGAGGCAGCTGGACAATTGATCCGCGATTTGATTTCACCTGCGGGAGACCCGGTTTGGAAAGGTGCCATTCTGGGCGCTTGGGCTTGCAAGGGAGAAACCGCTGAGGAACTCACGGGTGCAGCCCGTGTCATACTGTCCAAAGGCCTACCCTTAGATTGCGACTCTTCAGTCCTCGACACCTGCGGAACGGGAGGCGATGGCTGGAAAACCTTCAATATATCCACCGCAACAGCGATCGTGGTGGCTGCATGCGGTGTACCCGTGGTGAAACACGGCAACCGTGGCGTATCTAGCGCCTCTGGAAGCGCCGATGTCTTGACACGTCTGGGAATCAACCTCGATGCGGGACCGGTTCACCAGCGTGAATGCTTGGAACGGGCCCGTGTAACCTTTTGTCTTGCTCCCCGCCACTACCCTTTAATGGCCGCTGTTTTACCCATACGCAAGTCCATTGGAACCCGAACGATATTCAACGCGATTGGACCGTTGCTGAATCCCGCTCGGGCAAGGCGTCAATTGCTGGGAGTTGGACGAGCCGGCTGGCTACGACCAATCGCCCAAGCCGCCATGAACCTTGGCAATGAGCGAACCGTTTGCGTGCACGGTTCAGACGGGCTCGACGAAATCACCCTATCAGGACCTTCAACACTCATTATTGCCGAAAATGGCGCACTGAGAGAAATCTCCGTCACCCCCGAAGAATTTGGACTTCCAACCGTGGCGACACATGAATTTGCCGTCGATGGTCCCGAAGCCAGTGCCCAGTTAATACGCACTGTTTTTGCAGGTGGTAACGACCGCGCCGCAAGCATTGTTCTGGCCAATGCCTCGGTAGCTCTTTGGACAGCAGGAGCAACAAGCACGTGGGTTGAGGGGGTAGATCGGGCACGTCGGGCCTTGGCTTCTGGCGACGTCTTGCGAACACTCGAAGCATGGGCTGCGGCGTCGCAGGGCTAGGGTACTTTCAGGATTTCATCCATGAAAAAGCTTCAAAAGGTCATTATTCTTGGCGACCCTGGCCTGGATGGTGCCACGGCACTGAGCCTCGCACTGGCAGATCCAAATCTGGAAGTGCTGGCGGCATTGGCATGTGCTGGAAACGTGAGTGCTGAGCAAGCGACACGCAACATGCAGGCGGTTTTGGCGCGCCTTGACCCACCCAGATGGCCGAGGTTGGGGGTGGCCCCAGTTGTTGATTACGATGTTGATGGCCGATTCTGGCACGGGGCCAACGGGATGGTTGGACTGGAATTGCCAAGCGCCCCCCCACTGAATGCCCCGTCATCTGACAAATTACTGATAGAGTTGGCGCGAAAATTTCCCGGGGAAATCAGCCTCCTGAACATGGGCCCCTGCACCGTGCTGGCCCAGGCACTCGACCGTGAACCCGCGCTGGTTGATCTCCTTCAAAACGTTGTGGTTGTGGGGGGAGCATGGCGCGACCCGGGCACCATCCTTCCAGGGGTGGAATTTCATTTCCACTGCGATCCGCAAGCCGCCAGACGCGTAATTCATGCCGGGTTCCGGCTTCAGTTGGTAACACTCGATGCCACCCGTTCGCTGGTTGTTTCTCCTGCCATGATGACTGGCTGGAATGAATTATCCGCATTGGGCGAGTTCATGCGTGAATTGTTGCCCCCAGCACTTCGATTGGCGGAAATGAGCCACGGGATAGAAGGGGTGGCTATGGATGACGTGGGGGCATTGCTGGCGCTTGTTCGGCCCGATGGCTGCAAAATGCGCTCGATTCCTGTCGATATTGAGACCCAAGGCGAGATCACCAAGGGCATGTCGATCTTCGACACGCGCCGAAACAATCATGGCGGCAAAGCCAATATCAATGTTATCCTTCAGATCGAATCAGCCGTTTTCGAGCAGTATTTTAATGATCTCATTCGTCATTGATCGGCGCGCACAATGAATGAATTGCCGGAGTCGTCCAGCTAATTAGGCGGCCAAGTTCCGCTGTGGGGAGGTTTGGAAAGGCAAACGTTGCCAAGGCAGCTCTCTCAAAATCCAATGCCCCTTCATTCCCACACAAATAGTAAGCGGCAAGCAACGCTAAATCCGGCATATGACCAATAGCAATAGCGCGTGTTGATCGCGTCGCTCCGAAATTTTGTAATGCCCGCGCGATAGCTTCGGCTTGAATCGATGTTTCCACTTCGCAGGCAAGTTCCGGCAGATCAATAATATCGACTTTTTTGCCAAGCCCCCGCTGAAGCCCCTCGGACGTTTCACGTGTTCGCCTGAGCGGACTGCACATGATCAGGTTGGGGATTTGGCCAATACGACGCAGGAACAATCCAACATCGCGGGCTTGGTCGTGGCCTAGTGCGCTCAGGGGACGAACAGCGTCAGTGGGTATTAGACCACCATTGGCAGGAGAGGCATCTGCATGTCGCAACAAACCCAGTTCCATCCTCTTCACCTCACGCACTGCTGCTGTGTCTGCTAAACTAAAAGTTCAATGCCTACCCGCGAGCTCAACGGGAAGGTTCGCTCTATTGTGGGACACCAGTTCATGAAACGCAACGATATCCGCAACATCGCCATTATTGCACACGTTGACCACGGCAAGACTACGCTTGTGGATCAGATGCTCAAACAATCGGGCCAATACCGCGACAGTGAACTTCGCGGCGAAAGAATTCTAGACAGCAACGACCTTGAACGTGAGCGTGGTATAACCATTCTCGCGAAAAATATCGCCGTGCAGCTGGGCGACACCAAGATTAATCTGATCGACACACCAGGCCACGCCGACTTCGGTGGCGAGGTCGAGCGCACATTGACCTTGGCTAATGGCTGCCTCCTACTGGTGGACGCTGCCGAAGGTGTTATGCCTCAAACTCGCTTCGTGTTGCGCAAGGCGTTCTTGCGGGGACTTAAGCCGATTGTTGTTGTGAACAAGATCGACCGCCCCGATGCCCGGCCCATCGATGTTCTGAACTCGGTATTCGATCTCTTTGTGGAACTCGATGCCAACGAAGACCAGTTGAACTTCCCAGTGGTGTTTGCCTCGGGCCGCGACGGCATTGCAACCATGGACATGGCTGTTCCCGCCGTTGACTTCAAGCCCCTCTTCAAAGCGATCTTCGACTTCGTACCGCCTCCTGAAGCGCGCGAAGATGATCCATTGCAGATGCTTGTCGTTTCGATCGACTTCAATGAGTACCTCGGCCGCCTTGCCGTGGGGCGAATTGTTGCTGGTTCGATTCGCAAAAACCAGCGTGTGACCCACATGCGCCGCAACGGCACCCGCTCTGTATCAACCATCAAGCAGCTCTTCGTGTTTGACCGGCTTGGACGCGTGGAAACCGATCACGTCCGTGCTGGCGATATTTGTGCTCTGGTGGGCCTCGAGGACCTCGACATTGGCGATACCATTGCTGATTTCGAAAATCCAACGGCTCTGGAACCCATTGCAGTCGATGAACCGACACTGAGCATGGTTTTCCGCATCAACGACTCACCGTTCGTTGGACGCGAAGGCACCTATGTGACCAGCCGCCAGCTTCGCGATCGCCTTATGAAGGAGATCGAAAGCAACGTGGCTATGCGTATCAAGCCGGATGAAGAAAAGCGTGATGAATTTCACGTGGCAGGTCGCGGCCTTTTGCACCTGTCAATCTTGCTTGAAAACATGCGTCGAGAAGGGTTCGAGCTATCCGTTAGCAAGCCCCGCGTTCTTATGCATGAAGTCGACGGCGAAACGCACGAACCAATCGAAACAATGGTCATCGAAGTTCCCCAGCACAGTGTGGGAGCCGTGATGGAACTTGTTGGCAATCGCCGCGCCGAATGTACCAAAATGGATACCAAGGGAAACATCAGTCACCTTGAGTTCACCATTCCGGCACGTGGGCTTATAGGCCTGCGCAATAGACTCCTGACCGCGACAAGCGGCGAAGCTGTTGTTCACCACAACTTCCTCGAATACGCTCCTCTGCGCGGATCGATTCCATCCCGGTCAAACGGCGTGATGATTTCCACGGAAACGGGCCGCGTTACGGCGCACGCACTTGAAGCGTTGCAAGACCGCGGTTTCATGTTCGTGCAGCCGGGCGATGAAGTTTACGAAGGTCAAGTTGTGGGCGAGCATTGCCGCGACAACGATTTGCCCGTGAACGTTTGCCGCGAAAAGAAGCTCACCAACATGCGCGCTTCCGGTTCGGACAAGAGCGCGGTCATTAAGCCGTGTCGGCAAATATCGCTGGAGCAGGCGCTGGAATACATTGAGGACGACGAGTACGTGGAAGTAACCCCCACCTCGATCCGTCTGCGTAAAGTCTATCTGCGCGAGAACGACCGCAAGCGATTCTCCCGCTGATTCCCGTTCAAACAAAGAAGCCGTGGCAAGCAACCTTTGGGTTCTGCCACGGCTTATTTTGTTTTTCAACTAACTGTCAGATCCGCAGCCGTTTCTGAAGCTCCGGAAGCGCATCTTCCGCGCGAATGCGAATCTGCTCCAGCGTATCGCGGTCACGCCACGTCACTGTGCCATCCGTCAGACTCTGGCCATCCACGGTAATGCAGTAAGGCGTGCCAATTTCATCTTGCCGCCTGTATCGACGGCCAATGGCGCCGCCATCGTCGTAATACACGGAGTAATCGCGTTTCATTTCCTTGTAAATCCGGGCTGCCATTTCAGGCATGCCATCCTTGTTGACCAGTGGAAGGATAGCTACCTTGACAGGCGCCAAGCGGGGATGCAGGCGAAGCACCGTTCTGGTTTCGCCCTCGACTTCTTCCTCGTGGAACGCTTCACACAAAAATGCAAGGGTACCGCGGTCGGCACCGGCCGAAGGCTCAATAACGTGCGGATAAAACCGCTCCTTGATCTGATCATCAAAATAACGAATATCTTTGCCCGAGCCTTTATGCCTGGGTTTCCCCTCCGCATCAAGTTCCACAGAAAGCTCGCCATTAATACGGGCTAGCTTGCCCTCACGATGGCTGCGCAGATCGAAATCACCTCGGTGAGCAATGCCTTCAAGCTCACCAAACTCACCAGGCGGCAGGAATGGAAACGCGTATTCAATATCGGCCGTGCCGCACGAATAGTGGCTTAATTCATCGTGATCGTGGTCGCGCAGCCGCAGGCGACTGGATGCCAAACCAAGATCGGTATACCAGCGGTAACGACGATCGCGCCAATACCGGTACCATTCCGGTGACTGCGATGGATGACAGAAAAATTCAATTTCCATCTGCTCGAACTCACGCGAGCGGAAGGTGAAATTCCGCGGCGTGATCTCGTTGCGGAAACTTTTGCCCACCTGACCAATACCAAATGGGAGTTTGACACGGCTGCTGTCAACGACATTTTTGAAATTGACAAAGATACCTTGGGCTGTTTCCGGGCGAAGGAAGGCCGCGCCTTCCTCGCCGCTAAGAGCGCCTACAAAGGTCTTGAACATAAGGTTGAATTCGCGAGGCGGGGTCAATGTCCCCAATGATGTGGCATCCGGCCCCAGCACTTCCTCAAAACTCGCCACCGTGGTCAGGGAAACCAACGCGCCGTCCCAAACAAGTTCTTCCACCTGCTTGGCGCGGAGCCCCAAATGCTTCAGTGCGCGTGTCTCGGTCTCCTTCAGACCTTCTTCACCGCCAACCTGCGTGGCCACAAAAAATCGCTTACCGCGCGCCTCAACCCAACGCCCACGCACCTGATCATGGCGGTAACGTTTTTTGCTTTCGCGGCAATCCACCATGAAATCGTGGAACAGGTCGTAATGCCCAGAGCACTTCCAGACCTGCGGATGCATGACAATGGAGCAGTCGAGGCCGACCATCTGATAGGCCAGTGGCGCCCCGGGTGGGGCATCAAGATCATCGTGGGCGGAAATCATGTCCTTCCACCACGCATCTTTAAGATTCCGCTTCAATTCAACGCCAAGCGGACCGTAGTCCCAGAAGCCGTTCAGGCCCCCATAGATCTCACTGGACGGAAAAAGGAATCCCCGGCGCTTGCACAACGAAACCAGCTTGTCCATATTCACGCTCATTCACCACTTCCCTTCAAATCCAAGCGCCCCCGCCACCGGGATCGACTTCCACACGCGCCGGGTCGGATCGCAATACCGGAACCAGCCGTACGGAATCCAGACGGGCGGCATGGTCGATATCGTTCTCGAACCCTTGCCGCAATAGACGCTGACCGCCATCGCCCTTCCGAAGCAACTCAGCAAGCCCCACCGATTGTGTTCCCATTGCCAAACCTAAGGCAATGCGGGCGCCATCGCCCCCTATGGCAAAACCGCTCTCCACGAGACCCGCTACCAGATGCCCTGCCAAAAGCGTGTCTTCCCACGATGGGCCGCCCTTTTCACCTGCACAGATAATGCGGACGTCCGTGCCTCCATTGACAAGGGCATCGACCACAGCCTTCAGATTCAGAAAGGATGCGATCACCGTTTTCAACGCGGGCCGCGAGCGCAAAATAGCCGGTGTACCGTTCGTGGTTGCCATCACCAGAATGTTGCCACGCACGCGGGCAGCGGAAAATTCGCCGGGAGCATTTCCCAGATCGTAGCCTGCAGGTTTCAAACCATCACGTTCGCCACAAACCAGGACTCGCTCTCCCGACATGGCACGCCCCAATAGAGTGGCTTCCTCGACACTGCCACACGGAACAATTGCCGAAGCACCATTGGCAAGGGCCTGGCACATGGTGGTGGTTGCGCGCAGAACATCCACAACCACTGCCGTGGCGTTTTCCAAGGCCAAAGGATCAACCTGCCCCGGCTGCAAATAAACATCAACTTCTTGAAGCATGACGGGTTGATTCCACCTAGCGTAAACGAACATCTGCACTCACGACTCATGAAACAGCGGGCAATCAACAAACCTACTGTGGCCAAGACCAGTCTTCGTTGAAGAAGCCCGCCTCCAGTAGCTCGCCACCGGGCACCCCAGCGCGCAAAATGGCCCAATCACCCATGCGGGGGAAAAGCAGCGCGTTAGTGCCCTTAAGTTCCGCTTCGCCAAATGTGTGGCCTGAATTGAGCACAACATACCGTTTCTGGTTGTAAGGGCTTGGGTGAATCAGAACGGGCAGATGGGATGCGGCATTGTAACGGCGCGTCCCCATCACAAAATCATCGCCCACATAGCGGATTGGAAGTCGTGGCGACAAATCACGAATAACAGCGTTAGACGATGCGTCACCAAATAGAATGAGGTTGGCGTCGGCTCTTTCCCGTGGCAACAAATCCGCGTCGGTGCGGACAACCACTTCACCATGGAAGTGCTCGCGCCATGCCGCTCGAAATGCCTCAAGCCGCGCCAACGCCAGTTCGTGCACAATAGGATTTTTAGACTGCCCGGTACCGACAACGCAGACAAACCGATCCATGAAGGCATCGTCAATGGGGCCCTGAACACCGACTTTTTTGCGCTTCGAATCCAGATATCGCTTGGCATCCGGGCCATCACCCCAGCGACCGTCCAATCGTGCCAGTTCTACGCACGATTTGCCCTTGCCGTCTGGTTTAGCGCGCGCCCGTACCGTTTGTCCATCGATCTGGACATTGATGGATGTGCCAGGTTGCGTGCCTGAAGTCGCCATACGCAATGCCGTCACACCGCGGGTGGTGACATCCAATTCCTGCCCCTGGGGGCCTCCGCGTTTGGCATCGATCGTGGCCGCGGAATAGTGCTGCTCAAGCCCAAGCGTTTCAACCCAGAAACATCGGCCATGGCGCAGGCTGTGAACCACAAACTTGACCCGATCTGGATCTTTTCGCCCCGCTGCCACAAAAGGAGCTAAGGTTTCTTCGACCTTTTTCTCCCATTCCGCAGGCATTTTATGCCCCAATCCCGGCGCCACGATATGCGAGAATCTCAATGGCGGCGTTGCTTTGACAGTTTTCAGGGCATTTTCGATTTGTTTGGCGGCATCCATCTGTGGATCATCGGCACCTGAATAAGCAACGATGGGCACCATGCAGGCGTTTTCGGCGGAAGCGCGCGCATCGTAAAGGTTCAGGGCGCGTGACTGCCACGCGGGCAATGGGTCTGGCAAGTTTTTGGCGTAGCCAATCGTTGTGGTGAAACCTGCGCCAGGCTGAACTGCCACCCACCGATCCGGTTGATGCAACCCAATGTGCCACGAACCTGCTCCACCCATCGAAAATCCACGCAGAACCATGCGGTCCGGATCGAGCAGAGTCTGCCTGCCGCGCCCCGTTTCACGACGCCACAGGGCGTCGATAGCCTCGAAAACATCGGTTTCACCAGCCCACCTGTAGGCGACATTCCCACGACCAAACACCTCTAGTACCACCCTGTCGCGCAATGACGGTTTTTTGGTGAATGAGTGGGCCGCCAGAAACGAAGCGTGAGTCATGCCATCGGATCGGCCATGCAGAACCACGTCCACCGGCCAAGGCTTTTTGCTGGCCCGGTAACCGCGCGGAAGGTATACAGCGCAGGGCTGAAGTGTGCCGTCTATTTTTGATTTGTACGCCAGGCACGACCAACCGTCCTCCATGTCAACCCAAGGGAATCGGCCTGCTCCCAGATAGTCGAGGCGGCGGGAAGCTTCATCCAGCATGGCGCGACGGAGCGTCGGCACATTCTTGCCTACATTGTCTTTCAACTGGTTGTGCGCCTGCATGAAGACAGCGATATCGTCAACGCGAGGCCGCTCTGCCGGCCCGGCTTTCTTTTCAACTTCCCGAAACCGCGTCTCCACTTCAGCAAATGTTGACGGAGGATCCGCCTGAATCATGGTCAAGAAGCAGGCCGCTCCAAAAAAGCATGATAACGAAATCATACGCGCCTTCCGTAATTCAGATTTGGTTCAAGATCGATCAATAAAAAGCAACGGTTCTGTCATCTCGTACAAAACGCGCGTAATGGCGGATGTCGTCGCCTGCGTAATCGGCTCAACAGCGGCGCGGGCACGCGACAGCGCAAGACTCCCCTGCTCGGTCATCGCGTTGGTGTTAACCAAGGTCAAACTGGTGGCTACAGAAGGAACTGGTTGCTTTTCTAGCGATCTCGGTTTTAAGCGGTAGGCGTCCCCCAATCCCATGAAGGCGACCGCGATCAAAAGCAAAACCGACCGGGATCTCCAAGGATTTCGCGCCTTTGCTTTCGGCATACGGGCCATTGCCTTGATCCGTTGCGACAATTGGATCGATGGCAACGGAGAGTTCATGCCTTCAAGGCAATTGGCGACCATGGCATGACGCCTGACAGCCAAAGCGCATCGCTCGCATTCCACAAGATGATTTTTGAGATCTGGCCTTATGGAAAGGTCTGGCCACGCTTCAACAATCTCGTGTTCAAACGATCTGCATGTCATGAAACTATTTCCCTTCCAGACGTGGTCTACGTGGCATTTCTCCCTCAACGTGCCCACCTGCTCGAAGCGAATTCCACAATGCCTGTCGCCCTCGGGACAGCCAAGTTTTGACTGTTCCCACGGGCAGAGCCATGAGCCTTGCTATCTCATCGACCGATTCACTACTGACATGGTGCAGAACCAGAACATCGCGGAATTCGGGACGAAGCTCAGCAAGTGCATCCTGAATGGCCGCATCAAGTTCCAATCCCAAAACAACGTCATGCTGAATGTCAGGCTGAGCCGCGCTATCCAGAAAAGGATCTAGGCTGGCCCTGAATCTCGACTGACGCTGGGAAATACACCGGTTGTAGGCAATGGTCATTAGCCAAGGACGCGGGGGCCTTCCATCCCATCGGTCCAAATATCGAAAAACCCTCAGAAACGTTTCCTGAGCAGCATCTTCGGCAATGCCTGAATCGTTTAAAAGGAAGCAACACAAACGGTGAACATCGGGGAGAAAACGGTCTACTAATTCGTCGCGGGCAGATTCACTGCCTGCCTGGCTGGCCCTCATGAGGTCGATATCCGACATACCAGCCGGCGATTCCATCCCCTCATCCCTCCCGTTGACACACACGACCACAGGCTCAACCTATCGAGTCTCTCAGCAGGTCCAACGCCTCTTCCGGAGAGGCGTCTTCAAGGCGCTTCCCGCGACCTTTGAGCTTTTCATCGAATCGAATGGCTACGTCCTGCATGCGTTGATGGGTTTCAGCCGATCCGCCCACGAGAATAAAGTGCTCACTTTCCGTAAGCCGCCGCGTTTCATCTTTCTGATCCAGCCCAAGACCGACAAAGCCCTTCACGTTGCCAGTTTTGGAAGGTGTCTTGCGAGATGGCATGGGATAAGCCCCTGTGTGATTCAAGAACAGATCTCATGCTACGCTAAGATTGATATCATGGTCAATTGTGTGGACCTCGAAAGTCTTGGCTGACTATCCGTTACACAGGTGGACGCGATGTCTGAAAACTGGTTTTCAACTGGCTTGAAGTTTGAATGCACTCGATGCGGCGCCTGCTGCAGCGGCAAGCCCGGTTTTGTCTGGGTGAATGATGAAGAAATCGAAGGGCTGGCGCGCGTCCTCCAACTTCCATTAGTTGAAGTCAGAGCCATGCACACGTTTGACACGCCTAGAGGCAGAAGCATCCGGGAGCGTGATAATGGTGACTGTATCTATTACAAACACGGTGAAGGTTGCACCGTCTACGAAGCACGCCCACGCCAATGCCGATCATGGCCATTCTGGGAAAGCAACCTAACCACCCCCAAGGCATGGGACGCCACAGTAGCAGCCTGCCCCGGGGCAGGAACTGGAAGTCTAATCAGTGAGGATGAGATCCTTGCCAGAGTACGGTTGATCCGCCTCTAACTGACAGGTAAGTGCCAGATCCCCCCTTGCACGGCAAGAGTTAACGGTCCACAATACAGCAGACCAAGGATTTATTGTTGAACCGGTGCAAGTGCACCGGTTGTGTTTTTTTTTCAGAGTTCAGTCGATCAAGAGGGTTGAATAATGGCGGGTGGACGTTCTCCAATTACCCGTGAGGGTTACGAAAAGAAAAAAGCCGAGCTCTATCGTTTACAAAACCACGACATGATTGAGATAGCCCGCCGTATCGCAACTGCCCGTGAATTGGGCGACCTGAGCGAAAACGCTGAATACCATGCCGCCCGGGAAGATCAGGGAATGCTTCAGGCGCGCATCGATAGCCTGAAGGACGATCTTGCCTGCTCCGAGATCATCGACCCATCAACCTTATCTACTGAAACGGTTGTATTTGGCTGCAAAGTCAAGGTGATCGACCTGATCAAGAACGAAGAAGTCACATTTACCCTCGTTGGCCCGGGTGACGACGACCCTGAAAATAAACGCATCTTGATTACCAGCCCACGCGGCAAGGGGCTTCTGGGTAAGCGTCGGGGTGATATTGCCGAAATCGTTGTGCCCGCCCGCACTCTCAAGTACCGTATTGTCGATATCTACCCCGGTTCCTGATTGGTTTTGATGATCCAATACATTCGACGGTGAGGTAACTCATGCGCTGCTCCTGTCCCGCATCCGGCCATGCTTCATCGAATTCCGTGCGTCCCGGCTACAAAATAGCGATAGCCGGCGTGATGACTGCCGCATGTCTTGGCTTTGCCTTGGCTGCGACCGGAATTTCGTCGTTTGCCCAGCAGGACACGGCAGGCATGCGTATGACCCGCGCTGCCAAAGATTGGATCGACTCGCTCGATGCCGACCAAAAAAAAGCAGCGACCTTTGCTTTTACGGACAAAGAGCGGAGCAACTGGAATTTCGTGCCGCTGCAGGACAAAGAGCGCAAACCGACACGCAAAGGATTGCGGCTCGAACTGATGACTGATTCGCAAAAGGACAAAGCAATGTCCCTTTTGAGGACTGGCACCAGCGATCGCGGTTATCAGGCAGCCCTTGCCACCATCAGTCTTGAATCGGTGTTGGCGCGCATGGAAAAACCGGGCGGCAATGTGCGCACCCCGGGTTGGTATTTTGTTAGCATCTTTGGCGAACCCGGGTCCGAACCCGGCTGGGGATGGCGCTTCGAAGGCCATCACCTTGCATTGAATTTTTCACTACGGGGCACAGATGTCACCGGAACAACCCCAGCGTTCTTTGGGGCTAACCCTGCCGAGGTCCGCTCCGGCGCGGAAAAGGGGAGAGTGGCACTTGAAGGCTGCTCAGCCCTCGCGCTTAAGCTGATTGCCGCGCTTTCTCCCGAACAAACGTCTAAGGCTTCTGCCGCTAAACCTTCTGTCGAGGTTGATCAGGGCCAGACCAAGCCACCCGCATTGACGGGCGCGGGGATTACCGCAGACTCCTTAACCATGGAGCAAGGCGAAATCCTGACCAAACTGTTGCGTGATTACACCGGACGCCTCCCGGCCGAACTGGAAGCTCGCGAATTAGCTCTTATTCAAGGCTATCCACGTTCCGATCTTCGCTTCGAATTTTTCCGCGACTCCGCTGCCAAGGGTAAGCCCATGACATACAGAATTGAGGCGCCTGGCTTCCTGATCCAGTACCTCAACGTGCAGGCAGATGGAGAAGGTAACCCCGCCAACCACATCCACAGCGCTTACAGGCGCGTGGCTGGAGACTTTGGCCAGCCCGCCCGCTAATCGCCATTTGTCGGAAAAACCGACGGGCTGTCGCCTTTTCCGACAGCACTTGAGGTGTGCCTTTTAACCAAGGGCGCACCTTTTGCGTTGAATAGTGCAATTTCCGCTTTCTTTCAGTTTTATTTCAGAATCTGTAATTTTTGGCACAACATTTCCTAGTTGAACTCATGATTCATAACCCGGTAGGACCGGGTGGTGCCCTCCCGTCCGGAGCACCCCGGGATTGCGTGAGACTCAATTGTACTTGTGCAATCCCCCGCCCTTCATTCGGGTATCATCTGGCGTGTTCAACAAAGTCCCCTGTTGTTCGGTCGCCAGATGATTCCCGTAAGGGATGCGCCTCACAATCATGAATCTTTGCTGAGATCGCGACGAGGCACGCTTGCAGAAGCTCGTGAAATATTGCACAATCAAATCGGTGTCGGCACTCATGCAGAACCCGCCCCATGATTTTGTTCTTTCTTATTCTGTCTGCTGGAGAGCCTGTCTACGAACGGGATGTTCTTCCGTTTGTGAAGCAGCACTGCATCGACTGCCATAGTGGCCCCAAGGCCAAAGGTGATTTTCGCCTGATTCTGCCGACTTCGTCTGCAGATGCGTTGAAATCACCAGCCCAGTGGGAGCGCGTAGCCCAAGTTCTCCGTTCTGGCGACATGCCCCCCTCCAGTAAACCCCGCCCTTCCAAAAGTTCCTCCGACGCCGTCAACCAGTGGATTGATGAAAAGGCACTCGGCGTGGTTTGTGCCGGCACGCCAAAACCCGGACGTGTTACCCTGCGCCGTCTGAATCGTGAGGAATATGGCAACGCCATGCGCGACCTGCTTGGAATTGGTTACCGCGTTGGCGAGGACCTGCCAGCAGACGATGTCGGTGATGGTTTCGACAATCAGGCGGATGTTCTCACACTCAGCCCCCTGCATCTGGAAAAATACCTAGCCAATGCCGAACAGGCTGTTTCGCAGGCGTGGCGAAGCCCCTCCGGGAAGCGCGCCCTCGGCATTCGCAACAACGGTCCCGAGACCACAGAACAGTTAAAAGCGTTTATTGTCCAGCAGACCCGCCGCGCCTGGAGGCGGCCAGCATCGGCTGCCGAAGTGGACCGACTCACCACGATGTCCCTGAATGCCGGCTCGAAACCAGAAGAACGCGTGACATCAGCCATGACGGCCATTCTTGTTTCGCCACGCTTTCTTTTTTTGGTGGAGGTAGAACCACCACCCGGTGCTGCAGATCGCGCACTAGACGGGTACGAAAGGGCTGCTCGCCTAGCTCTCTTCCTGTGGAGCAGTGTTCCAGACGATACCCTGTTAGACGCTGCTGCCAGCGGCGAATTGATGCGCCCAGAAGGGATCAATTCCCAAGTCGAGCGGATGCTGCGTGATGGAAAATCAAAAGCCCTAGCGCGTAATTTTACTGGCCAATGGTTGCAATTGCGGAATCTGAAAACGATCCAGCCAGACCCTGTGCGCTTTCCGGGAATCACCGAGGCCTTGAAAGAAGACATGCTGGGGGAATGCGAGGCCTTCTTCGCAAACATGCTGACAGAAAATGGCCCCATTACAGATTTCATCGACTCTCGCTACACGTTTGTCAACGATCGACTTGCACAGTTTTACGGCTACAAGCTCCCCAAAGTCCGCAATGCCGGATTCAGGCGCTACGACTTCACCGACGATCGCCGTGGCGGCATTACCACTATGGCCGGTGTTTTATTGGTGACCTCGAATCCCACGCGCACATCTCCTGTCAAGCGCGGTAAATTCGTGCTGGAAAACATTCTTGGCACACCACCTCCGCCACCACCTCCTGGTGTTGAAGAACTAAAAGACACACCCGCCGCACGTCAAGCTTCCACATTGCGTCAGCGCATGGAAGAGCACCGGCGGAATCCTAATTGCGCGGTTTGCCATACCAAAATGGATGCACTGGGGTTCGGTCTTGAAAATTTCGATGTGGTAGGCCGCTGGCGAACAGAAGACGAAGGCAAAAAAATTGATGTTGCGGGTGTATTGCCGGATGGCAAAGCATTTGCCAAGCCGTCGGAATTACGCGCCCTTCTGGGAACCAATCCAGAAATGTTCGCCGACTGTCTTGCTCGCAAGATGCTGACCTACGCGCTAGGCAGATCGCTCGGCGCCAAAGATCGGTGTGTTGTGGACCAACTGGTTTCAGAGATGAAATGTAACGGCTGGGGCCTCACAGTTTTGGTCAAGGCCGTGGCCCGAAGTGAGTCGTTCACGCATCGCGAAAAGGCGCCCACGGCCTCCAACGGAGTACGACCATGAATCTGCCATGCGATCGCCGTCTTTTCCTTCGGGGCACCGGAATCACCCTCGCGCTGCCATGGCTCGAGTCACTGGCTTCTGCCGCGGGTCCAGCTCAACCTCCCCGCCGCCTTGTTTACCTCTATGTTCCCAACGGCGCCCATATGGACGCTTGGACCCCAACCACGACGGGCGCACTGCCAACCGAGCTGCCTGCCACTCTTCGCCCTCTGGCGCCATTCCGTGATTACCTCTCGGTGCTATCTGGGCTAACTGCCGATAAAGCCCGCGCTAATGGCGACGGCCCCGGCGACCATGCCCGCGCGATGGCTTCGTTCCTCACGGGCAGACAAGCCCGCAAGACTGCGGGCGCCGATATTCGCATCGGTATCTCAGCGGACCAAGTCGTTGCCAGCCAGCTTGGCCGCCAGACCCACCTTCCCTCTTTGGAAATCGGAGCAGACAAAGGCCTGAATGCCGGCGGTTGCGACTCGGGCTACTCCTGTGCCTATTCAGCCAATCTTTCATGGCGCAGCGAGGCTACACCCGTATCGAAGGAAACCGATCCTGCCGCTATCTTCGCGCGTATTTTCGGCACCAACGCGGGCAACGACCCAGTTCGTTCTGCCACACGGGCGCGTATCGTCGACATGGTGCTCGACGATGCGCGCTCTCTCAGAGGCCAGCTTGCCAACGACGACCGCCTCAAAGTCGATGAATACCTGGATAGCCTTAGAGACGTAGAACGAAGGCTTGCACGAACAGGAACTCCAGCAAACGCTCGCCCTGTTGTGCCACAAGGCGTCGCGGCTCCAACATCCAACCCATCGGACCCAACAGAAGCACTTCATCTCCTTGCAGACATGCTGGCACTGGCGCTTCGCGTCGATGCCACCCGCGTCGCGACGTTTGTGTTGGCCAATGAAGGGTCCAACCGCAGCTACAAATTCATCGGTGTGCCCGAGGGGCACCACGAACTGTCACATCACGGCAAAAATGCCGACAAACAGGCCAAGATTCAAAAAATCAACACGTTCCACACAGGTGTATTGGCACATTTATTGGGCAAACTGCGCGATGCCAAGGAAGGAAACGGTTGTCTCCTCGACAATTTGATGCTGGTTTATGGCAGCGGTATTGGTGACGGCGACCGACACAACCATGACGAATTGCCCATTTTGATGATCGGCAAAGGCGGCGGAACCATCAAGCCCGGCAAGCATATCCGCTATGCCTCTGAAACTCCGCTGGCCAACCTGCACCTCAGCCTTATCGAACGCATGGGCGCCAAAATCGATCGTTTGGGAGACAGTACCGGTCGCATTGACAATCTGTCATGACCGCACGCCCTCCTTGGTTCGACGAGGTTCTGGCGGTTTACGCTTGGGCAGACGAGCAGGTCAGGCTCCATGCCCCGATCTGCACCATATCAGGTCGCTGTTGCCGCTTCCGCGATTACGGCCACAACCTCTTCCTAAGCCACTTGGAAGCCAGTGTGCTTTTTATCGGCGCCCCGTTTCAGGTGAACCATTCCCAACAGTTCGACGACACAGGTTGCCCCTACCAGATCAACGGCCGGTGCGAAGCCCGTGAATCGAGACCGCTGGCATGCAGAATCTACTTTTGTGATCCGGCATTCCAAGACGCCATGCCTGCCATTATCGAGGAAGGTATCCGCAAACTGAAGCAGATCGCCGATACGCATGGCACAGGTTGGTCCTACTCCCCCCTGCACCATTTCCTAGACAATCGCTATCCTGCCCATGAGACCATTCCCTTATTGCGGGAGCCCACGCCATGCGACGACTCAACTTCTCGGCTGCCCTTGCCCTTGCTTTGATTGCCGCACCGTGCCTTCCGGCTGAAGACTGGCCCGGATGGCTCGGCCCACGCCGCGACGGCACCTCCACCGAAACAATAGCCCCATGGGAAACAGCTCCAACCGTTCTCTGGCGCGCCGCAGTTGCCGAAGCACACAGTTCACCAGTTGTGGCGGGTGGTTTAGTTGTCTTGCACACCCGTGTGCCCGGCCAGAACGCCGAGAACCTGACCGCGCGCGACGCACGTACCGGGAAGGTCGTGTGGTCGGTTGAGTCGCCACGGGATCCCTTTGAAAATTCATTTGGAGCAGGCCCTCGCGCCACCCCGGCCATTTCCGGCAATCGCATTGTCAGCTTCGGGGTCACGGGCGTTTTAGTCTGCCGCGATCTCAAAACAGGCAAAGAACTCTGGAAGGCCGACACCCTGAAACAATTCGCGGCAACAAACCTTTACTTTGGCGTGTCGTCTTCTCCCCTCATTGATGGCGACCACGTTTTTGTTATGGTGGGAGGCAAACAGGCCGGTTTGGTTTGTTTCTCAATGGCCGATGGGACGGTTGTCTGGAAGGCTGTGGATGAACGCGCCAGCTACAGTTCCCCCGTCTTGGCGGGAGAAGGCGCCAACCGCAGACTCATTGCTCTAACACAGGCTGGGGTTGTGGCTCTCGATCCAGCCACAGGCAAACTTGACTGGCGCTACCCTTTGGTGGATAGGCTCAACGAAAGTTCAACAACACCCATCATCCTCAAAAATTCCCTCATGGCGGCAAGCGTCACCTATGGCGCGGTGGGATTGAAACCTGCCTCGGGCAAACCGGAAGTCATTTGGAAAAATGGCGCGCTTACCTGCTATTTTTCCACCCCGGTTCCCACGGCTTCTGGCAGCGAAATTCTCCTGGTTTCCGGCAGACTATTACCTCCACCTTCATCCATTCTCCGTTGCGTTGACTCCGCGACGGGCAAGGAATTGTGGAACCAGCCAGCCGTGGGTAAATACCACGCCGCACTCATGCGCTTGGCCGATGGCCGATTTCTAATGCACGACGATACCGGCAACATAAGGCTTTTCGAAGCCACCAGATCCGAATTCCGCGAGTTGGCCAAGTCGCGCATCTGTGGGCCCACATGGGCCCATCCTGCCCTGTCGCAAGGAGTTCTTTACATTCGCGACGACAAGGAACTGCTGGCGTTACAGGTGCGTCAACCCTGATGAGGTGACTTGAGCACCACTCGGAAACCATAATTGAAATTGCCACGGGTAGCCGGAAAATTAGCATTGCGGTAGCTTGCCCTGCAACGGGCCGGGTCGAAATGCCACGACCCGCCACGCAGCACCCGATGCTGCCCACTGGCCGGACCGCTCGGGTCGGTTGCTTGACCGCTCGGATAGGGCCCGTACCAGTCGGCACACCATTCCGCAACGTTGCCGTGCATATCATAAATCCCCCAGTTATTGGGGGCGTACATCCCTACTGGCGTGGTCGTCTCGCGATTCGGCCCAGCTACACTGCCACCATAAGGCAGATCTCCGCGGCAGTTGGCCTGACTTCCATCGCAGGTCGATCCCCAATGGAAAGCCGTTGCCGTGCCAGCACGGCAGGCATATTCCCACTGGGCCTCGGTAGGCAGCACAAACTCCAAACCTGTCATCGCACTAAGTCGCTGACAGAAATCAATCGCATCTTCCCACGAGACCTGCTCCACAGGCAGGTCACCTCCCTTGAAAAAAGAAGGATTATTACCCATCACACGGCCCCATTGGTCCTGTGTGACTGGAAAACACCCCAAATGGAAAGCACGTGTAATCAGTACGGAGTGAACGATTTCGTCGTCGTCTCTACTCGTCTCACCCAAAGGCGCACCCATCACAAAATCACCGGCACGAATGAGAACTAACGGCAAATTCACGCCTTCACCAAGATCCACCTGCCACTGGTCACTGCCTGTGGCAGGCTGTGCCACATTTGCATGAACAGCCACACCGGCGCTATCTGGCGGGACAGGAAAATACCATCGCGTTGTGGCAAACGCTTTTTCCACCTTCAACCGCAATTGGTCTGCCGGGCCACCTGCCGGAAGTGTGAATGATCCCGCACGATCCAAAGATCCGTAGTGAAGCGCCATGTGCATGCATGCCGCAAGAAACCAGGCATCGTCGTACACGTCGCCTCGGCGGCCATTTACCTGACACGGGGCAGGAACCTGATAAATCGATCCGCCCATGCGCATGGTGCCGCTGTCGGCAATATGCGTGGATAAACCAAAATCGACCAGCACCAGACTTCGGTCAGATGCGCGGACAACAATATTAGCGGGGCCAATATCACGATGAACCATCCCTGCAGCATGAACAAGGGCTAGCCCTTCCGCCAGTTGGCCGAAGGCATAAGTAGCCTCGCCCTGCCCTATTGGGCCATTGACCTGAAGGAAGGAATCAAGATTCTGCCCTTCCACCAAATCGGTAACATAATACCAGCAGTTTGAAGCCACATGGCGATTGAAGTCTTCCAAACGCGGAAGTGCGGGATGGCGCGGCAAGGCTGCCACCGCGCGGATTTCAGATTGAAACCTCGGTACAGAATCCAAGTGCGGGTGACAGACTTTCAAGGCCCATGGTCGTCCGTTTTTTTCAGCGCGAAAAACATGGCCACACCCGCCCACCCCCAACAGGCCCACCAGCGTGTAACCATCCACCACGTCGCCAGCTTTCAGCAGAACGGTTTCTATTGGATGATCCATTCAAGCCTCCAAGGCACTGAAAAAGAACAGAAAACCATGAATCGACCCGGATGTTCTCGACTCGGGACTGGTACGCACGATTTTCTATGGTAACTTGCTAGTTCCCCCGCAACTACCTAAACCACGAGGCTTGAACCGATGTATCGACTCTCCATTTTGGCGGCCCTGTTAGCTGGGGCAGCCATGGCTGCCGCTCAAAATAAAGAACAAAGTCCCCGACCGGGGGGACCTGACAAACCTGCGGCCGTCAAGCCAGTAGAAAACGGTGATAAGAAGCCAGTGCCTTCACCTGCGACTCCCAAGCCCAAACCGCCAGAAAACACTCCCGCCCCCAAGGTTGCGCCTGCTGTGGCTCCAAAAGCACCCGCCGCTCCCAAGGTTGCGCCTGCTGTGGCTCCAATGGCACCCGCCGCTCCCAAGGCTGCGCCCGCTGTGGCTCCCAAAGCACCCGCCGCTGCTGCTGCCAAGCCAACTGAAAATGTTGTCGTTCCACCCAATAAGGGTGAGTCCAAAACCATCCAACTCTTTGATGGTAAGACCCTCAACGGATGGACAGGCTATTCAGACCTGTGGTCGGTGAAGAATGGTGCCATTGTGGCCCGCAATGAGAAGCCCCTCAAGTTCAGCACATACTTACTCACCAAAGATCAGTACACTGATTTTCGTATTACTTTTGCTTCGAAACTTGTGGAGTCCGAAATGCATTCAGGGATCAGTTTCTGGGGCGAGGTTCGCCCTTCAGTGAGCAAGGATCCCAAGGCCGATCGCACCGAACACACCTATGCCGGGCATCTGGTGATGTTCCCTTCTGGTTACGGCATGTACGACCTCTTCGGACGCAATGGTCTGCCAGTTGATGGTGCTCCCGCTAGGAAGGTTGGCAAGCAGCACGATTGGAACGACGTTGAAGTTCTCGCACAAGGCAACCGTGTGCGTGTAGCCGTCAATGGCAAGGCTGTTGTAGATTGGTACGATCCAGAACCCAAGCGGATCAAGGCTGGCCCTATCGGCTTGCAGTTGCACTCCAACAATGTGCCTCAGGAAATCCTATTCAAGGGACTCGTCATCGAGACATTCCCGAAGGAAAACAAGCTTATCACCGTCAAGTAAGTCTGGTTCCATGCATGGGATTCGGGGGATCGATTGATGATTGTGGCTGAAGCGGTTTTAGACGTTGCCACTCCCACCGGGCCCATGCGCACCTACTTTTACCTTCCCCGTGAGCCCGGGCGGCCTTTGCAGGCGCGCCCGGGCCTTGTTCTTTATTCTGAAATCTTCCAACAAACTCCGCCTGTCAGGCGCATTGCCATCACCTTCGCTTCAATGGGCTATCTGGTTGCTGTGCCAGAGGTATACCACGCGCACGAAGCACCCGGAACCGTGCTCGGCTACGACGACACCGGCAAAAACCGAGGTAATGCCCTCAAGGGCATAATTCCGTTAGCCGCGTTCGACGACGATGCCCACGCGCTGGTCCAATCCTTACAGAATCATCCTGACTGCAACGGTCGCATCGGCGCGGTGGGTATCTGCCTAGGCGGCCACCTGGCCTTCCGTGCAGCTCTGGTTCCCGGGGTGCTGGCCACCGCCTGCTTCTACCCCACCGACCTGCATTCAGGAACGCTCGGCCACGGCGGAGATGCCGATTCTTTAAAGCGTGCCCACGAGATCAGGGGCGAACTGCTGATGGTGTTTGGCAGGCAAGACCCGCATGTGCCAGCACACGGACGACGGGCGATCTACGATGCGCTCGATGCCGCTGGCGTTTGGTTCACATGGCACGAGTTCAACGCCGCCCATGCCTTCCTCCGCGACGAAGGAGACCGGTACGACCCCGCCGCTGCACGCGCAGCCATTGGCTTGGCAGCAGACATGTTCGGGCGAACGCTTTGAATCGCCCCTACATTCAGACCAGACTCCAATCTCAGGCACTCATTACTGGTGGCACGCCGGTCTTTCATCTCAGGGGGACAGAACCACCATTCATGGGTAGAGCATCATCAGACCTGCGGGTCGCAGATCCCACCAATCGTTTGGGCCCGACCGCTTGGCGCTGGCTTCATGGATGAGATACTTGTCTGCGCCCTCTACTCTTCATCTTCCGATTCATCGGGCTCGCAATGATGCAACCACTCGCCTTGGTTGATATCCATCAAATACCAACCCCATTTTTCAGCTAATGCCACCAGCCGAGCCAATGTCTGTTCGTCGCCACGCACATGAACAACGATATTGGTGCATGGCTCGTCGTTGCCAATGTTGAATTCATACAAACCATCTTCGTCTTCATAAACACCCAATACCGGATTGGACCAATCAACATCGGACAAGGCGAATCCTATCTTGGACCGCGTTTCCGCCAGAGTGCCAATCGGAACCCCTGCCCAATCGTCCGCCATCTCCTCAGCCGGTGGTGGTGGTTCATCCGCAGCCATGATTGCAAAATCCCAACTCATAACATTCCTTTCTAACAACAGGTGCACCCAATGCCAAATAGGCACGCTCTAAGCAATTAGTTCCATGAAATCAGCTTGAAAACAATGTTAGTAATCCCCCTTTCTTTCAATGCACTTGAATAAAAAGCAATTAATTCTTGGGAATTTGAATGAACGAGGTTTGTCTTAAAACTGCTAGCATAATCAGATAATTGATTGATTACTTTTTCGCGCACGGCGGTAGCGAATGTTTTTTCCGACCGGACTGGTCGGAATCATAATGGATTTTCCCCAATTTTTTATATATTTAGCTTCCAATCCAATCTCCACTCCATTTTTAACAATTATTCCGTCTGCTATTCGCGTTTTTGACATTGTGGTTGTGAACCTCCTTTTCAAAATGAGAACATCGCTGTATAGTTTTAGCATTTCGGCTTCAAATCCCACCCATTTATTACACGCATTATGCACCCAAACACTTAAGCCCCACCCGTCGGATCCGACGAAGTAGGTGTGGTTGTCGGCGACGCGGAGGTTGTAGACTTTTTCAAACTGCTCGGTTTGTGTGATGCTTTCAACGGCCACCTCTTGGCCGTCTTCGCCCAATAGGTGGTCACCCGGAACCAGGTCTCCGGCCCATACCCAGCCTTTACCCACCACCCAGAACGGATGCTCAGCCGTGGTGCCGATCGACACGCCGCCTGGTAAATGGACTTCCAGCACCCTGGCCCAGCGCTCGAACACCTGCTCCACGGGCTTCAGTTGCAACGGTGCCGACGGATCATCGTCGTCCCGGCACCACACCAGATCGCCCGGCTGGATCGTTTCAATCGCCTGCGGCCCGTTTTCCGTCTCGATCGGTGTGCCCGCTGTAAAACACGCCAGCTTCAGCGCTTTGCAGAACACGAACTCGTACGCGTTGTACAGCGCCTTTGCCAACGGCGAACCGGTTTGCACCGCTAAGGTCTTGAGCCAAGCTTTCCCGCCTTGAGCTGCCACCTCTGCCACCCGGTGGAGCGATTTTCCCGCCTGATTGACGCGATCTGCCGCCGCCTTGCCCAGCTTTGTCAATTTGATTTGGTTAGCCAGCGTACCCACCAGCGGGATCAGGCCCACGGCGTTTAAAGCCGCCGAACCGTAGTGGCCTCGCCACAGCGAGATAATCAGTCCTGCGGCACTGCTGGCTGAACCCACACCCGGGATCAGGCCCACCACCCCAAAGGCCATTTCCACGTAGTCGAGCGTCGTATCGACCTTCGGCTGAACCGTCGTGTTCCAGTAGGCTTCTGCGTTGGTCACCTTGAAGCTGTCGAGCCGGCCTTGGGCGTCGCGCAACTCCGTCTCTCTGGCCACGGTGGAACCTTTAAGGTCCTCCGCCATGGCCAAGGTCATATCAGCCAGCAGCCGGTTAAGCTCGCTGCTCGCTGCCGCCATGGTGGTGGCTAGGGATTCGGCTGCGGCCTGATGGGCGGCTTCGATCTCTGCCCGGCCCGCTTCGCGTGGAAGCTCGGCTTCCAACCGAGCCTGGGCCACAGCCGCTCCGGCTTCCGTAAAGGCTTGGGCGATATCCGCCAGTGCCGTGGCCAGACCTGCCAGTACTTCTTGTTTGTCGGCCAAGGTCTGAACCCGGGCCTCCAACATGCCCTGCTCTTCAGTGGCCACCAACGCCGCGTCATTGGCTGCTGCCAGAACGCCATCGGCCAGTTCCGATATCACAGCCAGATCCGTGGCTTGCCGGGAGAGCGCCAAACCCTCCAACCAACCTTCCAGCGCCACACCCATAGCGCCGATGCCGGTGGTATCGGCAGCTAAAGCAGCATCCACGCTGGCCCGTTGGCCAGCCAGCCAGTCTTCCACCGGCTCGGTTCCCGTGTACCCGCGAACGGACACCACGCCGGGGGCCGCATGCGTCTCCAGCAGCAAACCCACGGCGAACACGTCCAGATCCCGCCCGGCTGTGGCATCCACAGTCAGCGTGCCCAGTGAACCCACCGATACATCCAGACCCGCCAAAACATGGGCTGTAACCGAGTTCCCATAGGCCACCACATGCGCGCTGCCCGCCGTCGCTATAACAACTCCCGTCACATCACCACGCGCCCAGAGCACCGCATCGTTACCGGCGGTAATCTGCACGCCTGTGGCATCGCTGCACGATTGCAGGTAC
>CAMCLK010000034.1 GCA_945875585.1 Candidatus Kuenenia stuttgartensis | reverse complement strand
CACCGGAAATAGAATTACCACCTGAAGTAAGAAGCTCGACATAGGGCCGCAAAACCCCTCCTGCAGCATCCATGGTGACCTGAATAGTTGTCGCATCTGGTGGCGCTGTCCAGCGGAACCAATCCAAATTGTTTGAATATTGAATAATGCCCACGCTCGACCATGTGTCTGATCCACTAAATGTTAATGGGGTCGCTGTCGATCGTGTGGATCCATGATCGTCTTCTATCTTTTTTAACATTACATTTATTGTATACGAACCCAATGAACCATCAATACTTTGTGCACGAATGTAATAGACAGCACCCGGATTGATCAAAACCGTAAATACTGCGGAACCTCCTGGCGAATCGGAATAACCATAAGCACCGGAAATAGAATTACCACCTGAAGTAAGAAGCTCGACATAGGGCCGCAAAACCCCTCCTGCAGCATCCATGGTGACCTGAATAGTTGTCGCATCTGGTGGCGCTGTCCAGCGGAACCAATCCAAATCGTTTGAATATTGAATAATGCCCACGCTCGACCATGTGTCTGGTTCACTGAATGTTAATGGGGTCGCTGTCGCTGGCGTGGATCCATGATCGTCTTCTATTGTAATTGTATTTAATGTTACTGAATACGAACCCAAAGAACCATAATCACTTTCTGCACGAATGTAATACACAGCACCCGGATTGATCGAGACCGTAAATACTGCGGAACCTCCTGGCGATTCGGAATAACCATACGCACCGGAAATATAATCACCATTTGAATCACGAAGCTCGACATAGGGCCACAACACCCCTCCTGCAGCATCCATGGTTACCTGAATGGCTGTGGCATCTGCTGGGGCAACCCAGCGGAAAAAATCACTGTCGCCTGTATTTTCAATTGAACCTGATTCCGACCATGTAGAAAAATTTGTAGAAATCAAAGGCGTCGCTGATGATAGACTGTCGCCGTGATCATCCGGCAAAGTGGTGAAACCCAGCCAGAAAGAGTTGACGCTGCCTACGTTCGCTTGAAGGTTCGCATCATCCACAAGCAACTGCCATTCACCCTGGGCACTCAATTGTTGGAATATTCCAAGGGATTGTTCAGGCTGATAGCGTTGGCCTTCTGAATCTGAAAATGTTGCCAGCGTATTAGCGGCCTGATCATCAAAAATGGTGTTTTGATAACCCTTGTTAACACCACCCTGCTTTGTGGCCAGTTGAATGATGGTTCCGGAAGGAGAGCGAAGCCTGAGGCTGATTTCATCCATACGCTCGTGAGTCACGTTCACCCACAGATCGATATCCCCAACGACTAAAGCATCAGGCACCTGAAGAGTAATGGCGGTGGTTGTAGCTGTTCCGATCGGTATGGGTAATGCGTTGGCTGCAAACCACAACCGGGTTGGATTAACACGTGTTTCAAGAAATTCGAGGCGCAGCTGACGCTGAGATGAATTACTCAACATAACTACCTCCACACTTAAGATGATTTATTATGCGCTGGAAAAGGAAAGCTATTAATTTTCTACAAATAATTGAACATGCTTATTTTATTTCTTTTGATGCAAAATGTCAAGGAATTTTCGTTGGATGGTGGGATGTCTTTACATTTTAATGTAGTATTAGCTGTGCTCTTATTAACTTGATTGTGTTGATGTCGTTAGGTAATTACCTCTCATGAACACATTACCGGATCCGAGCCATTCGCACGCCACGAATCAACAACAAGCTCTTCCCTTAACCCGGAATGGCGAACGGGAACCGACGGCCGTACCGGAGCCATCCACTGAATCTTTGAACCAAAAGTTGACGCCTCAATCTCACGAACACTCGGATTTTCGGGCAACTGTTGATCATGAACCAGTAATCGAGCACACCCGGATCACGGGTGGCCGCATCCACAAAACAGGCCCAACAGAATCTAAAGCCATCGCCATGGCTTCAGAATTTGGCTACGAGCTGCTAGGAATTCTCGGCAAGGGTGGTATGGGAATTGTTTACCGTGCCAAGCAAAAAACGCTTGGACGCGAAGTGGCGTTGAAAATGGTGCTGGATCGCGCGTTGGGCGACTCCGATGCCATGCGGCGGTTTGACCTTGAAGCCAAATCGCTCGGGCGGTTGCAGCATCCCAACATTGTACAAGTGTACGATTTTGGCGTTCGCCCCGATGGTATGCCTTATTTTGCTTTGGAATATTGCCAAGGCGGGTCGTTGGCAGACTTGATGAAAAAAGACACGCCCTCGCCGAAGCAAGCGGCACGGCTGATAAACGTGCTGGCACGCGCGATGGCAGTAGCGCATGCCGCAGGCATCGTTCATCGCGATCTCAAGCCGGGGAATGTGCTTCTGCGCGCACCCAGCGAAACGATGGACGGCGTGGACCCAACGTGGCTCAAGATTGCCGACTTCGGATTGGCGAAAACAACTGATGATCCAGATGCCAGCCGGCACACACAAACCGGGGGCCCTATGGGTACCGTGTTGTACATGTCACCGGAACAGGCTTTGAACGGAGCGGCGGCCCGTGAACCTGCCGATATTTACTCATTGGGAGTAATACTTTACGAGATGTTGACGGGGCGGGTCCCATTCCGCGGCAAGACCCAACGGGAGATTCTGAAACAGTTGGATGAAGCGGATCCATTGCCCGTGGTTCAATTATTGCCGAATTGCCCCGCTGATCTGAACACCATTTGCTTGAAATGTCTGGAGAAAAAGGCCGAACGGCGTTACAGCAGTTCCCTTGCTCTGGCGGATGATCTGCAGGCGTATCTGGACGACCGCCCAATCAGTGCTCGCCCGGTTGGCCAGGCTGAAAAAACTTTGAAATGGATGAAACGCAACCCTGGTCGGACCACTGGGATCGTGGCAGCCGTTTCCATGTTGGTTTTGATGATCGCTGGCACGGTGGTATTTTACCAGGAACGACTGCGCAGCGAACAGATAACAGCCGAAGTACGTCTCGAAGAACAATTGAAAAGCTCCGAATTGCAAAGGCAACAAGATTTGGCAAATGCTGAGGAGAAGCGCGCAGCCGATGAAAAAGCAGCACGCGACAAATACGCAGCGGAACAGAAAGAACGCGCACGCGGCTACATAGGCCAGTTAGCCACTGCCGCGCCCAATGAAATTGCGGAACTGCTGAAAAATATCGACTCTTTTTCCACCATAGCAGATCCACTGATACTCGAAGAACTTCCCGCGGCAGCCATCATAACAAAGACACGCCTTCATCTGGCACTGGTCCCCCGGCAGTCTGAATTGGTGTCAAGCGTCGCCAATGCTGCTCGTTTGGCACCACCGGGAGAAATGCCTTCCTATGCCAACAGGCTGAAACCATGGGCCGAACGTTTGCTACCAGATTTCTGGCAGCGAATGACCGCACCAGAAACCACAGCACCTGAAAGGCTCAGGCTGGCTACCTTGCTATCTTCATGGACACCCGCGGATGATCGTTGGAAGAAGGCTGGCCCCATGCTGGCCAGTTCTCTGGTCGACCAAAATATTCTAGAACTCGCTCCTTGGCTTCGGCTGCTAGAACCAACCTCTGCTTTTATGAGTAACCCTCTGGTGCATTTCCATGACCTAGGTTCCCGTGATGGTGCCGACCCCCAAAATGTATTTCGCTCGGAAACGGCAGCACATCTATTGGCAACCATGGCTTTCAGTCCAGAGGTTTTGGCGAAGGTAGCAACCCGGGCCAATGGCCGCACATTTGCCATTATGGCTGATCGATTGAAAGAACAAGCAGACCGTTTAGCACCGGAACTGGTTCATTTCACACGCAACAATTCACGTCCAGAATTCGGGTTGGCGCCATTCATGGCACCACTGGTACCCGTGGAAATGAACGGAATGCTGAAAAACAGCCCCCACCAAATCATGCTCCTCGATGCAGCCTGTCAAATCCAGGCACGGGCTATTGCCACTTTGGCTTTTCTCAACCGGCCAGAAAACCTTTTTACCAGCATGAACCGTATTGATGCTCCTGACTTACAAGCAGAATTACGAGCCATTGCCGTACCTTTCCGTATTCCTGCTGCAAGCCTCGCGGATCAATATTTTAAAGAAACCAATACTGCAGGGCGTCGGCATCTACTCCAACTTTTAGGGTCCTATCCTTCAGCCGCACTTCCGTCCGCCACGCTTACCAAGCTTGCGGATCGTTTGGCTGAAGATTTTATCAACGATCCAGATGCGGGCATCCACGCCACCATTGACTGGCTATTGAGGCAACAATGGAAACAGCAGACACAATTAGTCGCTGCTGTCAAAAAATTACCTATTCAAAAAAAGCCTCAGACCACGCTTTCGGGATGGCGAGTCAACAGCATGGGACAAACGTTTACAATAGTGGAATCAGGAAAATCGTTTTCCATGGGTGCCGGAGCAGACGACCCTGACAGGGCAATGCAGGGAAATGTTGATTTGGAATTGAAACATACCGTGGAGATGCGCCATGGTTTCGAAATAAGTAGTCGAGAAGTGACATTGGGTGAATATCGACGATTCCGTCCTGGATTCAACTCTCTGGAAAAGGTGAACCCGGGGGAACTGCTAGATGTACCAGTTACCGGAGTATCGTGGTTTGATGCTATTGCTTATTGTCAATGGCTCAGCGAGCAGGAAGGCATTCCCGAAAGCCAATGGTGTTTCCCGCGCTGCGATACTATCAAACCAAATATCGCCATCAATGCCGACATCACACGCAGGACTGGTTACAGGCTACCCACGGAACAAGAATGGGAACTGGTAGCCCGGGCCGGAAACACCATGCGTTATCCTTGCGGTATGACGACACGTCATATCAATCATCACGCCATAACATGGAACAATGGTATGGAGCATCTTTGGGTGACTGGAACCAAATTACCCAACGATTGGGGCCTGTTCGATACTGGAGGCAACGCTCTGGAATGGACCATGGATGAATTCCGCAAATACGACGATCCCTACCTCAAATCAGATTTGGAACAAGCCCTCAAGCTTGGATTTGTTCCCGTTAGCGACAATTCGCTTCGCGCCATCAGGGGCGGTTCATTCAACAACAGTCCAACGGCAACAAGGATGTCGGCACGTCTGGCGGGCCAAGCGAATCTGCATGCCGCATCCAACGGATTCCGCATCTGCCGCACCACAATCCCTGCACCACCGGAAAAAATCAAAAAGACCGGCGGGGCGCCGGTCCCACCGAACTGAATTCCAAAAAAATTATTTCACAGTCCACAGCCATCACACCAGTCAGATCATTTTTTGTCCGGTGGGACCGGCGTCCCGCCGGTCTTCTTTTCAAAAATGTTACCCCCGCTGAACCAAATTGCACATATCTCTAGCAACTTGAAGTAATCAAGCAGACCGGCGGGACGCCGGTCGCACCGGACTTCAGATTCACTCATTGCAACACCAAGGCATCATTCCAAAATATCCGGTGGGACCGGCGTCCCGCCGGTCTTCTTTTCAATAACCTAACACCCACTGAACCAAACTGCATCTTTCTCTAGCAACTTGAAATAATCAAGAAGACCGGCGGGACGCCGGTCCCACCAAACTGCAGATTCATTCATTGCAACAAGAAAGCATCATTTCAAAATATCTGGTGTGACCGACGTCCCGCCGGTCTTCTTTTCAATAACCCAAGCTCCACTAAACCGAACTGCATCTTTCTCTGTCAACTTGAAATAATTAAAAAGACCGGCGGGACGCCGGTCACACCAAACTGCAGATTCACTTGTTGCAACACCAAAGCATTACTTCAAAATATCCGGTGGAACCGGCGTCTCGCCGGTCTGCTTTTCAATAACCTAACCTTCACTGAACCGAACTGCACCTATCTCTAGCAACTTGAAGTAATCAAGAAGACCGGCGGGACGCCGGTCCCACCAAACTGAATTTCATAACAATTATTTCACAGCCCACCGCTATCACACCAGTCAGATCACTTTTTGTCCGGTGGGACCGGCGTCTCGCCGGTCTTCTTTTCAATAACCTAACACCCACTGAACCAAACTGCATCTTTCTCTGTCAACTTGAAATAATCAAAAAGACCGGTGGGACGCCGGTCCCACCAAACTGCAGATTCACTCATTGCAACAACAAAGCATTACTTCAAAATATCCGGTGGGACCGGCGTCCCGCCGGTCTGCTTTTCAATAACCTAACCCCACTGAACCAAACTGAATCTATCTCATAAAACCTCAAATAATCAAAAAGACCGGCAGGACGCCGGTCCCACCAAACTGAATTCCAATACAATTATTTCACAGTCCACAGCCACTACACCAGTCAGATCACATTTTTTCCGGTGGGACCGGCGTCCCGCCGGTCTTCTTTTTAATAACCTAACCTCTATTCAAACAAATTGCTTCTCATTTTATCAACTTGAAATAATCAAAAAGACCGGCGGGACGCCGGTCCCACCAAAATGAATTTCATAACAATTATTTCACAGTCCACAGCCGTCACACCAGTCAGATCACTTTTTATCCGGTGGGACCGGCGTCCCGCCGGTCTGCTTTTCAATAACCTAAACTCCACTAAACCGAACTGCACCTATCTCTAGCAACTTGAAGTACTCAAAAAGACCGGCGGGACGCCGGTCCCACCAGACTCGGATAACACAATAGAAAACTAACTGATTCAGACAGGTTACCCAGCGGGAGCGGAGTCCCGCCGGGCTTCAATTCATGTGTGAAGAATAACTTTAGGCTTGCTGCTTCGAAGCCGGCGAACGGTTGCCAGCCACCAAGCGCGCAACCTCGCCAAATATCAGAACACTCGACGTGGCCAGGGCGATTAAAGCCCATTCCAAAACCGTTAACGGTTCCGTATTGAACAACGCACCCAAGAATTGAACCAGAATCACTTGAAAGCCCACAATTAATGCAGCAATCAACAACAAGTTCGGGTTACCCGCCAAATTCGAAAGCCCACTGACACGCGACGACAACGACCGACAATTGATCATGTTCCAGACTTGGAACAACACATATGCCGTGAAGAATATCGTCACCTGCCGCATGGTAAACATGGCATGGGCACCTTCTTTGGACTGTTTAATCTCCAAGGAAGTGAGCTGTTCGACCTTGCCGCCAGATGTTTCCGCCATCCATTTCACAGTTTCGCCAGCGTCACCCAAGAATCCAGGCTGATCTGGTGTTCCCTTCATCATGATCAACAACGCCATCATGACAATCACATAAAAGACAGATGTTGTCAGTATCGACTGCCACATGGCCCCCGTCACAATGCTCTCGTCGCGGCGCTTGGGAGGCGATTGCATCAAGCCGTCACGCGGAGGCTCGGAGCACAAAGCTATGGAGGCAAACGTATCCATGATCACGTTAATCCAGAGAAGCTGAAGCACCGTGAATGGTGGTCTGATTCCGAAGAAGGGCGCCAAGAAGGCAATCACCAGAGCGCTCACATTAATGGTGAGCTGAAACTGAATAAAACGCTGAATATTCTCATAAAGCGCCCTGCCCCAGTGGACAGCCTTGACTATTGTTGAAAACGCATCGTCCAAAAGCACAATTTTGCTAGCTTCCTTCGCTACTTCCGTGCCGGAAATCCCCATAGCCAATCCAACGTCCGCTCTTTTGAGAGCTGGCGCATCGTTCGTGCCGTCACCTGTCACCGCAACGACTTCATTGCCATCCTGCAGGAGCTTCACCAACCGGAACTTGTCCAGCGGGCGTGCTCGTGCCAAAATGGCCAAGTTTGGCAGCATTTCGCGGGCTTGAGCGTCGGACATTGCCCCGAACTCGGCGCTGGTAATCACCCGGGCGCCGGGAGAAGCCAACAAGCCGATATCGCGGCCAATAGCGCGCGCTGTTTCGATATTGTCGCCCGTCACCATTTTCACGCCAATACCAGCTTCACGACACGACCTGACGGCATCCACCACGTCATCGCGTAGCGGATCGCGAATGGCAACAAACCCGTCAAACACCAAACCGGTTTCAAGTGCTTCGCGGTGTGCATGCAGGCTGTCCAGATCGGTAGGTTCGTTGGCAGAAAGCGTACGGTGGGCAAATGCCAACGTGCGCATGGCATCGCTCGCTGCCTGACTGATCTGCCCGCGTACCACAGTTCTGTCCGCTTCCGTCCATGGCACGACATCGCCATTTTCATTCACGCGGAATTCGGTCCTGTCGAGAATGACCTCACTGGCACCTTTGACCAACACTACAGCGCTGTTCCCCTGCCGAATGACCGTGGTCATGCTCTTTCGTTCAGACGAAAAATGCATCTGATAAAGGATAGGATTACGGTCACGCGCAGTGGCATACGAAACTTTGGATTCTTGCAACCAGAACAGCAATGCCCCCTCAGTTCCGCTCCCCACCACCACAAGGCGACCTTCCTTGGGTTCGAGCTGAGCTGTGGAATTCACAGCGGCGTTGATAATCATCCAGTCAAGAGATTTTCCTTCGTGCTCGCGGGCCACGCGATGTTCCAACTCCTGCCAGCCAGAACCACCCCGGTCTGTCAATTTGCCCGCTTCAGCCACCCGAACAACAGTCATCTGATTCTTGGTGAGCGTCCCCGTTTTGTCGGAGCAAATTACCGTGGCTGATCCAATCGTTTCGCAAGCCACCAGTTGCCGCACCAAGCTGTTGGCTCGTGTCATCTTCCGCATGGCCATGGCCAGCGAAACAGTAACACTCATGGGCAGGCCCTCGGGCACAGCCACCACCACAATAATCACGGCATAAACGATAGCGCCAAGAAAGACACTTGAAATGGAAAGCGCATCTGTGAACTCGCCATCAAGGTAGCCCTTGACAACCATGGCGACAAAAATGAGCGCTGCAGCCGTGTAACCCGCGTAAGTGATCAGGTCTGCAAGGTGCTTCAATTTACCTTGCAAAGGAGTTGGTTTTTTGGAAATTGTCAGCCGTTCGCGGACACGGTCTTCACGTGTTGAAGGCCCGTCTTCCCCACCTTCATCGTCGTCATCGCCGCCATCTTCGGATAGCGTGCGGGCGATACCGCCCACCATGGTGGCATCGCCGACATTACAAACCAGCAGGGTTCCAACGCCATCCACCACCTGTGTGCCTCGGTAGACACATGATGATTGGTCGGGTCCCTCAGCGGTGTCATGCGATTTGCCCGCCGATTTCTTGACAGCCTCCGACTCTCCCGTCATCAGCGATTGATCAATAGAAAGGTCCACGGCCGTGATGAGGCGACCATCAGCGGGAATTTCATCGCCTGTTTCCAACAGTACGACGTCGCCAACAACAACCTCATCCATGCCAATAGTCTGAAAACGGCCGTCCCGGTGAACTTTGACGCGGATCTGGTCTTTGGTAGCGTTAAGGACTTCAAATTCGCGGTCGCTTTTAAGTTCGCTGTAAAAGGCAACACCCGTTGCCAGTACCACAGCAACCATCACAGCCAAGCCTTCAAATGACGGATGTCCGCCCACAAAACTGAGGGCGCACAGCACAATGGCAGCCAGCAGCATCATGGTTGGAATGAAGGTGCGGAGTCGAATGACTGCAATTACTGGGCCCAGCAATGCAGCCAATGCAACCAAACCGATCCAGCCAAACGTTTGTGACGCCTTGAAAAGGTCAACTACGGTTGAAAGGAGTGCCGCAGCCAGAAGGATGTGGATGATCGGTTCGTCGAATTTGCCGAGAAACTTTCGCCAAAGCGGTTCCCGCGGCATGGGGGTCAGGGTGTTAGCCCCATGCGCGGTGCGACTGATCGCCACTTGGGCAGAGGAAAGGCCTGATTCCGCGTCAGCCCCTGGAAACAAACCTGCCGATCCGACAATATCATCGATGGAACGCACTGGATTGACTCCGAAATAGTGGGGAACGCTATAGAAGTCAGGTAACGGTGATTAGCCTTCCTGAATTTCGCGGGTCTTCTTATCTGCTAATTCGCCGACGCGGTCTTCAAATTTTTTCAGCATAACCTGACATGCTTCTTTGGCTTTGGCCAATTCGTCTTCTGTCAGCGTGCCGGCCTTCTGGGCGGTTTCCAGGACCTTGTTACCGTCGCGACGGACGTTTCGGCACGAAACCTTCGCGTCTTCCGATGCCTTCTTCACGCGGACAGCAAGCTTGGAGCGCTGGTCGCCCGACATAGGAGGAACCTGAAGGCGGATCAACTTGCCGTCGTTGCTGGGTGCCAAGCCAAGGTCTGACGAGCGAATGGCTTTCTCAATGTCCTTAAGCACCGCCGCGTCAAAAGGCTTGATGACGATTTGCTGCGGTTCGGGCACTGATATTTGGGCGAGTTGCTTGAGGGGTGTTTCTGAACCGCCACCGTAGGCATCGATTCTCAGATTTTCAACCAGACCCGGAGTAGCCCGGCCGGTGCGAAGCCCCTTGAGTTCATTCAAGAAAACCCCGACTGCTTTTTCCATACGCTCTTCAGCGTCCTTGAGCACTTGCTTCGAACTCATGATTCTCCCCTCACTCCTGAAAACACAAACACCCAATCAGATCACCGTTAAGAACTACTCAGCCTACTTCACTAATGACTGTGCCGATCGGATCGCCCGCAATAGCGCGCTCAATGTTGCCTTCAATCTTGTAATTGAAGACCACAATGGGCAACTTGCCCTCTCGGCACATACTAATAGCTGTTGTATCCATAATACGCAGGTTGTCGCGCAACAACTGATCGTAACCTACGTTCACAAACCTCACCGCTGCTGGATCTTTCTCTGGATCAGCGCTGTAAACACCATCCACCTTGGTGGCTTTCAGCAATAATTCCGCTGAAAGCTCCAGCGAACGCAACGCTGCTGCCGTATCTGTGGTAACGAACGGATTACCTGTGCCACCCGCCAGAATAACAATCCTGCCTTTTTCAAGGTGGCGGATGCACCGGCGCCGAATAAACGGTTCAGCGACGTTCTCCATGCGAATGGCCGTTTGCAGCCGGGTTTCGCAGTTGAGGCTTTCGAGAGCCTCTTGAAGCGCTAAGCCGTTCATGACGGTAGCCAGCATGCCCATGTAATGGGCCGTTGCCGGCTTGATGACAACCGACCCACTGGAAAACTGGGCGCCACGGAGAATGTTTCCTCCGCCCACCACAATGGCCAGTTGAACGCCTGACCTAGCCACGCGCGCCAACTGGCGGGCCAGTACCAACGTTTCTTCAATGTGAACGCCACTTTTACCAGGCGGTGCGAATCCTTCACCGCTCAGTTTCAATACCACCCGTTTGTACCGTGGTGCCGGAGTGCCTACCCCGCTTCCAGCCGTGTCCATACAGCCCTCCCGAATTGATCTTAGTCTAGGAGAATGGCTGCTTTATGCCAACAGTTCAATGATTCGTGAGCCCCTGCCTCGGGCATCAATCGGCCAAATTCCAGCAATGTTTCCACTGGCATCGATGGCAATCGCCTCGTCGTACCAGGCACTTGTAGGACAGGCATGAACTGGCCATGCCAATGTTGGTTTTCCAACAACCCATCCTTCTGTACTGTCTGCTTCAACCACCAGATGCTCTTCGTTGTGAAGCACACCTCGGGCATTCTCTAGTCCCTCAAGCACCAATCGGGCGCCAGCCGGCTGATCACACGCAATCGCCTTGCTACCGCAGTCGAATGTCAAACGGTTTTCAGTTGGCCGGCCAATGACACGCGTCAGCACTGCAACAGCGGGAACAAAACAGCTCAGCTCGGCGTGCTTGCCGTAGCCCCTGTCGTGAAGCACAACGGTACCGGGCGAAAGTTCCATACCCGGAAGCAAATGGGCAGCATGGTGAGGAAAGGATGGAGATCCTGCCATAATGAGCGTTTCGACAGGAAAGCCAGCACGCTCAATCACTTGTTTCCAAGAAGTCAGGTGCTCCCTCACCCGCGCTGCCAGAACCGGTCGCTCCTCGGGCGATCCAGAACCAACATGGCCGTCGTAACCGTGCAAACCCCGGAACCGGAAACCGGGAATGGAAGAAATCATGCGGGCGAATTCAACAGCAAAATCCAACTCAGAAACACCGGTCCGACCATGACCCACATCAATTTCTAAGAATATCCCCAATTGAACACGGGTATCGCGCACGGCATTCGATAAATCAGCCCAACCTGTCGGTGAATCGATGACCGTGGAAAAGAGCACTTTCGGCCACTTGGCCGCCAAACGCGCCAAACCAATGGCTAATGGGCCAACGGCCGGGTAGGCCAGCAAAATATCCGTGGCCCCGTTTTCAGCCAATACTTCCGCTTCGCGCAAGGTCGCACATTTGTGGCGGGTAATTCCTTCATTTACTAACTGACGGACAATCTTCCCGCACTTATGAGTTTTGACGTGAGGCCGTAAACGCGCGGGGTCGTAACCCACCATCCGCATCATCGATTGGATATTTGCAGTAATTCGTTCCGGGAAAAACAACAATGCCGGGGAACAAATACGCCTGAGCACATCGGGTGCGATTTGGGCCAGCGGAGGGTTCTGCAAGCTGTTCATGAATCTGCTCCCAAACGCCCAGTTCATTCTTGGCAAGCACTCAACACTATGGACAATATGGTGCATCCATCCTGCCGGAGTTGCAACCGTGACCGCGCTAGCCACACTGATCATAGCCCTCGTCTCAAGCCAGTCACCCCCTTTCGCAACCTTGCCGGGGGATGCGTTCCGCGACCGGATTCTTGAACGGGGAGTGGCGCGTATCGAAGCGGGCTCCCCTTCCACCATTGAATCAGCCGCGGAGGCTAAGCGACTTCAACCGTTATGGCGCCAAAAATTGCTACGAAGCCTAGGCCTCGATCCATTGCCTGCCCGAACAGACCTGAAGGCGCGTGTGACCAAGAAATTCCAAACAGATACAGCTCGCGTAGAAAATATCGTTTTTGAATCGGCACCGGGACTCTACGTCACCGGCAACCTGTACTTGCCACTGAAAGCGCAAGGCCGGATTCCAGCAATACTTTACGTCTGCGGCCATGCCACGGAAGTGCGCACTGAAAAAACACCCGAAGGCGACAAACGTGTCGCTTATGGATCGAAGGTACCGTATCAGCACCATGGACAATGGTTTGCCGAACACGGATTTGCTTGCTTGGTTATCGACACTCTACAATTGGGTGAAATTGAAGGATTGCACCATGGCACCTACCGCGAAGGAATGTGGTGGTGGCAATCGCGTGGCTACACTCCGGCAGGGGTGGAATTATGGAACGCCATGCGCGCACTCGACTACCTTCAATCGCGCCCCGAAATTGACTCTTTACGTATGGGTGTAACTGGCCGTTCAGGCGGTGGCGCCACCTCGTGGTGGCTGGCATCAACCGATGAACGCGTCAAGGCAGCGGTGCCCGTTGCCGGCCTTTCCGACCTGCGTGGGCATGTACTTTCTGGCGAACAGGCACCGATGCTGCGTGGTTGCGTCACCGGGCATTGCGACTGCATGTATTTCCACAATGTGGGCGGACTCGACTATTCCCATGTCATAGCCTTGTGCGCGCCGCGTGCGGTGCTGTTGGGAAACAGCGATCTGGACCCGATTTTTCCCGTGGGTGGTTACCGTCGTCCTGCTGCTGCGGCGCAACATGTGTTCAATCTGCTAGGAGCCAGTGACAAATTCGCTCTGTTGGAAACAAAGGGAGGCCATACAGACACTCCAGAACTCCGCAATGGAGCCTTCAAGTGGTTCAAGTGCTGGCTCATGGACGATACAACTCCGGTGGAGCAACCGGTGCGACCACGCCTAGACGCTAAGGAATTGAAAGTTCTCACCACAATTCCAGCCGACCAACGCAATACAACAGCACACGAATGGTTCGCGCCCGCAGCACACCATCCAGTTCCTGCCAATACCGCCAGTGCACGAAAATTCGTTGAAACGGAAGGTCCTGCCCTCGTGCGGAAGCTCCGAGATCAAACGTTTGCAGCTTGGCCGCAACGTCCGCCAACCGATGCCCCACGGCTTATCGCCAGAGTCATTCAAGGGAAAAGCATCTTGGAAAGGCTTGATATTGCTACCGAAGAGGGGCTTTGGCTTCCCATTGTTACCTTGGCTGGATCAGGCCCTGCCAAAGCATGCGAATTAAGGCTTGTAGACGAAGCCGACTGGAACGAGTGGGCCAATCGCCTGTTTTCTGCCGTCGAATCGGGCAAGGCTTCTGGCAACATCGAAGCCCCGCCAGAAACAGTTGTTGTGATTCTGCCCTGCCGAGGAATCGGTCCTACCCGCTGGAATGACACCCAGCCATTTGGTTTGAAAACAGCAGGACCGTTCATGATGGACAGACGTATGGCGTTGCTTGGTGAAACAGTAGCCAGTGGCCGGGTCTGGGATATTGTGCGGGTAGCCGGAATGCTGAAAGAAATTCCCACCACGACCGACCTTAAAATTCATGTGGTGGCATCAGGCGATCTGGCGGTTAGCGCCGCGCACGCCATGTTATTCAACCCCGATATTCGCCAAGCTACTTTTTCATCGCCAACAGTCAGCCACCGAAAAGGACCAGCCATGCTTCATGTCTTAAAAATCATGGATGTACCGCAAGTCACTGGTATGGCGGCTGCCTTGGGAAATCGCACAATCACGGTAGCGGTTCCAGAAGCCAGCGATTGGGTCTGGGCTGAATCCCTGACTCGTTTGGCGAATCAGGGAAAGCTTACTATCAAACCATCCGGATCAAAGGTGGATTAAAAACTCCTCAAACTTCATTGGAGTCAGAATTAACTTCTTTGTCGTTGTCTTTACCCAACGCCAACAACCAGATCAACGCGGCAGACAAAATGTAAGCAATTGCCCAGTGCCAAGGTGTCTGGTAGGTGATTACGTTAGCATAAGCTGGCGGCACATCTGCCAGAACCTGCCAAGGAAATGCGACCCGCTCGTCGGGCAAAGGCGAGTGGATGACTCCCACCAAAGAAAACAGTGCGGCAATGACTAAGACAACAGATGCCGCCCGCAAGCGGCCATCGATCATCATGGCCATGGCTGTAGCCCATAGCAACGATGTCAGCAGAAAACCGTTGGCCATGCAACGTAGTGTCTGTAGCGTGTTAAGTCCCATTTCCGAAGTTGGATCCATCGGTCCGAAAATCGATTTGATGCACAGAAGTGCCATGGCTGCCAAGGCTGGGAGAGTTGCGAGTGCCACCGCCGCATGATGCCTGACAGGGGTGACGAGAAACGACGCTGCGGTTATTTCCACCCCAACGAATACCAAAATGGGAAAAAGAGCGCCCTTGGGAAGCATCTCCAGCACAACAAATGCGCCCGTTAAGCCTCCAATCCCCACCACCAATGCAGTTGCAAGTGTGTAGCCAGACCTGCCACCCATTTTTTTATAGGCCGGATGGCCGATATAGGGTGTCGTTTGAATAACTCCGCCAAGAATACCTGCAAACACACTGGCCACTGCTTCAGTGAGAAGAATGCCTCGAGTATCGTATTCATCGCCTGCTGCTGCCGCGCTTTCAACGCAATCGATTCCGCCCACAATAGTCGCCAAAGCAAACGGTAACGCCACGGGAAGGTACGTGAGCGCCTCGCCCCAAACCGCAGTCCACCATGCCGCGTCGCCTTCTCCAAAAGGCCACAAAACAGGCGGAACGAAAGACAACTGCGGGAAATTCAGCGGGGGCACGACTGAAATTCCAGTCCATGAGTGAATGGCAATGCCGACGGCATGGATCAAAAGCCCAACCAATAAGGCAGCCAATGCACCGGGAATATTGCCAAAGAAACGCCGATGCGCTACCAGAGTAACCAGAATGACCATCATGCTAACGATGCCAATCACCGGCACCCCGGCTATGCCATCGTTGACCAAAGGCAGAAAGGCAATGAGGGCTAGAGCAATGGCTGCAAGAGAACCCAGCAGACCCGCTCGCGGCACCCAGCGCCGGACTTGATTACCCAATGGCGCCAAAGCCAGCTTGATCACTCCCACCAATAAAAGCACCACAACGCCGACATGCCACGTGAAGAGCATGGCTTTGCCATGATCACCCTGCGTGATGGGGATGTCGGTACTGGCATGTCGCAAAACAGGTAGCAACACCAGAAAGGCCATGCCAAAGGTGCTTGGAGTATCAAGTCCCAGTGGCATGGCGGTCACATCATTGCGACCAGTGCGACGAGCCAACCGAATGGCCATAAACGTGTAGATCAGGTCGCCAACAAGCACCCCAAGCGCCGTCCCCGGCACCATGTGCCCCAGAACAAATTCCTGCGTAAACCCAAATTGTCCCTTGGCTTGCTGCTGCTCAAACGGCATCGCGGTGGTGATGGTGGTTAGCAATACCAGCAAGACAGCAATGTTGTCGAGGATCAAGCCAAAAAAGGCATTGATATCGCCACGAGCCACCCAAGAAGGCCAACGGTAGGGCATAAAATCAGGGCTCCTCTCAAAAAGCCATGCCGCCATGAATAGGAGAGATCAGATTAGAGTAGTGGCCGGGATAACCCAGAGCGACATCAACCGACAGGTTCCGGTGGATCCAACTGTGCAACCTTTGCGGGCGCACCACTACCAAAAATGGGAGATCAAGCAAGTTTAAGTCATGCTATCCAATTGAAAAGAAGGGCTCGACTGGGTAATCTGGGGCAATGCTAATATGCGTCTGAAGCCAAGGCAGGCTACTCAGATGGCTCCAGTGCATGTGTTGGGCCGGAGGCCTGGCAACCACTTGGCGGGTCAAACCATGAGACGCGTTGTCGTTTCCGGTTTAGGTGTCGTAGCACCCAATGGTTTTGGAAAAAACGCCTTTTGGGAGGCGTGTGTCGAAGGCGTGAGTGGCGTTGGCCCTATCCGCAGCTTCGACGCATCGGAACACCCAACCAAGGTGGCTGCCGAGGTTCCAGATTTTGACCTCACGCCCTTTATGCCGGGCGAACATCGTAAATGCGCCCGCATCTTAGGCCGCGCAAGTCGTTTCGGAATTGCTGCTGCCGGACTAGCCATGACCGATAGCGGCCTCGACAAAAACCGCATCGATCAGGAGCGGCTCGGCGTGGTCATGGGTACCGGAATGGTGCCGATCGACCTCCCGGAAATCTCCTCCCTGTTGGCTGGTGCGTGCACTCACTCCGATGGCCTGAAGGCACAGGAACTGGGAAAACGTGGACCAAGGTCCATGGTTCCGCTGTGGATTTTGAAATATCTGCCCAATATGATCGCTGCTCACATCTCGCTGATGCAAGGCGCCAAGGGCCCAAATAACACTATCACCACCGCATGCGCTGCCGGCACCCAAGCCGTTGGTGAAGGATTCCGGCTTATCCAGCGTGGCGATGCCGACTATGTTTTGGCCGGTGGTGCCGACAGCCGCATCGATCCTCTGTTGATGCTCGCCTACAGTTCGCTGGGTGCTCTCAGCCCCGCTCGCCGCGACGCTTGTGAAGTTTCGCGCCCGTTCGATGCGGAACGCGACGGATTTGTTCTGGGCGAAGGTGCCGGAGTACTTATGCTCGAAGACTACGAGCATGCGCGTCAACGCGGCGCCCGTATTTATGCTGAAGTGTTAGGTTTGGGCAGTAGTTTCGACGCCTATGCTATAACAAAGCCCGATCCAGAAGCGGGAGGTGCCGTTCGCGCCATCCAGTGGGCTCTGCGAGAAGCCAAGCTCAACGCTTCTGACATCGATTATGTGAATGCGCATGGAACCAGCACCCGCTTGAATGACCTCATGGAAACTATGGCCATCAAGCGCGTGTTTGGCGAAAATGCGCGCGGCCTACCGATGTCTTCCATCAAATCGATGATAGGCCACCTGATCGGTGCCGCAGGCGCGGTTGAAGCAGTGGCCATGGCCTTGAGCCTGTACAAAGGCGTGGCGCCTCCGACGATCAATCAGACCAAACGCGACCCCCAATGCGATCTGGACTACGTCCCCAACAGCGCTCGCGATATTGTTATCAAGCGAGCCATTTCCACCAGCTTCGGTTTTGGTGGACAAAATGCCGCTCTGGTTATGTCCAGCATGGCGGCATAATTTGACAGCATCACCACACGTTAGACCAAGATTTTTGAAATAGCCACAGCTCCGCTAAAGCAGGCGGCGACATCCCCTTCTGGTGGACGCTCCCTCTGGTGGTATTCGCCCCTGTAAACAAATCCACCATTTTCATCCCGATGAAATGCCACAGGAAGTGGCGATGGCCTATGTTCACAAAAAACCAATGGTGGTTCCGGAGCACCCGGCGCCAAACTAGGCAGGTTGATGTTCCAAACAATGCCCGAAACCTTGGGTAACGCCAAAATTGCTTGTAACGCCCGCGCAGCATGCGAAACTGCTGCAACCCAGTCGAATTCATGGCCCGATGCCCTGTAATACGAGAGGGCAATTCCTGTCACACCATGAAACACAGCCTCGCGGGCGGCAGCCACTGTTCCGGAATGGTAGACATCCACTCCCAAATTCCCGCCAGAGTTGATACCCGAAAGGACTACGTCTGGCGCTTCTATCAATCCATGAAGCCCCAAACGGACACAATCCGCGGGGGTTCCATCGGTTGCAATCCCCCGTTCACTCTGCCTTGCATGGCGGATCGGTCTGTGTACCGTAATGGCATGTCCACCACATGAGTGACACCGATCTGGTGCAATCACATGCCGTTGGCCCAAACCTTCTGCGGCATGCCACAATGCATTGAGGCCGGGAGCATCGAAACCATCATCATTGGTCAGCAATAAGCGCATGAAGAATCCCCAAAAGCGAGCCACTGTTCCTAAAGCTCGATACTACGATCGTAATGGAACATGAGAACCGAATTCCTGTCGAGGTCCAACCATGTTGTTTGAATCCTACCCGCTGACCGAGTGGAAACTCGTCTACAGAACGCTGCACAGCCAGCTGTCAAAGCAACCTGAACTGATTGATTTGGCATTCCTTGCCGATATCCAAACGCATCTGCAACGCAAGGCGCGCGCCGAAGGAATCGATGTCTCAGACCATGGCGCCTGGGATGCCTGGTTGGGAAATCAGGTTGTTTCATGCGACATTCGAATGGCTGGTCGAGCCGTCATTAACTGAACCACACGGAAATCCTGCTATGACCGAATGGAAGATCGCTTGCGTGCAGACAGACATCTCACTGGGGAACAGTGACCACAACCTTACCAATGCCCTAGAGCATCTGGAAAACGAAGCCAAGGCGGGAACGCATTTGGTCATTTTTCCGGAATGCATGTTGACCGGATATGGCTTCGCGTCACACGCAGATGCGCTGGAATACGCCCTATTTCCACAAGACGAACCATTCCGAAAGTTGAAAGAAGCGTGCGCCCGGCTGAACATTCACACCTGTCTGGGTTTTTTGGAACGCGATTCGTCAGGGCGGCTTTTTAATTCTGCGATTTTGATTGGCCCTTCGGGCACAATTGGCTGCTATCACAAAACCCATCTGCCATGGCTTGGCGTGGATCGTTTTGTCACGCCGGGAGAGGGCCCTTGGCAAGTTCACGATATCGGCGGCCTCCGGATCGGCATGATTATTTGCTATGACGGTAGCTTCCCGGAAGCCCCTAGGGCCTTGGCGGTTCTGGGTGCCGATCTGATTGTGTTACCCACCAATTGGCCAGAAGGGGCACGATCGGTCATCGATCACCTCGTCACAGCGCGTGCCGTTGAAAATCATCTGTTCTTTGCCGCGTGCAATCGAATCGGGCACGAATCGGGGTTCCGATTTTTAGGTGAAAGCAGGATTGTTGCTCCCGACGGTTCATTTTTGGCCATTACAACAACAGACGATTCGACCGTGCTACGCGCCACCATCAACCCGGCGCACTCCCGCCGCAAGCATCTGGTTCGCGTTCCTGGTGCACACGAGATTCACCGCATGGCTGACAGGCGTCCCGATCTCTACGGGACCTTGGCCAATAGCGACCTGAAGCCCTCATTTCCCGTGGGCTGGACGCCAAGACAGACATGATTCCCACAGTTGGGAATCAACCCTTGGAGGCGACCGGAGAGTACGTTGGCTTTCCGGTTGATTCCTGCCATAATCAGTTCTTCGTGGTCTCGGCACGCCGCTTGCCGGTTAATGCAATGACGCCTCATGGGGATTATCGGAAAAAGACCTGATGCCTCAAATGCAAAGTAATGTGACTTGGTTTCCGGCCGCTCTGCTGATGGCTTTGGCCACGCTTTCGGGTTGTGGCCGTGTGGAGTGGAACGACGATCTGGAATACCCGGATCGAACATCCTCCATCGTTGTTCTTGATAAACCGCCAGATCAAGCCCCGCCGGGTTTCCCACTACCGGGGCGTCCTGCTGTGGTTCCCGAATGGCTAACGGCTCGTGGCGTTACGCTGCTAAATCCCGCATCAATGTCAGAAAAACCATGGTCTGACAACTGGAAAAACACCTTACATGATGAATTGATCAGCCATTTTGCAACTCCAGGCAAGCCCCGATTGGGCGCCCCCGATGCACCAGCGCTGACAGTCCTTGCCAATGAGTTAGGGCTTACTGAATCCAAACTGGCCGAAGGCGCACGGTTATATCGCCGGTTGTGTGTTCAATGCCATGGTATGTCTGGCGATGGTGTGGGAGCTTCAAGCGCTTGGCTCAGCCCTGCTCCGCGAGATCTTCGCACGGGCGATTTCAAATTCATATCCACCGCTGAGCACAAGTTGCCATCCGGCTTTCAGCCTCTGAAAGCGCGCCCAAGGCATGAAGACTTGGTTCGTTCGCTGAGGAGTGGCCTTGAAGGCACATCCATGCCATCTTTTGCCCTGCTTGGAGACGAGTCGCTGGAGGCTATAGCTGCTTATGTGCTCCACCTCAGCATTCGTGGTGAACTGGAATTCACCGTGATGAATGGAGCCTTGCGACAGGATCGTGAAACCCTTCAACTGGTAACAAAGTCTCCAGAGCAGGAAGAACTGATCCGCTACAAAAGACTTCTCTCCACCACGCTTGAATGGGAAGACCCAGAAGCCGACGTTGACGACTTCGTAGCGAAACAATCTTCTCCTTCTATCAAGGCATATGCGGAAAAATATATTGACCGAGTGCTTCGGGAATACATCGCCGCCAACAAGAACCCTCTACCCGTGCCGGCCTATCCCTACCCCGAAAACCAGCCTCTACCAGCCACCTCGATCACGGCGGGTCACACACTATTCAAAGCACAATGTGTGAATTGCCATGCTGATTATGGTCGGCAAAGTGATCTTCGATTTGACATATGGGGATCTGTTGTCAGACCAGCGAACCTAACGCAATCCCAGTACAAGGGTGGACGCCGACCCGTTGATCTTTACTACCGCATAGCCAGAGGTATCCCGCCATGCGCCATGCCCAAGGCAAATCTGGGAGATACCGACCCAGGCCGAGCTGGATGGGATTTGGTGAATTTCCTGCAAGCACTGCCCCATCCGGATCAATTGCCCAGTGATGTGCGCGAACAAGTATACGGCCCTTCCAGAATCAAGCTGGGAGCCAATCCATGACAACACAGCAGATCGACTTGTCTGAATGGACCTTCTGGCTTCCTATAGCCTTCACCATTTTTGGTATTGGACTGTTTATTCTTTCGCGCTTCTGGACGCGTGCTTGGTTTGCCACATTCACCCTCACCATTGCAGGCGTAACCGCCCTTACGGTGGCATCACCCTTTGTTGGTTGGTGGTTGCCGGCCCAAGGATCGAGTTTCAGTGGAGAGGTGGATAATCTTTTCCTGCTGATTATGTTCTTGACAGGTCTTTTTTTTCTACTGACTGAAGGCTTGATTCTGTTTGTTTTGTGGAACCACGCTCCCAAGCCAGGCACAGCACCACTTCCTATTCATGGGGATCACCGCCTTGAACTGATTTGGACGGTGGTTCCTGGAATTTTGCTGGCATTGATTGCCGTGATTCAAATGCCAACATGGGCCCGCATGAAAGGCCAAGGAAACGAATCATGGCTGAGCGCCCGTTATGAATCAGGTGGCGACAAAGCCGATTTGCTCCTTACCGTTCAGGGAAGGCAATGGGAATGGCGAGTCAGATATCGAGATCCTTCGGCACCGCCGTTGGCCCGCCCGCTCGAATGGGCCACGCATCCAGAGGCAAGCGACCTTCATGCCGTGAATGAAGTTCATGCCTATCCCGGCGCAAAAGTTCGTCTACTGCTGCGTACACAGGATGTTATTCACAGCTTTTTTGTACCGGAATTGCGTTTAAAACAGGACATGCTACCCGGCAGAACAGTACCCACATGGTTTATTCCGACAGTTCCAGCCGGTACCAGTAATGAAACCCGATGGGAAATCGCGTGCGCTGAATTATGTGGCGGTAACCATTACCGCATGCGCGGGCATCTGGTGATTCATCCTGACAAAGCATCATTTGAAACGTGGTACTCCACAGCGGCGCGCGAGCAGTCTCGCCGCAGCCGCCCTCCTGAAACCGGTCCCCTTGCCCGCAAGACCAACTGAGGAATATCACCGGATGTCAGCCCCCGTTTCCCACCACACCGATGACCATGCTCCCAGCGGGTTCTTGTCCCGCTATGTCTTCTCGAAGGACCACAAGGTCATTGGCATTCAGTTTTTCTTTTCATCGATCTTGTTTTTGCTCTTGGGTGGGGCTTTGGCATTACTGGTACGCCTGCAAGTAGGCTACCCGGAACAGGCCCTTGGCTTGCTCACCTATTGTTTTCCATTCCTGCAATCCCGCATTCCCGCGGAATGGGGCGGGCGGATGTCTCCCGAATTTTACACCATGCTCTTCACCATGCATGCATCCGTCATGATCTTTTTTGTGATCATTCCATGGCTCACGGGCGCCTTCGGGAACTTCCTGATTCCGCTGATGATCGGCGCCCGCGACATGGCATTCCCGACATTGAATATGCTGTCTTACTGGTTCATGTGGCCCGCATTTATTTGCATATGCGCAAGCTTCTTTGTAGATGGTGGCGCGTCGGGTGTTGGTTGGACCGCCTATCCAACACTTTCAAGCGCGGCAACCGCCAACGGCGATTGGGCCTCGCCAGCCGCACGCCACGCCGGTGCCGGACATGTTCTGTGGCTGATATCGCTCATGTTCGTGGGCGTATCGTCGCTCATGGGCAGCATTAATTACATCACCACGGTGATCCATTGCAGGGCGCCCGGCATGTCGCTCTGGCGCATGCCTCTGACAGTTTGGGCCTTGCTGATTACGGCAATCTTGCAATCGGTTGCCCTTCCACCGCTTACAGTCGCGCTCATCATGCAACTGCTTGACAAAACCGCTGGCACTACCTTTTTCTTGCCCCCCGGAGGTGTTGGATTCGGCAACTGGACAACTGGACCTGGTGGCGGTCAACCACTTCTTTGGCAGCACTTGTTCTGGTTCTACTCCCACCCAGCGGTCTACATCATGATTCTGCCGGCCATGGGAATGGTCTCCGACATTATGGTGGCATTTTGCCGCAAGCCCCTCTTTGGATACAAACCGATGGTCTTTTCCATGGCAGCGATTGCCGGTTTGGGATTCATCGTCTGGGGCCACCACATGTTCCAATCCGGAATGGACCCCCGGTTGGGAACTGGCTTTATGCTTGCAACTATCATGATCGCATTGCCATCTGCCATTAAAACATTCAACTGGCTTGCCACCATCTGGGGCGGCGACATTGTTTTCTCATCGGCCATGCTGAACGCGTTGGCGTTTGTATCGATGTTCATCATTGGCGGTTTGAGTGGCATATTCATGGCGGCAACGCCAGTAGACGTTGTTTTCCACGACACTTATTTTATTGTCGCGCACATCCATTATGTGCTCTTCCTGAGCAGTCTCTTTGGCATTTATGCCGCCACCTACTATTGGTATCCCAAAATGTTTGGCAGGTGCATGTCTGAAAATTTGGGGCAATTGCACTTCGCCCCGACTTTCATTCTTGCCAATTGCACTTTTTACCCAATGCACATCCTTGGCATTGGAGGCCATCCCCGTCGCTATTACGACCCAACGCTTTATGAATTCTTGCTGCCATTCCAGTCTCTCAATCGGTTCATGACGGTAAGCGCCGTGCTACTGGGGCTGGTACAAATCCTTTTCATTGTTAATGTTTTCGGATCACTCTTTTGGGGCAAAAAGGCGAGTAGAAACCCTTGGAATTCCAACGGGCTTGAATGGGATACCCCCTCGCCTCCTCCCCATGGAAATTTCGATGTCACACCTTTGGTGTTGCGTGGCCCTTACGAATACGCAGTGACTGGTCCTTCTTCGGATCACCTCACCCAGACACAGACAGAAGGTCAACAGTCATGACATCGCACCCGACTAGTGGCGGAAGCCTGATTGTCACACGTTTGGCATGGATCGCGGTGGCAATCCTGACAGCACTTCTAACCCTTGGCACTCTGATCACCACCTACCGGGTTGGTATGGTTGATCCTATTTGGCCTACGGAACCATGGTTCCTGTTGAACAATTGGCACGAGCCATCCGCTGGATACCTGATCGAGCATATTCATCGTGTGGCTGGTTATCTTGCTGGTTTGGCTATTTTGGCCACAGTCTTGGCAGCTTGGCATAAAGCCCCCATCTTCGTCGGTTGGATTCCTCTTCTCCTGATTTCTGTCGGTATTGCCATTTCCATGACAAGCATCGATCGCATCAAGGCGCGGGTTGACCCGATTGGCGCTGTTAACCTTTCCAGCCTCTATGGCGGCTTGGCATTGGCTTCACTTTCGTTCTTAGTAGTGCTGAGCGGTTGGTTTATGCGAGCCGATGGAAGCGATACCGGTCGTTATACCCGACTCGCGGCGTTGCTTGCCTATGGCGCGGTCATTGTGCAGGGGTTACTTGGAGGCCTGAGGGTTTATCTCAATGCGTTGATGGGAGACACACTGGCAACCATTCATGGGGGTTTTGGACAGTGCGTTATGGCTCTGGCAACCACTACCGCGGTATTGGCTTCACTTAACCATTATCAATTCGCTGAACAAGTCACCGCGAAGCGCATGACTCGTTTCCTTGGCTTCCTCCTGATTGCTGTTTTGATGCAATTGGCTTGGGCTGTTGTCGTCAGACATCAGGGATCCGGTTGGGCGCAACGCCTTCATGTGCTCTTTGCTGTGCTTATTTCCGGAGGCCTTGGCATGGCGGCCGTCATGGCGCGCGAAGAGGGTGCTAGGCATCTGCGGCCAATGATCATGAGCCTCACCGCGGTCTTACTTGTTCAGGTTACACTGGGTGTTGAAGCTTGGATGGGCAAGTTCGGTACTGGAATGCCGGTGGCTCCGGAAGCGCGCACAGCGATGGAAGCCCTGCTGCGCACCAGCCACTCACTGATAGGCGCTTTGTTTTTGTCGATGGCGGCATCCGCATGGGTTCGTTCGCTGCTTCCTGCAATAGTTCCAAGTAACTGCCACAAAACAACCAATAGCCACGCAATAACCGAGGGAGCATTTCAGTGACTCCCCTTCCAACTGAGGCCATTTTGAATTCTTCCACACCAGTGCGGCAACCTGGAAGCCCACTTTCGTTTCTTTATGTTCTCTTGGAACTCACCAAACCACGCGTCGCCACTCTAGTGGTTTTCAGCGTGGCGGCAGGAGCCGGTTTGGCTTGGCAAAATTATCCAGACCTCGGCTCATGGACACTGCTTGCTAACGCGGTTTTAGGCACAAGTCTTGTAGCTGCCGGTGCCAGTGTCCTGAACCAAGTTTTGGAGCGATCCAGCGACGGTTTGATGATACGCACCAGCAAGCGGCCCCTTCCAACCGGCCGTATCGATATGCTGACATCGACACTGTTTGGAACTATTTTGGGAATCGCAGGCGTTGGTTACCTGTACCAAATGGCGAACGGTCCACTCGCGGCCATTGCCTCGATGGGGACCCTGATCGGATATGTGGGCATTTACACCCCCATGAAGCGATTCACCACAACCAACACGTTGATAGGTGCTGTTCCTGGAGCGATGCCTCCAGTCTTGGGTTATCTCGCCATTGCCGGGCAGTGGGATATGGTTGCAACCCTTCTTTTTGCAATTTTATTCATCTGGCAAATCCCTCATTTTCTGGCCATCGCTTGGATGTACCGCGGCCAGTACTCATCTGCCGGTTTGAAAATGATCACGGGAAATGACCCTCAAGGGCACCGCACATCGCGCCAAATGGTGCTTTATTGCCTAGCGCTTCTGGTGGTATCCACGCTTCCGGGCGCAATACTTCCGCCCGCATGGCGCCCGGGTTTGATCTACCTAGCTGCCAGTCTAGTTGCTGGCGGCTGGTTCCTTCGCGCGGCTGTACTTTTCGCCATGCAGCCGACAGACTTACGGGCCAAACATGCCTTGCGTGCTTCCCTTTTGCATCTGCCATTGGTTCTTGGCGCTTGGTTGATCGATCCATTGGTTCAGCCAAGACCTAAGCCAACTAACAATCACATCATGGAGGTGCACCCATGACGCTGGAACACCCACCAGGTACTCCACGCCCAGTTCGCCTTGATGCCGGTCGGTTTGCCCTTTGGGTATTTCTGGCAACCGAAGTAATGTTTTTCACGGCACTCATTGCCTCTTACCTTGTTCTGCGCGCGGGTGCTGTGGCACGCGATGGCATGCCTTGGCCTCGTGCCCAAGAAGTTCATGTCGATCCGCTGATCGGCTTGATCAACACATTCGTTCTCATTGCCAGCAGCGGTTGCGCCATGGTTGCTTGCAAATTGCTGGCTAGCGGTTCATCGCGTGGAGCGACTACAGCCGTTGGGCTGTCGTTTGTTCTAGGTTGCGTATTTTTGGGAGTCAAAGGATACGAATACCGCAGCAAATACAACCACGGCCTCCTGCCCGGCCAAATTGGTGAACTGCACCCATCTGGTACTCAAGCACGCGCTCGCTACGATCAGGCAGCAGGTCAGGTATTTCTCGATACCGTCAAGGCGCGCCTAGAACCAGAAATACGCCCACTGATGAAGCCTTCAACAAACAGCAAAGTTGCTTCTGAATCCCAACCATCTTTGATACCGGATCTCGACCCGGCCCATGCCCTTTGCTTGGAACTCCTGAAGGAACTTGACCAACGAAAATTGGGGCCCGGGGCTATTGCGGAAAAAGTTTATGCCATACAGGCTGCCAATGAAGCAGATCGAAGTCATTCCCATATTCATCTGCCAGCGGTGGCTCCCCATGGCAATCTCTGGGCATCCTGCTATTTCCTCATCACCGGATGCCATGCGTTGCACTTGATCATTGGTCTCGTATTTTTGCTAGGGATTTTGATGAATGGCCTGCTTGGGCGATTGAATTCAGCGTCGTTACCTTACCTGTCCAACGTGTCCCTGTATTGGCACTTTGTCGACTTGGTGTGGCTTGTCGTATTCCCGCTGATCTATCTTGTTTGAGTTGGAGCCTCCCATGCACGAACATCAAGAAGGCATATCGCGTCCAATTCTCGGCACAGCCCTTCCTGGAATTCTAATTGCCGCGCTCATGGCACTCCTCATGTGTCTCAGTACCGGACAAATCAATGCGGGCGCTTGGCAAACGTGGGCTTGGACTCTTTGTCTGGCCGGAGCGCTTGCCGCATCTGCCGGGTTTTTCTTGGAATTGCGCACTGACGGATCGACCGTTTTCTTTCTGATGCTGCCGCTCGTTTTTCTGGCTGCGGTTATCACCCTGTGCCTCGTACCCGATATGGTCCTTGTCTGGAGGGCCTGAATATGAACCGCTTGATTCTTTGTTTTTTGCTGGCAACGACTGTCGGATGCGATATCTGGCGGGGCGGTCCACTACCCGGCCAACCGGATAGACCGGCGCCCGATTTCAATATGACCGATACCAGCGGTCAAATGCTGTCTAAGGCTGACTTGAAAGGCAAAGTCTGGATCGCCTCGTTCCTGTTCACACGCTGCACACTTGGTTGCCCACAGGTTGCTGAAACCATCAAGGCGCTCCAAAACGCAACCAAGGATCGATCTGACTTTCATCTGGTAACCTTCACTGTCGATCCAGATCGCGATGATGCAGATGAACTGAACAGGTATGCCGCCATATACGGTGCCGATCCATCTCGCTGGACTTTCCTGCGCGGAAACCAGCAGGAACTGGACAAACTGGTTCATGATGGCTTCCAGATGGCCATCCAGCGGGATGGTTCCAAACCCGTTGGAGAGAGCATCACACATCCACTGAAATTGGTTTTGATCGACCGAAATGGTTACATCCGCAGCTACTTTCCCGGTCTTCCAGATCCACGCGAAGCAGCCGATGTTTTCCCAACCGAGCAACAATCGTTGCGCGCACAAATTGACATCCTGCTACGTGAACGCCCCTGGACAGGCTGGTTTATTCCCTCGGCCGAACTCAACGCATTGCTAAATGGGTTGGCGGGAATCTTCCTTGTGTCTGGTTTTATTGCCATTCGCACAGGAAACCGTGGATTGCATGGTGGACTAATGATGGCTGCACTGACCACATCAGCCCTGTTTCTGGCTTCCTATCTTACCTACCACCTGCTGTTGAAGCATGGTGTGGCAACGTCGTTTGCCAGCCGTGCTCCAAGCGCTCCTGCGGGAGTGCATTATGCATATTTGGGAATTCTGTTAACACACACAGTACTGGCCATCGTCATCACTCCAATGGCCTTGTATGTGGCATCGCTGGGCCTGCGTGGCGGATCTTCGCTTCCGCGCCATAAGGCGTTGGCTCGTTGGACATTTCCGCTTTGGCTTTATGTCGCGGTAACCGGTGTGGTTGTGTACTGGATGTTGTACCGCCTTCCGGGCGCAGCCGGTTGGAACTAACCATGAAATTCCTTATGAACCGATGGCTTCTTTCGATATTACTTCTTGTTTGGATTGCATTCCGAACAAGCGCCTGTCCAAGTTGCACTGGAGACACTCCACCAGATGAAGATAGTCTTCAAACGGGTGGAGAGTCTCTTGCCTACGGAATCAGTATCGCCATGCTCTTAGGGGCACCAGCCATCATGACGTGCGCCCTTGGAATCATGGCGTTTAACGTCACTTCCAATCAACCACCTGGTGCGGCAAGATAACCGAAAAGATCAACCAAGTCAGTTGGTGATACCCTGTCTCCCATACCTGCGGGCATTGGGGAAAGGGGAGACAAGGACCGGTCTTCGATATCCTCTGCCAACACCACAACATCCTTACCCATGACATCGGCCAGAGTTATTGTCTTTCCTTCCTCCCTCAGCAACAAACCAGATACAATTCTGCCATTCTTAAGAGATATAACGGTAGTCCTAAATGCCTGATCCACATTTCTGCTTGGATCCAAAACATCTTCGGCCAATCTCTCAACGCCTCTTAAAGCCACACCGTCCAGTTGTGGCCCAACCCGTGCTCCCATTCCAGCAACTTGGTGACACGCGGCACAATGTTTGGCAAACAATTCCTTTCCGTGCTTGATATCACCACTTTTACCAACAGCCGCAGCGCGTACAGCAGCAATGCGCTTCTCAATGGCTGCGTCAGCAAGAGGAATACCTGCCGTCAAATCTTTAACTCGCTTTGCAATAGCCGGATTTTTAAGGGCATCAATGCGTGTTGAAACCACTCGATCGCGAAGCACTCTTGCTGAGACCTTCCCCTTGGAAACCAATTCCAATAACTCGGTGCCAGAATCACTGCGTGCCGCCATTTCCCGCGCAAGCGCATCCTGCAAACCTGAAGGCAGTGCTGTGATGGCATCACCAGCCACCTTGCGGACAACGGGTTTATCCGACCTTACCAAACCAACACCACACTCCTGACGCAGAGCTACCGGTGCGGCGGAATCTGCAAGCACCTTGGCCAATACACCCGTCCATGCTTTGGCCGCGTCTGCGCCCAGTGCGCGCAACGCTGCCAACCGCAATGGTTCAGAATTGGTTGGATCAGCAACAAATGCAGCCAAATTGTTTGCCTTGCTGCGATAGGCTCCCGCCAATTCGATTCCTGCCAAGCGTGTTGCGGGTTGTTCCATCAACAGCGCTGCCTGCGATTCCGCCAGTTTCTGGATAGACTCCGGTGGTTTTCGACCAGCCTGAGTGGCCCCCTTTTCCATTTCAACCAACAGTTGGCCCCTTTCAACGGGCGATAACCCATCGCGTCCAAGGCTAGCCACCAGTGCTTTAAACGAGGCATCATCGCCATGACGGGCGACATGGCGCACCATGTCTGGCCTCAAAGAAGGGGCAGCCTTATCCAATTCTGCCGACAAAAACGAAGCAGCTTTGGGGCCCGCCACGCCTAGATAAGCTGCCACCAGAACATTGCGATTCGTGTTCACAGATTCATTAGGAATGACATCTTCTGCCGCAGCCAATCGGTTGCGGAGCGCTATCAGCAATGTATGGCGAAGGTGGTCGTCATTAGGGCCGGCAGCATCGCGGGCAGCCAACAATGCCTGCACCATTCCGGGGCCACCTGTTGTCATGGCCGATTCAGCAGCGGCCCTTCGAACCAGAGGTTTCGCATCCTTCAACCCAGCCACCAGTAATTCTGTCAGGTTACGGTGTTCAGCACGCCCTAATAGTCGCATTGCATGAATTCGCTCGGTGTCATCTACAGATGAAGCCATGGCCCGCACCTCGTCAGGTCCGCAGGCACCGACACGTTCTAGGGCCCAAGCCAGGCCTACCCTGCTTTTGGAAGAAGCATTCCCCCAAGCCTGACGAATCACTGGCTCGATAGCGCGCCCACGACTGGCCAATTGATTAAGCGCCAATGTCGCTACAGCCGGATTGCGATCTCCCAAACGGGCAGCCAAAGCCTCCGCGGTTGCATTTGTTCCAAGATCCGGAATTGCACGGTCCATTCCCTTGGGAGCAATTCTCCAAATACGACCACGATGGCGATCACGCCCCGGATGTGTCAGCGGAACCTCGTAGTGACCAATAATGCGGTTGTAGAAATCCGCGACATACAAGGCGCCATCCGGGCCTAGTTTCAAATCAACCGGACGAAACCACAGATCATCCGACGCTACAAGGTCTGGCAATTCCACTGCGCGTGGTGATGCTCCCTTCCATTGAACATCGTCGCGATTGACACGGCTTGTAACCACGTTGCCAATGATCAACTGCTCAGGATCTTTAACATTCCAAAATCCTGCTGGTATCCAGCAGCAACCAGCAATGCCAGTAGAACCATGATCGTGAGGGCACATCTCAGGACCAAACCCCAACCCATCGTGCGGCTTGCCAAAGCTGGGATAAGACGAACCACGAATCAGACTATAAAGCGGCCTGCTATGACAATCAGCCGTAAATAAATTGCCAGAATCGTCCCGAGCCATGCCAAATGGATTAACCTGTCCACGTGTCCACAATTCGAGCCCAGTTCCATCTACGTTGAAGCGGTAGGTATGGCCCGACTGCATGGCCAAAACGACGCCATTCCTGTCGCGCACCTTGCTGTCATTGGCAAATCCATGCGTGGCATGAACCGTGCCATCGTGCCCCCATGTGAACGAATTGGTCATTCCATGAGTGTCTGCGGTGCCGTACCCTTCTAGAAGTGTTTCTCGGCGGTCGGCACGTCCATCTCCGTCGGTGTCTTCCAATAACAATACGCGGTTGATGTGATAAACCAGGCAACGGGTTGTCTTACCTGATGGCAGCGGCAAAAGGCCGATGGGAATATTGAGCCCATCAGCAAAGGTTGATACCTTTCGCGCCTTTCCGGTGACTGGATCAAAATCGGAAAGCACCCGAACGGTATCGCGCGGTTTAGTGCCTTCTTTGGCCGGATATGGGTATTCTAAAGTATCGGTTACCCAAAGCCTGCCGCGATCGTCCCATGCCAGATTCATGGGCTTCGATATATCAGGCTCCGCAGCTACCAATTGCGCTTCAAAACCCGGGGGCAGCCGAAAACCAGCGGCCTCCCCAGCCGGGGATAATGCCTCTGTAGGCGCAACCAATGGCGGCGGAGCACACAGAATCATTGAAACGAAAGCCAAGTGGAGCATGAGAGGGATCCAGCTACAGAATGCTGATAAAAGAAGAACCAGTTGACCAGCATGCCCTACCGACACCACTTGCTCAAGTCGGTCTTACACATCCGATCGATTCTTCCCTTGCTACCATGAGATCATGATGCCGGATCGCATCCTTTTTATTACCGGCAGGTTGGCCGAACCACTCCTGCGACGGATCGTTGCTCCCTTGGCCCACGAAGCCGGGTTCGAGGCACGTATATTGGTTCTACCCATTACTGTGGTGGCATTGGCCACGGTTGATTGGATTGTCCGGCACATGGAACGCCCGGAAGAAGTGGATCGAATCATCGTTCCAGGTTTGTGCCCCGGTCGACCTGAAGATCTTTCCAAAGCTTGGGGGATACCTGTTGAACAGGGGCCGAGGGACCTCCTCGATTTGCCAGCATATTTCAAAAGGCCGGGCGCACCGCCCTCCCTCGATCGCCATGCAACAGAAATCCTTGCAGAAATCAATCACGCCCCGCGCCTGACTTCTCACGATTTAATCGCTCAAGCCACCGCATGGGCTGAACAAGGGGCCGACATCATCGACATCGGTTGCCAACCGGGCGAGCGCTGGCTTGGCGTGGCCGATGCGGTGCGTTCCTTGAAAGATCTTGGCCTGCGAGTTTCAATCGACAGCTTCGACGCTTGGGAAGTCGGACAGGCCGCCAAGGCAGGAGCCGAACTGGTCCTAAGCGTTAACAGCACCAACAAAGAGGCAGCGGCCGATTGGGGCATTGAAGTTGTAGCCATCCCCGATCAACCAACCAATGAATCATCTCTGGAAGAAACCATTGAGTGGTTGATCAAACGCCAAGTCCCATTCCGTGCCGATCCAATTCTGGAACCTATCGGACATGGTTTTGGAGCCAGCCTTCTCCGATATGCCGGTTTCCGACAAAGGCATCCCAAAACCCCAATGATGATGGGGGTTGGCAATGTAACAGAGCTAAGCGAAGTTGATTCCGCTGGCATCAACTTCCTCCTAGCCGCGCTTTGTGAGGAATGGACCATCGGCAGCGTTTTAACCACCGAGGTCATTGGTTGGTGCCGCGGATGCGTCCGGGAACTCGATATATCTCGGCGAATGGCCCACTTGGCAATCAATGAACGTCGCCTACCGCGCCAGCTTGGCGCGGAACTTGTTATGCTGCGTGAAGCACGCCCCACAGCACGCGGCCCAGAATTTCTCCATGAAATGGCGCGATCCATCAACGATAGCAACTTCCGCATCTTTGCCGAAAATGGTTCCATCCATGTCATGAATGCGACAACACATCTGGAGGGAAACAATCCGTTTGACTTGTTTCAGAAGCTGTTGCAGCGTGAAGCCATCGACTCCGGCCACGCTTTCTATTTGGGCTACGAAATGTGCAAGGCCATCACGGCACTGACCCTTGGGAAAAACTATACCCAAGACCAAGCCTTGCGCTGGGGATATCTGACCCGCCCGGAAATCGCCCATCGCTCACGACCGGATGAACGATCATGACCATCGCACGTGAATTGATTCCGCCCCCGGATCCTATGGCAGCATTAGCATGCATGCGCCACTTACCTAATAGTTTGGCACTTTTAAGTCAGGGACCCATAGGGGGCAATTCCCGTTACAGTTATGTGATGGCAGATCCAGTCCAGTCGCATTGCTGGCGTGTCGCCGATGGAACACCCGATCCACTACTTAACCTCTCTCGTGAAAGCATTCAGACAGAAAGTTCCACACTCCCCAACCTGCCACCTTTTCAGGGCGGTTGGGCTGGCATGGTGGGCTACGGCTACGGCCGCGCCATCGAAGTTTTACCAAGTCCCTCCCGCGACGATTACACAACTCCAGATCTTTTTTGCGGCCTCTACGATGTTATTTATGCTTTCGACCGCGCTCATCAACGGGCTTGGCTCATTTCCACAGGTGCCAGGTCAGATCGGGCAACAGAACGGCTAGAACAATTTTCATCGCTCCTAAGCGAGCCACCCCAAGCGTTTGAAGCTTCCGCCATAAAAATCAAATCACCCTCTGTATGCCATCCACTTGCCGGAAGGCCCGATGTTTTCAGCAATTTCACTCGCCAAGGTTTTGAACAAGCCATTTCCCGAGCCATTGAATACATCCGTGCGGGCGACTGCTTTCAGGTCAACCTGGCACAACACCTCGCATCGCCCTTCAATTCTGATCCATATCTCCTCCTTCAAGCACTTGAACGCGTCAATCCCGCACCTTTTGCTGGTTGGCTTGACTGGGGAAGCGGCCACGTAATCAGTGCGTCTCCAGAGCGTTTTCTCCATGTGTCAGACGGAGTGGTTGAAACCCGTCCCATTAAAGGAACACGCCCCAGAAGTTCCGATCCACATCTCGATGCCGCCATAGCTGCCGGACTATTGGCAAGCCCCAAGGACCGGGCCGAAAACATCATGATTGTCGATCTGCTGCGCAATGACCTTGGCAAAGCATGCGCGTTTGGATCGATCACTGTTCCCAAGCTATGCAACTTGGAATCGTATCCAACTGTGCATCACATGGTTTCAGAAGTTCGGGGTAAATTGTCGCCAAACCACAACTGCCTTCAATTGCTGCGCGGTTGTTTCCCAGGCGGATCGGTAACAGGAGCGCCCAAGATCCGCAGCATGGAAATAATAACGGAATTGGAACAAAACGCGAGAGGCCCCTATTGCGGCTCATTTTTCCGCATGGGACACAATGGCAATTTCGATAGCAACATTCTCATACGCTCGTTCACGCATTCTGGCGGATGGCTGAGCTTCCCAGTTGGTGGTGGAATCGTGGCCGACTCCATACCAGCCGATGAATACGATGAAACCATGCACAAAGCCGCAGGACTCCTCGCAGCCCTTGACGCCATGAAAAAGGTATACCCAGGAGCCATGGATGTCTGAATCTCCAAGACCATTTACCGTTGGCGAAATCTGCGCTGATGTGCGCGGAAGACTCGAAAAGCACTTTGCTTCTGTTGATATTCTTGGAGAAGTGACCAACTTCACCAAGAATGCGGCCAGTGGCCATGCTTATTTCAGCCTTCGCGACCGCGATGAACGAGGCAGTGAATCCGTCTTGAGCGCATTGATATTCAAGGCGGACCTGTCACGTGTAAAATTTGAACCCCGCAATGGCATGCGTCTGGTGGCCACAGGAAAACTGACGATATACAGTCAGCAAGGTCGCTTCCAACTTCAGGCGCGCGCTTTGCGACCAATTGGCATAGGCGAAAGAGAGCTAGCTTTCCAACAACTGCAGGAAAAGCTTAGAGCTGAAGGCCTCTTCGACCCCATGCGCAAACGGCAAATCCCTAGATTTCCGGCGCGTATCGGCGTAGCAACCAGCACCTCGGGATCCGCGGTTCGCGATATTCTTGAAAAACTGAGAGAGCGCTGGCCCATTGCTGAAGTCCGAATCTTTGCCATTCCAGTTCAAGGAGAGCGCGCAGCATCCGCCATCGCCGCAACGCTCGCTTGGATCAACACTCTTGCACAAGATCCTGATCATCGAATCGACGTCCTTATCCTCGGACGCGGCGGCGGAAGTGTGGAAGACCTGTGGACGTTCAATGAAGAGATCGTTGCCCGGGCTGTTGCCTCATCGGTTGTCCCTATCATCAGCGGCGTTGGTCATGAAGACGACAGAACCATCTGTGACCTCGTTGCCGACCAGAGAGCGCTGACCCCCACCGATGCAGCAATCAAGGCCACCCCGTCTCGAACTGAAATTCTGGATTTGGTTCTCTACGCGCGGCAAAGGCTTGACCGATCCATGCGGGACCGTTTCGAAGACCTGCAGACCGATCTGCGACACGCCAAGGCTAGGCTGCGTCGTGATGTCTTAAAATTGCATCTCGATGCCTTAAGCAGGCGCGTGTCAACAAGCCGCGAGAGGCTGAAAAGACACACAATCGGCACTCTGGAAAAGATGCATCTGAGATTGCGGGCTCTGGCCGCACGATTGGATGCCGTCAGTCCCTTGCAGGTTCTTGGGCGAGGATATAGCCTGACTCAAGTTCTCGACGACTCGGGTGCCCGTAAAATCGTTTTCGACGCTACAGATGTTCAGCCTGGGCAAAAGTTGGAGACAACTCTGGCGCGTGGCCGGATTGTTAGCATTGTTACTTGACACCACCGACACGTCGCAACCAACGGGATATCCCATGTCAACATTGCCACTGTCCGAATCGCCTCCGCCACGTATTGAAGATGAAATTGAAAAGCTCGAATCTTTGGTCCGCGAGTTGGAGACGGGGCAAGAAGGTTTGGAACATGCGCTGTCATTGTTTGAACAGGGTGTTCGCCTGACAGCCAAATGCCAAACACGACTCGAGGCATTTGACCAGCGAATTCTGGAAGTAACCCGAGAGGCTGATGGAAGCGCCAGTCTCAAGTCATTTGCCCATGATCCTACACATCCCGCCGCTAACTCTGGCCGGTCCTGATTTAGGAATACATGATTCTCATTACCGGATAAAGGATTTCGATCGAATGTCTGAAACGCCGCTGGACGCGCTTAAATCCTTGATTGACTCGCGTCTGGACCAAATTCTGGCCCAACGTGCCGGCCTCCCCGCACCTCTTCTTGCCGCGATGCGCTATAGCGCACTGGCTCCCGGTAAGCGTTTGCGCCCGGCACTTGTACTGCTGGCAGCAGATGCTGTGGCTGCAAAGCTCCACCTCAAATCACCAGCCGCGGATCCCATGCCCGCTGCCTGCGCTTTGGAAATGGTTCACGTTTATTCATTGGTTCACGACGATTTGCCCGCGATGGATGACGACGACATGCGTCGTGGTCAGCCAACATGCCATGTTAAGTATGGCGAGGCACTTGGAATTCTTGCTGGTGACGCGTTGCTTACCATGGCTTTTGAAACATTGGGCCAGTATTACCCAGGCCCCCTTGGCGGCCTATGTTGCATGGAACTAGCACGCGCTGCTGGCCCCGCCGGAATGGTAGGCGGTCAGGTAGCAGATCTGGCTGCCGAAGGCCGGATTGCCGACGTGGATGCCCCCATAACGCTTGAAGATCTGGAAAGTTTGCACCGTCGAAAGACGGGCCAACTTATTGTTGCCGGGTTACGACTGGGTGCCATGATTGGCTCCGGTGAAGGAACTTCGACCTCCACGCTTAACTGCCTTCGCGATCTGACTGTTTTTGGGGAATCCCTTGGATTGGCGTTTCAAATCATCGACGACCTGCTTGATGTCTCTGGAAGTGCCGAAAAAACCGGGAAACGCGTAGGCAAAGACGCTGCGCGCGGAAAACTGACATACCCAGGACTTCTAGGATTGGCGGAAAGCCGCCAGCGCGCGGACCGTTTGAGTAGCGAAGCAATAGCATCGCTCGAAACGTGGGGAGAAGCCGCAAGGCCTTTGATAACAGTCGCCACAGCACTATTGAGGCGAGAAAAATAATGGCCCAGCAGCATCGGTTTCCTAGAATGATCGAAGGAGGCACCGAAAGCGCACGGCAGGGAAGCCTACGGCTAGCGTCTTGATCGGCTCACATGGAGGTTGCCCAGAATGCCTGGTTTACTTGAGACAATTGCTTCACCCGCCGACCTCAAGCGTCTGTCTGGCGAGCAACTCGAACAGCTTGGCCACGAGATGCGGGACGAACTGATCCGCGTTCTGAGAATGCGCCCGGCGCACTTCGCCAGCAATCTGGGTGTGGTTGAGCTCTGCTTGGCATTGCATCTCACTTTTGATTTCTCAAAAGATCGGTTGATTTGGGACACTGGACACCAAATTTATCCCCACAAATTGGTCACGGGTCGGCAATCCACCTTTGAAACGATCCGCACCCGTGGCGGACTGATGGGCTATCCGAACCCGGCCGAAAGTCCCTACGACCTGTTCATGACAGGCCACGCAGGCTGCAGTGTTTCCACAGCATTGGGCCTCAAGGTTGGCGACAGCCTGTCTGGTCATGGTGAAAGACGCAGCATTGCTGTGATTGGCGACGGCGCGTTGCCCTCGGGCATCGTTTTCGAGGCCTTCAACAACGCTGGCGCCCTGAATGAAAACTTGCTTGTTATTCTCAATGACAATGCCATGTCGATCTGCCCACGGGTTGGATCATTGGCGCGATGCCTGGATCAGGCTCGTGTTTCCGAGCTATATATGGGCTCCAAAAAACACCTAAAAGACCTTCTGAATCGCATTCCTCTTGTTGGAGGGGTGGCATCTCAACTGCTGGAGCAGATAAAGGATGGCATGAAAGCCGTCTTTTCTGGCGGGATGCTTTTTGAAGAAATGGGCCTGCGATACTTTGGTCCTATCGATGGCCACGACATTGCAGGTTTGCGTCGCTCCCTCACCATGTTGAAGGAAGTCAAAGGACCCGTTCTTCTCCATGTACTGACCAACAAAGGCCACGGGGTTCCTGAAGCCCGAAAAGATCCCGTCACCTTCCATACTCCGCCAATTATCGACGCTGTTGGCCCCGAACGATCCATACTTTCACTGCGAAAGGGCGGTGCCAAGGGTTACACCGATGTTGTTAGCAGTGAAATTCTCTCCATTATGCGGGGCAATGAAAAGGTCGCCGTGATCACTGCTGCCATGTGCCAAGGCAACAAACTCGAACGGGTTCGAGACGAATTCCCGCAACGGTTCTTCGATGTAGGCATCTGTGAGTCGCACGCCGTTGCATTCGCCGCCGGCATGGCGAAAGCGGGCATGAAACCAATTGTAGACATCTATTCGACCTTTTTGCAGCGCTCGTTCGACCAGATATTCCAGGAAGTAAGCCTGCAAAACCTCCCCGTTGTGTTCTGCCTCGACCGCGCCGGACTTACAGGACCCGATGGCCCCACGCATCATGGCACATACGACATCCCGTATATGCGGCTTTTCCCTAACATGGTTGTCATGGCTCCAGGCGATGAAGCCGACACCCGCCCAATGCTTGATCTGGCCATTGCCCACAATGGCCCGGTGTCGATTCGTTACCCTAAAACCAATCTGGAAAAGATCGACCGGACCGTGGCTCCAGTGGAACTCGGTGTCGCCGAGGTACTGGAATGGGGAAATGATGTGATGCTGATTGCCTTTGGCACACTTCTTTCTGAATGCGCCAAAGCAGCTGATCTTCTCCGTTCAGAAGGTTTGTCAGTAGGAATCATCAATGCGCGCTTCTGCAAGCCGATCGATCGAGTGACCATCGGTCGCGCGCTCAACGAATGCTCTGTCGTGCTCACCGTTGAGGAAGGCACACTCGAAGGTGGATTTGGATCCGCCGTCCTCGAACTGGCCAATTCGTCGGGGATTGGGGCGGCTCATGTTTGCCGACTCGGGTTGCCTGATAGCTTTGTGGAGCATGGCGAACGACCAGAACTGCTGGAGTCGCTTGGGTTGCTGGCGAATGGTATTGCAGACTCGGCTCGCGGCATGCTCTTTCGGGTTGCGCCGAACCAACTAAACGGGGCACACGAGCCTTTGAAAACAGGTGGTTCATCCACCCCCCGGGAGTCTAATCACCGTGCGCCTGTTCGTCCTCGGTAACGCTAGCCGCCCTGGAGTGCTTGAAGCAGCACTTGAACTTCGACCATGGCTGGAAAGCGTGGCTGATGTCGTCGTATTCGATCTGGAACAGAAAGCTGACCTTTCCAATTTTGAAGCCGACCTCACCCTTGTTTTAGGTGGAGACGGTGCAATCCTTCGGGCTGCCCGCCAGATGGGGTACCGGCAGATGCCCGTTTTGGGCGTAAATCTGGGCAGACTAGGCTTTCTTGCAGATTTGTCGGTCAGCGCATTGCGCACGGCTTTGCCCGGAGTGATGCGGGGTGAATTTCGGACAACCCGCCACGTGATGCTAGAATGCATCGCTCCCGGGCAAAACCAACCACTGCTATTCCTCAACGACATCACCATCACCAACGGCCCACCATTCCACATGCTGGGAATCGATCTCATGGTGGGAGCAGAAACAGCGTCCCGGTACTCCTGCGATGGCTTGATTGTCAGCACACCGGTGGGGTCTACAGCCCATAGCCTGTCAGCAGGCGGGCCAATTCTGGGTCAGGAAATCGAGGCCCTCGTTATCACCCCTATCTGTCCGCACGGGCTTGGTAGCCGTCCCTTGGTTGACAGTGCCGCCAATGTCTACCGCCTGCGACTATTCCATGGAGCGCAGGGCGCTACGGTTGTTATCGACGGACAACAAACACTGCCTCTGCAACTTGGGCAGGAGATCGTTGTCAGGCGCGCACCTGTTGATTTTCAACTCATAAAGGTGCCCGGACAGGGCTTTTACCAAACCTTGCGTGAAAAACTAAACTGGGGCACCACTCCAAACTACCGCCCAGAAGGCAACTCCCAGTGAATCCTCGATGCTTATTGCCCTAGGCCGCTTCCCAGTCGGCCTGCAGATGATAAAATGTAAATAGAGACCTTCACATCAAGAGCCATTATCGTGACCAGCCTGCTTTTCATTGCGATTCTTGCTGTGCTTCAAGGGGTTATGTCCATTCCTTGGATGTACGCCCTTGAACTCATCGACTTCAATCAATCAGACGCTCAGCGTCGCCGTTCTTTTGGTCTGATCGGCCAGATTATTGGTGGTTGCGCCCTGATCCTCACTCCAGTTCTATGGCTGGGTGGAAGCGACACACTGGCCCGGTTTTACGGAACCATTCTCCAAATCCAAATCATCATGGGCATTGGCCTGCTCGCCCCGATCGCACTGGGAATTATTTGGCCTAAAGGTGCCTCCATTGCTTTTGCAACGCAACGTGAAGCAACTCGCCAGCCATTGTTCTGGCTGATCCTGTCTGGCGGACTTTTGGTGCTTGTTGTATCGCTTGTTCTCCCCTACTTCACGTATGGGGAAGACTACAAAATGATGTATGAACTTGGTTTCGACATCATTCTTTTCGGAACAATGATATTCACGGCGCTCCTTGCGAGCATCTCCGTCAACGAGGATATCGAAGGCAGAACGGCACTGACGCTTCTGAGCAAACCACTCTCGCGCAGAGATTTCCTTTTAGGAAAATTCATTGGAATCAATCTCTCTGGCTTCCTGCTTCTTTTTGGACTCGGCACTGTTTTCCAACTATTTCTGCTTTTCAGGCAGGGGATAGAACGCATCGACCCTTTGCCCGATGCTCCATGGATTCTTGACCTTATTGAAACCCTAGGACTTGGCGGATCAGCGGAAATCCTCCTGAAGGCTCTGGCAGGATGGTTCTTCCTATCTGCTGAAGTTGCACCAAGCATTGTCCTCTGTTTCTGCCAAGTTACCATCATCACGGCCATAGCGGTCGCACTTGCCACACGCTTCCCGATGATGGTGACGCTGCCTGTGATTGCAACCATCTTTTTTCTCGCCCATTTGGCTCCAGTTCTGGTTTCAACATCGGGTGGTGAGAGCGGATCCTCAGGAGCGGGCGTGGCTCAAATGCTGCGATTCACCGTTACCGCGTTTCATGCTATTCTTCCCGACTTGGAACTGTTCAGGGTAAATATTGCTATTCTTGGCGACACCCAACTCACCGTGGGTTCCTACTGGCTGCACGTGGCTTGGGCCGTTATTTATGCAGCCATATACGCCAGTGTGCCCCTTCTCGTTGGTTTGGTTCTTTTCGAAGGGCGTGATCTGGGCTAATTGCTGACGGCCTGGCGTTGAGGTAAGGCCGATGGAATCTGCAGAAAATCAAGACAATCAACATGAAGCGCGCGCCATGTACAGGCGCGCCATTCGTTTCGTTGCTTTTGAACCATGGCCAAGTCGATTTGCTGTTATTGTCAGTATTTTTGCCGCATTTCCAGTGGTCATGGGCATGTTGGTTCTTGCCCGGTGGATTGCTGTCGGTCTGGATATTCAAGTCGTCAATCAATCTGGCAGATATGGCGGGCCCCAAATTTGGTTCATGATCGATAATCTGGTAATGATCGGCGACAATAGCAATATTGAACTGACACATTTTGTTGTGATGGCTGGTTTGGGTCTTTCCTGGGCCATTCTCTTTTGGATGGGCGAATTTTTGGCAGGGCGATCAGCAGCGCGAACAGGCGAACGCCTGCGCCTTGCCGGATTCCATCAGGCATTGCGCCTAGGCCACCATTCGGGTGTTCCAGCTGATCTTGCTCACCTTCTTGACCGCGGAGTGGAGGCAGTTCAAGTAGCACTCAGACGGTCATTGTCTGGCCTGCCACGCGCACTGACTGGTTTGTTTCTTGCCATGGCAGGTGCTTTAGTCCTGTCCCCGTGGTTTGCCTTGGCCAGTGTGGCTGCATCGTGCCTTGCCTGGGGGTTGGGTCGGGGTTGCCTATCCCTATCCCGGCATTACGTTCGGCTAGAAGAAGACGGCCTCAAAGGCACTCTTAAAAGAATGGAATCAACGGTCCACGACATGGCTGCCATCAAGGCGCAAGGTCTCGAGCCGTTGGTTCGTGAAACCATTGAAATCGAATTGGCTACAGCGGCGGGCCATCAGGTTGCCAGCCGTGGATACAGCACCATGGGCCGCGCGGCAGCAACAGTGCTGACGGGTGCTGTTCTGCTTGGGTGGCTGTCTCTTGGTATTTGGCTAGTCTGCCATGGTAATGTTGGATTGGCCGACTTCTTTTTTCTGGGTCTTTGCCAACCCGCAATGGCTCATTGGTTTCTTGCATTGAGCCGTTCACGCGATGCGGAACACCGTGCTGCATTGGCTGCCAGAGGGTTATTTCACTTTCTGGATCAACGTGGCAAAGTCCGACAGGTACCGGGAGCCCACACACCCGGACCACTTACCCAGGGACTGGAATTTGATCATGTAAGCGTTCGACAGAACAGCAAGTCGTTGGTCCGAAGCGCAAGCCTTGTCGTACCTGCGGGCAAACGCGTGGCGCTTGTCGGAGCCGATGATGACGAATTGCGATGTTTGCTTTCGCTTCCAAACCGCCTTACCGATCCCGACAAAGGGGAAATTCGGTGGGATGGTGTGAACCTCAAGCTTTGCCGGCTTGAATCACTTCGCATGGGAATCGGCTGGGTGGTGTCGCCGTTCGTTGTTGTGGGCGGAACAGTTATTGCCAACATTATTGGTGGCAGGCCAAGCACAAGCGAATCTGAAGCCGAGGCGGTTTGCCGTTCCACTCATTTGGACCGCCTCGCTCGCACCTTACCCGAGGGACTTTCCACCCAAGTTGGACCTGGTGGAATTTCCTTACAACCGTTGCAGGCCTATTTGATTGCGCTCAGCCGGGCACTTCTTGGAAACCCATCGCTCCTGATTCTTGAAGAACCCGATTTTGAATTGAATACTGACGAACGAGCGCTGGTTGACGATGCACTCAACCGAGCCATTGAAGGACGGGCCGTATTGCTATTGGCCCGTACGGCTGCTCGTTTACTTGCCTGTGACCATATTTTTCTAATTGAACACGGGCATGTCTCCATGCACGGTTCGCATGAAAACCTTCTAGCTAAAAGTGCCGTTTACCGGCACTTTTATGAGCATACCTTGGATGGACTCCACTCCGCCGGGAAGCAAAAAAGCTAAATACCCCGGTAAGGCAACAGAGCCGCTACTTCGGTTTGCGGAGCTCCACCCGTTACATGCACTTCCCCATTGGCATCGACAAATACGTTTACTTCCGAACGTAAGCCAAAGTCCGGAAAATAAACGCCCGGTTCCACGGAAAAACAGGTACGGGTGAGAACCTTACGTTCTTCTCGGGTTTCCAGGTTATCCATATTGGCGCCATTACCATGCGTTTCGCGTCCAATACTGTGCCCAGTACGGTGGCAGAAGGCTTCTCCGAAACCTGCTGCCTCAATAACACCTCGTGCCGCGTCGTCTACTTGCCACCCTCGAAGAACCTCGTTCGACGCAAATGCCGATCGCACCCGACTGATGGCAGCATCACGTGCGCGCGCGACTAGATCGAACATCGACCTGTAAGGCTCTGGAACCACTTCACCTAAAAAGGCCACACGCGTCAGGTCACTGTAAACTCCACGCGGATGATCACGGCGAGCCCAAAGGTCTACCAAAACAAAGTCACCACGCCTGATGACTCCATCTGCGCCGGGAATGGGCGAGTAATGTGGGTCACCAGCATGGGAATTAACTGCAACAATCGGTGGATGATCACAGACCACGCCATTCAACGCAAAGTGGTCGAGAATAACGCGTTGAACTTCTGTCTCACGAACCTCTCCACCTGAATGAACAATGCGTGCCATGTAATCGAACGCTTTGTTGAAAGCAGATTCAGTGACAACGGCAGCCTCAAGATGCAAAGCCCACTGCTCTTCATCCCAACGCGACTCAAACCATTGCACCAAGTCGCCAGAAGAGACTACTTCAACGCCTGCGGACCGAACCACCTCAACGGTTCCAGCATCAACGCGGCTGATATACGGATTGGCATTGCGGGGGCTGTACTCCATTGCAATCCGCGAACATCCTTGCACTAGGCCAACAATCCCCGCTTCAAGCTCTCCATAGCGAAGGTAAACGGTTTTCTCTCCCGGCAAACCTTCAAGTGCACCGCTTTCAATGCGATGAACCAATTGCCTTGGGGCCCCGTGAGCGGGAATGAAATAAAACCAACGTCTACTCAAAAAACGATCCACTGGCAGTCCAAGGACGCGGCGTGCCAATGGATTGCTTCCACGAAAATCGTAGAGAAGCCAGCCATCCAAACCCTCAGCCCGCAATAGTTCCTGACACTCAGCGATGCGCATGAATCCACTCCCTCTTCTTGGCCACCATCACCAGCACACTACAATCCCGATACACACCAAGAGCAAGACCGATTCGAATGGATGATTGGGAATGGAGCAGATGGCATGAATAATGGCGACATCGAGACATGGTGGTCCGGAGATAATGGCCTGTTGCCTCTCGATGACCCCAGACATCCATTCCACATTGAACACATGCTTTTGGCTCTTGATGAAGCGCGTGAAGCTTACGGGGATGATGAAGTTCCTGTAGGTGCCGTCGTTGTTTCTTTAGAAAAAGGAATCATTGGACGGGCAGGCAACCAACGGGAACGATTGAAAGATCCAACGGCACATGCCGAGATCATTGCCATCACCCAGGCAGCCGCCGCTCTCGATTCATGGCGCCTCGATCGCTGTTTGCTTTATGTCACCCTGGAACCTTGCCCCATGTGTGCCGGTGCCATTGTTTTGGCGCGGTTGCCATGGGTTATCTACGGCTGCACCGATCCCAAAGCCGGTGCCTGTAACACCCTTTACCAAATCACCTCTGACCCACGACTCAATCATCGCTCACGAGTAGTAGGGGGAGTGATGGCAGAAGAATGCTCCACTATTCTCTCAGAATTCTTCCGGGAAAAACGCCGCCTCGGGAAAAAATAAAATGTATCGTTTGCAACGGAAATTCAACGTTAACAGATTTCCATGACTCAATGCCTTGCGACCTGAACGACCTGACGCGCTCAAGCATGCTAGGTTTGAGCAGTTTCCAGAAGTTCTGGCCGTGAGGTGGTTATGACTGCATGCACATTACGCACCGTGCGGCTGACACTGGGTGCCAGCTCACTGCTGTTGCTCGTGATTGGCCAACTAGCGGCCCAAAACATTTCTCGGTCCCATTTGCATTCCCATCCTACCCTGCCAGAACCTGAACGGTTAGCTCGGCACAATCTGGTAGTGCAATGGCAGTCACAATTGCCAACCTTCAACATGAAGGATGCGATTCATGACATTCACGTTCTGGGAACTAGCCCCCGACACGATAAGGAACAATTGTTAGTCCAACTGAAAAGCGGGACAGTAGCTTTAATCGATGCAGAAAGTGGCAAGCAACTCTGGTTGGCAAGGCCCGACTTTGCCTATGAAGTGGTTTGGCCAGCCACATGGAACCAATACACTATCTTTTGCCAGGCGAAAAACACTCTATTTGCGTTCGATCGCGACACTGGAAGACTCCAGTTCAAACAACTTGTACCCGATGTCCAATGCGCTCCGCTCACCGCGAGCGACATCCACATGTTCCTCTCAGACGAACGTGGATATCTAAAAGCATACGAACTTCCTCCATTCGATCGTTCGGGAATTAGATTCAAGGCATTGGCAGAACTCAAAGAGCGTGACCGCAGGCGTCAAGAATTGCTCAAGCCCGCCGCTGCAAAAACAGACACCGACAAGAAAGACATGCCTACAGAAAACGACCCTGCTGCCCCCAAGGAACCTGAGCCAAAGGAAAAAGAAATAGCCAAGGCAAACCCAGCCAAACCAGACAGGCAACGCGATGAAGCTAATGCCCCAGTCAGTAGGGCAAATTCGTCAGATGCAAGGTACATGGACCTTAATGATGAACCAAACATGGTTCCTGTCTGGTCTGCAGGCATTGGCCAATCGATCAGCTTCAAACCACTGCAAAGTGAGAACCATCTTTTTGTCGCTTTAAACTTGCTTCCAGAAAACCTAGCCTTCGGATCAAGCCTTGCCAACAACCTTACGGCCGTCCAAGGGGGCGCTTTCACACTCGATAAAACCGAACGCCAAGGTAAATTACAAGATAGCTCCATAGCACCAGTTCCAAACGAACCATTCCTCGTTTCACGAGGCCGATTTGTCACTGGGCCAGTGCGGTTTCAAAATATTGCCTATGTTGCGGATGACATTGGCACAGTTACCGCTTGGGGCATAGAAGCCAACAGCATGGCTTGGAAGGCCAACGTGGGCGGCCCGGTCAATCGACCATTGATGATTACAGAATCGGAAGTATTCGTTACTGGAGAACGCGTTGGATTATGGAAACTTGAACGCGCCACAGGTGAGCCCACATGGAATATTCCACGCGGTAAAGACACCATTGGTTACATTTCAGAAGGTGCGCGTGTTCTGGCGGTAGGACCGCGGGTGGTTTATGCGACCGATCTGGCAAACAGACTACTATTACTTGACCGACAAACCGGGCTTAGACTAGGTCTATTGGATACCTCAGCGTGGGTTGTCCCTGTCATGAACAACCAGACAGATCGTCTTTATTTGGCAGCTAACGATGGCAGCCTCGTCTGCCTACGCGATCGGGACATGAAAACCCCTTTCAAGCACCTTCCAGACGACCGCAAACTGGAAATCAAAAGCAAGAACTTAAAGCAACTGGTTGAAGAATTAAAACTGAAATACGGCAGAAACCTCACTATCAGCAAACGTGCGTTCCAAAGTATTGGAATGGAAATTCCGTATGAAAAAGAGTTTCCGCCAACCGATGATATGGCTGGAATAGAAATTTCTGGACAAGTGCGCCAAATCCTGCGCAAGATTGGATGCAGGATTGAAGTGGTGGGCGGACAGGAATTCATTCTGCCAACCAGAACGACACCTGTGGAAGCACCACCACCAGAAGAGAAACAGCCAGCCAAATAGTTTTTCGAAATCAAATCCATAAGGTTTCGATAATAAGTAAACTTATTATCGAAACCTTAAAAGAAATGTGATTATGAAAGCGATCGGAACCAACGAGTGTTTTGTAGTTCCGGTCAAAAAACCAATAATTTAATGTGCGAAGGGAATCACTACCTAGGGCGCTAAAAGCAGCTTCCAGCCCAAATCGCACACTGATTTTGTCTCGAAGATAAGTGTTGCAACGACATTAAGCGGCAACTGATGTATTGCCCAGTTAGCGCCTGCTCCTAGCGCTGCCAAAACATGATCTGCTCATACCAATGACGCTGTCCTAAAGATGGATGCTTGGCAAGGTATTCCGACCAACCACCAGCATCGCGCGGACCTTTATGTCCTGTGATTTTTTCAAGCGAATGATTCGCTTTATCTGTCAATGCAACATCCTGCTCCTTCCGAAGGATCTCAATCAGAGCGCCAGCCGATTTTGAATCAGGATAATTGCCCAGACCGCGTACCGCAGCCATACGTTCATCAATCTTCATCTGGCGATCCTGTTCAGCACCAACCGCAATAGGCTCAAGCGCTACTTTCAATAGCAAATCAAGCCCCTCAGGATGGCCACCGTAGCCCAAGGCATCAAGAGCTTGAATTCGAACAATGGAAGCCATTTCCGGGCTGAACGATCCAGCACGGTAATATGCTTCCTTCAGACCTTCAACAATCCGAGGATCCTTAAATTCACGCATCGATTCAATAGCCCGGATACGGCAAAGCGCTTGGCGTTCGGAAGTCGCGGAATCAACCAACACCTTAACAACCACATCTTGATCCGATTGCGAACCACCATGGCGTAACGGCTCTTTCAATCGACTTAAGGCCCGAGCACGTTTATCACCGTCTTGGGTCGATTCCAACACTTGCAGTGGAGGTTGGGGTGGCTGAAACATCTCATTGAACTTGAACTCTCGACTCGTCACATCGTCCCAAAATGTGGCACAACCTGAAGAAGCAAGTATTGCAACTGCAACGATTAACGATCGTACGCCGGCGATTCCTCCAACCCAATCAAAAGAACATTTAACTGACATCGGTCGATCTCCAGCGCCGGCATTCAATCCAAGACTGTGCTGGGGGATAGCGTTGTGGAACCGCCCGATCAAGATCAGGTCCAAGATTTACTTCTGCAATTTGCTCTGCAACCATTAAAAAGCTAGAAGTGTGTAACAGTAAAAATGCGAGAATGCATGAGGGTTGGACCATGGGTACAGCATCTGTGCACGATATTGCCAGAACCATTGCCAAATATCAGCTGGCAAATCCAAACGTTGTTCAGGAAGCCATGGCAAAATACCCAGACAACCCCGCCAAAGCCGTTAATTTACTTGTTAAAAACGCAACCCTAACACCCTGGCAAGCATCCCGACTCCTTGCGGGAGACCATCAAGGTTACCGTTTCGGAAAATACTGCGTCACAGACAGGCTAGGGACCACTCCTATCGCAAGAGTTTACCTAGCACATGATATCGAAAGAAGTGAGCTCACACGCATTATCGCGTTTAGAAGAAGGCACACAATTGATGCGCGCCAAGTTGAAAGACTTCGAAACGCGCTAGAACCATTTCTTGGTTGGAAGCATCCGCACGTTGTCAATATGATATCTTTAGGTTACGAACCACAAGAAGGGCAACACTATCTGGCGACTGAAATCCCGCCAAAAACAACCTTTTCCGAACATATAAAATCGCATGGCACCCTGCCCCCCGAGGAAGTCCTCCACACACTGGAACTTGTTGCGCAAACCATGGCCGCGGCATTAGCTCGCAAAGGGGTGCATGGCAACATCTCACCCGAATCGTTACTTTTAACCTCAGAAGGCTCTATTAAGCTAGATGAATGGGCTTGGCCCACGTGCTTCGATAACACCTTAGGCGCGGAAGCACCTGATTGCAACCGACTTTACAACGCATTAAGCGAATCAACCAAAATCCCGTTGGGCGATGTACGAAATGATATTTTCTTTCTAGGCTGCCTCATGCATCATGCAGTTATTGGTATAGATCCGTTGGCAATACCCGGATCACCTCCTTCCGATCGCGTCGAATCTATGATTCCAATTGGAAACGAGACATTACCCGGGTCACCGCGACTCGCAAGAATTATTCAGTCGATGACAAGCAAGGCTATCGATAAACGCTTCCCCTCGCCGGTTACGTTGCTAGATGAAGTGAAACAAGCACAACGAGCCCAAAACGCGCGATCATCAGGAGATGTCGCCGGGACAACTGTGTTTGTTCTCGAAAACGAATTGGAATTACAAAATGTTATCCGCGAACGATTCCGAGAATATGGCTACCGTGTTTTCATTGCGGCAGATCCAGCAAGGGCGCTTGAAAGGTACGGATCGACTCCGTTTGACGCGGCAGTGATTGACGTCGGGCATTTGGGAGTCGAAGTGCTCGACGCCGTGGATCAATTACGCGCCGCGGCCGGTCGCGCCGACCAGCGATTACGGATAGTATTGCTTCTGGATCGGAACCAAAGTCATATCTCACGTGAATATCCGAATGGAACAGACTTGACCACGCTCATTCGCCCATTTTCAGTAGGTCGGATTCATCGGACACTACAAGATTTAACCTAATCCGCAAGGAGCGCGGATTTATTGATCTGCGCTATCTAAGCCTTTCCCGTATATCCAAAGATGTAAATGTGTGCCCCGCATGGCAACCATTGCAGTAGTGGTAACCATTCGCTCGTGTAAATGTGTGATGGTCGCCCGCGACCGCGTAATAATTGCCAGGCTGTTGATTGGAACCAAGAGTGGTACCCACTGAATGTAATATTTTGCCAAACTGATCTAATCCAACAATCTTGACTGGTGTGTTAATGTCTGAAGGCATCCATGCCTGAAGCTCACCACCAGCCTGAACGGGTAAAATCATTTGTTTGTCCCAACCGCCGCGAATTCTAGACTGGTTAACATCATCGAATCTGTCCCGATGATCCGAATAAACAGCGACACCAAATACAATTCCTGGCGGTGGAATTAATGGGTCATGACGAGGATCTCGACGACGTCCGGATGGTAAAAATACTGATTGCCACGGAATTGGAGAACGAATGGCATCATTTACTGCAAGGTTTTCTATATACCCTGAAGGACCTTTGTATTGTGAGCCATCAGCCATGGTTAATGATTCTGGTTGCCTGACCAAATTTGCGATAGGAGGATCTGGCAAAAAAGATGTCGATTCAAGATTCCGGATATAAACTGCAACTGGTTCTGAATCAAACATTTCAGGATCATCGAAGATTGGGTGTGGCGTTTGTTGTACCGTCCAATCATCAGAGACGACATATATGGCAGAGGAACCTGAAGCGGCATTCGAAATCGACGCTGAAAACACGACATTGTTACCAGGACAAGGACTAGGGCAAACAGCGGAAATTTCTTGTCCTCGAGAATCCTTTGAAGGCCCCCAAATAATTGAGGCCCCGCCATCTTTAATAAACGATTCTCCAGATCGCTGTGAGGAAGGAGCTGATGAGATGGTTCCCCAAATCGCTTGCGCCAGACGAGAAACTTCAGGAGTCGACTTTTGAACAGTCATGAAAGCCAAACGGCCATTGAATAACGGCCGAGCACGCCACACGGGCTCCTCAGTTTTGATGGCATATGAAAATTGAGCACCATTGGTTGAAATGCGTGCTCCCATCCATGAATCGTTATTAGGAAGAGTTAAATATTTGGTGCCTGAAGAATAATGAGCCAATTCACTCAAATCCTCAGTGACGGCTTCACGAGAGCGGCTCCATAAACTGTAAACAATATTTCCACCAGGTAAATAAAACGGCCAACGATCATTGTTCCGATTCGCTGATAATGAGTGGGGGCTGGCTGATCCCGCCGGCCAAATCCAAATCTGCGTTGACCGTCTAGAATGATCACGTCCTAAATCAGGGATTCGGCTAGATGAAAATACAAAAGAGCCTTCACCAACATCCACCGGGTCAACATCATCATAATCTGTGCCGCGGCGAGTCCTTTCATCAATCAAGGAACCACTAATACCATAGCGCAATGGAGGCACCGAAACGCACCCCGGATCATCACTGCCGCCTGTCAATGCCCGAAGACAAGACCCATCGACATTCACTTCAAAAATACGCCAACGTCCGTGGCCGGGAGAGCTGGCACGACCAGAAAATAGAATTCGCTTACCATCAAGACTCACCGACGGACTCAAGACATCAATAATCGAGGAACCATCAGGCAAATGACGCCCCCATGTCAATTCATGAACTTGCCCATTAGTATTGAGCAAACGAAGTCGGCCATCCGAACATTTCCAAGAAGCAGATCCCGGCCAATGCAAACCATCAGATTCAATTGCGGCACCAACCAAAGCGTTTGCATCGGATCGCGAGGTGAAAACAATAGGGACACAAGGAGTCCTGGAGCAATAACCATCCAATGACTTAACACTAGGAAGCGACATAACAAGACGGGAAGAGAAATATGACCAGAAAAAATACCCGGCAAAAATAAATAAAATTGCCAACAAATTAATTGGTTTGATAATCACTTCACACCATTATCAAATGAAAATGATAGGCCCTTATGCAAATCACAAGGGCCCACCCTTCGGTTATTAATAATCGCCGGGAACTTCACCACCAGCGCGAGTCCCAAGCGCGCTATAGGTGGCGGCACTGATGCTATCGCGGATAAATCGAACAGAACCATCACCCATCAGGAAATTGGCCCCGCCCGAATGATTGCTACCAAAGCTGGCAATATAAGCTTCTTGAGCAGCATCTGGTACAGTGGTAGAAGTGCCCATAGGAGCCAATTTAGAGTTCATTGGCACACCAGTTGAACCAAATGCCTCGTTCAACCCAAACTGGCAATCGATGCTGTCCGACCCAAAAAGCCATAATGCCTTCCGGCGAGCAACACCTGGAAGATCCAATTCTGCAACTGTATAAGAAGACTTCAACTTGTAAGCTTCCTCACCAACAAAAATAGTATTAGAAAGACCATCCAGAATTGCTGGCAAAGCTAATCGAGTACCATAAACGACCCCACCGCTTACCCTTAACAACTGAAAACTTCCATCCAATTGAATAGCATCAGGGTTAGAAGCCAACAATCTTTGAGCCTTTCCAGAACCACATACAGCATAACTAGCCGGCACACGCTTCTGAACAATCCAGTTTTCGTAACTCGGACTATAAACATTGTTTGGAAGTGCCCCTGAAGGGCATCGCATCCCCTTAACTAATGTTTCACATGCCGCCACATTTCTTTCAGTCGCTGGGCCCCAAGCCCCCCCAACATCTCCAAGAATACTAATACTTGCATTCGCGAATCCAGGATCTGGAGCAGCCCAGTTACCGTTGGAACCAGCAGGACCAACCGCACCATCATCCACTTTTCCAGCTTCGGGAAGAACCCACATCGCTTTATAGAGGGCTTCTTGTTCCAAATATGGCATCAGAAATGAAGACCACATTGATCCATTATCTAAAGCACCTGGTGGAAGCTTGCCATTGATACTGGCAATATTATGCATGCCAACCCCCAATTGCTTGAGGTTGTTGGTGCACTCCATACGATTAGCTGCCTCACGCACCTTCTGAACAGCAGGTACCAACAATCCAATCAACACAGCAATAATAGCAATCACCACCAAAAGCTCGATCAATGTAAAACCATGTCGACTCCGACTCATACTATACTCCTTAAAATAGAACTACTTCGATATAATATCAAATTTAAAGTCATTACCACTTCTCCCTACATGAACAGAAATAGGTGTCGAATCAGGGCTCCTGAAATTTTCGGGAACTGCTTCGCGCTCGCCCCCAATCACCTCTGACTTCTTTCCACCACTACCGTAAATCGGCTTACCATCTTTCCCTACTGACTGGGAAAATGTGACTTTGTAATCACCTTCGGGTAAACCAAGATTTTTGTCTTTAGACCCAATGACAAATTTACCTGTGCCATCTGACAGGCATGATCCACCATATTCCTTATTTGTTTTCCCATCAGCTATAAACTTTACAGTGGCTAAACCGGCAGTAACCCCATTGATCGAAACTGATCCGGAAATGGGGTATCTTGCGACTTCAGACGAACAGCCCAATGCAACTAGACAGAAAAAACAACCAATCACTTTTCGCATAAGTATTACTCACACGTGAATGAATCCATAGTGACTTTTAATAATTTACAATACCTCAGTAGAAATTTGATGAGGTGATGATTGGGGATCTGTGAAGATTTAAAGAAATCGATTATATACACACAAAACCTGACTGTACGAATAAAAATTTAACCGTTGTGATAAACATCCGTCTCCGAAATTCTAATTTTTCTTACCATTTCATGCTGAACAGATTGACTGCCATTACCTGCCCAACCAGTTACTGATGTGGGTTGATGAATACGATTTGTAATTGGTTATTGTTGACGAGAAAAGAATTCACGCGTCAGTACAGAAAAGCTAAATTTCGAGCCACCAACGACAGTTGGTGGGTTAACAAACAGAACGCTGTTCCACTCGGCAGTATTCAACAGTAACCGAATTTATTGAAACGATTCGGCTTAACTGCCAGTGACTGTGCACCCCCCAACTCACGTTGGGGGCTCATGAATACGTTTAGTTTTGGTTGTATTTGAAGAGGAAAGGATTCTCGCATCCGTACCGAAAGGTTAATATCGAGCCACCAACGCCAGTTGATGGGTTAACAACCAGAACGCTGTTACCCACACCGGAATCCAACAGTAACCGAATGCGTTGAAGCGTTTCGGCTTGCCTGCAAGTGACTGTGCATCCCCCAACTGACGTTGGGGGCTCATGAGTACGTTTAGTTTTGGTTGTAGTTGAAAAGGAAAAGATTCACGCGTCAGTACCGAAAAGCTAAATTCCGAGCCACCAACGCCAGATGGTGGGTTAACAAACAGAACGCTGTTCCACTAAACAGTATCCAACAGTAACCGAACACATTGAGACGTATCTGGATGCTTGCCAGTGAATGTGCACCCCCCAACTGACGTTGGGGGCTCATGAATACGATTGGTTTTGGTTGTAGTTGAAGAGAAAAGGATTCACGCGTCAGTACAGAAAAGGTTAATTTCGAGCCACCAACGCTAGTTGGTGGGTTAACAAACAGAACGCTGTTACCCACACCGGTATCCAACAGTAACCGAATATGTTGAGACATTTCGGGTTGGCTGCTAGCGACTGTGCACCCCCCAACTCACGTTGGGGGCTCATGAATACGATTTGTTTTGGTTGTAGTTGAAAAGGAAAAGATTCATGCGTCAGTACCGAAAAGCTTAATTTCGAGCCACCAACGCTAGTTGGTGGGTTAACAAACAGAACGCTGTCCAACTAAACAGTTTCAAATAGTAACCGAAAATGTTGAAACGTTTCTGGTTGCCTACCAGTGACTGTACACCCCCCAACTGACGTTGGGGGATCATTGAAATTAGGCGTTATGTGTTCAGGGATATAGTTTTGAGGAAATGCTGAGCGGAAATAAAGGAGCAGCCCGCTAACTTTCGTTAGCGGGCTGCGGAACCCGGCGATGACCTACTCTCGCCCGTAAAGGACTACCATCGGCCCAGAATGCTTGACGGCCGTGTTCGGAAAGGGAACGGGTATGGCCATTCTGGTC
>CAMCLK010000033.1 GCA_945875585.1 Candidatus Kuenenia stuttgartensis | reverse complement strand
ACACCATCAATCTGGTCGGCCAACAGGTCGGCCAGCAGGTTTTTCATAGCTGGGCACGGTTTCAAACCGAGCGTGATCAGGTCGTTTCCCGATACCCACGGCACTGGAGCCAATGTTTCACGTGGAACATCGGCGAGCGTTCGTGTCGCCAAAGCTACACCAGCATCTCCGGGAATCTGGGCGCGTGTGACCGCCAATAAATCGTCCGCTCCAGCATGCGCTAGAATCCCATATAGCTGGCTCGACTTCATGGCACCAGCAGAGGAAAGGCAACGCCCTTGCGCTAATAACCACCTGAGCAGATCCCGTTCTTGATTGGCCAGTCTCATTCGATTAGCAAGTGGTAATGCATCCGCCTGATTCATCCCCTCCAGAAGAATGGCCAAGGCTGGTATGAATCCACTTTCAGGGGCGAGTCGGCCGAGTGTGGTCAACGCTAGGCCGAATGCTTCCACATCACCAATTAACGATTCCGTTTCTGGTAGAACGCGAACCATCAGATCCAGTTCTGCCAACAGGCGTGTGGCGCGCAACCGCCTCGAACCCTTCAGCATCTTTCTTAGTTCCTCGGCAATGCGCTCCGCACTGACAACGGTAATGGCTGACGCATGGCGCTTGACGGCTTCCGCTGTCTCAGGATCAATCTCCATGTCGAAACGCGCCGCCATGCGCACGGCGCGCATCAGGCGAAGACGGTCTTCGGAAAATCGCTGATCGGCGTCGCCAATGGCACGCAACAACCGTCGCTCCAGGTCCTCCCGGCCGCCTACAAAATCGTGCAATGTTTCAGATACCGGATCCAGAAACATACCGTTGATGGTGAAGTCTCGCCGCAAGGCATCTTCGCGAGCTGACGAAAAGACAACCCCTGAAGGGCGCCTGCCATCAAGGTACGGACCGTCGTTGCGAAACGTGGCGACCTGAACTTTGAGGTACGTTCCTTGCCATTTGCGGATCACATCGATCACGCCAAAGCTGGCACCCACGGCCAGACTGCGCGGGAACAAATCTTGAACCTGTTCCGGTAGGGCGGACGTGGCGACATCGTAGTCGTCTGGCGTCAGGCCCAGCAATTCATCGCGGACGCATCCCCCAGCAAACAGCGCTTCATGCCCTGCACCCTGAAGGACGCGGACCACTTCCAAGCCAAAGTTTCGTTCGACAGACACAGCACATGTTCTCCTGATCGTCTATGGTAACACAAGGAGGAAAGGTCATGCTTGTATGGTTATCGCTCCTTGTGGCAGACGCCCCGCCCGTTTCATCTGGCCCAACTGTGGGTGAGAAGCCGGCCCCTTACAGCTTCGTTGTCTCCACGGGCGTCAGAAGAGGTCAACTCCACTGCTTCGTATGTGAAGCAGCCGAGAAGCCGTTCATTATTTTCTTTGCCCGTCAACCCAATGACACCACGGGCGAATTAGCCTCTCGTTGTGACACTATTATTCGCGAGGCCCCCACCCGGGATGCGCGTGGGTGGGTAACATTCCTCCAACCAGATCAGTCTTCCTTCGATAACCGGGCCTTGCTGTTTGGACGGAAGCATAAGCTAGGAACCATGGCCACGGGAGTCTTTGAAGACATCGTGGGGCCACCCGATTACAAAATTGCTGCTGAAGCGGACTTGACGATCGTCATGGCGCGTGGCGAGAAAGTAATTCGCACCATGGCATTCACCGCAAACGGACTGGACAAAGCCGGCGCGGACAGCGTGGCCAACACGTGGCGTGACTTGCTGAAGGAGGTACCCAAACCATGAGTGACGGATTACAAAGTGGCGTCGACCTGATGGCCCTTCGGCGTGATTACCGCCTGTTTGGACTGGATGAATCCGAAGCGGGCGACTGTCCTTTTTCGCTATTTGATACTTGGCTGCACGCGGCTTTAAAGCAGCAACTTCCCGAGCCATACGCCATGACTCTGGCGACTGCTTCGGCGGATGGTGTGCCATCGGCCCGTGTGGTACTGCTGAGGCAGTTCGACGCGAATGGGTTGGTTTTCTTTACCAATTACGAAAGCCGCAAAGGTCGCGATCTCGAAAGCAACCCACGGGCCTCGGTGGTGTTTTTCTGGCCGGAACTGGAACGCCAAGTGCGGTTCGAAGGAACCGTGGAACGGATCAGCGCGGGCGAATCCGACACCTATCATTTACGCCGCCCGCCTGAAAGCCGGTACGGTTCCGCCGCATCGCCGCAGAGCGTTGTGATAGCCAACCGCGAGGTATTGGAACGGAAGGTGGAAGAACTCAGGCGCCAGTTTCCCGAAGGTGTTCCCCGCCCTGAACATTGGGGAGGCTACAGGCTGATACCTTCCGTTGTGGAATTCTGGCAAGGACGACCAAGCCGGTTACACGACAGAATTCAGTTCACTCGAAACGATTCCGTATGGCAGCGCGAGCGCCTCGCGCCGTAACGATTTTGATCGCTGCCGATCATTTCGATTTTAAAAGCAAACAGATGGGAATCTGTCACCTGTGAATTGTGTGGGTTCAACTTCATGATCACAGGAGCGCGTCGAGATACCATCGACTAGATCACACGCTTATCTCGCTCCTAGCCCTTGAGCGAAACGGAAATCCGCCTGTGCGCGGAAGTAGTCTTGTTGGGCGCCAATCTCCATCATTTCAGCATCGAAGGTTGCTTGCTCACGGAGTGTCACGCGAAGAATATCGCTGCGGCCCAGTCTTAGTTGCTCCCGTTCGGCTCTGGCCACAAGGCCGACCAGTTCCACGCGTTTGTTGGCCTGCAGAAAAAATTCATAGGCGCGTTCCAAGCTGGAAAACGTGTCCTGAACTTCCGCGCGAATCACATCTTCAGCATTTCGTAATTGCTGCTCGATTTGAGCCATCATCGCTTGCGCTTGCAATACCCTGCCCTTGGCTTCCCGTTGTTGCACCGGAAAATTCAACAAAAGCGACGCGTTCAGATTGGAGCGGTCCAGCCCGTTAGGACCTGAAAGCGGACTCGAACCGTAACCAACATCCTGTGATCCAGACACCACGGCATTCAGCGACTGAAGCGTCTGGTTCGAGGCAAGCCGGTAATCCACCAATGCCTTTTCGCGCTGCAGCCGTAAGCGTTGCGGTTCTGGACGCAGTTCAAGGGCCCGGTCAAACGCATCGTCTACAATGGCTACGCTTACAGGCTGCACCAACGGGAAGGCAGGTAATCGGTCTACTCCGGCCAATGTTGGGGTACCGGAGTCGGCCCGCAGAAACAGCGACAGGTCAATGGTTGCCTGCTGAAAGCCACGTTGTGCCTGCACAAGCACACCATTCCGAAGGGCTATATTCTGCTGATTGTCGATCCGCTCAATGTTGGCAGACCGGCCAATATCTACTTGAGCCTTGAGTTGGGAATCACGTTCCACAGCTAAGCGGAGAAGGCTGTTCGCTACTTTCAGGCGCTGCCCTGCAGCTACCCAGTTCCAGTACGTGCGCGTGGCGGCGCGCTTGAAGTCGAGTCGCTGCCTTTCGATGGTGGGTTCTGCTATCTGAACATCGAGCCGTGCCTGCTGAAGGCTGGCACGGGGCCGATCGATCGCCCTATCCTTCAGCAACGGAATGCTCATGCCAGCGCGCAGTTCTCCCCCCTCGGCTGTTTTCTGGCCAAGATTGTACGTGGGGAACTCCCCAAAGCCGTTGCGATAACCACCAAAAAGACCAGCTCCGGTATTCTGAAATGCTTGGCTAACTCCGAAATAGCCACGGATACTATCGTAGGTCGCCGGAGCAGTACCATCGGCCGAGGCATTCAGGTTCAGGTCGAAAGCGCCCATGGCGGAAATCACCCGGGCACCAGCAAGAGCGCGTTCTTGTTCTATGGCGCGCAGCAGCGGGTAATTTTCTTCAACGGAGTCGAGGACTTCGTCAAGGCCCAATGGGCCGCCAACACTTGGCGTCGCCCCCATGATGGGAGGAAGATTCTTGGGAGGTTTCGGCGGATTCTGACCAAGCCTGACCTCGGGAACCACCAAAGGCACCGGCAGTGGCAGTGGCTGAACCGTTTCCGACTGACAGAGAGCTGGACTGGAAAATCCGCTCACGGTCAACCCAACAGCAAACCATTGATAGATTCGGCTGTGGCTCATAATGGCTTCACCTTGGGAGGCTTGCCGCCTTCCTTGTACTTGTCATTTGACTTGGGTGCAACCACAGGAGGGAAGCCGTTGAGGTTACGCCACAATTCATAGCCAAGAGAAACCTTATTCAGAAAGACCCAACCCACCGCCTGGTTGCCTTGACGCAGAAATTGTGCATCGGGCCAACGGTCATCCTCAACCAGTTCTTCTGGTTCAACCAGAACCCGGAAACGCCCATTACCATCGTCTGTCGCGTCGATCTGACGTACCTTGCCCCCAAATGTTCCGGTCGCCACTGAGGGCCATCCCGCGAACTGGATGGCCGGCCAGCCTTCAAATTGAAGGCGCACATGAGGCCCTTCACCACGTTCCTGCATGAATGCTGCGATCAATGGAGCATCGACACCGTCGATAAGCAGCTCAACCACACGATCATTGGTATCTGGAACGAGAACAGCCAAATCTTCTCCTTCTTTCACAAACTGGCCGCCTTCAGCAACGTTGGCCGAAATTCGAAAGACAATTCCATCACATGGAGCCGTAACATATCTGGCTTTAAATCGCTCAATGCGGTTGTCGATTTCCTGCAGATCACGCTCCACGGAAAATAGGTTCTGCTCGGCCCGACGTAGATCGCGGCGGGTCGTGGCCAGAGTTGATAGCCCCGTAGCCTCAGCTTGCAATACCAGCGATTCACTATTGATCAGGGATGCTTCGGTTCGTTTGATTTCCGCATCGGCGCGTTTGACTTCCGTACCCGCGCGGTCGGCGCGCATCTGGGCCTCATCACGATTCAGCGCGGACTCCAATCCGCCAAACTGTTTGTCCAAGAATAGCTTTTCGTACATCTGATAACGACGCTGTTCAAACACCGATGAAAAATCGGTGTTGGCACGCGCCTGTTTTGCCACGTCTACAAGCATCGCCGAAGCCTCACGATTTGCGCGTGCCGCACGTACGGCTGCATCGAGAGCCCTGATTTGGGCCTCAACCGCCTTAGCTTGTTCGGAAACCTCTTCATCAGCAGCCTGCCTGCGACTGACAAGAAATTTTTTCTGGGCGTCCAGTCGAGTTGCCAATTCGGGGTCATTATCGTCAATATCGACAAGAACCTCACCCGCCTTGACTCGAGACCCCTCAACAACCCGCCATTTTCCTACACGTCCACTTACCCGCGAGGTGATGGATTGCTTACGTTGCGTGGGGGCAAACGCAACCATCTGGCCGCGAGCTCGGACGGTCTGTTGCCATGGAACAAAAACCAACCCCACAGGCATCAATAAAAACCAGAGCATCAGCATCAAGCCAATCCAACGCGACACTGATGGTGTGCGTGTTTTCTTAAGGGTATATAAACCCGTACTGGAACTGAAAACGGGCATGGCACCCATGCGTACAATCATGATGCCATCCCTCCAACAGGTGTGAGGTATCCAGAAGGTCTGGAAAACTCATTCTCCGCAGAACAAAAACCTAGAACCCGATCGCATCTCACAAGCACATCATTCCTGCTGGAAACCACTAGAAGGGTCCAGGGCGAGGAACGATCGAATAACAGAGGCAGCAAATCTGGGCATTCCTGAAAATTGATGGAATCGAGTATACCGTCCAGCACAAGCAATCGAGGCCGGCCTACCAAAGCGCGCGCCAAGAGTAAACGCGGTACCTGACTACCAGAAAACGGTTGCCCGTCCGCGTTCAATTGTGTTTCCAATCCATGTTTCAATTGGTGCACGCTTCCCAGCAAACCGACTGTTTTCAGCGATTCACGCACATCGGCGGGAGTTACATGAGCGCGCCCCATACGGATATTCTCAAGAATCGTGCCCTGAATGAGATCGGACCTGCCAACCATCGTGGAATGATGCCGAAGATTATCTAGTGAAATGCAGTTGGCATCGATTCCATCTATTTCAAAATTCCCTGCGCGTGTTTCCCTAAGGCCACACATGCACTCAAGAAACCGTGTTTTACCCGCGCCTGAAGGCCCGGTAATGGCGATGCGCTCCTGGGGATGAATATCCCAGATAACAGACCCGACATCAACATGCGTTTTCTTGTCGTGAACCGGTCGCACGCGCAGGGCCATGCCCTTACCGTTATCGGAAAGCAATTCCCCACCTGTTCGGTCAAGAGGCAGATCAGTGATCAGCCCGAGTTTTTCAGCACTGGACATGAGGTCGTAGTACGATTCCGCGTATTTGCCAATTTTGCTAACAGAAGCGACCACCAATGAAACAATCAGTTCCGCCGCGACCAATTGACCCAATGTAAGCTGGCGATTGATGACCAGCCAACCTCCCATTCCCATCAGCATGGTGCTTGCCAGAACTTGCAATGTCAAAGCAAAGACTGTTTGTCGCCAAACGATTCTAAAATGTGCTTGTCGGGCGTTCATGTAATCGATCGCCAGCGAATCAGTCCGTTCCAATGCAACCCTTTGGCCACCTGACGATTTGAAAGCCCTTTGGCTCCGCAATAGCTCCTCCAGCCAGCCAGCAATTTCGTATTTAACCTGTGACTCCCGCAAGCCGGTATCCACCCCGCCCCAACCCAGAACGACAACGGTAAACCCTATAAGCAGGACCATGACAATATCAAATCCGAGTAACGCGGGGTGATAAAAGGCAAGAACTGACATCCCCACCACTGTCGCGACAGCAAGCGATAATCCATCCAAAAGAAGCACAGCTATCGATTTCTGAAGTGTTAAAATATCGAAAAATCGATTCGCGAGTTCCGGGCCGTAACGGCTGTCGAATGTGTGGATCTCAAGATTTGGAAACCTGTGGGAATAATCCGCCAACACCCGCACAAACAACCGGCGCTGCATGCATTCAACCATAAATACCTGCATGGCTTTGAGGGCAGCAGCAAGGGCCAGACAAACCATCAATACGCCAGCGATCACGATTACAGGCCACATGAGAACGCCAAAAGCGACCGTATTGACAAGCGTTTCAACAGCAATGGGAGTGGCTAAAGACAGCACCGCCACAGCGGAAGCGAATATGCCGAGGTTGCAAATGTCGCTCCATTCCGGCTCCAGCAATTGAAGCAGGCGGGTATAAGGCCGAGCATGGTGGCTTCCATGACCGCCCTGAGTGCCCAGTGGATTGTGGCCCGCAGAATCCATGAACGCCTCCCGGTGGGCTGTGCCTACCCCTGCATTTCCGTCTCGGGCGGCACAACTGCTTCCTTAATATTCGGTAAGCTTGCCACGTTTGCTTAATTATTCGCAAGGTTGATGCGATGTCAACTGTGTTTGACAGACTTTGAACACGATCCCGATCGGAATGGAGCCGTACGGATCAACCCAACGGCCTTGGTAGCACCTGAACGCCTTCCTGATCCACTTTGGCCTGAAACTCTTTGCGGTAGTGCAGTGGGGTCATCCCCGTAAATTTCCGGAACCGTTTCACGAAGGCGCTGTGGTCGTAAAAACCACATTCCTTGGCAATGGTGGAAATCGTTGTCCCTCGGTGCCTGATCGCATCGATCGCATGAAACATGCGAACCTGCTCCACAAAGGCGTACGCTGTCATCTTCATGCGTTTTTTGAAGGTGCGCATGAAATGGGTCTCCGAGCAACCAGAAAGCTCGGCAAGCAGGGCTATCGGAATAGGCTCCTGATAATGTGTCGACACATGCTCTATGGCAGGCAGTAATCGGTTCAGTTCCGCCGATTCTCCAAGCAGTGATCCGTAGGGAGTGTTGATGGTGACTAAACCAATTATCTTGTGATCGTCACCGAACAACGGGTATTTGCTGGAAAACGACCATTTGGGTGCGTGATTGAAAAAGCCTGTGTAATGAATTTCGTTCACTAATGGCGTTCCATTCTGGAAAACCAACAGATCGTTCTGCCGGAACTGTTCGGCAATGATCTTCGGGAAAAGGTCGAAATCTGTTTTGCCAACAACTTCTTCGCCGGCGGGTACATGAATGGCCATACGCAATGCTTGGCTCATGTAGATGTAACATGAGTCAAGGTTTTTGATCATGAACATGGCGCCGGGAATAGACTCCAAGGCACCCAGAATTGGCAATGGACTGCTGATAGACTTGAAAAACTGGTTTTGAAAGTCATTCATGGTGGGATTTTACCATTTTTTGATGGCTTGGCCTATGGCATCAACTGTGGCAACTCGCATAAAATAAACCATAATGAGCTACCGCCCGCCTGAACCAACCCACGCACGCGTCCGCTGGGGATAGTGAATGAAGCCGAACTCTTTCGCACTTGCATGGCTTGTTTGTACCAGCTTGATCTGGCAAGGAACCTTGCGCGCCGAGCAAACCGCTTCACCCGAACAAATTGCTTTTTTCGAGGCGCGAATCAGGCCGTTGCTGGTTAACCACTGCATTGCCTGCCATGGTGCAACCAAACAAAAAGGTGGCCTAAGACTTGATTCCCGCCTTGCTTGGATCAAGGGTGGCGATACCGGCCCAGCACTTGTACCCGGGAAGCCTGAAGAAAGCCTGATCATCAAGGCTATTCGCCACACGGATGAAGATCTGCGCATGCCACCCAACAAGGCACTTCCGGCAAACGAGGTGGCTCTGCTCGTGGAGTGGGTGCGTCGAGGCGCGCCTGATCCTCGCGACGATATGTCTGCAATCACCAAAAGGCCAACAGACGCATGGGCCGAGACTTTCCAGAAGCGCCTCGACTGGTGGAGCCTGAAACCATTGGTTGAGACTCCACCGCCCGAAATGGGAAACGCCATATCACCCCTTCAACCGATCGACCGATTTATCCACAAGGCTCTCGGCAGCGCGCATCTGGTAGCCTCGCCACAAGCAGACCCGGAACTACTGCTCAGGCGACTGTCGTTCGTGGTGACAGGCCTACCACCCAGCCTGGCAATTCGAACAGCATATCTTGCAGAATGCCGCACCAACCCGAACGCGGCATACGAAAAGCTGGTGGACAAGCTGTTGGCTTCGCCTCATTTCGGCGAGCATTTTGCCCGTCACTGGATGGATGTGGTGCGGTATACAGACACCTATGGATATGAATGGGACAATCCGGCGAAAGGATCTTACGAATACCGTGACTATCTTATTCGCGCATTAAATGAAGACGTTGGCTTCGATCAACTGGTGCGTGAGCAACTGGCAGGTGATCTCCTGAAGAATCCCCGTGTGAATACAGAACGCGGAATCAACGAAAGCCTGATTGGCCCCATGTTCTTTCACATGGGTGAGCACCGGCACGGAAGCAGCCTAGACTTCAACGGCGTGCATCAGGAGATGGTGCACAACAAAATCGATGCGTTCTCGAAAGCATTCTTGGCAACCACCGTGGCTTGTGCCCGTTGCCACGACCACAAACTGGAAGCCGTTTCGCAACGCGATTACTACGCCTTGGGCGCGGTATTCATGACCCCCCGCTGGACCACCCGACCGATAGACCTCCCGGGCCATCAGGCAGATACCATCAATCGACTGAAAGAGTTGCGTGAAAGCATTCGCAAGGAGGTCGCTGGGCAATGGCGCAAAGTCCAGCTCACACCAGAACAATGGCACAAGGTATTGACCAAAGCGCCAACAATTGAACAAATTGACTATCCTCTTTTGCGCCTCGGCAAACCCGAACCTAATACCGCCGCGACATGGATGCTCATAGCCGATGAATGGCGTAAAGCACGCTCCGGACGGATGCAGTCCAACAAAATATTCAATACAATCACCGATTTCAAAACTTCAAACCTACCCGCAGATTGGGTCACTGATGGCGAGGGAATGACCCATGGTTATGTTACAGATGGCACTCCTCTGATTGCCCTTGAAGGAACAGACGTCATTTCACGTTTGCTGCCACGTGGCTTGCACACTCATGCACTTTCCTCAAAGCTGCCGGGCGCGTTAAGACCACCACCGCAGCACAAGATCCCCGGGGCATTCAACAGCATCCGTACCGCGGGCGGGTCGTTTGCCGGCTCATTGATGATCACAGAAAACGCGTTTCAGGGAGAGGGCGTGACATTTTACAACGCCACGCAACCAACATGGAAATCGTTTGGTGACACTCCTCTTAAAAATGGAGTGACAAAAGTGGCCGTGGAATTTGCCACATCATCGCTGAACCCGAACTTCCCTCCCCGAACCGGGCTAGCTGCCGGACTCCCCAACAACGATTTCGGTTACGACAAACGCAGTTGGATCAGCATCACCGGAATCGTGACGCACGAAACCCCGGGCACACCGCAGGACACTCTCGATGCTTTTACCATGCTTTACGATGGTTCAACTCCCCAATCACCTGTGGAAGCGCTGCAGCGACTGAACGAATGGCTAGCGGGCAGCGTCAAACGCTGGTGCGATGGCCAAACTGTTGATGGAGACCTTCCGATTCTCGACTGGTTGCTTGGGCACAAGCTTCTTGTCAATAAGGCGGAACCGGGGAGCAATCTCGAGCGCCTTGTTACCGAGTACCGACGGTGCGAATCTGCTTTGGCATTCCCTCGCACCGTCAACAGCATGGATGAACGATTTCTGACAAAATCAGGCCTCTATTTCAATATCCGAGGTAATGTCGATTCCCTTGGTGAAATGGTGATGCCGGATTTTCTCCAGATGTTCGCGGGCCGTAATCAGGTGTCTACCAGCCCGGGTAGTGGTCGGCTGGAACTGGCAGAATCGTTGGTGAGACCGGATCACCCGTTGACGTCGCGGGTGTATGCAAACCGTGTTTGGCAGTGGGTATTTGGTCAGGGGATTGTTGGAACGCCGGACGATTTTGGACGATTGGGCACCAAACCATCGCACCCTGAACTGCTCGATTGGCTGGCTCGCGACTTTGTAGCCCATGGTTGGTCTACCAAATATCTGGTACGCCAAATGTTGCTCAGCGCAACATTCAGGCAATCTGGCACAGTCAATGCCCCAGCAATGCAAGTCGATCCTGGCAACTGCCTGTTGCACCACTACCCCACGCGCCGACTTGAAGCTGAAGGAATTCGCGACAGTTTGCTTGCCGTTGCGGGGCGACTTGATCACACGCTGTACGGGCGGCCGATCATGCCCCCGCGAAGTGCCGAGGACCCAGCCAAGCGCCTCTACTCAGGACCGCTGGATGGACTTGGCCGCCGGTCGATTTACACCCAAACATCGATCATGGAACCAGCAAACTTCCTGATGGGATTCAACCTGCCGGACCCGAGGCTTCCGACAGGCAAACGCGATTCCACAAATGACCCAACTCAGGCCCTTATTATGCTCAATGATCCATTTGTAGCTGCCATGGCAAAGCACTGGGGCAAACAACTGGTCAAGAATCCACGCGACTCCATCGATGATCAGATGGAAACCATGTTCACAACCGCCCTATCACGCATGCCGACTGCCATGGAGCGGAAAGTTTGGGCCGGCGCCCTTCACGATTTTGCCACCCCCAATCAACCGGATCTGCTTCGAGACGAAGAAGCATGGACGCGCCTGGCGCATGCCTTGTTCAACACGCAGGAATTTATTTATTACCGATAAAAGAAGGTGGATCATCATGAATGATATCTTGGCTTACCGGAATCGACTACCAGCCATCAACCGTCGTTCCATGCTTCAGCAAACATCCGTCGGCATGGGTGCCTTGGCATTCCACGCCTTGGCGCATGGAACTCCACACACCCCGGCCCGAGCCAAAAACCTGATCCTATGCTTTATGGATGGCGGCCCCAGCCATGTCGATACCTTCGACTACAAACCATTGTTGAAAACACACCAAGGTAAACCAATAGGTGCCAGCGCGGTATCAAAACGTTCGCAGTCGTCACCCGAGCGGGTCTGGATGGGCAGCCCCTGGGAATTCAAAAAGCGGGGGCAAAGTGGCTTATGGGTTAGTGACCTTTTCCCGCATATTGCCCGCGTGGCGGATCAGATCTGCGTGGTACGGTCGATGGTGGGAGAACTGCCGTTGCATGGTCAATCGAACCTGCTGCTCCATACCGGGAGAAGTCTTGGTCAGGCACCCAGTTTTGGCGCTTGGGTCTCGTATGGCCTTGGTTCTGACAATCAAAACCTGCCCGGGTACGTTGTCCTGAACAACGACTGGGTTCCGAATGGTGGGTTGGAAAATTTCGGAAGCTCGTTCCTGCCTGCCAGCCATCAGGCCACCATGATGCGCGCCAAAGGCATTCCTGTCGACAATATTGCTCCGACCGATTCTCGCGCCATCCAACAACGCAAAATCAATCTGCTTGCCGAACAAAACAAGTCTTTTTCCAAGCAAAGCTCGGATGGCGCGATTATCGAAGCCGCCATCGCCAATTACGAAACAGCCTTCCGCATGCAGACGGAAGTTCCTGTTGTCGCCGATATCCAAAATGAGCCAGAATCGATCCGTCGAATGTACGGGGCAGATTCTTCCGATGAGCATCAACGTTATTACGCCTCGCAGGCTATCCGGGCCAGAAGGCTGGTCGAAGCGGGGGTTCGATTTGTGGAAATCACCTGCCCAAGCTTCGACGGCAACAACTCGCCGTGGGACCAGCACGGCATGTTGAAAGTCAATCACGAAAAGAATGCCCGCGTGACGGAACAATCCGTGGCAGCACTGATCACAGATTTGCATCAACGCGGGCTGCTCGATCAAACCATCGTGATGTGGGCCGGAGAGATGGGCCGCACACCCCATACGCCCGGTATTTCAGCCACCGCTGGTCGAGATCACCACGTGAACGGATATTCCATTTTCATGGCAGGAGGCGGTTTCAAAGGCGGAATGGCTTATGGAGATACCGACGATTTTGGCAACGCCGTCGTCAACAAACCCCTTACCGTGCATGACATCCACGCCACCATCCTGCACCAAATGGGAATCAACCACACCAAGCTCACCTACCGATACGGCGGGCGGGATATCCGCCTGACCGATGTTTTTGGCTCCGTGATTCAAGAGCTGATTGCCTAAGTTTCCCAAACGCAGCAATCTAACACATGATTCAGCCTAACTACTCAGGCAGGGCAACCAGCATGCTTTGGCGAATTTGAACCGGTAAAGCGCTCCAAACACCTCTGGAATCAATTCCCAGGCAACTACCGTTATTGACCCACAGAACCCGTTCAAGTGACACTGATGGAGCGAGGCGCATTCCTCCTGAAGGCCTAACGCACAGAACATTGCGTGGAGAGTGAACGCGTGAGTCTTGACCGACGCGGCATCCTGAAACAATCTGGCGGCGCTTTGGCGCTGTCAATGTTCCAGCAAATCCAATCATCCCACGCATTGGAAGTTCCAAAGACGCGTATCAAGATCGGCCAGATTGGTGTGGGGCATGCCCATGCCAGCAAGCTTGAGGTTTACCGCGCGTCAGCAGATTATGAAGTCGTAGGGATTGTTGAGCCCGACAGCCGATTGCGGCAGCGGGCAGAATCGCAGTCTCCTTACCGTGACTTGCCTTGGATGAGTCAGGAAAAGTTACTGGGCACCCCCGGCCTGCAAGCAGTATTGGTGGAAACCCGGGTTCGCGACCTCCTCACCACCGCAGAAGCATGCGTTGCCGCCGGAAAGCACGTCCATATCGACAAACCAGCCGGTGAATCGCTGCCACAGTTGAAGAAAATCCTCGATGATGCCACTCGGCAAAAACTGATGGTTCAGATGGGTTACATGTACCGCTACAACCCGGGAGTATTGCTGCTGAAGCAGTTCCTGGCGCAGAAATGGCTTGGCGAAATCTTCGAAGTGCACACCGTCATGAGCAAAGTGGTTGACCCCGCATCCCGACGCGCCCTCGCCGAGTATAAGGGTGGCATGATGTTTGAACTGGGTTGCCATGTGATTGACTTGGTCGTTGGCATTCTGGGCAAACCAACCCAGGTTTTTGGTTTCAATCAGCATGCCGGTCGCCACGAAGACACCCTGCTCGACAATTCCATGGCAGTCTTCTCGTACGACAATGCCATTGCGAGTGTGAAAACAGCTGCCATGGAAGTGGATGGAGGCGACCGCCGGCATTTGGTGGTATGCGGTACCGAGGGGACATTCCAGATCCAGCCATTGGACAACCCATCCGCCAAGGTTGTGCTTTCAGAGGCGCGCGCCGGGTACAAGAAAGGCGCGCAAGAGATCAAATTCCCTCGTTACAACCGCTACGTGGGCGACGCCGCTGATATGGCGCGCGTCATTCGCGGTGAAAAACCTTCCGATTTCACACCCCAGCACGACCTCGCTGTGCAGGAAACGCTGTTGAAAGCGTGCGGGTTGCCAACAGGTTCATGACCCGTTATAATGCCTGTGCACAACACCCAAGGCGCTCGCATTTGCCTTGCCTAAAAGACATTTCGGTTTCTTTCCGGAATTGTTGTGAAGAATCTGATTACTTGAGCGAATGCCTGGTAGTGATCCGAAACGGATCGTGTCTCATGGGCGTTACCAATGCGCCCACATATCAACGTATAACAGTCTGCTGCGCCATAAAATGTGCGCCCTGTCAAAAATAATGTCCTTCTCGTGTCGAACTAAAATTGTTGGATCGGTAATCGCGCCTCATCGCCTTCAGCTTTGAGCATGCCCGGCTGTCTTAGCGTCTTATTCCTGGTTCATTATCTCATTGGGAGTTGGCGATATGACTTTTTATAATTTCGAAAACATGTCTCTCAAAGCAGCGAATGAAATCCTCAATGCGCACGCTGATTCTGTTGTTCGTTTTCTCGACATGCCTGAAGGAGGCGAACGAACCGCACTTCACAAGCAACTATACGCTGTATTGTACGGTCCAGCGATGGTGCTTGGCGAATATTTTGCGGGCGAAGACAACATGGACAAAGGACACGACCTTCTGAACCAAATTCTCGATGGCGCTTCAAAATATATGCCATCCAAACGGTCTCTGTCTGGTTTTCTTGGTGATTGTTTGAAAAGGCGTAAGATTGATGCGGTTCGCCAAAAAACCCGTCGTCGCAAACACTTGAAAGGCGGATATACCATTCACCGTTCGCAAATCAACATCCACAACAACCGGTCAGCGGAATTGGGGGCTGCTACCGTAGAAAAAATCCTTATGAAAGCCACTGCAAACTTCACTTCAAAAGCAGACGTCAAGATATCGGAAGTGATAATTCGGCAGATTTGTGAAAACGGCGCAGTCTCAACCCGAAAAGAAATTGCAAAGGAAGCTGGATACAGTGCGCCACAAGTCACCCAACGCATGGCTGTGATAGAAAAGAAGGTCGCGGAACAGTTTCGGCAAGAAGGTTTTGATATGGGAGCCTGATTGGTCTGCCTGTGGGGCCGGGTTTGCCCGGCACCACAGGTCACAACTTTCAAGCATGCATCACAAAACCGCCATCCACATTGATCGTTTGCCCCGTCACATGCTCCGCGCGGGCTGACGATAAAAACACAATCATGTCCGCTATGGCTTCCACCGACTGCCATTTCCCTAGCGGAACCACCGCCTTGATCTTGCGATCCGACCACTCATCGTAACCCAACCGTTGCTCTGGTAGTGCTTGGTCATGCCAAGCCTGCCAGACCGCGCGGTTCAATGGCGTCTGTACCATTCCCGGGCAGACGGTATTCACACGGACTCCCCTAGGTGCCAAATCTTTGGCCATGCATTGGGCAAAATTAATATTGGCTGCTTTGGAAGCACTGTACGGCGGATCTGTCTGCGACCCCATTTGCCCAGCTACAGAAGCCACGAACACCATGGTGCCGTTCCCCCGGCTTGTCATGTGCGGTGTCACGGCATGCGCAACATGGGTCATTCCCATCACATTAACCTCGAGCACTTTCAACCAGTGGACAGGCTTGAGGTTGGTGAACGGAAACCCAAACTGGCCCGAACCAATAGCAGCGGCATGCACCAAGCTACCTACTTGACCAAACGATTCGACTGTTTGGGCCATGGCCATTCCAACGCCAGCCTCATTGGTAACATCAACAACGCATCCCAAGGCGCGAACGGAGTAATCCTTCGCCAGTTGCTTGGCTAGTTGATGCACATTTTCGTTGCGGTCCCATAACACAACATGGGCACCTTCACGTGCGAAGCCGCGCGCGGCGGCCAGCCCAATACCACTGGCACCACCCACCACAACAGCAACCCGATCGCGAAGTTCGAGGTTCATCAACGCCCCCAGTTCATGAAGGTAATCGACAGTTGCAAAACAGTGGCGATGGAAACCCAGACAAAATAAGGGCCCTGCGCCACAGCTACCCATGGATAGCGTGACCAGATGGATATCACCATCCAGACAATCGTGCCCCAGACCACAAGAATATCCACCGCTGCCAAAGGCATGTTGCGCATGCCGAACTGGATGGGAGTAAAAATAATATTAGAGGCAAGATTGATGGCGAAAGGCAGTGCCACTGTCCAAGGGATGACCCCGCGCCACGCCTGAGTGAAAACAAATCCAAAGCTGATCAGAATGACCGGATAAAGAATTTGCCAGATGGTTCCGATCACTTTGGGAGGCGGAGTCCACTCAGGTTTAGCCAGTTCGTTGTACCAAGTAAGCCAATCCATGATGAGAGGGTGTCCTTTTCTGGGGAAATAGATCCTGCGCGGCAGATCAAGGTCTGCGACTGCTTGGTTTGTTGACGGCCTGAGCGGTCCATGGATCTTCGGGCCATGGATGACGAGGATAGCGGCCCCGCAGTTCTTTTCGCACCACCTGGTAGGTGGTGTTCCAGAAACTTTCCAGATCTTCTGTCACCTGCTGCGGCCTGAAATTCGGTGCCAGCAGATGGAGCAGCACGCGGACTTTGCCACCACCCACCCTGGGCGTTTCTCGCCAGCCAAACAGTTCCTGGATTCGCGCCGCCAGTACCGGTGGACGACCGACTTCATAAGTAAGTGCGGCAGTCCCACCCGAGGGCAGCGTTAACCGAGCTGGTGCCAACTCGTCGAGTTCACGTCGCTGTTTGTATTCTAACATCCCCAGTAGAATCTCGGCCCAATCCTTGGCACGTACAGCAGCAAGCGACCGTTCGCCAGCGCAGAGCCGCCCAAGCATATTGGCCAACAGAGTATCATCGATAGGCGGAACAATACCCGGAGTGAGTGAATCGAGCCATTTCCATCTGGCAAGCAGATGACCAGCAGGCGTATCGGCCGCCGGAAACATGGTATCGAGCCGAGATTTCAAAGCATTGGCCAATATGCCTTCGGTGGTCTCGCCAAGTGGGGCCGTAACTTCACGGTCGTCAATAACCAGACCTGCAAACAACGTTCGCTTCCGGCCAATCACGCGCTCGGCGCGATCATCGAACTCGAGTATTGTTTCCGTTATTACCCGATCAGGATCGAGGTCATCTCGAATCACACTGGAAGCCAGACGAACCACAGCTTCACCCGGTTGGTCATCGACATCGAGGCAGAGGAACAGTTCGGCTTCAGTAACAGCGGAATGGGGGCCAAGCCGCACGGGCAAACCGCGTGCCATCATGGCGCGGTTACCGTCACCTTCACGGCGTCGAGCCAGTCGATCTGGAAAGGCCGCCAATAATGCTTGCGCAAAGGCGCGTCTGGAATCGGTGGCATCTGGCCCGGCATCCACTTGCCTTTCGAGGTCAGATGCCACACGGGCCAATCTTGGATCGCGAGGCGATCCTCGTTCAGGGAAAACAGATTCAAGGCGATATAACAGATCGCAATCAACGGGATGATCGGGTTTGGCAAGCCGTTGACTATCTCCCTCAGACAGGTACGCCGCAGCGCGTGCCGCCCATCTGATAACGCCACGTTCAGCGCCTTCCAGCAGAAGCATGCCAATACGCGGAGGTAGTGGAAGGCGGGCAAGGTCATGCCCGCGGCGGGTGAGGTGACCCCGTTTTATGGCACCAAGCGACTCAAGCATGGTCAGTGCCCGGGCACGGGCAGCTTCAGGCGGGGCATCAAGCCAGTCAAACCTTTCCAGTTCCCCCATGGCTGCAAGCTGCAGCAGCGCGGGCGCAGGATCAACCCTCAAGATTTCAGCAGCATCATGTTCCAGACGTCGCGATTCGTCATACTCTGAAAATAGACGCACGCAAATACCCGGTCCCTCACGCCCGGCACGGCCGGCGCGCTGGGCCAGCGAGGCTCGGCAGACCTGCCGAACCACCAGTCGGTCGAGCCCGGTGGCTGGGTCGTGGTCCAACTGCCTGGCTAGTCCGGAATCGACCACGGCGCGCACACCGGGCACCGTTACGGAACTTTCCGCCACATTAGTGGCCAGAATGATCCGGCGCGCATCGGCCCGAGGGCGAAGCACGTCGTCCTGCTCTTCAGGAGAAAGATCACCGTGAAGTGGCAACACCTCAATATCGCCGCGGCGAGGAAGCCGTTCGGTTACCTGACGGATTTCGCGCCAACCGGGAAGGAAAACAAGAATATCTTGAGTGATGCGATCCACCATTTTTGTGATGGTTCGGGCCACACCCGTGGCCCAGTCCGGCCCCATGGGAACCGGTTCATGTTCGATCGTAACAGGAAACAGACGGCCCGGGCTGTCGAGTGTGGGACAACCATCGAGGTACGTCGATAACCGTAACGCGTCGAGCGTTGCTGACATGACCACAACACGCAGGTCAGGGCGCAGGGTGTCGCGCACCACTTTCAGCAAACCGGCAATCAGGTCCGTATCAACAGCGCGTTCGTGAAATTCATCCAAGATAACACAATCAACATCTTCAAGTGCCGGATCGTCGCGCAGGCGATTGAGCAATATTCCCGGAGTCATCACAACCAAGCGCGTGAATTCGGTCGCCTGCCGGTCGAACCGAACATGGTACCCCACTTCCGTACCCAGTCGGCTGCCCCGTTCAAAAGCAATGCGTTTGGCAGCGGCACGGGCGGCTAACCGCCGGGGCTCCACTAGCAGTAACTTGCCAGGAAATGCATCGAGAAGTGCGGAAGGAAGGCGCGTTGTCTTACCTGCTCCGGTGCTGGCGCGCAGCACAAGGCACGGTGCGCTACGCAACAACCTCACCGCCTCGGGCAGCAGTGAGTCGATTGGCAGAATAGGAAGTGCCATCAGATCAGGTCCGTGGCAATCCCAGGCGTTCCTGTTCGAGGCAGGCAGCAACAAAATGAACCGCATCGCCCTGCAAGCGTGAAGCGCGGATCATGGCTCTAAAATCACCCACCCGGTGACACCGTTCTCGGAGCGACTGAGGCGACTGGCAGACCACAGCGGCATCGAGAGCCTCCGCGTCGCGGCCTAACGCTTCCAGAAGTCGGTGGAGGATTTCCGATGGATAGGTGTTGCCATCAGCGGCACCAACGCGAGCCTGCTCACGAAAATGATCCAGATGCTTTTCGGTATCGCGGCCAGCTATCGATTCGAGATAATGGCTCCATCCAACGAAGAATGGTTCGAATGGCGGTTCCCCACGCGGCGCAAAACGCCCCTTGAGTCTGGAACCATAATTACAAAGCTCACAAGCCAGATCGAGTTCCTCGCACTGGCCAAGGATTGCGGCCAATTGAACTGTTGATTGAAGATGCGACAGATCAATATGATACACATCCTCTCCAGTCAGTTCTGGATGGGCATCAAGAAGTGCTGGCAAACAACCAAGTGTCAGGGCGCTGGAAGATACAGCCTCTGGTTCACGACCTTCCTGCCTTGCCACGTCAGCCAGCAATCGTTCGTTCAATTCACGGTGCAACGATCGAACCAATTGCTTAAGGCATTCGCGGCGGTCGGCAGGGTCAGCTGGAACCTCGCCCTGGCTGAGTGCGGTTATGGCATTGCACAAACCGTATCGTTGAAGAATCCAACTGTAACCACGCACGGGGAGAATGCCTTCATAAAAGGCCAAGCGGATCGGGATATCCCAATCTCCATCATCATCCGCCTGAAATTGTTCGAGCGCTTCTCGTATGGGTTGTGGATCACCAAGAAGTTTGAAAAATGGCCACGCCTGATCCAAGCGACCTCGCTTCAATGCCTCATTCCCCACAAGACTTGCTGTCTTGCGAATGGCTTGCTCGTACTCTTCTTGTTGATCAGACGACAAGTCACCCGACCCGGCAGTGGGGGTAGGTGATGCCCCCATGGCAAGACGGGCACGCATCAGGCCGGTATAAAACCAACCCCAATAATCTTCCCGACCGATTAAAGTTTGTTCCAAATGATCCAATGCTGCGGCAGAACCCGAACTACCCAACGTTTGCTCCAGCAAACCGCAGGTTTCTGTTTCACTCATACCAATCTCCTGAAATTCAATTGCTAAGGCGGGCTGGATTGTCAAATAAGAAAAATCGTTGAAATTTTTCTTGCGCTTTCATGAAGGCGGGTTAATGTATCGATGCCCCGTCGAGGTTTCCTTGTTGGTTGGGCGACACCAAGGTAGCTGCCGACGGGGCATTTTTTTCCTCTCCTCTTTACTCCAATCCTTCCAAACTCATTTCTGTCGATGTCACCAGTTTGTCCTCAAGCTGGCTCAACACATTCTGTACCGCCGTTACCCGCTCTGGACGCTGATTAGCATCGATACTCGTGCAAGCTCCCACCAGTTTTGACAGTTCTTCTGGCAATCCCTTGATGACTTCCTGCACAGGCTTGTAATACTTCTGCCACGTCGTTGCCTTGATCATTTCGCCACCAGAATTCACCCACGGCATCAGCGGTTTGCCTGTAAGGGTTGCGTACATTGTGGCGCCAAAATTATAAATGTCCGTCCGCTCGTTGATGATCTTCCCCTTGGCGGTTTCAGGGGCAAGATATTCCGGCGTTCCCTGAATGCGCATCGCACCCTCACCGCGAACCTGTGCCAAACCAAAATCGATGATCTTCAAAACCCCACCCGCGCCAATCATGACGTTGTCAGGCTTAAGATCAGCATGAAAAATGTCTTTTTTGTGCATGTGGACTAGGCCATCGGCAATCATCCGAAACGCCTGAACCTTCTGGGAAAGGCTCAGACGCTGTTCGTGCATCGGTTTGCCATTCACAAATTCAAGCAACAAGTGGACCTTCACGACCTTGCCGAAAAACCAAGCGCGCACCTCTTCGTACGCATGGACTTTCAACAAATGACGGTGGTCGAGTTTTTGACCTATCTCGAACTCATGCTTCGCCTGTTCCAGAAATTTTTTGTCTTCCTCTTCCGCGATGGGTACCACCTTCAGCGCGTATGCCTTGGCATCCTCCACCCGGCGAATCTGCAAGACCGAACTGTTGGCGCCATTGCCAAGCGGACCTATGACCGAAAACTTGCCGATGTTCATGGATGTAAATCCTGCTGGCGCACTGCGTGGTTAGGAAAACATGCCTACAGGATACTGGCGCGTAACCGATGTGGGTACCAGATTCCTGTCAAGATCCAGCTCAAATACTCAATCGCGGTCTGCTGATACAAAATCCACCAGATCAGAAGCCGCAAAGGTCGGACCGTCGATACACACCCGGCGGTAATCCCATCCTGATGCGGACGTGTCATCTCGGACTTTCACCACGCACGAGTAACAGATGCCAAGCCCACACGCCATGGGCGTTTCTAGAGACAGGTGACAGGGAATTCCCATGGCAACACATTGCTTGGCCAAAGCATGCAGCATCGGTTCAGGCCCACATCCAAACACATGGTCTGGCTTTTCAAGGCCCGACAAGACATCTGTCACACGGCCATGAATTCCGGCACTGCCATCGTCTGTTGCCAGATGCACGATGGCACCGGCATCGCGGAATGAATCCACCCCGGCGTGCAGGTTCGCTGTTCGTGCACCATAGACAAAATCAACCGTTTCAACACGGCGACGAGGCGCATGACCTCCAAACCCTTGAGAACCTAGCAATTCGCGCACATGGGCTAGAAATGGTGTTTGCCCGATCCCGCCCGCCACAAGTGCAACGCGTCTGGCACCCGCAACTGGCTCAGGAAACCGCTGACCCAACGGGCCCCAGATCTCCAATGGGTCACCCGGCTGAATGTTGGCCAGTAACCCCGTCACCCGGCCAACCACCATATGCACAATGGCTATGCCACTTTGGTCTGGAAGGACATCACACAATGCGAATGGACGGCCTAAAAGAGGGTCGGTCCGCCCCGGCAGGCGCACCATAAAAAACTGACCCGGTTGTGATATACGAGCTAACTCAGGCACCTGGATTTCAACCCGCCAGGTGCGCTCCGCAATCAACGTATTGGACAAAACGGTGGCGCCATGAAAAGAAGGGCGACAGGCGTTCGTCATGACTTGGGACCATCTGTTTTAGAGGACTTTTTCCACCCAGGCTTGCGCGCCGTGCGCATACCGGGAAGGTACCCCGAAGGAACCGATTCGCCCTTTTCAAACTTGAGCGATCCCGGACGTGGAGCACGTGGTCCAACACCTTCATCGTTACGGTCACCACCATAAGCGGGGCGGTCGGTGCGACCTTGACCCGGACGCGGCGGACGGCCTCCCGGGCCACCACGATCATCGCGGCGGTCGCCTCGCATCGGACCACCGGGACCAGAACGTGGTGGGCGCGCGCCAAGTGGTGGTCGGTCGCCTCGCATCGGAGCACCAGGACCAGAGCGCGTTGGACGCGGTCCCGCAGGAGGACGGTCGTCGCGGCGGTCGCCTCGCATCGGGGCACCGGGACCGGGCCGTGATCCGGGGGCTGGACGGTCTTCGCGCATCGGACCCCCAGGGCCAGAACGCGTTGGGCGTGCACCGGGTGGTGGACGATCGCCTCGCATCGGACCACCGGGACCCGAGCGTACTGGGCGGGATCCGGGAGCTGGACGGTCGTCGCGGCGGTCGCCTCGTATTGGGCGGTCTGCCGATTCTTGGCCCATGCGTGGAGCGCGTGGGCGTTCGTCACGGTCCCCACCGTATTCCATACGGGGTCCGCGCGGCGGGCGGGGAGGAGAACTAGGTCGGTCGTCGCGGCGATCGCTGCCACGTGCAGGCCGGTCGGCAGACGGGGCGCCGCCAGCAGGCTGGCGCGGCGGTCGCGGGGCATCGCTATCTGACTGACGGGGCAAACGCGGTCCACCAGCCAATCGCAGATCGGGTCTGCCGGGCTTGCGCGGAGGCATTCCGCGGAAGGACGCCCGTGCTACAGGAGGTGAACCAGCAGGTGGACGGGGAACAGGAGGACGGCCGATAGGTGCCACGCGTGAAGGCTTGGGTGGGGGCGATTCTTCCGGAACGTCAACTTCGTCACCTTCACTCGCCATTTCGTCTCCTTCTACTAGTCGTTGCCGCCGGCGATCCGCCTGTGTGCACATTTTGCTCAGCCACTGAACCTCGTCGAGCGAGACGCGGCGAGCTTTGCCCGCTGGAAGGCGGTCAAGTTTAAGCGATCCAATAGCCATGCGGATAATCCGCAAAACCTTGTGGCCCAACTGGGCCAGCATACGCCTGATTTCGCGATTTTTGCCTTCTGACAAGACGATTTCAAGCCACACGCTTTCTCCCTGCGTCTTGAGGCGACGAATGCGCTTCGCCTTCACCTTACCGTCACTCAACCAAACACCCTCGAGAAGGCGATCGATATCTTGACGATCAGGGCTGCCCGCAACCAATACCCGGTAAGTCTTTTCAATCCCATAACGTGGATGGGTCAACCTAAGGGCCAATGGACCATCATTGGTCAGCAGCAGCAGCCCTTCGCTTTCCTCATCGAGACGGCCAACCGTGTACACGCGCTGATGCACGTGGGGTACCAGATCCACAGCCAACGGTCTGCCAGATGGATCATGATTGGTGCACAAAACTCCCCGCGGCTTGTGTACGGCCCAATAAACAAGGGGTTCTGCCTCTACCGGAGCACCATCAACCACCAGTTTGTCGCCCTGCTCCATGCGGCGGCCCGGCTCAATGACACGCTGACCATTGATGCTGACGCGGCCAGCTGCAATCAGGGCGTCGCAATGACGCCTCGATCCAACTCCCGCAGATGCCAATGCCTTATTCAGGCGATCACCTTCGGTCATCCGCCCACCGCCTTGCGCAAGCTTTCCAATTGTTCTGCTAATTCTCTTACACGTGCTTCTAGTGCCGTCACCCGATCGTTGATGACCGAATCGGCCTCCAAACGCTTGGCCGAAAACACTTCAGCAACCTCATCATGACGGCCGGTTCCGCTTTTCAATGTCTCCAGTTCGGCTGGAGGATAAAAACCGTGCGTAATTTGGGCTCCGCGACGTCCCTCCGGATCCAGCCATACAACCAATCCACGGCGCACCAACTCTTTAAGAGTGGCCCGCTGGGAATCGAGGTCGCTGATAGCGTCCATGCGGGAAACCCGTGTACGCAGTTCACCTTCCGTCTGCGGGCCACGCAGCAGAAGCTCGGCTAAGATCCCTAGTTCAACCCTGCCAACGCTCCATGCCTCGTAGGCATGATGACGCCAACGATCGACACGGCCGCCAGCAACTCGGCTGACAAGGCCACGCTTCTGTAGCGCCGGAAGCGCCTGTTCAACCTCTTCATCTTCCAGATCCAGAATGGGATCACGGTTGGATTTCTGGTTGCAGCCTGTTGCCAAAGCATTCAGGCTCAGTGGATAAGAATCGGGGGTGGTTTTGCTCTTCTCAATCAGCACGCCCAAAATGCGGCGGTGAAGAGGTTCGAGAGGTTCCCACTCGTTCGGATTGGTAATGGTTTGGCTCATAGCATGTAGTTTAACTGGAAGTGGCCAATCGTGAAACACCGGTGGGGATCTGTCATGAGCTTCCGATGCCTTGCAGTACTGGTTGGATCGCTTCTGACGTGCAGCACAACCATGGCGCAACCCGCCGTCGATGTGCTTGTCCTGAAAGGTGGAGAGGAACTGCGCGGCTTGCGCTGGGGAAACGCTGGCCCCAGAGCAGTTTGGTATGTCAGCAGGGTGGCTTGGCTGCGAGAAGGACAACCGGCACTAGCGCGGCGCCTCGAGCAGGAGCAAGCCGACCGTGAGGTGCGCACCCGGGCCGATCTGGTTCGCCGTTTGCAAATCTGGAAAACCAGTCTGGAAGGAACAAACGCCAAGGATTTGGGTGTTATCGCCGACGACTGGATCGAACGTTACAAGGAACCGGCACGCCCGGGTGCCTATGTGGCCACGCGCATCGAGGCCGGCCAGCCAACCCGTATTGTGGCTGCAAGGCCGGGCCTTACCCGTCTGGCCTTGGTGGCATGGCGGGAAAATGTGGAGGGGGTTGAGCGCAAACCTGCCGCGGAAATCGCCGCAACCCTGAAGGAAGCAGGTATTGCCTGGGAAAAGGAATCCACCGACCTGCTGGAACGCCTTCCCGGATTGCCCGTTCAGGACGAAGCCGACTGGAAAGCCCGCCTGGCCTTTCTCGACTACCAATCCACAACAAAATTGCACCTTCAAGGAACCGGCGAAGCTATTGTGGAAACACCTGCCGAAGGTGCGGCACTCGCCGCTGGCCAAATCGAGGCATTGATGGCGCGCGTTGGTAAATCAACACTCGAGAAAGCCCTAGGTGATCTGCTGGGCGATACTCCAGCCCCCCGGCCGGCGCAGGCAGCCATTCCAGCCGAAGCTTTGAAGTTGGCACGCGACCGAAAAGCACCTGTTTTCCGGCTAAGTCAGGTGGAACCAGACCTAGCGGGTGGCAAAGTACTTGTGGTTGACCGTCTGATCAGCATGCGAGGTGCACTACCAGAGGTTGTTTGGCAGGTCAGACTCGAAGAAAACGGAGCCAATGCCGATCGCGCTGTGGTGGAACGCTTAAAAAAGGATCCACAAATAGCCAAAATAATTGGCGCTGCAGAAGCCTTGGGTGCGGGTGCCTCGCTCGACCAAGCCTTGCGCGCGGGCGCCGTCACTTTGGAATCGTGGCGAAAAGCCGATGGTAAATTTCAAGAAGTGGCACGCGTAGCCACCCGAAGGCTGGATGGCGTGCCGCTTTCCTGGCTTGAAGCGCGCTGAAATCAGGGCGAGCCTAGCGCGTAAAGAAATGTGTTGGACCTCAACAGAAGCAACCCGCCCGACATGGCGGGCGAAGCATTGAAATCGCTGTCATCCAAAGGTGTATTCAACCCAATCTGCTTCAAAGTATCATCTGCCTTAAGGACAAAAACCCCAGCCCGGCGGCTGACTGCGAAAATGTGGCCATCGGCCACTACAGGAGAGGCATAAAAAGGCCTACTGCCACGTCCGCCAATGGCTGGAACTGACAGCCTTTGCTCCTGAAGCACCTCCCCTTTGCCAGACGACATGCTGATGGCAATCCCATCTTCGGTGACCATGAAAAGGCGGTTTGCATTCAGCACCGGGGTGGGCACATAGCAACTACGGCGTGCTGTCCAAGGCACGTTGCTCTGTGTGACATCGCCTTTACCTCCCGCTTTTATAGCACTAGTACCCTTGGCCTGAAAACCACCTGTCACATAGGCAATCCCTTCGCCCGGAACAACCGCTGGACACACATTTCCTGTGGCCGCGATGGTTGCCGTCCACCGAAGTTTGCCGGTCTCGGGGTTCATACCCCACACTTCCTCCGGCATGGCGACAACCAAATCAATACGACCGTTGGCTTCCACCAAAGCTGGCGTGCTGAAGGAAAGCGACAGTCTGTCTCCTTCAGATTTCCATACTTCGCGGCCAGTTTTAGCATCTAGCGCAACAATGGCGCGCGACTCGCTCGCCGCATTCACAATCACAAGGTTCTTGTAAAGAATAGGGCTGGCCGATGATCCCCATCGGCGAATATCAGAACCGGTGCCAACGCTTGTCTGCCAAAGCTTTTTTCCATCCATCGCAAACGCCAGCACACCTGATTTTCCAAAGAACAGATAGACAGCGTTTCCATCGGTAACTGGCGTGCTGCTGGCGTAGCCATGCTCGGTGATATAACCGCTGTACGGATCTTCCGGAAGAACCGCGGGGACATCGGCAGTCCAGTTTTGTTTACCTGATATCTTGTCGAAACAAAGCAGATGCCGCTTGAGAGAGCTGCCTGTTCCCATGTAACAGGTAACAAAAACACGGTCGCCGTAAATGATTGGGGAGGATGATCCAGGTCCTGGAAGACTCATTTTCCAGAAAACGCCCTTACTGGTGTTCCACGACAAAGGAGGTTTGGCGCTGGCGGATGCACCGGTGCCATCAGGTCCGCGAAATCCGGGCCAATTGGCGGTATCGGCATTGAGGATTATGGCCACCAGACACAAGACGCTGTTCATCGCAATACTCCAGAGATGGCGCTGACAGAATGGCACCGGGAATCAAAAGCCCGGTGCCCAAATTTGGTTATTGTTTCGCTGAATCATTCCATGGGTGGGCGCGCAGGCCTGCCGCCTTTTTCGCCATCAGGTCCACCCTTCTCACCGCCCTTGCCACCTTTCTCGCCCTTTTCACCACCTTTGCCGCCCTTGCCACCTTTCTCGCCCTTCTCGCCCTTTTCTCCGCCCTTACCACCCTTCTCGCCGCCGGGGCCGCCCATGCCACGGGGGCGGAAATTTTCGATCGCCTTTTTCTGTTCCGGGGTCAGTATCTTGCTCAATTTCGATTTCAGGTCGGCTTTAAGAGCGTCTAGCTCTTTTTCCTGATCAGGAGTGAGCTTGAGTTCCATACGCAGCGGTGGGGGAATCACTTCTCCCAGTTCAAACCGGCCTGGGCCGCCCTTGCCATCTTTGCCATCCTTGCCGCCTGGCGGTTGGGAAACAGCGTTGGAGACCAAAAATACAGCTCCCGCAAGCAGGACTGCAACACCCAGAACAATCTTCTTCATTATCGACACTCCCTAATTTCCAAAAAAGCAACAATCCACCATGGAACACCTTGTTCAATAGCAGTGGTTGCTCATGGACGAAGACGCGGTAGAACGGGGCTGGCAACCCGTCCCGCCTGCCTGACTCCAGGTCCGGTAACAGAACCCTTGCCAAGATCCAACTCGATAGCCTCCGCATATTTGCGCATGGTTGCAACCACATCGGGATGGGCTGCCGCCACATCCATGGACTCGGCAATATCCGTATCCAGATCAAAAAGCCAATTCTCGGTTGTGTAATATTTCCACTTTCCCGAACGAATGCCCTGAAGGCTATTCCCAAGAAAACAACCGTAAGCCGCATGTGGAGAGGCGATGGAGGACCCGCGCCACAGATCCACCAGATTTTTGCCATCAATCGCGCGGTCTGCCGCGACAGCGCCACCAGCAATAGCAAGGCATGAAGGCAGAATATCGATATTACCACAGACAGTATTACAAGCCACACCGGCTGGGACGGTTCCGGGCCAACGGACAATGGTGGGGACACGCATGCCGCCCTCCCAAGTGCTGGCCTTGAAGCCACGCAATGGAGCATTCGACCCCACTCGTGGAGCGCCATTATCGGAAGTAAACAACACCATGGTGCGCGCATCGATGCCAGCATCACGCACAGCCGACAGCACCTGACCCACCGAGTCGTCCAGTTCCTCCACCCAATCGCCATAGGTTCCATTTTTCGACTTGCCACGAAACGCACTGCCCGGGTGCAACGGCACATGCACAGCCGTATGCGGCAGGTACAGGAAAAAAGGCCGATCCTTGTTTTCCCGGATGTAGGCAACTGCCTCGGACGTGTAGCGCGCCGTGACGGCATTCTGGCCTTCGCCATCCAAGGTTTCAATCACCCTGTCACCCCGCATCAGAGGCAAAGGATTCCCTTTGGATGCCCCATGCTGCGGCCCCATATCGTTGGAATAGGGGATACCAAAATAGCGGTCGAAACCGCGACTGGTGGGCAAGAAGCAAGGTTGATCACCCAGATGCCACTTGCCAATACACGATGTCACATATCCTTGCTTCTTCAGCAATTCGGGCAAGGTTCGCTCGTCTGCATGAATTCCTGTGGCAGAGCCCGGAAAAATCACCTGAGGCAGCGACACACGCTTGGCATAACAACCCGTCATCATCTGCGCTCTTGACGGTGTGCAAACCGGGCAAGCGTAAAACGAGGTCAACTTCATGCCTTCGCGGGCCATGTTTGCCAAATGAGGTGTCCGGTTTAGGCGCGATCCGAACGGCTCAATATCACCATAGCCCAGGTCATCGGCGACAATCACAATAATGTTGGGCAGCGGGCCAGACACAGAATTTCCCGATCGAGCAGACGCTCGAGATCTGGCATTGGCAAGTACTTTAATCTGTTCCGGTGTCAGAATTCGTTCAAGCTGCTTTTGCAGGTCTTGTTCAATCGCGACCAACGCCTCTTCCTGGGAGGGCGTCAATTGCAGCATGGCCCTGAGCGGAGGAGGCAGTGCCTGACCCAATGGCTGAACAGGGGTTCCCTCAGCAGGCTGGGCCACCATGGCCATGGCGGCAAGAATGGACATCACCAAACTGAATACAAAATTCACCATGCCGACTGCCTGCTAGAAACCGACACCTGCCCGCACAATCAACTGTTTTTTTCGGGCAGAATATCTGTTCTCATCTTTTCATGGCTGTCATGACAAAGCGATGAAAACCATACTGAAATATTCCTGAATCATCCCACAACCAGTTCGCCTTCGCTTGCCGTTTTGGCACGAAACAGACGTGACAGTTGCTGGGTCAAAGGGCCGGGTTCGCCGGTCCCTATCCGACGGGAATCCAGTTCCAGCACACTCGTCAGTTCGCCCATGGTGCCTGTGCAGAACATCTCGTCGGCTCGGTAAGCTTCCGACAGCGACAAGTCCCTTACTTCCAGCGGAATCCCATTGGCGCGACAGAGGTCAATCACCACTGCCCGGGTGATGCCTTCAGGGCAGGCATGCACATGGCTGGTCAGGACCACGCCGTGCGAAACTAGAAACACATGCGTGGCATTGGTTTCGGCGATGAAACCTCGGGAATCGAGCATCAGGGCATCGTCCGCACCTGCGGTATTGGCCTGAATTTTCGCCAATATCGAGTTGATGAGGTTGCAGTGATGAATCTTCGGGTCCATCACGTCGGGCCCGGGGCGGCGCATGGTGCTGGTAATTAGCCGAATACCGCCCGAACTATAAACGGGTGGCTTCCATTCTGGGAGAATGATCAGTGTGGGCCCGGCATTATTGATGCGCGGATCCATACCACTGGTGTATTTTACGCCGCGTGTGAGAGTTAGGCGAACGTGGACACCGTCGCGCATGCCATTGGCCGCAAGCACTGCGCGCAAATGGCCCACAATGGCCTCATGCGTTGGAATATCACGAAACGCCAAAGCTAAAGCGGAGTCACGCAGGCGATCGAGGTGCTCGCGCAGGCGAAAAATCCGGTCGTTGTAAAGGCGCAATCCTTCCCAAACAGCATCGCCCCCCTGTACTGCTGAATCAAAAGGGCTGATACCGGCTTTGTCGCGATGTACCAACACACCATTGATGCTGACAATGAGGTCTTTGTTCTTGTCGCTGAACTGCTGCAGCATGGGGAAAACTCCAACAGGTAATCCCATAAACCATGAAAGACCATGATCCTGAAAAATAATGAGGGATCATGATCGAATACACTATAAGGTTAAAGGGTCTGAAGGCCGAACCTGACGCGATTGGGAGATCGACCATGGAAGCGTTGCACATGCTGAAGAACAGGCTGGCGCGCCTACGCGCTGGTCGGATCGATCCTCGCAGCGACGAGATCCTGCAGCGCCTATTGGCCCGCATTCGAGCCAGCCACACGCTGGACGACCTGATTCTTGACGGTTTTCCCGGACTTGGCGAACTAAGCGACGAACGAGCGCTTCAGTATTGGGAAGGCAAAGTACACAGAGTCAGCCGGCACGTGCTGCGCGAAGACGACCTCGCCCCCGACACCTTGGTTCTGGCTCAGGCGCTGCTCTCTTCTGGTGGAGGCGACATGCCATGGGATGACAATTCATCTCAGAAGCTTGTGGGACAGAGTTTCCGCATCTTGGCGGTGCAGCTGCCGTTTGTGCTTCTTGAACCTGCCAGCCGCGCATTCAGCAACGGCGAACCCGTCAGCCTTGACGTTCGCCGCCTGACGTTGATTCGCTGCTCGCCTGAGTTCTTCGACGCCCAACGAGGCATTCCGCGGAGCCACCCGCCAGCAGATGGACTTGCCGGCCGGGCCGAGTTGCCGTTCTGACCAACAGTCCACCTTGTTGCCACGGTATCCCGTGGTATGCTTGTTTGATTGACTTGCGGATGAGGTATTAGCGTCATGGGCCAGCAATGTGCGGTTTGCCAGAAAAAGCCAATCGTGGGCAACTCTTACACGAAGCGCGGTAAAGCCAAGTACCTTGGCGGTAACGGCGTGAAGGTAACGGGTAAGAACAAGCGCGTTTTCAACCCGAACTTGCAGCGCATGCAGGTTCAGTTGGGCGGGTCAGTCACCACTCAGCGTGTGTGCGTGAAGTGCCTCCGCTCCGGTTTGGTGACTCGCCCCATCAAGCGCAAGCCCTTCCAGGTTCAATCGGCCTGACCATGAAACTCACGGAAGATCAGGTCCGTTGGGTCGCTCACTTGGCTCGACTGGACCTGTCAACCCCTGAAATAACGGCGCTAACCCCTCAGTTGGCTGCCATAGTCGATTACGTTGACCAACTAGCTCAGCTCGATACGCAGGGTATTGAACCCTTGGCTCATGCACTTCCTGTCCATAATGTCTTCCGCGAAGACGAACCCAAGCCATCCCTCACCGTTGCTGAAGCCTTGGCCAATGCTCCACGCAAACTGGGCGATTGCTACGCCGTTCCCGCTGTTATGGACTAAAACCCCATGAATCTGACTCAACTTCCCGCCAGCGCGTTGGTTTCATTGCTGCGGCGTGGAGAGGTTTCATCGCGCCAGCTCACTCAGGCATGCCTCGAAGCCTGCCAATCTCTTGATTCAAAAATTGGGGCTTTCCTGCATCTCGATGCCGAAGCAGTTTTGACCACTGCTGATGCCATCGACGCCCGCCGCGTGCGAGGTGAGCCATTAGGTTTGCTTGCAGGTTTGCCAGTGGCCATCAAGGATAATTTGTGTCAAAAGGGTGTTCCCACCACCTGTGCCAGCAAAATGCTTGCCAACTTCCGCCCCCCTTACACCGCCCATGTGGTTGAGAGAGTAGCTGCGGAAGACGGCGTTCCGTTTGGTAAAACCAACCTCGACGAATTCGCCATGGGTTCGTCCACCGAAAACAGTGCCTTTCAAAAAACGCGCAACCCCTGGGATTTGGAACGAATTCCCGGTGGGTCTAGCGGCGGATCTGCTGCGGCTGTTGCCGGTTGCCTGACTCCATTATCGCTGGGTTCAGATACAGGCGGTTCGATTCGCCAACCTGCCAGTCTGTGTGGCATTGTGGGCCTGAAACCGTCGTACGGCCGGGTCAGTCGCTATGGGCTTGTGGCGTTTGCCAGCTCTCTGGATCAAGTAGGTCCATTTGCCCACGATGTCGCAGGCACGGCACTGTTGCTACAGACTATTGCCGGCCACGATCGTCGCGACAGCACCTCTGTCAATCAACCTGTTCCAGACTACATGGCATCCCTCGAAACCCCGCTCGCAGGCCTTCGGGTAGGTGTTGCGCGAGAGTTTTTCGGTCCGGGCCTCGATTCTGAAGTGGAGCAAGCTGTCCGCAACTCCCTCGAGGTTTACCGCAGTCTGGGTGCCACCATCGTCGATGTGACGTTGCCTACCAGCCCGCATGCCATTGCCACCTACTATCTGGTAGCTACTGCTGAGGCTTCCAGTAATCTGGCGCGGTACGACGGCGTTCATTACGGCCACCGGACCGCTGAAAAAACAAACCTAATCAACCTGTACTGCAAAAGCAGGGGTGAAGGGTTTGGGGCAGAAGTCAAGCGCCGCATTATGTTGGGCACATACGCCCTTTCAAGTGGCTACATCGATGCCTACTACACCAAGGCACTGAAGGCGCGCCGATTGATCCTCAACGATTTCAATCGCATCTTCGCCAGTTGCGACGTACTTGCTGGCCCTACCGCTCCGACAGCAGCATTCAAACTGGGCGAAAAGGCATCCGACCCCCTGTCGATGTACCTGAGCGACATTTACACCATTTCATGCAATCTTGCAGGTATTTCAGGGTTGAGCATTCCATGCGGGTTCACGGCTTCCGGCCTGCCGATTGGTTTGCAGCTGCAAGGCCCTGCCATGGCAGAAGAAACCGTTCTCCGCGCGGCACGGATGCACGAAAAGGCGACCGCGTGGCACACCCATCGCCCTATTTTGTTATAATAATTTTGTTTGCTGAAAGAAAAGCATTTCAGTTTCCATTCAGTTAAGTATATTTTATAGTGATCGTCCTCCTGCACGCTTCGTTTTCTGATTCTCCGGTGCCCTATGATTTGGTCAATCAGAACTCGATCAGCGTTCACCCTGATCGAACTTCTTGTTGTGATTGCCATTATTGCAGTTCTGATTGGTTTGCTGGTACCTGCCGTGCAGAAGGTACGTGAAGCCGCGAACCGAATGAAGTGCACCAACAACCTGAAGCAGTTAGGAATCGCCCTGCAAGGTTACCACGATGCCAATGGCGCATTCCCAGCGTGGGGCTTTGATTTTCCGTCCAACCCTAATCCAACCAACCCGCTTGGCCCCCTCACTCAGGGCCACAGTGCTTTAACTCTGATTCTGCCGTATATCGAGCAGGCCAACCTGCTAACCCTCATAGATATCAAAAAATCAGTCGGAGACCCTGCGAATCTACCCATTCCCTATGGAGTTACCACTGGGGCAAGCGCCAAAATAACTACGTTTCTGTGCCCATCCGCACCAGACAGAACAGCGGATTACAGCTCCTATTTCATTCAACTGGGAGTTCCCAATAGGGGGCCCATGATTCTCGGCGTCACCGACTACAACCCCGTCCGTGGACTACGCCCCCAGTTTCAAGCAGCCTGTGCTCCCAACTCTCCAACAGGTGATACCGGTGTTCTGGGTGCCAAAAGCTCAAAGCCCCGCAATGCCGATGTAACTGACGGCACGTCCAACACGCTGTTTTTGGCTGAAACCGCTGGGCGCCAGCAGGTTTATGCCAACGGCAAACCCATCATGCCTAACACCCCGGGTTCCAATGGTTGGCAATTGAATGCCGCGTGGGCAGATGTGAATACCGCTTATAGTTTGCGAGGGTTTAGTTCAGACGGCCTCGTACCTGATGGCGGTTGTGCCTGCATCAACGCCAACAACTTCGAGTCGATGTATTCATTTCACTCCGGCGGAGTAAACATCGCTCTGGTAGACGGGTCGGTACGATTTCTGCGCGCTTCGGTTGCCCCAGCCATGGTTGGCGGCCTGATCACCCGAAACGGTGGCGAAGTCATCAACCTCGATTGACGGAGTTAGCCATGTCAACTTTACTGTTGCTTGTTGCGTTGTGCTTCCCATCGGCAGACAGCGCACCTTCCCCGAGGGCTATTCCTGTGTTACGCCATATCGTTTTGTACAAATTCAAGGAAACCACCACACAAGCACAAATCGACGAGGTGTCTGCAGCGTTCAAAGGATTGCCCGGAAAGATTCCCGGTATTGTCGGTTTCGAAGCCGGTACCAATGTCAGCCCGGAAGGCAAATCTGAAGGCTTCACGCATGCCTTCGTGGTATCGTTTGCCACAGAAAAAGACCGCGACGCCTATATTGTGCATCCCGCGCATCAGGATTTCGTGTCGATTGTTAAAGACCGCCGCGAAAAGGTGATTGTGATCGATTTCTGGGTTCGCTGACCCGCCATTACAGCAGGCACGCCAGCACCACCAGCAGCAGCGTGCCAACAGCTAAGCAACTGCCTACCAGAATGATTTCGACCCGGGCCAAGGGTTCAACCGGGCCCGTTTCCAATTCCATCAACAAATCTTCTTGTTCATTACTCATGGCGTTACCACCGGTGGAATTGCGGGAATGTCGTGAAAGAAGATCCACGAGATGACCAAAGCCATCCAGATGATGAATCCAAAAATCGACACCAGATAAACGAGAAGCAAACGCGCCATTCCCGGCGATGCCAAACGCCGCAGATCGGTTGCCATGCCAATCGACAAAAACGCCAAGGCAAACAACGGCTTGCGGAACGCTTCAGTCTGGCCTTCCACCAGCTTGATTCCCTTCAAGGTCTCTGGCATGGTGTTGCCCAAAACCATCAGGCCGAGAAATGCCAGGAAATAGCCGATCAGGAACAGAGGCATCCTCTCGACAATTTCCATGAAGCGTACGCGTTCGGACCCTTTTGGTCGGAACCAGCGTTGCCAAACAACAGCAAGCACAAAACACCACACACCAATAAAAAGATCAATAAACACCTTGATAAGCGTGGTGGTCGCCACCATCAGGTTACCCGGCCCCGGCTGGTAGAGTGCTTCGGTAACAGCACCAGCGGCAACAGCCGCGCCATCGGTTTTCACCGCCAGCCCCATCCAAGCGGCAGCCACCATCGGGTTGTCTGGCAAAAGCCAGCGTGCGAAAAAGGGGAGAACAACCAATTCGATTGTTGAAAAAACAACCACCAAGGATGAAACCAACACGGCGACACCCGATCGGGCCCGGATAGCGGCACCGGTCGCCATAGCCGCCGAAACACCACAGATGCTGATACCCGAGGCAAGCGGTGCGGCCCACTCACGCGGGAACCGGAAAACCGTGCGCACCAGCAGATACACCAAACCCCAATACAGTAAATATGCCTCCGCAATGGCGGCAACACCGCGCAACAGCACCCGGTTGGCAGCCGCCTGCTGACCCAATGTTTTGGCCGCCAAGCTTACGCCCACCAAAACAATGGCGGTCTTGATGAACAGCTCCGTGCGCGCCGCCATGCTCAGCCGCCGGGCTGCGCCGGGGAACAAATTTCCCAGCGCCAGTCCAGTAAACAGGGCCACCAGATAGCCCGCTTCGCCCGTAAGGCCCAACCGGAAGGGCACGACAAACTTCGAATCGTCTGTCGCTGCCACACAGGCATGGTGCCCCAGAAGGTAAGAGCCCAGCCCCAATATCACAACGACAGCAGAAGCCGTCGCGGCTGAAATCACACTTTTGCCCAAAACCACCAAACGCAGAGAAAGAATGGAGGTAACAGCAGCGACCGACGCCGCAAGCGCCAGCCAGCCGGGCAAGGCCCAAGCTACGGGCTTGACTGCCTTGGCAGGCACAACCCATTCCTCAAACTTGGCAGCCCAGCCCAGAGGCTGATAACCGGCCAAGCCAAACAGGGCGAGCCCGACGACGGCAAGGCCCAGAAACAGGGCCCAGATATCGTCGTTGCTGGCTCGCCTAGGGGCGCTGTCATTTGGCAACTGAGTCACTTCTTGTCCGCCACTGGATTCTTCTTCTCAGGTACTGTCAAAGGCTTCAGCTCACGAACCCAGATATTGCGGAACCGCATGGGATTGCCGTGGTATTGAAGATCGATGGTTCCCTTGGGTGGGTGCGCCTTGTACGAAGGTGGGCGGTCGAAAAATGTGTTCCCCTTCAGTTCAGCATGATTCTGGATCAATACGCCGTTATGCAGCGCCGTTATATACGCGGGGCTGAGAAGCTTGCCTGACGAATCAAACCGGGGAGCCGTGAAGATAACGTCGTAGATCTGCCACTCGCCCGGCTTGCGGCTTGCATTCACCAGAGGCGGGTACTGCTTGTAGATGGAACCGGCCTGCCCATCGAAGTAGGTGGGGTTCTGAAACGAATCGAGAACCTGCAGCTCGTACCGTCCCATGAAGTAAACGCCGCTGTTGCCTCGGCCCTGTCCAGCACCTTCCACCTTGTCTGGAGTGGCCCACTCAATGTGCAGTTGGCAGTCGCCGAACATTTCCTTGGTGCTAATACCCGTCTTAGCGGCTGTCGCCACGCCGTCGGCTACCAGCCACTTATCGCCATTGTTCCACGCCGACAGGTCTTTACCACCAAACAGAACAATCGCGTCGGATGGTGCGGTACTGGCCGTACCGGGAGTCACCAGCTTGGGTTCAGACCATGGAATCCCGCTTTTGTATTCCTGCGCTGGAGCCAATCCTGTCGCCAGCAACCAACCCGCCATAACCAAGCCAATACCGCGCATTGTGATTGTTCCTTCTGCTTGCCCGAGAGTGATGAAAGGACGATTCTACCGTTATTTCCAACTCCGCTCCAGTCCCCCGCAAGATTACAGGCTCTTACCATGTCATGTGGGAGGGCATTGCCATGGGATTCGTAAGCCTAGCCACCGCACAATTTGATGCCATGAGCGCGTTTTACTGCGGCGCGCTGGGCGGGACCGTGCTTAAATCTTGGGATCGAGACAATGCGCGTGGCATGCTTCTCGATCTGGGTGGCCTACGGCTGGAACTGATGGATGCCACCCGGGAACGCAACCCGCCTACCCTGCGTGAGCCCGACGGACGGTTTCATCTAGTGATCGAAGTAAACAATATCACGGAACGCCATCGGGCGCTTCCTGAGGGAACACCGCTTCCCCGGGCCATGTCGTGGGGGGCAAGCGTGGTTACAATGCTTGATCCAGATGGTTTGAAGGTCTTTTTTTTGCAATGGGATACACCTAATGGCCCTGCAAGCCAAACCTGATCCCATTTTTGTTGTTTCATTCGCTTGGAAATAGCAAAATCAATCAGGCCTAATTCAATCACTCTTTTCCATGCCAACGTCTTCGCCCCAGCGACGAATTCCCGGTAGCTCGATGTCGAACAGGTCGAGAATTCTGCCAACTGTCTGCGTTACCATGTCTTCAATGCTTGTTGGTTCCGTGTAAAACGCCGGTACGGGTGGGAAAACAATGGCACCCGCTTCCGTGACGCTAAGCATATTGCGCAAATGGATTAGGTTGAGTGGTGTTTCACGAACCATCAGCACCAAGCGCCTGCGTTCCTTCAGGGTAACGTCTGCGGCACGGGACAGCAGTGATTCGCTCAACCCGGTGGCTATCTCCGCCAAGGTTTTCATGGAGCAAGGCAACACCACCATACCAATGGTTTTGAAAGATCCACTGGCCAACGGGGCGGCGATATTACCAATGGTGTAGGTCACATCGGCCAAGGCGCGTAACCGTTCAGACGTTAGGTCTGTTTCTTGGGATCGGGTAATATCGCCGGCGCGCGAAACCACCAAGTGAGTCTCGACATTGGTAGGTTTGAGCAACTCAAGCAACCGGGAAGCATAAACAATCCCGGTCGCACCGCTGATGCCGACCACAAGACGCCGTGTCTTGATCATCATCTCCCGGCCTTTCTACTGCATCCCTCGACCCTGACACCTCAATATAGGCTCACGAGATGAACGGATGGGAAAGAACCAGCATGCTTACTTTTTGATGGTCAATGTCACGGCGGGGGCAGCAACCGTCACATCGGCTCCATCTACCTTGGCCTTGGCATTCACGATCAGCGCCGGGGCACCCACCGGTGTATTGTCCTTGGTTTTGACAACAATCTTCGCTTCTGTTTTATCCTTGGCAATGGTGGGCGCATCGGCCGTAGCATTGGCAGGCAGGCCAGCAACCGACAACGCTACCGGTTCGGCATAACCGTCGCGGCGAGTCAACGTTACTGTGAACGTGGCATCCTTACCCGGTGCCACAGTAGCGGGGTCGATTTTCACAGCCAAGGTGAAGGGCATCCGATCGATCACACCAACAGCCACAGACCGTGTCAGGCGAATTGGAGGCACGGGCAGGCCACCGAGTGCGGCTGTCATGGCTGGTCGCGTGCTGGCAATCACTGAAACAGCTTTGCCGTTAATAGTCGCTTTCCCAACAATACGAATCGGATAAAGGCCAGAAGCAAATCCGGTTGGACAGGTGATGGTCAGGTTGCCCGCTGGATCAGCGGGTTTGGCGGGCGCTCCCTGCGCGATGGTTCCAGCCCCTGCAAGGCCTGCCGGACCCACCAAAGAAAGTTCCACCGGGCCGGCATAATCGCGGCGCACGATCTGCAACGGCAACGCCGCGGTGCCTTCCTTGCGGACATCGATGCGCTCGGCCGCCAGTGCGAGATCAAATCCAGGTTCGTAAGGGGCAACTTGCAGTCTGTAAGCCTCGTCCGGGCCCCCCCATAGATGCAGATGCTCGACGACAATCACGAAATCGCCAGCAGCGGGTGCTTTGAAATCCAGACGCGCCGATTGGGTTGGGTTCGTCTCAGCCAGCTTGGCACCCTTGGCGTCCACCACCGTCAGCAAGACTTCCGAGGGGCTTCCCAAATCCGTTGTCTGAACCTCAATGATCAGGCGCTGGTCCTTGGTCGCCGTGAAGCTGTAGCGGTCGGTGTCGCCACGCTTGTCGAACCGGCCGGAAACACCGCACGGCAGCGGGATTTTCTGAGCCTGCGGCAAATCGTTATTGGGTTCCTTTTCAACGAGTTCCTCATAGGGCGAAAGCATAACGGAAACAGGCCAGCCAGGAATTCCGTCTTTGGCAAAACGTGGCACCACATCAAGAGCCATTACGGCTGGATCTGCTGGTGCGGCAACAGGTACGGGAATGGTGCCATCCACGTGTGTTCCGGTGAAACCCACGGGCGTGGTTTTGCCACGGGTGACTGCCAATGGAAAAGCGCACGTCGCTACCGGAAAAGCTCCTGCACGCAGCAGAAAGTGAAAATCCTCGCCTCCCCGCCACGCCACATCACGCACCTGAACCAGATAATCGCCATCGGCTGCAAACGTATGCACCAAGCGCGGATCTGTTTGAGCGCCCGGGGCGTCGTTGCTATGGCCGGCACGGAGTTCGCGACCCTTGATATCGAACAGTGTGATTTGCGGGTCGATGCCACTGCCCAAGCGCCTTCCCAGAATCTCGAAGGCAACCTTCTCTCCCTTTTTCGCTTTGAAGCGGAACCAATCCGCTTGCTCGGCATCCGAGCGGCCTGACACCACGCAAGGCAGCTTGATTTCAGGAGCGGTTTCACGCTTGCGGGAACTGTCGGTTTTCGCCACCAGCGGTAGCTCATCTGTTACGAACAGCCGCACGTTGGAGCTTCCACGCTTTGTCGCCAGACGCAACGAGTGGAACCCCGGGCCCACGTCTTTGGCCGGATTGATCTGAACCATCAGTTTGCCAGCATCCTTACCATTCTTGCCATCTGCGGGAATGGTAAGGGTCGCTGCGAGATCGAGCTGAAGAGCCAATGGGTCTGCCAGATTAGCACCTGTCAGCGTGACATCTGTCGCCTTACCGGGCAGCAATACCAAGGGCGATGGCGCCTTAAGAGTGGGTGCTTGGCCTGGGAATGTGAGAAGGCAGCTGGCCAGAAAGCCGGGTATGACAATGCTCATGAAATTCTTCGTCCGTGGAGGAAGCGTCGGTGGGATGGCCCACATAGTAACCGGAATTGGGCGGGAGTCCAAGTAAAAGCCGAACATGCCGGACGTGCGGATTATCGGCTGGAGCCGGGTCGAACCAGAAAGATTCAGGCATTTTTTCTTCAGATTCAACAACCGAATAGGTCAGAATGGTGTTGGGTTAGGTCTCTTGTCTGAGCCAACAGGTATCCTTGCCATGTTCCGTTTCGCTCCAATTCTGGCCGGCCTAACGGTCCTAGCAGCAATGCTGTCGGCGGTTTTGGCACGGGATGAATCTCGTTTGCCCGCACCGCGCAGTCAGGCCGTTGTCGAATCGTTGGCAGGCACCTGCACTTCCCGACCAGACTACCTTGGGACTGCCAGTTGCACCTCCAGCTCATGCCATCACAAGTCGGAACACCGCCGGGTGGTGGGCTCTGAATTCGTCACTTGGAACAGCGAAGATCCACACCGCAAGGCGTTCGACACGCTTTATTCCATTCGTTCTGAACGGATGGTGCGCAATCTTTATGGTCCAGACGCTGCTTCTGCCTCCAAAACGGTGGCCTGTCTGACCTGTCATGCCACGGGAGAAGGCCAACTATCCAAAGCATCCACTTCATTCAGTCTTGTCGATGCCGTCAGTTGCGAGAGTTGCCATGGCCCAGCTCAACCTTGGCTGGCAGCGCATACGCGGGGCGGTTTCAAGGAACTGGATGCAGCAACGAAAGAACGCGATTTTGGCCTGTGGAACACCAAAGATTTGGCAAGGCGCGCTCAGGTATGCTCCGCGTGTCATGTTGGAAATCCCGATGTACCCCTGATGCAGGTCAACCACGACCTGATTGCTGCGGGCCACCCGCGCCTCAACTTTGAATTTTCAAGCGCGCTGGCCAAGTACCCTGCGCACTGGCGCATGGCAGATGAACACGCGCGCACACCGGATCATGCTTGGCGTAGCTGGCAGGTGGGCCAGATTGCCGTGGCAACAGCAGCCGTGCGACTGACTGAAGCCCGGGCCCGCCGGTCTGCGGATGGTGCGCCATGGCCGGAATTTGCAGAGCAGGATTGCTTCAGTTGCCACAAGAACCTGACAGTCGATAGCGACCGAGTTGCCTACCGTACACCCACAACAGCAGGCCGTGCTCCATGGCAGACGTGGTACACCGGCGCTCTCGATCTGGCCGATTCCGAGGCGTACAACACCCTGGCGAGCCTGAAAACGCACATGGGCAAGCCCGCTCCCGACGCTGCAACTACGGCCACGCGAGCTCGCAAGGCGCTTGAGGGCCTGACTCGGCGGATCGCCTATGCCACAGATCGGGAACCGTGGACAACCGCCCAAGAGCTAGAAGCATCCACACGCATAGCCCGATTTTCTTCAGTTAACGCTGAGAAACTGACATGGGAGCAGCAAGCCCAGCAATTTTTGGCACTGGCCGCCTTGCGTGACGACCTGCGCCGGCGCCAAGGGCAAATCGAAGCTGGCTATGAATTGCCGTATCTCACCGTGCGGGATTCTCTACTCGGTCAGTTCCCGAACGGGTACGATAGTCCTCGTTCCGATCCCAACGAAATGCGGGCAACACGCGATAGACAGCTCCTGTTGAAGCGCCTGCAGGATGGGTTGGACGGTATCGCTAGGTCCCAGCCCTGATTCCGCGCCGAGGTGTCGTATGCTTCAGGTGGTTGTTCTCGGTTATGCACTGGCCATTTCGGCTCCAGCACAGGACCCCACCTGGTTGACCCCCGGGCGCAGGGATTCGTTTGCCTCGAACCATCAATTCCAAGATTCGATGGCCTGCGTCCGCTGCCATGCCCAGCCTACAGTCAATGATATACCACCTGTAACAAGAGTTCCCGGAAGAGCTTACTCTTTCGATTTCGTATGGCTCAGCGAATACGCCATCTGGAAGACACATGATAAGCATGCTCAGGCATATGCTGTTCTAAAAGGAAAACGCGGGCAGGATATTGGCAAAATTTTAGGTCAGGATGTAACGGTTGCAGCCACAGGCTGTCTCAATTGCCATGGCCAACACGCGCTTTCGGAGCGGTCGGCAGGCTCACTGGACATGTCGGAAGGAATTGGCTGCGCCTCGTGTCATGGACCGTCCTTTTCATGGGTGGGTCCTCATGCCAATGTTGCATGGCGAGAAAAATCCCCTCGCGACAAAGCAGAAATTGGTATGCGCAACCTGCGCGACCCTGAAGTACGCGCCACCTTGTGCGCCTCGTGCCACATTGGCAATGCGCAGGAAGGGAAAGTTGTCACCCATTCCATGTTCGCTGCCGGGCACCCGCCTCTTCCTCCCATTGAAATCGCAACGTTCAGCCGCAATGAGCCGCCCCATTATCGCGAAGGCTTGGATGTTCCATTTCTGAAATCAGCATCCCCCGAAGTGCAAAAACATTACCATGCCGAACCGTTTCAGATGACCCGTCTGGCCTTGGTGGGCGCCCTTGTCAGTTTGCGGGAAACTGCAAGGCTTACCGCTGAACGCACCAGTTTTGATATCAAAGATGCCAAACAAGAGTTGGTCCGCTGGCCGGAACTGGCCGTGCGCGATCCGGACGAACCAACCGATCCGACGGCGCGACGCAAAGCCCGCTGGCCCGAACTGGCACTGGCGACCTCCGACTGTTACGCGTGCCACCATGATCTTCAGTACCCCGGATACCGGCAGACGCGCGGTTACGGGTATCATTTGCCCGGTAAATCCCGGCACCGGGTTTTCCCGGGAAGGGTGATGGTTCGTATGTGGGCAACCACATTGGCCGGAGTCGCCGCCCAACTGGCGGGCAAGGAACACCTCGATGCCATCGATGGAGCGTTGGTGAAACTGGCCGCGGCCACAACCACCCAGCAATTTGGCGATCCGGAAGGGCTTAAACAAGCAAGCCTACAACTGGAAAAGGCATGTGATGCCGCCATCAAGTCCGCCAAGGCGGCGCCCCTCGACAAAACAAAGGTTCAAGCCATCTTGAAAATGGCACTGGACGGTTTCACCGAACCGGGTATTGGACGCCCAGATCAGCCAGTTCCCGACTTTGAAGCAGCGCGACAATTGGCCAGTTTGGCCGATGTCATTGCTTCCGACATGAAGGCAGATCGTGAAAATGCCGAGGGATCACGCGCCACACTTGCAAAATTGACAGACTTGGTCGATTTGCACCCATATGCCAACCGACAGGCACGATTGGGAGTTATTCTGAGCTTGATCGAAAGAGAACAAAAATTGCCACAGGGTGCTGCCTCAACTTTTTCGGAATACCTCAAAGCCAACGGTCCTGTTGAAATTGCTCGCAAACTGGTAGATGACCGAGACTTTTTGCCATCGTTCAACAAGATCCGCAGTGAAGATTTCAATAAATGGCTTTCAGAGGATGTTACAGCTACCAAACTCCAGCGTCTCGACGACGATGAGGAGCGAAAGCTGATGAGCCGTCTGAATGCCTACGACCCGGCTGTATTTCTAAAATTGGCACGCGAACTCGCGGAACAGGTTGGGCGGTAAACCGTCTACCTGCAACTGGCGTAACTTAGTTCTCAGTGGTTGCAAACTGGGGAGGCTGGCTGTGATTTCTCACCAGTTGGTCGTTTTCTGTCTTTCCTCATGGGTAGCATTCGCACAATCGCCCGCCAAACTTGCTCCTGCCCACCCGGATTGGCCAGGCGTCCTTCTGCACCGGGATACCTGTAATGTCCATATCCTTCGCGACGGCGATGCCGCTGTTCTTGTGAATCTGGGTGACGGCACTGTGCTGGAGCATCTTGCTAATAATGGGATCCGCAATATCGAGTGGGTGCTGTTCACCGACCATCACCGGGAACAGTGTCAGGGAATTGGCCGAGTTGACAGAACCCGCGTGAAAATCGCGGCACCCGGGGAGGAGCGCGAACTTTTTGACAAACCGCTAGATTTCCGCAAGTGGCGGCCCACGCTAGGTGACAAGCACACTGTCCACGGGGCCAGTTATGTCCGCCCTCCTGCCCGGCCAATACTATTGGACCGAGCCTTGTTGCCGGGGGAGGTTTTCCGCTGGAGAGGATACGAACTTATCTGTGTCGCCACTCCCGGCCATTCCCCTGGCGGCATGAGTTACGTGTTGCGCCAAGGTGACAAAACGTGCGCCTTTTCCGGCGGAATCATGCACCATGGCGCACGGATGACCAACTGGTACGACACTGAGTGGGACTACGGCTTTGCCAAAGGCCTCGAGACACTCACCCATTCCGTCGGAAAATTGCGCGAACTTAACCTTTCCGTGTTGTTCCCCTCGCAAGGCCCCACAGTGGCCGACGCCGGAGGTCAACTGGCGGAATACCACCGCAAACTTAAGGAGTTTCATCCAGATTATATCCGTGGTTACCCCGTCAACTCACTGACAAAGCGAACCAAAGCCAATCCAATCCTCAAGCCCACGCCCATTCCACAAATCACACGGGTGACGCCTCATTTGTACAAGTTCAGCGACGCGCTCGCCGGGAAGAATTTCGCTATCATTATTTCCGACAGTGGCAGAGGATTGCTGCTGGACTGCGGTTTGTTTTCAGAACAATTGCTCGCGGAACTGGTGGCTGAGATGCGGAAGCACCTCGGCCTGAAAAGAATCGACGCGCTATGGATCAACCACATGCACGGCGACCATTTCACTTTGGGGGAGACACTGAAAAAGGAGTACGGGGCTCAGATCTGGACGCTAGACCGCATTGTTGACAAAGTGGAGAATCCCCTGCGGTACGACTATTGCGCCCTAATAACTTCTTATAACCTTCAATACCGAGGGTTAAAGGTTGATCGCCCTTTGCGAGACGGTGAAGTGGTGGAGTGGGAAGGGCTTAAACTCCATGTGGACTGGATGCCAGGACAAACGGAGTTCGGCAACTGCCTCTGGGTAGAACTAGATGGAAAAAAGATCGCCTTTACTGGAGATAACCTGTTCGGCGACCCGGCCGATCCAGAACAGAACGGACACGAGGCTGTAGTCGCCCGGAATAGCGCCATCTTCGAGGAAGGCTACATCCTCGGCAGCAAGTATCTGCGGGATCTCAAGCCGGACATCATCATGGGAGCCCACAATGTCCTCATGACCGATCCTTCGGCCTTCGTGGACAGATACCACGCATGGTCGAAACGGATCGCGCGCCAATACAGAGAACTTCTGCCCGAACAGAATTATGAGTATCAGTTCGATCCATTCTGGGTTTCGGCATATCCGTATCGGGTGGATCTGCAGGAGTCGAACCAAACCACAGTCACAGTGACAGTAAGGAATTTCCGCGACACGCCCCAAAAGCATTCCGTGGCGTTCTGCGTACCAGCCGGAGTGTCGGCCGACCCTCCGGTACTGCAGGGTGTTGTGGACCCGAAGTCTAGGAGATCTTTCCCGGTAAAAATCAGTATCCGCAGAAACGATGTTGCTGCGGGAACCCTAATGATACCGATGGACATCATACTGGATGGGATTCGGCACGGCCAGAAGTTTGACTTCGTTATGCGGGCTAAACCCGAACCGGCTGTGTCACCGGCCGGAAAGTAAATTGCATGCTGAGTAGAATCGTTGGACAAAACAGTTGTAAGCAACTGAGTCCGAGTACAACAAGAAACTCGAAGTTAGGTCAGCTTTTGGCAAACCGTTCAAAACGATTCGAAAGTATGAAAAACGTTGGCGCCCATAAGCCAATGAAAATCCCGAACCGTTCACCATGGGCAATATCGGGCTCTTTTGTAATATTCCAGACAACAATTGAAGCAATGATAGACGCGAACCCGAGCACGAAGCAGACGTGGCCAAGAATAGAGACGTAAGGCTTCAAGTTCTGCAGTGCCGAGGGTTGAGAGTTGCTGGGCGGTGATGCTGCCATGATGAATTACTCCACGCAAAAAAAACCAGTAATTAGACTGTTAAATTCCTGGTCGGCTGTCGTTTCAAGGCAGTGAACGACCGGTATTTTTATTATAGGCTCGCTAGCCACAATCTTTCGAGTAAACGAAAAATAGTTCCGATTAATCCTGCTTGCGCGATGCAAACTGACATCATAAATTCTACTAAATATTAAGAAGCCTTATCATGCGACTGTTTTGAAAGGGGAAACTAGTCATGAATGAAACTGATGCCCAGCAATGTGACGATACATCAGCCTTCTTCATACTGAAAAATATTTGTTTTACGATGATTCTCGGCGTACTGGGTGCCGGCACTTTCCTTGCGATCACGAAAGGGCTTCCACAATCCACATCTCTCGAAATATTCCCTTCAGGTTTTGGTATATTCATCACGGTTGCCTCTATCATCGTCGCTGTGGTGTTTTTTAGCAGTCCGATACAGCAATGGAAAAAGCCTGCTTTAGAAAACCCTGTCGTGGAGTTCTTGTTAGAAAGCAAACCAAACCCGACACCACAGGTTCAATTGCCTAAATCCAAGGAGGTATTGGCATACAGAGAGTGGCAGACAACACAATTGATCCGCTTCGCCATGCTCGAGGGCGTCACTATTGTCAATCTCCAATTAGGTTTCTTTGTCGACGACGGAAACATTATCAATCTGGCCTGTTCTGGGGTTATATTTTCCCTGATGATTGGCATGTTTTTCCCATCACGCAACGCCTGGGAAGAATACCGAAATAACCGAGTGGCTGAACTGGAATCCGAAGGCTGGCAACCACCTCAATCGCCCGATCCCGTGGCTTGACCTGACTGGGCTTTGCGGTTCTCATCAAGGACCGGAGAGTGCCACGATGTCCCCAGCCTACCTGTTGCTGACTGCTTTGTGCTTTTCTGTCGAAAGCACTGATCTGAACGTCGCCATCGATGCTGCACTGGCCCGGGATCGAACTGGCCATGCCCCGGTAAAAATTGCCGACGATTTCGAATTTTGCCGGCGTGTTCATCTCGATCTTGTGGGTCGCATTGCCAAACCAGACGAAATCCGCGCGTTTCTGGCACACCCTGCCGATCACAGACGACAACTACTAGTAGATCGCCTTCTGGCAGATCCTGCTTTCGCTAAAACCTGGGCGCAATCATTGCATCTGCTGCTGATGGAACGAATGGGCGACCACGAACCTTGGCAAAACTATCTGAAAGATTGCGTGGTATCGGGCAAGCCTATCCGCACCATTTGCCTTGAACTACTCAACCCGAGTGCGAAAGGTTTTCCGGCAGGCGCTGGTTTTTTCCTATCGAAACGTTTGGAGAATTACGGCCAGAACCCGGTCGATTATCCGGCACTGACTCGAGACATCGGCAGACTGTTTCTTGGAATGGACCTGCGCTGCGCCCAGTGCCACGACCACTTGACAGTACCGGGTTTCAAACAGGCCCACTATCAGGGTCTGTATGCCTTCACCCGGCAAGCATCACTGGGCGATGCTAAACTCGCAACGGTGATGGAGAAACCAATCGCAGGAAAGGTTGCGTTCAGCTCGGTCTTCGATATGGAACGTCACGAGACAGGGCCTGCATTGCCCGATCGCAAACCACTGGATGTGGCCGAGGTGAAGACAGGTGATGAATTTGCAGTCAAACCAGACCGCAAAACCAACAATCCCGGTATTCCAAGGGTGGCCACCCTGCCACTTCTGGCCAATGCCGTGGCGGATGACACGCGGCTGGCCCGGACCTGGGCCAACCGCCTGACCCGTTCACTGCTGGGCCGTGGAATAGTTGAGCATCCCGATTTCGACCATCCAGGAAATCCTCCTTCTTTGCCAGCCACGCTCGATACTCTGGCCAATGCGCTGCGTGAAGGCCTGGCACTGAAAAGCTGGTTGCGTGGTATGGTTTTGTCGAAGCTATACCAGACGGCATCTGGCCCAACCATTGAAACCAACAATATTCCCTTCAGCCGCGCGATAGAACGACCTCTTTCTGGAGAGGTTTTAGCCAAATCGATCGAAGTCGCGCTGGGCAGTGAGCTAGGAGACGAAGCCCGGCTGAAACGATTCCGCCAAGTCTTTGGCCACCCGGCACGCGAACCAGAGGAAGCTGGCCATCCGTCGGTTGAAAAAGCGCTCTTCTGGCGGCACGATCCCACGGTGCGAACGCTACTGGTGGCAAAACCCGGCAACCTGATGGACCGTTTGGCCAAACTGGAAGGCGCCCCCATGGTGAACGAGGTTTACATGAGCCTTTTAGGCCGCCCAGCCAACTCCATGGAACAACAGGCTGTGCTAGACACCATGGCCAAGTCCCAATCGGCCGCGGAAGCTCGCCGGGTGGTTGTGTGGGCACTGCTCGCCTCGACTGAATTCCAGATCAACCATTGAGGGATCTGCCATGAACTGCGGGATGCAGCACAGCCTCTCCAGACGCTCTTGGATGAGCTGCATGGGGGCTGCCACAGCCTCGCTGGCTCGCGCCGCACCAAGCGGCGGTGTGTCTTCAGATCGCCAGTTACTATTGGTTTGGCTAGATGGCGGTCTGAGCCAACTGGAAAGCTGGGACCCCAAACCGGGCACGCGCTTCGGCGGCCCTTTCCGTTCGATTCCCTCAGTCGTTTCAGGAATCCGCATCAGCGAGTTAATGCCACAAACTGCTCGACATACCAACAAGCTGGCTCTCATCCGCAACCTGTGCACCCAGGATAATTCACACTCTGCCGGCGTGGCCCGCATCCAGAGGGGAGATCCCAAAAACAGGGGTGTTGATTATCCATATCTGAACGTTGCCTCAGCACGCTGGCTCGGCCCCAAGGCTGTAGAACTTCCAGCATCTATGGTCATCAAGCCGGGCAATGGCGGTTTTTTGGTGAATGAAACTGGTTTTCTTGGACCACGCCACGCTGCATTAGCTTTGGGAGACGGCAAACCTCCAGCTCTGCTCGACCGACCTGCTGATCTGGCTGCCGCAGAAGACGACCTGCGTCTGTCGTTGCGCGATACGCTCGACCGCATGGGCGCCACTGCACGTGGCTCATCACTTGCTCTGGCGAATACTGAAACATTCAAGTTGGCGGAAACCCTTCGCCGGCGTCGCGACTTGTTCGATCCGGCTCGTTTGTCGCGTAACGATATCGAACGTTATGGCGACACCGACCTAGGCCGCCACCTGCTGCAGGCACGGGGATTGCTGGAAGCCGGCGTCCGCTCGGTGAAAGTGATCTCCTACGGCTGGGACAGCCATGGCGATCATTTTAATGGCAGTATGTCTTTGATGCCGCAATTCGACCGTGGTTTGTCCGCATTGCTCGACGACTTGGGAAACCGGGGAATGCTCGACCATGTTCTGGTGGTGGTGCTGTCGGAATTCGGACGCACCCCGCGCATCAACGGTCATCTGGGACGGGATCACTGGCCCGAGGCGTGGTCTGCCGCCATGGCTGGGGCTGGCATCGTGCCCGGACAAGTAGTGGGTGAAACTGTGGCTGACGGCAGCGAAGTCAAGGGAGATTCTTACGATATTGGCCATCTATTTCACACTATATTTTACGCCCTTGGTATTTCCACCAGCGCGATTCACTACGAACAGTCCGGGCAACCACTACCTCTGGCTCACGAGGGCATGTACCCCATCAAGGCCCTGCTTCGCAAGCCGCCGGAGAATGCCCGATGAAACCCGCTGTGTTCAAGCTTCAAAAACCAGTACCTCTTGATGCGCAGATGGCATGTCTCCGCGGCGATGGACCAAATCTTATAGCGGGTGGTTTCGACGGAGTTGCCCGCCGATATCGGGCCGATGGTATGTCGATTGTTACCACCGGTGCTTTCAACGGTCTTACCGGATGGTTAACAGGAATCGACCAACTTCCTGGTGGTTTTGTGGTGGGAGTCGACAGCCACGGCAACGCGATGAGCTGGAAGGGGGATGCCAGACTATGGTCGCGGCCGAGCCTCAGCGCGGGATGGTTGCGCGCCGCGGCGAATTCGCCCGATGGCAAATTTGTGGCCATTGCAGCCCGTGATGGATTCTTGAGACTGCTGCGTACCGACACCGGCGCCACCCACAAGGAACTATCGCTGGGAGATGACCTGATGAGTTTGGCCTGGAGCCGCGACGGTTCCCGATTGGCCGTGGGCAACCTCCATGGCAGTGTGGTGGTATTGTCTTCCAGCCTGACCGTGACGGTGAAATTTGATATTCCCGGTTTCTTCAAAATTGATCGCCTGCAAGCCGTTGGCGGCATTCGGCGTCTGGCTTGGGGGCCTGATGACGCAACACTTGTGGCCATGGGTGCCGAGCCACGCACCGGGGGCTTTGTGCAGGCCATTCCGAGAGTTGCAGTGACTGACGCCCAAGGCAAGTTGATGCACGACCTGAAATTAGGGGGCGAGAATGAGGGCTTTGCACTCGATTCTGGTTGGCACCCCGATGGCTGGCTAGCAGTAGTCACCAGTGGCCAGCCGGGTACAGGCAAAATTCACCAGATCGACGTGTTGTCCGGGAAAGCACTTGCTTCTGTTCCCGTGGTGAATCCCCATGGCATAACCATGGTTTCGAGGCAATTGATGGTGGTACTGGCCACGAATGCGAACAGCAGCGGCAATGGCAAAGTGAAGGATTCAGGGGGAACGTACCGGGGAAACCATTCTGTATTGCAACCTGTTACAGCAGTTTGATGCCCCTGTTTCTTGTCATGGACACTGAGCTCCGTAGAATCATGGTGCATTGAGTCGTTGCCAAGGTTGGGGCTGTTGTCCCGCCTCATCAGGCACGGCAGGCGTTTCACTCCACCCCGATAGATGTTCCCGAGGTGACCCAATCATGAAATTCATGCGGATAACCGGTCTTGGCTTGGCTTTGGCTATGCTCGCAGCAGGCACTGGCTTGGCTTGGCAGGGCAAGGACAACAAGAAAACACTCGAAGCACTCGATGCTTTGGCCAAGAAGGGCAACGGCGCAGCAGATGCCAAAGCAGCTGCAGCCGACCTTGAACTTGAGGCCGTGATGCGCGCTTTCAAGCCCCGCACCAAGGGTGGTTTCGGTGTTGGCGCCAAGGCAGGACTCGTTGCAGCCAACTTGGATGGCATCGAAGCCGCATTGCCCAGCCTACAGAAGAAGGGCGTTGCCAAGTCAGACGAAGCCAAGATGGCTGAACCACTGACCGATTTGGCACACCGCGTGGCAGCCATTGCCGCTGTCAGCGACCACAAGTGGCCCGAGAGCAAAGAAGCCTCGAAGAGCAAGAAGAAGTGGACCGAACTGAACGACATGATGAAGGAAGGCGCTGAAGCCTTGGCCACCGCAGTCAAGGAAAAGAAGTGGGCCGATGTCAAGAAGGCCGCTGGCAAGATGAACACCAGCTGCAGCGAATGTCACTCGGTATTCCGCGACTGACACCTGACGCGTTAAGTTTGCAATAATGTAGAAGGGCCGGGTTTCAACAAACCCGGCCCTTCTTTCGTTAGCGTTATTTTGTCGCTGCAAGGTGCTTGTCAAACCACTTCGCAAACTGCTCGATATCTTTGTCCATATTGGCCCAACCGTGGCCAGCACCTTGCTTGATAACAAGTTCATTGGCAATGCCCTTTTCCTTGAGGGCCGCCATGAAAATCTCCGCCTGAATCTGCGGCACCAATAAGTCGTTGGTCCCTTGAACCAGATACACCGGAGCACTTTTGGGACCGACATGGGTGATGGGCGATATCTCCTTGCCGATGCGCTCGCGTTCCTTCTGGTCGGTAATCACGTTGAACTGCCCGGTAACCTTGTCTTGTGTGTGAAAATCAAAAGCGGGAGGAATGTTTTTCAGAACGTGCGGTTTACCCAGCATCACCTCGCCCGGCTTGGTCCAATTCAGAAAGTCCGTGGGCGGAAAGAAACAAGCCACTGCCTGAACGCCAGATGGCTGCCGGTTTACTGGATCACTCGCCTTGGGATCTCCCGGCAAATGCACCATTCCCAGCATCAACGATAGGTGGCCACCGGCAGAACCGCCTGTCACGCCGATGGCATCTGGATCAATTTGATATTTTTTGGCATTGTGGCGAATCCATCGCGTGGAACGGTGCATGTCGTCGAGCACCTCGGGTATAGTGAAACGGGGCTGGCTGCCGTGGCAGACCGCAAACACCTGATAACCGGCGCGGCACAATGGTGTGACAAATCCAGAATTGATAGAATCCGGGTTGGAAAACCAACCACCAGATACCACCCAGATCACAGCTTTGCCATTGGGCTTGGTAGGGGTAAATCGGTCCATGGTGAGCGACAAGCCATATTTGCGACCGTAAATAATATCGCGTTCGCGCGAAGCGATTCCCTCGGGCAATGGCGGAACCTGAGATACAGTCAGCAACCCAACCAACAGAAATCCAAGCATGCTATTAACTCCCTAGGCGGAAATGGGGAAGTTATAGCTCCGAAGCCACTTCGTCCAACAAAAAGGCCTTGTCGAACATTGGTTCAACAAGGCCTTTGAATGATCGGCTTTCCGAGATGATCAAGCAATTTTGACCGGGCCATGGTCATCGCAATGGTTGCCATGGGGATGGTGCAGGTGCCCAGCTACAAGGTAATCGACATGATCGCCATGAGGCACGGCCTCGTGACCACAGTCAGGCCCATGACGATGTGCTGCATCGTGGCCGGCACAGTCATGAGCAGGTGTGCAGGTATCGGGATTGGAAGCATCCACTGGCAGGCGGTGTTCTTCAACACCCGATGCTGTCACATGGTGCAGATGACCGTCGTGCAGAAAATCGACGTGATCGCCATGCTTGACAGCAGTGTGGCCGCAGCCTGCGCCGTGCTGATGGGAATGGTTCGAGCAAGACATGATCAGCCTCCTTCTTCCTCAGTGGACACTGGAGCAGCAACCAACTCGGCGGCATGCTCCAGCGCTGTTTTGACCAAGTCGGCAACATGCCGATCGGCCAATGCGTAATGCAGGTGGTTGCCATCGCGGCGACGGACCACCAGTCCTTCGGTTCTCAGCAGCCTGAGGCGCTGAGAAACGGTGGGGAATTTTTCACCCAGAACATCGACCAGTTCACTCACGCAGCGCTCGCCCTGCTCTAGCAGAACTAGCAGACGCAAACGGGCCGGGTCGCCGAGGGCGCGGAACAGCGCGGCAGCGCGGTCGAGTGCCCGGGGCTTTGCAGCCAAGGCCTGCAGCTCCTTCCGGCTGTTAGGGCCGTGGTCGAGCCCGAGGCAAGCAGCGGGTGCGTCTGGAGCAACTGATTCATCACTTGACTGTTTCATTATTTAATAAAATAGATGCTTGCATTCCAGAAGTCAATCCGTTCTTCTAAATTGAACAATTAAACGGAGCTCTTCCATGATCCAAGCTTTTATTCCCCTTCTGATCCTTGCTGCTGCGGAACCTGCATTGCCGGAACCAGCAGCGCTCCCAGTCTTAGCAGACTGGCCCGATCCACTGACAGCCATCGATGGTTCACGCATCACCACGGCGGAGGGTTGGAAAAATCAGAGACGACCCGAAATTGTCCGCCTGTTCGGGCACTACATGTATGGCACCATGCCCGAAGCCACCGGGCCAGTTACCGCGAAGGTCCGCTACGAATCCAATGCCAACAGCATGTGGGTAAGGGAGTTTGACGTATCAGTAGGACCCGGAGCACCAGTCATCCGGCTTCTACTTGTTCTGCCAAAACAGGGAAACTCCCCCAAAGCGATATTTGTGGGGCCTAACTTCAACGGCAACCATGCTGTGCTGGCCGATCCGGGTATCGCCATGACTCAGGCTTGGGTCTACCCAGACCGGATGAATTCAAAAGACAATCGCGCCACTGAAGCTGGCCGCGGACAGGGTCTTGGCGTGTGGAATGCTTCCATGATTGCGGAACAGGGCTTTGGCCTGGCCACTTTCTATGGCGGAGAGGTTGATCCCGACCGGGGTGACGAACGCGGCGGTATTCAGCCATGGTTGCGTTCAAAACAAGCCTATTCCCCTGAAAAATGGGGTACCATTGCTCTATATGCTTGGGCCATGAGCCGCGTGCTTGATGTTCTGGCCAATGAAGCGAGTACCGCCAAGGCACCGGTTGTCGCCGTTGGCCACTCCCGCATGGGAAAAACAGCACTACTGGCTGGGGCCATGGATGAACGCTTTGCCATAGCCATCCCCCTTCAGGCCGGTTGTGGCGGCACAGCACCCAGCAGGGGTAAGATTGGGGAATCGGTCAAGCAGATCAACGACCGCTTCCCACACTGGTTCAACAGCCACTACAAGGCGTTCAATGAACGGCCGGAAAAGCTCCCTTTCGAGCAACATCATCTGGTAGCCCTCATGGCACCGCGGCCTGTACTTTTTGCCAATGCCCTTGAAGACACATGGGCCAACCCAGTTGGCCAGTTCGAAGTCCTGCGCGCTGCCGATCCGGTCTACCGCTTGCTGAAAGCTGGTGGATGCGACACCACTACCATGCCGGCCCTCAACACTTTGAGTTCTGGCACGCTGGGCTACTACATTCGCCCTGGCAAACACGAAATGAAGGCTGACGACTGGAAAGTCTTCATAAAGTTTACAAGCCAACACCTGCCCAAAGGCAAGTAAGAGGGTTCTGCCATGGCAAGACGCGGACTAGGGCCGGCAGACTGGCTGGTCCTAGCCGTTACACCAGCCTTGCTGGTTTCTCTTGTCAGCTGCCTACTCTTTTTTATCGTCGATATTCTTTACCGTGGCCGGCATGGCGGCCGCATGGAATGGATTTTGTTTTTTTCCACGGTTGGCATGGTCCTCATCGGCCGGGTCAGATTGATCGATGAAATTGCCAAACGCGCCAGCCTCTATTCTGCGGCCTTGGGCGGTTTGGTATGGATTGGTCTGGGTATGTACATTCCACCTCCTGATGGGTGGCCTTTTCCTGCGCATATTGCCGCCATGGGCACACTTGTGGCTTTGGGGTTCTGGGTAACCAGAATATTGGTTTTAGATACAACCGACCTGAACGACGACGACGAAATAGAAGGGCAAGGCCTTCTGGCAGCGGGCGGCTTGGAAGATGACCCTGCCGAAAGACTCCGAGCCCAAGTCGAAAATGCAACGGGAAGGGCGCATCTTCAAAAAATAATCAAACCTGCGCGCATTCGCCGACCTCCCGGAGGCGTGGTTGTTCTATTTTGTTTAGTCACCCTACCGCTGTTCGGTCTGGGGCAGGCATTGATTCCAGTATCCGAACCAGAAAGACGCTGGCGTTCCCTCATTTTGCTCATGGGATATCTGGGAAGCGGTTTTCTGCTTCTGCTCACCTGCTGCTTCCTCGGCCTAAGGCGTTACGTGGCGCGACGGGGCATCAGTATGCCCCCATCAATGGCAGCCGCATGGCTGGGAACAGGATCGCTTGTCGTTGGAATAGTCCTGCTCGG
>CAMCLK010000032.1 GCA_945875585.1 Candidatus Kuenenia stuttgartensis | reverse complement strand
GCGGCGGCCAAAATATTGGAGGCAGGTTTGGGGGAATCGCTCAGTTACATGTCATTCCCCAGGGAACATAGGATCCGGATCAGGACAAATAACGCCATGGAGAGACTCAACCGGGAGATCCGAAGGAGAACAAGAGTTGTCGGAAATTTCCCTGATGGCCAGTCCGCCCTCATGCTCGTTGCCGCCAGACTCAGGCATGTGGCCGCAACGCAATGGGGAGCCAGACGGTACCTCGACATGGACAGATTCAATAACCTCATCTCAACCAAGGAGGAATAAATACCAAATTCACCCATGAGGGAATCAGTTCATGAAGCCTTCCCTAACTTGCGGATCAACTAAAATAAATGTGCGCAACTTGACGGACGCGACCAGTTCGCCAGTTCGGAGGCATTCAAACCGGCTAGATTCCGCCTCTTGATAACATCCACAACTCTGTAAAGCGGCATCCGCACGCACCCGATTGCCGCCAAAAATATGCTTCCAATTTCCGCGACGACTTGAAATCTATGCTCCCTCACCTTGGGCTATAGAACCTGATTGGGCGCCGGATTGACCCAGTTGATATGGAACGGTGTGAGATTGCCTAGCAGTTCCACTTGCCCTGTGATCTCGATCCGTTGACCGCCATTAATGGTGATGGTGGCCTCGACCGTATTATGTTCCATCAGATAAAGCGCCACCTCGTAGGTCCGGTAAGCGTTCCGGGCGAGATGCACAGTGACCACGCCGGTCGGCCCGGCCATCGGGATTGGGAAGTCCCTGAGATAAAACGATGGTGGAAAGGAAGCCCACCCCCATTGCTCACGTTGGTCTTGCAGGATGCGATCGAAGTCGTCCTGACGGCCCTCGAATTCGACAGTCAACAGATCCGGTGCCCCGTCCGCTGAGACAATATCGAAGATAACCGCCTCAGGGTCGATTCCAAAGTCTGTGGCACCGATGACAAACTCGCCCATCACTGAACCCTTTGCCGCCATAACTACCCGACCAGACATGATACGCAAGGCTGATCGGCATCCAAGATGTGCTCGTCGCAACCAAGCGCATTAAGATCCACAGAGACTGATTAGCACGGTTTCGCTAAATCTCATTATTTAGTTTTTCGAGAAATCCAGCGCAGACCCAGAATCAACAGCACCGCACCCGCGGTTGCCATGATCAGGCTTCCAATCAGGGATGTAGATGCCAGACCCAGTATTCCAAAAACCCACCCGCCAACTATCGCACCAATAACGCCGATCACCAGATCACCCAACACTCCAGCCCCTGTGGATTTGGTGATCTGACCAGCAAGCCAACCGGCGCAAATGCCTATGAGGATGAAGTAAAAAAATTCCAACGCAATCACTCCTGAACGACTTATGCATCTGGCAAATATTCCTCATAGTACCTTATCCAGTTGCCATGGGCGATAGCTTCGATGTCAGCCTGTGAATAACCACGGTCTCGGAGAATGGTGATCAGTTTGGGGAGATCGGCAATCGTATCAATGTCACCGGGGCCTTGCTCCGTGCCGAACCCGCCATCGAGGTCTGTTCCTAGCCCCACATGGTTACAATTCCCTGCCAACTGGCAGATATGGTCAATGTGATCGGCGACATGGCGCAGAGCAACGCCGGTCTGCTCAACCGTTGACTGACCACGCACCCAATTGGGGATCAGCATCCAAGCATCGAATGCCGCGCCAATCACCGCACCGCGGCGGATCAACCGGAGAATTTGATCGTCTGTCAGCTGTCGCTGGTCCGGCACAAGTGCCCGGCAATTATGATGGCTGGCCAGAACCGGACCATCAAAAATCTCCATCGCTTCATCAAATGCCTGATCGGCCAAGTGCGTGACGTCGAGAATCATTCCAACCCTGCGCATTTCACGCAATAAATCCGGCCCCAGGGGCATCAATCCGCCCGGTGTTGCCGTTCCATGCGCGTACGTGCTGATGCCGTAGTGCGCCGGCCCAACCACGCGCAGCCCCCAATTCCACCATGCCTCGACCTGTCGGGGATGCACAATGGGGTCAGCGCCCTCCATCGACAGGATGTATCCCAATGGGGTTCCCGGAAGTGCCTGCCCTCCCTGCCACGCCGTAGCCAACTCCTTAAGGGCAGCCTTGTGCGTGATTAGCCGCAACACGCCTTCTTCCTGCAACGCCTCGTAGTACGCCAGATGGCCCCGAGCACAGCCGTGGGCTCCAGCCATATCCTCATACCGGTTAAAGCCTTTCGATTGAAAACCAGGCTTTTGATCTGCCCGATGAAGACGGGCCAACAGGGTGGCAACCCCCAATCCAACCCCGCCACGCCGCAGTGCCGGATAAGAAACCGTATTCGCCGCGCGCCCTTTTCCTTGAATGCCCAGATCCAACTCGCGTTGGCGAATGGCTTCAACCTCCAGCTTTAGATCTCGATTCCAGTCGATACCATTCCAAGCCAAGTCGAGGTGAGCATCGAAAAACAGCATGTAGGAAACCCTCAGAACAACTTGGACTGGGCGATTGGAGGGAAGTCGTTTACCATGGAGGTTTCAGCTTCTGTCCAGTGGAGAGTTCTATCATGCCCCGCAAGCGTCCTCTCAACAAGATTCAATTAAAGAAACGTCTGGCGAAAAAAGTGAAGCGCAAAGCCGGCAACAAGATTAAGCTTGGGATCAATCCTTTGCTGATGAAAAAAGAATTGGTTGGCAGAGCGTAAGGCGATTGCGCCTTGCTTCTTTGGATTAAACTGATTCGGTTACATTAGCCGGCCCTATGGCCGGCTTTTGCCTTTGTCCATGAAACGCATCCAAGCGTTTTCATGCTTTAATATGTCTTTCCCGCAGGCGAACGACGCATCAATGGAAGCCTTGGCCAAGGTTGCCAACTGGGCATCTGCCACACCCATAGAATTCCGAACCGCTTCGTAGTTACCAAGAATGTAAGCCTGCAAATAAGATGGATCGTCCGAGTTGATGGTCACGTTCAGGCCGGCATCGAGCATGCGCGGCAACGGATGGTCTGCAAGGGTCGCACACCCACCCAAACGCCAGTTGGAAACAGGGCATACCGTTAGCGGGATACCGGCGCGCGCAACCTTCTGAGTCAACTCAGCATCTTCCAGAATGCGCACTCCATGGTCGATACGGGTTGCGCCGAGCTCATCGATCGCTTGCCTTATGTAGTCTGGCGGACCTTCTTCACCCGCATGCGCCACTACATTCAAACCAGCATCCCGAACCCGACGAAAAAGCCTCGTGAACTTTGATGGGGGGTGCCCCACTTCACTGGAATCGAGCCCAACACCCACCACAAGTTCTGGATGCTCCAAAACCTCATCGAGCATGCGCATGCCATCTGCCTCGTCGAGGTGCCGAAGCACGCATGGAATCAGCAGGCTCGTCATGCCGGTTTCCGCCTCAATAACGTCCGCGGCCTCCTTGAGAGCCCGAGCAATCGTGAGAAACGAAATCCCCTTCGCCCGGTGTGCCTGTGGATTGAAAAAAAGTTCAGCATGAACAACGCCCTCGGCGTTGGCGCGGCGGAGATAGGCTAGAGCCAGATCACGAAAATCTTCGGCTGTTCGCAAAACAGCCATTCCGGCATAATATAGATCTAAAAATGATTGAAGCGTGCCGAACCTGAATGCCTCGCGCGCTTCGACCACGCAATTCCAAGGCAATTGGATCCCGTGACGCGCCGCCAAGGCGAACATCATCTCCGGTTCGAGTGTTCCCTCGATATGAAGATGAAGTTCCGCCTTGGGCAGATTAACCAAATCCAGTAATTGCATAACGGTATCAGCGCGCCTCAGCGGTCATGGCCATGACAACGGGTGATGAACCATCAGGTCCCTTCACCAGCGAAATACCGACCACTTTCAACGATTTGCTAGGCACCACCGTCAGGTAACGGACTTGCTGGCCTCGCAGCGCGAAAGCAAACTCGCTCTTGGGCACATCAATTCTGCGGATGTAATCAGCGAAATGTTCGCCATTGCGGAGCTCATGATTCTCGATAGTGCCATCTTCATATTTAAGACGCACAATCAAACTCACAGTCCCTTTCGATAATGCAGGATAACCCCAACCACTGATTCCCGACAGCATGTGGATGGCGCGAACGGGCATATTGCATGGCACCTGAACTTCTTTGGGCATTTTTGGTGCCTTGTTACCATTAGGACCGTTCAACATCACAGCATTCGGAACCCGCCCGCCCTTGGGATCGATCAACACAAATGGAACGCCTTTGAAGGTCTTGGGAGACCAATCTGGAAAAATCAGGCGCTCGAGGTCACCATCGTCCGCGAAAAACATCCCTCTATCGGTGGCAATCGTCGCCGATTTGTCCAGCGGTAGCGGCACAAACTGGCCGCGCTTGGTGAGAAACTCGAGCAGATCTCCGATTTCCTTTTCATTCATCTGCTTTTCAAAGCCCTCGGGCATGATCGATTTGGCAGAGACCTGCAATTCTTCAACATCGTCACGTGAAAGGAGGAATCGCTTGCCTTGGCTGTCCACAAGCTCAATAGAAGTCCTGGTTTCCGAGGCCAGCAAACCAGCCAAAACCTTACCGTCACGTGTGGTCACGGTGTGAAGGCGGAAGTTTCCTTCCACGCTTCGGTTCGGATCCAGAATGTGAATCAAAAGCTCTTCCTTGGGATGCGCCGCCATACCGGTTAAGTCTGGCCCCACAAGTCCACCCTCGCCACCATGGCGGTGACAGACAGCGCAATGTTTTTTGTAGAGCGCCACGCCCGAGGCAGAGTCGCCCGATTGTTTGCAGACCTTACCGAATGCCTCGACAACCTTGACACGGTCAGGATTGGGCAGGCCTCCACCGCGTGCCAGAAGGGTTTGCGCCAATCTCGATATCTGCCGATTGGGATGGCTGGCGAGAGCCTGCTTCTGGTCGAGGGCCAAATCGCTCCACGATGCCGTCCCCTTGTCGATGGCCTGAAGCAGAACCAAGGCTGAATCGGGGCGCGCCACCAGCAAACGCAGGGCAGCAGACCTTACACCGGGAGACCACGTACCGAGCTTGGGTACAAACATTTCCGCGGTGGACTTCGGTGAGCCGGCGCCAATCGCTTCCAGAAGCGCGGTAGCGACAACAGGAGGAGTTCTTGGAGTGACAAAATCCAACAATTCGCCACGGCGTTTGGCATCGTCAAGAACTAGCATTCCAATCTGCCCCGCGGCGGCGACTCGGACCGCATCGTCCTTTTTGTCATCACCAATCGTCCCCATCAGGCTGGCGGCCAACTGACCAAGCTTTCCAGCAAGGCTGCCAGATCCCCACCGTGCCGCCAGACGCATCAGACCAGCTTGCCCACCAGCATCGAGTCTGTCGAACAACGCCAACAAGGCCTTGTCGGAGTCGTTATTAAGCTGAAGCTTGGCGGTTTTTGGCCACCCTTTGTCCCAACCAGCGACAATGGTCGCCACCAGTGCGGGATCAGATTTCGCCATTGCTGGCAACAACTTCATAACAACTTCCCGGTTATCAGAACGAGCCTGATGTTCGGCGACTGTGGCGACAATTTTCAGCGCGGCCGGAGATACCGTTTTACTACCCAGCAACGCGCCAAAGCCTTCGCTGTCGTGCTTTGCCAGTGCACAGACCAATGCATCCGACAACCAACGGTCTTCCGTGTTGTCGGCATTGCCCATGGCTTTCACCACGGCAACTCCAGCACCGCCTCCAGCAGGCATTTCCGAAAGTGCCAACAGGGCCGCCAATCTTACTTGGGCATCGGTGTCTTCACAGATGCGGGCATCCAAAATCGCTGCCCTGCTTTTTTCAGTGCGCGGCAGCACCTGAATGGCTGCGCGGCGAACACCGGCACTCGGGTGGCCAAGCGCTTTGACCACAGCAGCGGAGTCCGTGGCGTTGCTACTGACAGCACCAAGTCCCTGCAGCGTCCAAAGGGCATGCATCGCGCCTGGAGCAAGGCCAATCGAATCGGTTCGGGCCGATTCCAGCAAGCTGAACAAGGCAGGCGCCACATCCAGCTTTTTCCGTTCCACCAGCAACCGCTGCGCGTGGCGGCGCCAGAACATGTTGTCGTTCGCCAAACCCTTCAACAACGTTTCCGGATCGCTTGGATCCAGAACAACCTGAGCTGGTTCAGGCGATCCTTTCGGTACCATGCGGTAGATGCGACCGTGTTTCTTGTCGCGCAGTGGAGTTTCGTAGGCATTTCCTTTGCCCGTTGTGAAACCAGCAGGCGTGGGATTGTGCTGAACAATGTAATTGTACCAATCGACGACCCACACACACCCATCCGGGCCAACTTCAGCCACGATGGGAGCAGTCCATTCATCGTCGCTGGCGAGAATATTCCAGCCATAACGAGCTTTAAATCCTGCCCCTGTTGGCTCCAGCTCATAGGTGGCTGTCAGGTGACCTGTGGGGTCTGACACAAAGGCGGTTCTGTTCCAGTACCGCTGCGGCAATCGGCGCGCCGTGTACAGCGCATGACCGGCGGCCGAGGTAAACTGCCCGTGCCAATCGACTTGACGGATCTTGTCGGTGGCTGGTTGGTATTTCGCATCCGGGGCGATGTTTTCTAGAACCGTGCTGGTCCACCCTCGCACGGCCTCATAATTGCGGTTGGGGATAGGCAAGAAAACAGTAGGGCAACCGTTGGCAGTGGAACCGAACAGTAATCCCTCTTCCGAAAACCCAACGCCCCATGAATTGTTCGATGTGTTGCGGAGGAATTCGATATCGGAACCATCGGGCTTGAACCGATAAAATCCGGTGCGGAACGATCGTTTTTGTCCACCAACCATGCCTTCGAATCCAGCGTAGCCCACCATGCCGTAAAACCAGTTATCAGGCCCGTAATTAAGATTGCTGGGCCCTGCATGGGTATCGCCCGTGGACCAACCATCGAGAAGCACCGTGCGTTCGTCGGCGCGGCCATCGCCATTTGTGTCACGGAGAAACAGTGTCTGGGGGGCTTGGTGGACAATCACGCCGCCGTTGCTGAAGGCAATACTGGTGGGAATACTCAGGTTTTCGGCAAAAACCGTGGTTTTGTCGGCCTTACCGTCGCCATTTGTGTCTTCGATTACCACGATCTTGTCGCGCCCTTTTCCCGGCGGCTGAAGTTCATTGGGATAATCAACGGTGCAGCAAACCCACAAGCGGCCTTTATGGTCCCAGTTCATGGCAATCGGCTTACCAGGGATCTGGTCCTCGGTGGCAAACAACCTAGGCTCCAGATCGGAAGGATGAATCAAATGTTTGCCAGATTCTGCTGGTTCCAGCGGTTTCTGCATCCGACCGATCGGTTCCGTGGTGGAACTTGAATTCCTAGTGGCAGGGTAAAACGGCACACGGGCAGGTTGAAACTCAAACGGTTTCACATCTTTGGATGGCCCAACCATTGTGGGGGGTGATTCGGGAGCAGGCACAGCGGCTGCCGCCTGTTCGAAGCTGGCGCCTGCTGCCCAGCGGATGCCGCGTTCCACAAGTGTTAGAAAACCCGGTTGCCCGAAGGTGCGCTGGTCGTGGCCCCAAGCCGTGTAAAACACACGCCCCTTACCCTGCTCGCGGATCCAGGTCCACGGCTCACGGCCATCGCCTTCGGCGCGCGTCTCAAGGACAATGCGCCCCTTAGAATTATGTTTCTCGTGAACATATGTCTCGTCCCAGCTCTCGAATGGAACCAAACCCTTTAGCAAAGGATGGTCCGCAACTGGGTCTACCTTGAACGTGCCTGTGCCATGCCTCTTGAACTGGGCTCCAACCAAATTGATGTAGGAGGGCGAATTCAGAAAACAGTAACTGGCACAATGAAGCGGCACGAATCCGCCACCAGCCTCGACCCAGCCCAGCAGGTTTTTTTCCTGCTCCACTGTGATTTTTGGATGATTGGCATAAACAACCAAAACCTTGAAACGGGAGAGCACCTTGGGATCGAGTGCGTCGAGAGACTCCGTGTACTCAAGCTGAATGCCGTGGCGCGCCATCGCTGGCTGCAACTGCCTGAATCGATCCGACGGGCGATGGTGCCCCTGATCGCCTAAAAACAAGCCTTTGATCGGCTCGGCAGCAGGTGCGGACCATGACAGTAGTGCCAACAAACAAGTCAACATGGGGGAGAGCCCTCTTAATGATTTATTGGAGTTTATCGATCGGTAGGTTGGATGCTACTCAAAACGTGCAGCGCATCCGCATTTGGAACATGCTTTCAGCCACTACGCATGCCAGCTTCCTGCTGAGTCAGACAGTGAATGGTTCCCAAACCCCATACTAGGTCCACAGCATGGATTCCCACCACTTCCCGACCGGGGAAAAGGTCCGCCAGAATTCCCATGGCCAACCTGTCTGCCGAATCGTTGAACGTGGGAACCAGAACCGCATGATTGGCGATATAGAAGTTGGCATAACTGGCGGGCAACCGCTGACCGTCGAAAAACAACGGCTGGGGCATGGGCAAACGCACAACATCCAGCCGATGGCCGTCCGCATCGGTCATGCTGGCTAATCGTTCCAGATTTTCTCTTAGCGGTAAGTGGTTGGGATCAGCGGAATTGGGTTCTTCAACACACACAACCCTGCCATGGCCAACAAAACGAGCTAGGTCATCCACATGACCATGGGTATCGTCGCCGGCAATCCCGCAGTTAAGCCACAGGACCTTGCGAATACCAATCTGGGCCCCAAGAACCTGTTCGTAATCCACCCGGCTCATTCCCGGGTTCCGCTCCTGCACCTCTGAAAGCAGACATTCCTCAGTAGTAAGCAAAGTCCCAGCGCCATCCACATCGATGGCGCCCCCTTCCAGCACAACCCGTTTGCCGCCATGCTTGGGGGCCACCATCGGCAAACCTGTGAATTGGGCCATAACCTCGCCCATGTGCGCATCGCGTTTGCAGTTGGGGTACTTGGCCCAACCATTGAACCGCCAGTTCACCAGCGAACGCGATCCATCGCCCTGCCACACGGTTGCCGCACCCGAGTCGCGCAACCAGACTCTGTCGGTGGGAGCAGGGATAAGATCGATGACAGAGAGGTCTGCGCCGGCACGCAGCAACGTCTGCTTCACTTGGTCTGCTTTTGCCTCAGGCACAACCACGCGCACGCGCTCTCCGCGCGCCAAATGTCTGATAATTTCACACCAAACCCATGGCACAGGTTCAAACTTGCCCGGCCAATCTGCCTTTTGGTGGGGCCATGCCACCCAAGTTCCGGCATGATGCTCCCACTCAGCTGGCATGACAGCAGACATCCGTTCCATCTCCCGAAAACATGAAGTATAGTTCAAAGCTTAATCATTTGCCGGGCGAGACCGGCGCTTTGGGCGAGGCCCCATGAACTACTTGGCGCCGTTTGCCTTACGCAACGGCCACACGCAGACACTCATGGCGCACCTATTGGCGGGACCAGCCCCCACTTTGCCGGCCGAAAGGCATCGTATTGTTCTGGCAGACGGTGACGCCCAAGTGCTTCACGACAGTATTCCAACCGGTTGGTGCCCCGGCGCCCCGGTCGCTGTCATCGTGCACGGTCTGACAGGTTCGCACAAGTCTCCCATGGTGGCCAGAATTGCCCGAAAACTTTACAGCCAAGGCATCCGGGTTGGCCGTATCGACCTTCGTGGCGCGGGTGCGGGTTTTTCCCTAGCACGCAAACTTTACCATGTCGGACGATCCGACGACCTAGGTGCTGCCTGCCAATTGTTGGCCAATAGCTCCCCCGGCTCACCCATGCTCCTTGTTGGGCTTTCGCTGGGAGCCAACATAGTTCTGAAACTTGCGGCAGAAAATGCGGGAATGAAGCTGCCTTTGGCCGGAGTCTGGGTTGCCTGCCCTCCTGTAAATCCGGGCCTGTGCGTGGCGAAACTTGAACGCCAGACAGGGCGTATCTACGACCGGAACTTTGTAAAAGCATTGGTCTCGGACTGGCGTGCCCGCAAACAACTGTTCCCGGATCTGCCCGATCTGTTTCTCAAACCTTCAATGTCGCTGCGAGATTACGACGCGGCAGTGACCGCACCCATCAATGGCTACCGCGATGTTGAACACTACTACGATGCCAACACAACCACGCACCTGATCCCAACTATAAAAACGCCAACAACCATCGTGGCATGCGAAGACGACCCCGTGGTGGATGTCGGCCCTCTCCGGGATTTGCAGATCCAATTAGGAAAAGATCACCCCACACGCATTGTGCTGAACCGCCATGGCGGGCATCTTGGTTTTCTTGACATGCGCGTGGGAGGTCTACGCAGCCGGGTGGACGATGCCGTGGCGTTGTGGGCCAAAGAAATATTGGGTCCACCGCCTTACTGCACAAGCACCAATTGCCAGCGCCAGACCCCCTGACTCGGCATAAACGCTTATTAACGATCCAAATTGCCCGAAATCTCGCCGCCTGAACGCGTGACCAAGCCAGCCACCGTTGCGATGGGTATGCGCTGTCCAAGGAACACCACACGTCCATCGGCCAACAGAAAGTTGCCTCCGCCCGTGTGAAAACTGTAAAATTCAAAGGCATTCGTCACGTTCATGGCAATAGGGCCTCCCAAAGTTCCATCAGGATTGCAACCATCCAGATTGGTCTCCGGATAAGGGCCGGCCCATCCCGCTGCACCGTAATCTCCACCCGCCAGTTTCCCGTTCAGCATGGCGACAGGCATAGCCGCGTCCTCCCCCAGCATCAGTGTGTTGGATAAGCCATCTGTTACCTCAGCCAAGCGCACCCCAACGGATGGTGCCTGCGGGTTATAAAAAATGCCAAGATTCTGCCCCGGTATCGATACCAGTCCCAATTGCATCAAAACACCATCCACATCTCGCATGGGCGTATAATCGATCGCCGCATATTCTTTACCACCCGGCGCGGTATTGGGCCCGGAACGGCCAACACCCACGGAAGGGCAGAGAAATCCACCGATTTTTATCGTTGCAGCTTGCACATTGGCAGCATCATTCCAAGTTCTGGTCCGGTTGTACTGCCTGTAAAGTGCTTCCTGCTCCAACCAAGGCAACAAGCGTGTTGGCCAATGCACATCACAAGTCTGTGCTGGATCCTTACCCCAAAGAGGAGGAAACGCACCGTTGGCACCTTCATAATTCAAAAGAGCAAGTCCCACTTGCTTCAGGTTGTTGGCACATGTCAAGCGATTTGCGGCCTCACGCACCTTTTGCACTGCGGGAACGAGTAGCCCTATCAGAACAGCAATGATGGCGATAACCACCAGCAGTTCAATCAGCGTGAAGGCCTTGCGAGGGGTTGAGGGCGCACTCCATGACATTTTCATGGTTTTTCCAAATTTAATGCACGAAATCGAACCGCCACCCACACTCATATTATGTCGGTGTGCTTGCTGGAGGTGTTATTGACCATGGATCTGCGCAAAGTTCTCGACTATCTGGAAGACCGACTTGAACCCGCCGAAGTGGCGGAAGTGGGCGCGTTATTGCGCCAGCGTCCCGAAGGGCGGGCTTTGCTAGAGCGTATCCAAGTACATCAGGCCCATCTGGCTGGGGCACCCGAAACATCGACCATCGATGCCAACCTGATTGCAGCCTATCTCGACGGAGTCTTGTCGGAAGAAACCGTCCGCGATCTGGAGCGGCAAACGCAGCACGACAATTTCCTTCTTGTGGAAATCGTAGGAGCACATGCTTGTCTGCCATTGAATGAATCTCCCACCAATGGCATCGCTTGGGGCGAATCCGAAGGGCTGAACATTGCTCGACTGCTGCGCTCAGCGGGACAACGCAATATATCCCGCTCCGTCTCAAACGCTTCACCAGCCCGCCCCGCTGCCCTTCCTTCCAAACCTGTAGGGCGCAAACGCTTGAACGGAATTTTGATAGCTATTGGGATTGGAGCCATCCTGCTGCTTCTCAGTTGGGCCGGATTTGTTTGGGAAACAGGTAGTGGCACGGAAAACGAAACCACCAAAACAGATAAAACCATTGTGATAGCAGAGGCCAAACCCCAACCAAAGGAACAGATACTGCCTCCCCCGGTTATTATTCCAGCCGCCCCTGAACCCCGCATGCCGGAACCACTTCCGGTTGCACCGGCGCCTGCTGCAGCGATAGCGCTTCGTCCACAACTCCCTGTTCCTGTTGCTGCAGACACAACAACCCGCCAGCGAGCCTGTACCGTTTCTAAAGTTGGCGGAGCCTTGCTGGCAAAATCATCTGAAAATGGCGCTTGGAAACGGCTGCCAGCAGGAGCAGACGTTTCCACTTTGGACCACTTGATGGCCCCACCGGGGTTTGCTCCTGAACTGGAATTGCCGGGCGGAGCCAAACTAATCATGTGGGGCAATCTGCCAGAAGCCTCAGGCAACCCGATGGTACAAGAATGCGAAGTACGGCTTCACACACCGGCCCGAGGGGTTTTAGCTGATTTTGAAATGCAGGAGGGACGTGTTTACCTGCGCAGCGGTCCTACTCAGAATGAATGCGTATTCCACGCTCGCTTTGCCGGGGAAAGCTGGGAAATCCGCCTGAATGGTCCCAATAGCGAAGCCTTGCTGGAAAAAGTCCCACTGCCTACCAGCGAAGAATCGTGGCTTCAGGGAACACCTGTGGGCTCAGATGCGGTTCTCGCAGCCATTCGCGGAAGTGTGCACGTGGTGGTGGATCAGGTCCGTGAAATCGCGTTGGACGGAATTCCCGCTGACCGAGTTTTCATCACTTGGAACAGCCTGAGGGGAACTGTGAGTGGGCCTTTTGCAAATCGAGCCGATGAGCCACTGTGGCATGCGGATGGAGCCCGTTCGCCCAAGGAAAGACAAGCCTACTTGGCGGCATTCAAGGAACTCGACAAGGCTCTGATGCCCGGCGTGCATCCTTCTGTCGCCCTCGAAAATATTGTCAATCGTGCTACCGCAACATCTGCGGCGCGATTTGCCGCCCTCTTTGCAATGGGATGCCTCGGCGATTACAACCGGTTGATGGGAGAAATGCTCGATGAGCAGGCTCCCGAGGAACGACGGCAAGCGGCGGCAGGGTCTCTGAGGCATTGGATCAGCGAGTCAACAGATCGTTCACGGCTGATGCATGATCCCAATACGGAATCGGGTTACTTGGTGACCAAGCGGGACATGACTCCCCAAGAGGCGGCTTATTTGGTGCGACTACTGTTGCCAATGGACGAGACTCAAGCCAATGATCGCACCGTTCTGCGGGCTCTGGTTGCCGATCTGTCTCACCCCCGCATGGCTATTCGGGTAGCAGCCCAGCATGCGCTAACAGATTTAGCTGTGGGACCATTTATCCACAAAAGCCCTGTGATATATAACAGCAAGGGATCGGAAGCATCGTGGCGACTTAGTCAATCGGCGTGGAAAAGATTGGTCGACGAAGGCAAGATTCCGGGAAAACCAGCAGGCCCCTGACTGATCAAGGTGCCATTACTGGAACATCCAGAGAAACAGGTGTTAGGTTGTTCGGAACCACACCCCGCATGACACCGCGTGCTCTGGCTGGTTGGTCATCCGCCAACCAAGCAAGCCCTTGGAAAAACATCTGCAACTGAGCCACGAATTGGTCGAGCAGCTTGGGAGCAGATGCCCCCAGTAAGCGGGCGACAATGGCCGCGGCTTTGCCATCTGTTTTGAGATATAAGTGGTACTGATGCCTGACTGCTGATTCGCCATCGCCATCGCGTCCGCCACGGTATCGGGCCACAAGCACTGCCTGAAAACTATTGGCGGGGACCAGCGCAGCAGCTCTGACTTTGCCCTCGGCAAACCAGACACGCATGCCATTTTCACGGTGAACAAGACGCCAATTCACATATCCATAATCCGTGTCTGACCAAGAAAAAACGTCTGGTTCAACCTTGGTGATGGGAACGCACCTGGCCCCCAATTGGCGCCACATATTTGATGTTTTGTCAGGATTATCGAGCAACCACGTATAAAGATCGGGCTGGCAGCCAAATGTCTCGACAATGCCACCTCGCGCAAGCGTGGGCTGCTCGACAACCATGCGCATGCGTTCACGCACATTATCCGGGAATTGATCGTACGCTAGCCGCAAAGGGGGCAATTGATCTGGACCAAGCAACTGGCCGGCGGGAACAAGTGGCTCTGCCTGAGCATGGCAAGGCAATGAACAGGCTGCCAAGCCTATCATCGCAACCGCAGCCAAGGCCACCCATTTTATGCACATTTCCGGGTCCGCCTCCTATTCACCTATACTTCATCGAACTGCTGACACACCCCTCATGAGGATTTTTCCGCCGACGCCGACATCCTCGTTTGCTAAGACATAAGTACCGAAAGCAAGAGGGGATACCGAACATGAATATTTTGGTAGTTGGAACGCGGAATGCCAAAAAACGATTGGAGATCATCGCGGCTTTGGCCGGGTGGTCCCTAAGCGTTCTCGATCTAAGCTCATTCCCAGGTGCCCCGGAGGTGGTTGAAGACCGCGACACATTCGAAGGCAATGCCGCCAAGAAAGCCGAAGAGCTAGCGCGGGCGCTGGGCCATTGGGTTCTGGGTGAGGATAGCGGATTGGTGGTACCGGCATTGTCTGGCGCGCCGGGCGTCTGGTCAGCCCGATATGCCGGCCCACAGCACAATGACGACGACAACAATGCCAAACTGCTGACAGACATGGCAGGGGTGACAGACCGTCGGGGCCACTACGTAACCTGTGCCGCGCTTGCTAATCCCCAGGGAGTGGTCGTGGCATCGGTACGCGGAGAATGCCACGGAACCATCTTGAAAGAATCCCGTGGGGCAGGTGGATTTGGTTACGATCCCTACTTCTTCCTGCCCGAGTACCACAAAACCTTTGGCGAGCTTTCTGCCGCGGTCAAGCAAGCCATCAGCCACAGGGCTAGGGCCTTGGAAAAGCTGCGGCTGATGCTGCCTCAAGTTATGGGGTAGCTTTTGGCTTCTCACCCGGGAATTGCTTCCAGTACCGTTCCCGGAACGAGTTCACCGCTGGACCTTTGACAGATTCATTCACCAGGCTGGGTTGCACAGAATCCCACCATTGGTCGTAAAACGCCTCCATCACTGCTACCCGATCTGGATGGCGCGCTGCCAAATTGGTGGTCTCGCCGGGATCTGCCTGAACATCGAACAGTAACCACCCTTTCTTCCCCCTGACATCCGGGCTCACCAGATGCCAGCGAGTCGACCTTACCGAGCACATGGCGTATTTGTAATCGGCAGCTTTACCAGCAGGCCATCGCCCCATGTGTGTCACCAGATGCCTGTCAGGCCATGGTGCCTGGGGATCGCGCAATAAAGGCAATAGGCTCCGGCCCTCCACCTGTGAAGATACCGGACCTGCGAGTTTCACCCCCGCAATATCCGCCATAGTGGGAAAAACATCCACATGGGCCGCATGTGCTTTGATATCTCCGGGTTCGAGTGTGCCTGGCCACCGCCAAAAGCTAGATGCCCTAGTCCCGCCCAGCCAAGCTGTTACTTTCTGTCCGCGCATGCCAGCATTGAAAATTTTGCATCCAACTGTGCCGCCATTGTCGTTCATGAACACCACCAGTGTGTCGCGTTCACGACCCGACGCCTTGATGCGTTCGAGTAATCGGCCGATGTTATCGTCGATATTGGCGATCATACCGAAAAATTTGGCGACATCGGGAGGCACCAGTCCTGCATAGCGAGCTTCGTCTTTAGGCATAACATCAAGAGGGGCATGAGGAGCATTGGTGGCAATCCAGCAGAAAAACGGCTTGGAACCGCCCTTGTCCATCCAATCCATAGCGCGATTGAAGAACACGTCGGTGCAGTAGCCGCTAGTCTTTTCAAAATGATCGTTGTGCCAGATTGCCGGATTGAAATAACTGTTCCCCGGGGCATCGCCACAAGAACCGGGATACGTTTGGCCGATACCTCCTGCTCCATGAATAAAAACTTCACCGAAGCCCCGTTTTCCAGGCAGATAAGCATCTTCATCACCCAGATGCCATTTTCCGAAAATACCCGTGCGATAACCTGCATTCCCTAGCACATCAGCTATTGTGATGGCAGAAGGAGCAAGCCGTTCACGTTCAGAAATGGTATGTGTTATACCGTTTTTGAATTCATGCCGGCCCGTCATCAGAGCGGAACGGGTTGGAGCACAGGTTGGACTGACATGAAAATCGAGAAACCGCCTCGATTCCGCGCGCAATCGGTCGAGGTGAGGAGTCTTCAATACCGGGTTCCCATGGGCCCCGATGTCGCCATAACCTTGATCATCGGTAAGCACCACCACAATATTGGGTGGAGCACCAGCCAGCGAGGCGACGATGGCCAATAATTGCATGAACATTATTCAATTCCTTCGCAGGTTCACAGCTTGTCGGGAATGACAAAGGAACCGCGTCCTTTGCGTCCCAACAGCCCATTGGCTTCAGGGTCACCCACTACAGATTCCGTAGATCCGTCGTAGCGCAATGGCCTGCCAAGTCGGCAAGCAAGATTGCCCAGATGAGCGAGTGTCGTCGAGCGATGGCCTTCGAGGATCTCGCATGCCGGCTTACCACGTCCCTGACATGCGGCAATGAAGTTTTCGATATGCGGGCTGTCGCTGAACTGGGCTTTCTTTTCAAAAGCGATCTTGTTGCCCTTCTCAACAACCTTCCACCCACCGCGGCCCAATACCAGGTACCCTTGGGTACCATAAAACACAACGCCGTTTTCGTACCCCTCCATGTGGTAGGGCGTCCACAACTTCTGGTCATAGACCAGCACCTTGTCGGCCTTGGGGAAATGAAAAGAAACCGTCTGGGTATCGGGCGTTTCCTGTGTGTCGCCCTTGAAAAAAACCTTGGTGCCAAATCCACTAACAGTTTCGGGCGATTCAACACCCAAACCCCATCTGGCAATATCGATATCGTGAACGCCGTCGTTTCCCATGTCTCCGGTGCCGTAGTCCCAGTACCACCGCCACCCATAGCTGTAGCGGTTGGAATTGAACGGGCGTTCCGGAGCCGGGCCTTGCCAAATATCCCAGTCCAAAGAGGCGGGCGCTTTGCCATCCGCCACAGCGTTCACACGTCGTCGCAACTGACTGTTGAAGGCGCGTGCCATGTGCACGGTGCCGAGTTTACCACTTTGCACATGAGCAATAGCCTCGATCATATGCGGGGCGCTACGGCTCTGTGTGCCGGTTTGTACAACACGATTAAAGCGACGGGCCGCATCCACCATCCGCCGCCCCTCAACTATATTGTGGGAGACAGGCTTTTCCACGTACACATGCTTACCCGCCTGGCAGCCCCAGATCGTGCCCAGCGCATGCCAGTGGTCTGGAGTAGCCACCACAATGGCATCGACTGTTTTATTCTCCAGAAGTTTGCGGATGTCTTGCACGCACTCTGGCGAACGCCCCTGCTGAAGGCTGGCCACCTGCTTGCCAATGGCGCCAAAATATTCCGTATTCACATCACACAAATGTGTTATTTGGCAATGGGCAGATCCGGCAAACGTTGAAATCAGTGATCGCCCCCGCCCGCGAATGCCTACCACGGCAACATTCAGCCGGCTCGATGGGGCCGCCTTTCCCGGCATGGGCGCAAGGATGGTCACGGCAGCGGTGCCTATGGCTGCCAGCGTTCGGCGTCGGTTCATATTGCTCTTCCTGCAAGGAATCCGGTGTGGGCGGTATGAGTCTACGCCAAAGAGCGAACGCTGCAAGACATTGGTGCGCCATTATGCGAAACGCCCGGCAATTAGCCGGGCGCCTGTGCTTCAGTAAAAAATTGCAGATATCAGTTGCCGCTAACCTTCCACCCCTTCACAAAATTGATGCAAGCGGTGATTTCAGGCAGCGATTTCTCCCAGTTGTGCTCGTATTCGATGCTCACAGGCCCATCCATCTTTTGACGGGCAAACTCCTTCAACACTGCTGAAATGTCAGCAGTGCCGGTGCCAAACGGCACATCGTGCTTCTTTTCACCAAGGTCCTTCAGGTGGCTGCTCACAACCCGGCCTTCGAGAATTTTCAAACAGTCTACCGGATTCAGACCCGAGCGAATCCAGTGACCCGTATCAGCGCAGGCACCCATGCGACTGTCGCGGGACTTAACCTGATCAAGAACCCAGTTCGGATCCCAATGCTTGTAGTTGGGATCGTTGGCGCGCTTGGGGTGATTATGAATGCCTACCTTGATATCGAATTCTTTTACCAGTTTTTCGATAGTGTCGAAAGCATCGGCAGATGGTTCTGAGTTGATCACCCGAATGCCCATATCCTTGGCAAATTCAAATACTTTACGGCTTTCAGCTTCGTTCTTTGGAAGACCAACCACGCCGTAGGCAACAACCATCAAACCGTGCTTGGCCAACTTTTCTTTCACCTTGGCGCGCAGTTCCACAGGTGCGCTATGGCTGAAAGCAACGGGCTCATCGGCAGATAACTTCTGGCCGGGGTAAAACTCAATCACTCGCCCGCCGGCCTGCGCGGTCTTTTCAATCGCTTCATAGAGCGTGAAAAGGCGGAATGAATAAGCCTGACAACCAATCGCCACACCGTTGATACGGTTGCTGGCTGGGATTGGCTCGGCAGCGGTAAGGAACGTGGCGGTGAACACCAGCGTTGCGAAAGCGGCACACAGTCGCATCTAAAAATCTCCATGAAACAGCGGGACAAAACACCTGAAAAAAAACCGGGCAGCCTGGTGGTCTTTCTGGAACCTTCAGGCTACCCGGCTGAATACTCGTTGGCAGAGAATCACTCGAACCGTTCGATCAAAATGGCAGAGGTATCATCGTGCCGACCTGATCCACGGGTGAACGAATTCGAATCGTCGAACAACGCCCGAAGGGCTAGATCGATAGGCTTATCGAGACTGTTTTTCATCGTCTCAATCACGCCCTTCACACCGAATTCTTCGTGCCGTCCGGCTGATTCAGGGAAAGCTTCAATCAGACCGTCTGTATAAATCAGCAAACGGCTTTGGGGTGGAATCACAAATTTGTGTTCCATGTATTCCGCTGTGTCGTCGATACCGAGCGGAACGCCACCGATATCCTCGTCGGCAACAGCGTGAATTTCGCCGGTGATCATGTTTTGAATGATGGGTGGCGGATGGCCTGCCGAGCACCAGTAGAATTCGTTCGTGTCAGCCAGAAGAATACCGTAGACCAGCGTGATAAATCCGCCGTCAGAGTTCACCACCGTCTGCGAGCAGAGATTGCGATTAACCATAGCCACGAAATCTGACGGGCTAAGGTGCTTGTCGTCCCGTAACATGCGCACCAAGGTGTGCATGGTGATGACCGACATACAGGCCTTCATACCGTGGCCCGAGGCGTCGCCCACTAGAACAACAAATCGATCTTTCGCAAGGGTGAAGAGGTCGTAGTAGTCACCACCCGCCATGGTGACAGGTTGGCCACCAATCACGCGAACCTGTGAAGGTTCGTAGCAGGCCACTACGCGATATCCCGTTGGCGGATTCACATCCTTGGGGATCATCGTTTCTTGAAGCTTGCGAACCGATTCGACTTCTTCGCGCAGTTTACCCGCAATGGTTTGCTCGCGTTCAGCGCGCACCCACTCGGTTACGCTTTCCAGCATGGCTGCAAGTAGGAAGAGAAAATCACCATTCTTGTCGCGAAGGATGTAACTTTTCATCCCGCCGACCATAAACCTGGCCAGCCTATAGATGTCGTCAGGGTTGCAACCGCAAATAATCGGAACTTCCGGACGCAATGCACGGCATTTACGGAACAGGTTGTGAGACGCATCAATATCGGGTAAACGGACCGACAATACCATTACTTCCCAGCCACCTTCGCCGCTAAACGCATTGAAAGCTTCTTCTGGGTCGGTGGTCGTCAGAAGGTAGTTGTCGTCATTTGTTAAATAAAGAGACATCAGGTCGATCTGTTCCAGATCGTCCCAAGCAACAAGGATTTTCAACGGTCGAACCCCTCCGCGATGATGAATGATGATGAAAACATCCCATCGGTTCTATTCAGAATAGGACCTCAAGGCGCGAAATCTACCCTCATCCAAGGCCGAGCAAATAAATAATGTATGAAGCGACCTTACGATGATCGCGACCGTGAGGAATCCCCCAACGGTCACGCAAGACTCTCATTCTATCATACAGTGACTCACAGCGTGAAAGTTCCCTGTGTCAGTCGTTTTTCATAATTCAACCGGGTCGAATAAATCTGATCAGGGCTTCCACCAACGGTCCAGAATTCCATCCAAACGAGCCGCTACGTTCATATGGCTTTTATTCAGGTTCGATTCTTCAAACGCATCTACATCCAACTGGTAAAGCTCAGGGCCAAGACCACGTCCGGGCTTGTTCTCTCGATTCACGGTTAGCGGATTGGAAACAATGCGCTTGAAGTTCCCGTCCACTACCCACCGGTATGTCCAGCTGGCAGATGGCCGATCAATATCTACCGAATCGTGAAGATAGCACGACCCCATCACGGGGCCATGATTAGCCAATGCTTGATCACTTAACAAATCGACACCCGACATCCCCTCTGGAACCGACACACCACAAGCCTTGAGAATTGTAGGTGCTAGGTCAATGGTGGATACAGGTGTCTGAATCTTGCTTGCACCCATTTTGCTCGGCCATCGAACCATGATGGGAGTGCGCAAACCGCCATCATATTGCGACTGCTTGCTATCTAGACGGTAACCAGGTCCCTTAGGATCCTGAATCCAACCGTTGTCCGTGACATATACAACGATCGTATTTTCCTTAAGCCCCTTGCTATCGAGGTGGCCCAGAAGTTGGCCACAGGTTTCATCAAACCAAGCACACATGGCAAGATAGCGCGCTTCATGAATGGACGCTGCCGTAGCCCGATGCGCGGCCAAGAAACGTTCGGGCGGATTATGTGGGGAGTGTGGCATCATGGGTGCATACCAGACAAAGAAAGGCGCTCCGTCCGCCTGACTACGATCCATGAAACGCGTGATTGGTTCAAGCGTTTTACGACCTATTTCCAATCCGGTATCACCATGTCTACCACCGCGCGCCGGATCGCCATGGCTCATCCCGTCGGTAAATCCCCCCGTGCGAAACGATCCACCCCACCACTTCCCTGCCTGAAACGAACGGTACCCACGCGAACCCAACAATGCCGGGATGCGCGGTTGTTCTGCAAGAAAGCCGTTCAGTCGATTGATCTGGGCCAAAAAACCAGCATCTTGGTAGCGGTTTGCCTTGGGAATACCCACAGGCGAGGGTGGCTCATTCCCTGTGATTTTGGTTTGGTGCGGGTAACGACCCGTAAGGATTGCTGCCAGCGATGGGCAGCAAAGACTGCTAGTGGCATAACCACGAGGAAAAACGCGCGACTCGGAAGCCAGCTTGTCAAGATGTGGAGTTTTTACCGATTTATGCCCCATAAAACCGTAATCGGTCCATCCTTGATCATCCGAGATGATCAAGAGAACATTAGGGCGCGTAACGTCTGGTGCCGCACAGGCTGCCAGTGCCAACAACCACAGCGCGTGCATTTTATTCCTTCCGGCCGGCAGAGCTCTGCCACTCGAGGCCCAGCGCCGTCAGTCTGTCGCGTTTGGCCAGAATGGCCCACGGACTGCCTGCGGTTTCCTTACCCAGCTTATCGAAACCAGTACCAGCCGATTTGGCCAACTGCTGCCCCTTGCGATCGCCACGCAATTTAACACTGCTGGCAAGCCGCCATCCATTATGATTTTTCTCAAGCGGGGGGAACTCTTTGCGAATTGAACCCAGAACTGTCTGGTATTCAAGAATATAAGCAATTTGAGATTCAATCCTACTGATCATGTAACGGTAGTTTGCTTGCCAACGCTTGGTTTCTTTGAGACTTTCCTTTTTCATCTCGTCGGTTGTCAGGTTTTCAAGATCCTCTTCCAGAACAAGATAAACACCTGCAACATCTTGTTGATTTTTAAAAACATCCGCTTTAAATCTGTTTTCCTCGGCCGGCTTGCCGTAGTAATCGACCAAGGCATCGAGGCTTTTTTTATTGCGGCCACGTGCTTCAAGCACCTTTGCCTTGATATCGGCAGGTGGTTCCGAATTACTTACAGCCCAAAGGTTTACACGCGCATTTCTTACTGCCTTGCGTAATTCAGTATCTTCGCCCTCCGCAGCAATGGCATACTCTTTGACGATTTCGTTGGGAATGGGTGGCAGCAGTTCCACACGCAGGGCGCGGTCTTCATGCCCCTGCTTGATGGGGGGCGTGGAGATCTCCTTGAAAACCTCGTTCATCAATGCAACACTGGCAGGATCGGGCTTGGTTGCCGCGGCGGCCTGCACCTTATCGGGCATTGGTTCTTCAGGATCCACTGCCCCAACACTAGCAGGACCTTTACCAAACACCGCGCTTACCATCACCGCTTGCTTTCCATCGCGTTTGGCGGCTTCTAGGCGATCTTTCAAACCGGGTATGGGTGGTTTGTTGGCCACAGCCATTCCCTTGTTCACCAGACTGTTGATTCGCTCAATATCTATTGCATGATCACGTTGCTCATTGGCCGGGACCTGCTGAGCCACAACATCGTTGACCGCTGCCGCAAAAACACCCATGGGGTCTTCATCAGTCTCGAAGGAGTTCTGGTCTTTCTGGCAAGGCAACCAGACCTGCACACCTTCCGGAGCTGCCTTGGCTTGCTTTTCCAACGCTTCAGAAAGCGGGTCCGAGCCAGGCCTTTCCTGACCCACAGAAGGACTGTAGTGGCAGACATCCAGGACAAGAACCTTTTGACGCGCTTTGCACTCTTTCAGATCCTTGTAGATGGTCTCCAAGGGAATAAGGCTTGCGGCGTTGTCGAGCTCGCCTTCAATTGGAACCAAGCACGCCTTGTCTCCGGCCATGGCTGCATGCCCTGTAAACCAAACGACGATGCAGTCTTGCGAACGGGACGATTTGGTAAACTCAGTGACAGTTTTTTCGATCACAGACTTGGTGGGAGGTTGTGAGCCTGGAACCGCATCCGTTAGTTGGAGCGCTTGCGAGGAAGGAATTCGCAGATTCACCTCGAAAGAACGCTTCAGCTTGTCGAGCCCTTTCCATGAATTTCCCGGACCTTGCTGAACCGGGTTGTTGAACAAGTAGTTATTGACAGCAATGAATAAGGCCCGGCGCGGGAAAGCCCCCTTGGCAGCAGCAGGAGCCGCTTCTTTGCCCTTGGCTGCGGTCTTGCCTCCTTTCGCATCCGTTGCTTCGATGTCTGTAGATTCTGTTGCTTCGTGATGTGCAACGGCAGCAAACGATGGATTGAAAAGATAGGCAGCGTATCCACCGGAACCCAAGGCCAACACCGTCATGCAACCTAGAACCACCCACGCCGACTGCGGTACCGCCGACTTCCGCTTGGCCTTGATGGGGCCTGCTGCTTTGGATGGCTGTGTGGTTATGGCTGGTGCGGGAATGGAAGTTACGGGTGGCGGTGACGGAGGGGTAGCCTTTGGGGGCTGTGGTGCAGGTGCAGCAACCTTTTTCACAGCTTGGGGTTGGGGAATTTTGGCTGGTTGCGGAGCCGGCACTGTGGCTGCCTGAGAATTGCCAGCGGTGATTTGGAACTGCGACTGGCATTTGCGGCAACGACCAGCCTTACCTGCAAAGGTTGCCGGAACCCGCAATGCCGCCTGGCAATGGGGACAGCGCATTGTGATCGAATCACTGCTCATGGTTTTATCCCCGCCAATTAGACCTTGAACCTAGTTTATGGCAACAATTGGGCAATAACCAGCCAATTGTAGAGGTGGAACTTGACCTTGCGGTTTTGGCGGGCTATTAGTTGTTTGAACAACAAACGTTGCGAGGTACCGCCATCCATGGTCGCCTTCATTCCACAGCGCACTCAAGTACTCGTTTTGGGAGGTGGTCCTGCTGGATCCACCGCAGCTGCGCTTTGCGCCCAAGCTGGACTAAGCACCGTTCTTGTTGAACGTGAACGCGGCCCCCGATTTCACATCGGTGAATCCCTCATGCCCGACACTTACTCCACTTTACGCCGACTTGGCGTACTCGAACGCATGAAAGGAAGTCGCCACACCGCCAAATTTTCTGTCCAATTTGTGACCGAAACCGGCAAAGAGTCTCAACCATTCTATTTCTTCGAAAACAACCCGCACGAGTGCGCCCAAACATGGCAAGTGGTACGCAGTGAATTCGATGCCATGCTCGTTGACAATGCAGCCAGCCATGGCGTCACCGTTCTGGAAGGGTGCCAAGCCCGCGATGTTCACATGGACGGCGCCCGTGCCACCGGCGCGCGAATCCATCCCCGTGATGGCGCCGAGTTCGATATTCAGGCCGATGTGGTGATTGATGCCACAGGCCAAACGGCACTGATCGCTCATAAACTTGGCCTGAAAAATCCGGATCCCTTGCTCAAGAAGGCAAGCGTCTGGACCTACTTTGAAGGTGCCGCTCGTGAGCCCGGTAATCTTGATGAAGGAGCCACATTGGTTTTGGCGACCCAGAATAAAAAAGGCTGGTTCTGGTACATCCCACTCAAAGACAATGTGGTCTCCGTTGGAGTGGTGTCCGGTTTGAATGACCTGTTCCCCGCCGGCGGAACGCGCGATCTAGAATTTCTGTTCAATGAGCAACTGGAGCGTTGCCCCGCTGCCGCCAAACGCGTTGCTCCCGGCAAGCGCGTTAGCCCCTATTTCACCACCAAGGATTTCAGCTACCGCTGCGATAATGTCGCTGGCGACGGATGGGTTCTCGTTGGAGATGCCTTTGGATTCCTCGATCCGATCTACAGTTCAGGTGTATTTCTAGCGCTGAAAAGTGGCGAGATGGCTGCGGATGCCGTCATCAACGGATTTGCCACACGCGACCTCAGTGCTGCTACTCTGGGAGCATGGGGGCCTAACTACCTTAAAGGCATGGAGCGGATGAAACGCCTAGTTTATGCGTTCTATGAAGGCTTCAATTTTGGTAATTTTATTCGCCGGCACCCTGAAATGAAGCGGCACCTGATTGACCTGCTTATTGGTGACCTGTTCAAGGACAGCGTGGATGAAATCGTGGCTCCTCTCGACGCCATGCGGGCTGAAATGGCTCTTGCAGCGTCCGCCTGATGATTCCTGAGAGAATCTAAAACCCCATATCTCTCCAGCAATCACTAACATCTAAGTGTCGCCAGCCGGGTACCTGCTACCCGGCCATGTTTTTGTATGCGGAGTTTCCCGTGGGATCGATCAGGCGCAAGCCTACGCTGCCCGATACGTCTGATCTGCCGATGGTTCAGGCCGAAGCCCCGCGCTTGTTGGCCGGAGACATCGATTTCCTATCTGTTGTTTCAGCTTTGAAATCAGGTCGATCGGCTGCAATTGATGGAGCCTGGGGCTCCTCGGCGGGCTTGGCTGTTGCCGCATTGGCCGGCCAATGCCCGGGCCCCATGCTTGTAGTGCTGGCACTACCCCGGGACCTAACGGCTTGGCAGACAGAGCTTATTGCCTTCGGAATCGACTCTCCCGATATATTCCCCGCCCTTGCCTGCCTACCGGGTGAAGACGAAGCCTTCGATCTGGCAAGCCCGCACCGCCTGAGGCTGCTGACACGTCTCAACCACGGCGAGCGCCCCGTCATTCTTGCCGCCGCCGCCGCACTCCTTCAGCCGGTACCTTCTCCCGATACTCTTGATAGGTCTGGGCGTCTGATCCGGCGCGGCGATAGCCTCGACCTCGACGGCCTCCGCCGGTGGTTATCGAGTTGCGCGTTTCGCCTAGGGGAAGTCGTCGAAGGTCCCGGCAGCTTTGCCATACGTGGTGGAATTGTCGATATCTGGTCTCCCGAAGCAGAATTCCCAATTCGCATCGAGCTTTTTGGCGACGAAATCGACAGCCTTAGGCCCTTTTCTGCTGAAAGCCAACGAGCCCACGAAGAGGTTCAGGAAGCCCGCATTCTCCCAGTACACGACGCCGCTGACGATGCCCCCCAGCGTTCGACTCTGGCCGATCATCTCGGGCGCGATGGTTGGGTTGTTTTGGTGGAACCCGCGGAAATACGGCGACAAGCCGAAAGCCTTGGCGACCGCACTGCAACCGCACAGGGAACGTTATCGGCGCGCGAAGCTTTTGCCTCGCTGATGTCGCGTCCTCGAGTAGACCTATCAAGCCTGCCGGAATCTGAGGCCACCACCACGCTTCATCTGGCAGTGGAATCGGTGGCCAGGCTATCGGGAAATATCCAACGCATCCGAGACGAACTCGATCAGGTGGTTTCTGCCGACCACGTGTTAGTGGCCTGCCCCGGAACAGGCGAAACAAACCGACTAGGCGAAGTTCTGGCTACAGGCCAGTTGGCACAATCCGACAGGCTTCGGCTAGTACCCGGATTCGTGCGGGCTGGATTCCGCTTACTCCGTCAAGGCCGTCAAGGAGTGGTCATTCTTGGCAGCCAAGACTTGTTTCATCGGGAAGTGGTGGGAGGGGTCATTCCCGGCCACACCACTCGCAGCACACGTAAGGTTGAATCGAGGGCCATCGACAGCTTCCTCGAGCTCACCCCGGGCGATCTGGTTGTGCACGTCAGCCATGGAATTGCGCGCTTCGAAGGGATGGAACTCTTCGACCGCACCCAAGCGCGCGGGCAAACCGGTGTGGCAAACGCCGCGCCTGTGAAAGCTGCGGAAGCACAGGCAGCAGCGGGCAGCGCCGAGGAACACCTTGTACTGGAATTTCGCGACCGTGTGCGGGTATTTGTCCCCATATCAAAAATCAATCTGGTTCAGAAATATGTAGGCGCTTCTGGCACGCTTGAGCTGTCGCGTTTTGGAGGTACAGCTTGGCAGAAAAAGCGCGAACGCGTGGCGGAAGCTGTGATCGACCTAGCGGCCGACATGATCCAGGTGCAGGCCGCGCGCGCAGCGCGTCCGGGGCGCGCGTGGCCACCAGACAGCCACTGGATGCAAGAATTCGAGGCGACATTTCCGTACCAGGAAACGCCCGACCAGCTATCTGCCATGATTGAAATTAAGGCGGATCTTGAACGCCCACGCCCGATGGACCGCCTTGTTTGCGGCGACGTTGGTTTCGGAAAAACAGAACTCGCCCTGCGTGCCGCCTTCAAGGTTGCCGATTCAGGTGGCCAAGTTGCCATCCTGGTACCCACCACCGTGCTGGCGGAACAGCATAACCGCACCTTCAGCCAGCGCATGGCGGAATACCCGATTACTGTTGCCTGTCTGAACCGTTTCAGACAACCCTCGGAACAACGCCAGATAATTAAAGGGCTTTCTGAAGGCACTATTGATGTTGTCATTGGTACCCACAGACTCATTAGCCGCGATATTGCCTTCAAGGATCTGGGTCTGGTGGTCATCGATGAGGAACAGCGATTTGGGGTAGAACACAAGGAACGGCTCAAGCTTCTGCGGGAAAAAGTGGATGTGCTCACCATGACAGCCACGCCGATACCGCGAACGCTACATCTGGCACTTTTGGGAATTCGCGACATATCCAACCTAGAAACACCTCCACCTGACAGGCAGCCAGTAGAAACCCGTGTCACCCGGTTCGACGAAGAACTTGTTAGGCAGGCGATTCTGCGTGAAATGAACCGCGATGGACAGGTTTTCTTTGTTCATAACCGGGTGCACGACATCAAGTCTGTTGAAGCAAAACTGCTGAAGCTTGTACCCGAAGCGCGCATTGTTGTGGCTCACGGCCAGATGGACGGCGATGAACTGGAAAACGCCATGGTCCGCTTCCTTCACCGCAAAGCCGATATTTTGCTCAGCACCACCATTATTGAAAGCGGTTTGGACATTCCATCCGCCAATACGATTTTCATCGATGACGCCGATATGTACGGGCTGGCTGAACTCCACCAGTTGCGCGGACGAGTTGGTCGATCTCGCGAACGCGCCTTCGCCTACCTGCTCGTCAACCCAACGCGTATCCTCGATGCCGATGCCGCCAAGCGCCTCAAGGCCATCGAAGAGTTCACAGCGCTAGGATCTGGTTTTAAAATCGCATTGCGGGACCTTGAAATCCGTGGTGCTGGCAACATCTTGGGAACGCAACAGTCCGGGCACATTGCCGCCGTCGGGTACGAACTCTACTGCCAACTGCTGGACAATGCTGTCAGACAGATGCGCAATCAGCCACTTCAGGAACCTATTGAAGTTAATGTTGATCTGGGTTGGCCGGGCTACTTGCCCGCCGATTATGTTCCCGGCCAACGGCAGCGCATCGAGGTTTACCGCCGCTTAGCCAGGGTGCGGTCACTCGAAACTTTGGCTGATTTCCGCAAGGAACTTCGAGACCGCTTTGGACATATACCCACACCGGTTGAATGGTTATTGAGGCTTGCTGAAGTCCGCATAAGATCAGACGCGTGGAAGATTGGTGGGCTTCACTATGACCGGTCACAGGAAGCCTTCAATAAACTCGATCTGGTCTTTGCTGGCCTGGACCCAAGGCGCATGCAGGAACTGGCTCGCCGCGATCCGCGACTAAGACTGGTGGATAACACCAACGTTTACCTGCGTCCTGAGAAATCGGAACGTGACCCGGAGGCCATCTACAGGCTCATTATCAGGGCACTGGGATAAAGTCTTACTTCAGTAGCCTGAGGCTGATGTCGTCGAGTGCAAAATCACTGCCAATATCAGCGGGTCTTACATCGAATAGTTCAATGTTTACCGATGCCGCGTCGCCTGAATCCCAAACCGCTTTGAAGGGCACCCAGAATCCGAGTGCCGCCGGGGCATCTACCTTACCAATAGAAACGCCATTAAAACGGACATCAATCGCTGCAGGATTATCTGCGAACCAAGTTGAAATCCACATGGTGAATTCATATTGCTTGCCCGGAACCACGTCAATTTTCTGAGCCCATACCACAGCACTAGGATCTGACGATCCATTGATAACCATCATCAGGCCCTCGCCTGTGGTGTGATCGCCATAATCCCCTTTATCGGCAGGATTAGTGGTTCCATGAATTGGATTGGCGATAATGCAAAACGATTGGTTATTGCCGTAGTCATCAAGAAAATAATGATAATGCGTATCGAATCCTATGTTACCCTGCGAAAAATCACCGTTTTCAACAAGATTCCTCGGCGTGACAGTTTCCGTTATAAACAGCGATAATTGAGTCCCAGCCACCAAAAACAAAACCAACAGACTGATAAACCACCAACTTATCGTTTTGCGAGGCCGTTTGATAACACTTTCAAGAGCTGTGGCAACGTCCTGACACGATTGGTAACGGCCTTCTGGTTTCTTGGCCAAGCACCTTCCGATCACTTTCGCCAATTCCAAAGGCACATTGGGAATGGTTGGAACGGGATCGAACGTTATGGACTTTTTTAATTTTACAGGATCTTTTTCTTCATAAGGCAGATGTCCAGTCAGCAATTCAAACAAGACAACTCCAAGCGACCAGATGTCGGTTCGGTGGTCCACTGGATCCGATAAAAGCTGTTCCGGACTGGCATACGCCAAAGTCAATCGCCGATCCTTGCCTAGAAAAGCCTGATGAAACGTCGTGGCAATGCCAAAGTCGCATACATGAGTCTTGCCTAGTGTGTCGAGCAACACATTGGAAGGTTTGATGTCTCGATGAATCAGCCCCTGCTCATGCGCGTAAGCCAACGATTTGGAAACGCCGATAACAATGAAAATGGCCTCCTGCCAGGACAGCGGGCCTTCACGCAAACGCACCGACAAATCCGCTCCATCGACATATTCACTGACTATAATGCATGAGTCATCCTCACGAACCACATCATGCACCGAGACAATACCCGAGTATCTCAAGCTGGCAACACAGCGGGCTTCGTTCATGAATTCCTGTAGCGAGAATCCTGATAATGCCCGGCGATACCTGGGAATCTTGATGGCCACCTGCCTGTGCAAATCTTCATCGATTGCCAGCCAAACCAAGCCGTACCCGCCTTGACCGAGCAGACGCACCGGCCGATAACGCCCGGCTACCAAGCCGGGTAGCTCGTGGGCTCCATCAACCTGTGGCTGTTCCTTTGGTTGTTCCATGACGCTGGCTGTAGCAATCAACGCTTCGATGCCGCACCGCAAGGCCGGCAGGCATTCCGGATGATGAATGCACAGTTCTTCAGGCGTTGCGCCAGTGCCCAAATCGCGTAGGGTTTCCCAGCGCTCCAGCAATTCCAGCAGTATGTCGGGGTCGTAAGCCACCATCTCTGGTTTACCTGTCCACCCATGAAGCAGGCTGCTTCTTAGAACTTTCAAGGATTATTGGTTGATTTACAGTCAAGCGAACCACTCCAGCACAATGCCGATATCTATCGCAACAAAAACGCACTACAATCCAATAAAACATGTAGGCCAATGCGTGTAGATTGCTGCAAGTTAGATTATTTTAATTGGACGCTAAACTTAAGCGTTGAGTTCCTCGAAAAAAAACATCAGGGTTTTCTAATGCGATCCAATGTCACCAATTAACAATCACGGAAATCGTAACCTCTCAGCGCCTTTACAATCCATTTTTCGGAAAACGAATGACAACCAACGTTTGAAAAGTCATTTGGCAATTCACATCCATAAAACTTGCCATACCATCACACTCTACATACTATTTCCTTGCTGAACCGTTCTGCCTTTCCTGGCAATCCAATTATCTAGCCGCATTTATTTGTACGAGATTGCCCTGCATGAATGCCTCAGACGACATGAAGCTTGCCGACCTTCTGGTTGTTTGGGAAGAAGCACATAAGAAGGATGTCCACCTTTCAGTTGACGATTTATGTGAAAAGACTCCACATCTTAAATCAGAACTCCAACGGCGCATCCAAGTCCTGATCGCAACCGGATGGATGGACATCCAGTTAAAATCCAAACCACCTGAGAATTTGGAAACGTTAGCTAAGGATTCAAATACCCAGCATCAATGGAACCGATACCAACCCGGGAAACTAGTTGGCGAAAGCAAGATTGCTAGGGTTTGGTGCGGGTTCGATGTCGAACTCCACAGGGTGATCGCCATCAAGGTCCTTAAGCAGGAATGCCTTGAAGCATCTGGTGCCTTCCTAGCAGCAGCACAACAGCATGCAACCCTTAGGCATCCGGGAATTGTTCAAATTCATGATATTATATCCACTGAAAACGTTAAGTTCATCGTTTTGGATTTCGTTGAAAGAGGCAGCTTAAGGAATTGCCTAGCTGGAAAGGGCATCGGGTTCCAAACCGCGGTGCAGTGGTCTATACAGTTGGCGGAAACACTTGATTTTTTGCATAGTTCAGGGGTTACCCACCAGAATATCAAACCGCACAACATCCTGATCGACAAGGAAGGGAATGCACTGTTGGCAGATGCAGGCCTTAGCCATGAAAAAGGCACATCCCCATCACCCCGCGCCATTTCCGACCCAACACCTTACATGGCACCTGAGCAACTATCAGGCCAAAATATTGGGCCAAAATCCGATATATACAGTTTGGCTATTATTCTTCATGAAATGGCCACAGGACGGCTTCCATTCACTCCTGGTTCTAACCAAGTCGCCCTAGACTCTACCTTGCCCCCGCCACTTTCTGCGCTCCTCAAGAGCTGCCTTGCGTCTAACCCGGCAGAAAGACCACGCTCTGCTGCGGCCTTTGCTGAAAAATTGAAATCGCTCGTGGAACAAAAGCCTTCCCGCCGATCAATTTTGCCCGTTTTGGCAGGCAGCGCTGTGGCTGCCGCGGGTTTATTTATCTTAGTCCGCAGAAAAGGTGGGCTTTCAGGATCTTGGTTGAGCGATTTATTGAACGGCACAGCTCAGCAGCAGGTTGAACTGATCCGACAATCACTCATGGCGCGCAATCCCGGATTCAATGGTGAGGTCCGGGGAATCATTGCCAACGGAATACTGATGGGCCTCGATTTTTGCAGTGATTTCATTTCAGACCTACACCCTATATCAGCGCTTACAAAACTTAAAACCCTCAAAATAAGCGGCACCTTCAATCCCAAAGCTAATGGAAAACTGAACGATCTTGCTCCATTGCGAAACTTGAGTCTTGAGCATCTGGAAATCAACAACAACGAAAATATCCAAGACATCGCTCCGCTCCAAGGCTTGCCTCTTCATCATTTAAATATCAACGGAACCTCCGTGAAAGACCTTGGCCCTTTGGCTGGCTCTTCACTGAAAACCTGCGTTGCCGGAAATACTCCCATCACCTCGCTAAGGCCACTTTCAGACACTCCTGTCAACAACCTGTGGTTTAACAAAACTGTTGTGAACGATATCTCGTTCATGCAAGGAATGAGCTTAACCAACATTCACTGCCACTACACACCACTTCAAAACCTTGACTATATGAGAGGCCAACCATTGATGGCGCTGGACTGTTACGAATCATTAGTGCGAGGAATTGAACCTCTCGCAGGCATGACCACGCTTATAACTCTCAACATTACCAACACTCGTGTTGTCAATCTAAAACCACTTCTCACACTTTCTAATTTGAAGTTCTTATGGTGCGATTTCGACTGGGATAAAGATGGCGAAATCATCTTTAATTTACCTCAACTGGAGAGAATCAATAATTTTCCCCCGTCAGAAGCCATCAAACAACGAAACAACAAACCCTGAATCATTTATTTTTCTTAATCACGCGAATTCGCAGGTCAACTTCAATAACATGGACCTGTGGAGAGTAACACTGCCATGATAATACCAACAAGCCGGGCACTTTTGTTTGATGGAAGTGCTGGCAAACTAACCCTTGTGCATCGCAACAAACCCGCTCCCGGACCGGGTGAAGTATTGGTTCGGGTGACAGCGTCAACCATGTGTGGAAGTGATTTGCATACTATTCACGGCCGCCGAAAGGTGGCGGTGCCCACCATTTTGGGCCACGAAATCATAGGCAAGGTTGAGGCGATTGGCTCAGGATTCACCAGCACAGGATCTCCCATTAATGTTGGAGATCGCATCACCTGGGCCGTGGTCGCGCATTGCGGTCATTGCCTTCCATGCCAGCGTGATATTCCCCAAAAGTGCCACAACGGATTCAAATATGGGCACGAACACGACAGCCCAACCCACCCATGGTCGGGCGGTTTTGCCGATTGGTGTTTGCTGGCCCCCGGCACTACCATCGTTCGCTTGCCCGATTCATTATCCGACGCGCTCGCCTGCCCTGCATCGTGCGCAACCTCTACGGTTTGCGCGGCGATGGAAGCCGCCGGTCCGCTCAAAGATCGCTCGGTTCTAATTGCCGGGGCAGGCCTGCTTGGACTGACAGCATGCGCCATGGCACGTCAGGCTGGTGCCAGCAACATAACATGTCTGGAACCAGATCCGCACCGCCGCGACAGGGCACTGGCCTTTGGGGCCACCGCCGCGGTCGCGCCCAACGACTTGGGCCTTGATGAATTCGACGTCTTTTTGGAACTCTCAGGGGCCAATGCGGCATGGGAATTAGCGTTCGACCGCCTGGCACTGGGCGCCCGTGCCGTGCTGATTGGAGCAGTATTCCCAGGGCCAGATACCAGAATCAACATGGAGCGTATCGTTCGACGCATGATCACCATTCGTGGAATCCATAATTACGCGCCCCGTCATCTTGAAGCGGCCATTTCCTTTCTGGCAGAACATGGCAGGCACGTGCCCCTGGCGGAAATGGTCTCAGAATGGTTCGACTTGGCCGATCATGTCAATGCGCTGAAGGCAGCGTCGCTTCCTGGGGCAACACGGATTGGATTCCGGAATAACTGAGCCAAGCAGCAGCCATCGCTGGCATGGAACGATTTATTTTCCCGATATTCGAGCGAATGCACACCAACCCACTATCAAGGTCCAACCTCACCGCCCGCACGCGTCGCCATGGCACCTATCACACCAATCGCCATGCTTTCTGTTAACAGTCGCACAGAACCGTCGGCCATGGCCACATTGGCTCCACCCGAATGGAGCGATGAAAAAAGGTAGCCCCATTCATTGGAGCCATTCACACGAAGTGGGGCGGGTGGCAATCCGGCTACCGCCCCCGTGGTGCCACACCAGTTGATAAGCTGACCAATTTCAAAAGGGTTGTCATTGGAGGCCCAAGCTCCACCCCGCGCACGCGCGCAGTCGGGCAATGTTGGATTCGCTTTCGCCGGAGCCACAAGCTTGCCATTGCGATAGACATCTTCACGTCCAGCATTTTCACCTACCATAATAGTATTGGATGTCCCATCGAGAATATTGGAGATACGGTTAGATGGTTTGGGGTCAGTAGCCAGTGCCCATCCTGTCATGACGCCGGCACGGTCTCCGGAAAGCATGGCCGTACCTGTCAAACCCGCATTGGTATTGAATGTTGTGGAGATTCCTTCCAATGCAAAATAGTCGGTACAGGCACCGATCTTGTTGGGTGGAACAGGCTCAAACTTGTCTTGCAAACGATCTGGGTTGGGTGTTGTCGGGCATTGCAAGAGCTTGATCTTCGTGCGCGCCAACGTACCATTCTGGCTGTTGCCCGGTGTATCGATCCACCAGTTCTCGGCCAAATTATACTGGGTCATCAAGGCACCTTGTTCCACATAGGGCAACGCATCGGGGATCCAACTACGCTGAGCTGCCTCGGGGAAAGTGGAGCTCTTAAAAGCCCGGCGAGACATTGGAAATTCACCACGCGTACTCTCGTAATTGAGCAGCGCCAATCCCAGTTGCTTCAAGTTATTTGAACACTGAGCCCTATTCGCCGCTTCACGCACCTTTTGCACCGCTGGAACCAACAGGCCAATCAGAACAGCGATGATTGCTATCACCACCAGCAGCTCTATGAGCGTAAATGCTGGCCGAATCGGCGTTCTGGGTGCCATCGTGTAACTCCATGAGGGAACAATCCATGAAGTTCAGCACATGCCATGCCAGTGGCTTTATGCTCCGTTATGGCCGATCCAGCCTTCACCTCCACCCACCGCTGGCGCGCTATGCGCCAACGGTGGCGCATAGCGCGCCAGCCCATGCGGGACTCACTCGGATCGTTTAACATGAAAACATGATGCGACGACTAAGCTTTCAGATCCTGTCCCCAGTTATCCTGCTGCTTGCGGGCATGATGGTCATGGTGATCTGGATTGGCGTTGGTCAAGGCAGACGGGCCAGGGCCGAAGCCCTGCAGAAATTTGACCATTTGGGGGTTGCCTGCTCTGGCGTAACTATTCCGCGTACACGCCTCATTCTCAACGTTATGCGCGACCTTTCAGGCGCGGAGTTGGTCCTTTGCAATGCCTATGGATTGCCACTCACCACTGAACAAGGCGAACTTCTAGCAACCGTGGCCATCACCAGTCAACTGCCCGACCTTCTGCCCGTAGCCACCACCACATTTCAGACAGGCAACCAGCGCTGGTTAGCCCGCTACCTCCCTTGGGGTACCGGTGGCCAGTATTGGGTTTTGGCACTGCTTGATCTGGATGCTCTCGACCGGTCAGCATGGAACGCCATGATTCCAGTCGTGGTGACGGGGGCCACTGTAGGTTGTGCGGGTTTGGCTATGGCATGGATTCTAGCGGCTGGGGTAACATACAGGTTTACAGTGTTGACGCGGCAAACAGCACGCATAGCACAGGGTGATTACACCCCCATGGACCTCCCCACCCAAACGGCTGAACTGGAACAGTTGAGCCGATCAATCAATCAGATGGCGGCTCACCTTAATGCCAATGCGGAAGCGTTGCGCCAATCGGAGCGCGCAAGCCTTATCGGACAAATTGGCGCCGGTATGGCGCATCAAATTCGCAATGCCGCCACGGGAGCGCGCTTGGCGATCCAGCTCCACGCCCGGGCCTTAACCGGGCCGCCTGTTGAAGATCTCCGTGTGGCGCTTCGACAATTGGAACTGATTGAAATGCAGGTCAGGCAACTACTCGAACTCGGACGACCAAGCCCCCAGCTTCGCCAACAGATTAGTCCGCGCACTTTGATTGACGATGCCGTTGCCATGCTGCAACCGCGGTGTCGCCATGCCGGAACATTATTGGAATGGCACTGCCCAAGCGCCGACCCCCTAACGATCTTGGCAGACGTAGATACCCTGCGGCTTGCAGTAATCAATCTGCTCACCAATGCACTGGAAGCCGCTGGTCCTGGAGGTTCGGTAGAAATCAGTTTGAAGAAATATCAGGGCCAGACACTGTTCATTGATGTGCTCGACAATGGCCCAGGCCCAACTTCCGCCTTGATTCCTCGCCTTTTTGAACCATTTGCTACCGGCAAATCAGAAGGTGTTGGACTTGGACTGGCCGTGGCACGCCGGGTAGCCCGAGAGCATGGAGGTGATGTGAGCTGGCGCCGCGACAACAACATCACAATATTCACACTGAGCGTGGCCCAAAACGGCATGCCTCTTGGAACAACACCATGACAACCCACCAAATCCTTGTTGTCGATGATGACGAAGCCATTGCTTGGACCATGGCCCGCATTCTGGCTGCGCCCGACCGCAAGATCACTAACGCTCCCTCGGCAGAAGAAGCGCTGAAACGTGCCAATGAAATTCCATTTGATCTGGTGTTTCTCGATATCCGGCTACCCGGACAGGATGGCTTGGCTATCCTCCAAGCGCTGAAATCGTTGACAAACAATGCGCCTATTGTGGTGATGACAGGTCATGGAACACTTCAAACGGCGGTAAAAGCTGTGGAAGAAGGCGCATTCGACTATCTCACCAAGCCTTTCGATCTCGATCAGGCCTTGGCCTGCGCAGATCGTGCCCTCGCGCGCCGCCGCACTGCACCATCGTTTTCTGCTAACAGTATACCGGCAGCCGAACTTCCGGAACTGACAGGAACATGCCCTTTAATGCAGGAGGTGTTCAAACGGATTGCGCTGGCATCGGTCTCGAGCGCCACGGTCATGATTACCGGTGAAAGTGGTACGGGGAAAGAACTGGTGGCACGCGCTATCCATCGCCATGGCCCCAGAAAAAACGACCCGTTCGTTCCGGTGCATGTGGCCGCGCTGAATCCCAATTTGGTGGAGAGCGAGCTGTTTGGACACGAGAAAGGCGCGTTTACCAATGCCACACATGCTACCCAAGGGTTGCTCTCTTTGGCTGGTAAAGGCATATTATTCCTTGATGAAATAGCTGAAATTCCTTTAGCTGTGCAAGTAAAACTGCTGCGTGTTCTGGAGCAAGGAACATTTCACCCCGTGGGCTCTTCCCGCGAATTGTGCCTAGAAGCCAGAGTGATTGCAGCTACGCATCAAGATCTTGCGCAACGGTGCGCCGACAACCAGTTTCGGCAAGATTTGTATTTCCGGCTCAATGTCTTCGGCATTCACCTCCCACCGCTTCGGGAGCGTGGTAATGATCTTGAATTATTGGCGCTTGAAATCATCCGAAGGCTCGATGCCCGTTGTCTGCCATTGCCGCAGGCTACTTTGCTAGCTCTGACAAGCCGACAGTGGACAGGAAATGTTCGCGAACTCCGCAACGCGCTGGAGCATGCCGTAATCTTGGCCCGTGGAGGCCCTATCCTGCCAGAGCACCTGCCCCCACCCGCGCGAGCCGAAATGAAAAATGCTGACGGCCTACGCAAGGCAGTCCACCAATGGCTCGACCATGCCATTGCAACAGAAACGGAACCGAGCGATCTATGGGCCCGCTTTGTCGGTGCCACGGAACCTGCCATCATTGAGGAAGTCCTGCGCCGTGTGGGAGGCAACCGCTTGCATGCTGCCCAGTGGCTAGGTATCAACCGCAGCACCCTGCGCCGAAAACTGGCAGATGGGGAATCTACAGTTGAATAGCAGCGAACGCACGGTACCTATTCACCAACATTCGTTTGCCGCACATGCGCCTCAAACTGACAGTTCAATCGGCCGTTTTTAGGTGAGATGTGTTTCCTTGGGGCCCAAAGATTGTTTTTTTCACATTTCATCCAGTTTTTTGCCCGCCTAGTCGATTTTCAACAATCATTCCAACCGCTCATGAGTATTTTAACAGGGTCTAACCATGATTTATCAATGACCTTGAGAGGCAACCGGCATGTTTCACATCTTTGGCATGATCTTGATCCATGCCTTAGGCGCCACGCAACCCAACGTGCTGCTGATCTGCGTTGATGACCTAAAGCCCAACCTGGGTTGCTACGGCGACAAGCACGCCGTTTCACCTAACATCGACAAACTGGCCACGCGTGGCATGAGGTTTGATGCTGCCTACTGCAATCAGGCAGTCTGCTCGCCCTCGCGCAACGCACTGCTTACTGGTAAACGGCCACAAAGTCTGGGCATCTACGATCTGTCCACCAATTTCCGGAAATCCGCCCCCCAGGCCATCACTCTGCCCCAGCAATTCAAAAACGCGGGATACCGCACCGAAGCACTCGGGAAGATCTTCCATGTTGGCCATGGGAACCATGAAGACCCGGCGTCGTGGTCGGTCCCCCACTTTCAAGCCAAGACCATCGGGTACGCTTTGCCAGAAAACAAAGCTATGCTCACTCGCGAAGGCGCGTTTTTCGAGAACAAGGATCCAGCAGATAAACCGAAGGGCGTGCCTTACGAAAACGCTGACGTTTCAGACGAAACTTATGGCGACGGAATCTTGGCGCGCGAAGCTGTTGACCGTTTGAAAAAGGCTGCGGAAAAACCGACTGAACCGTTTTTCTTGGCAGTGGGATTCCTCAAACCCCACCTCCCCTTCTGTGCGCCCAAAAAATACTGGGACATGTACAACCCTCATCAACTTCCCATGTCGGAAGTACGAAATCCCCCCAAAGAAGCCCCTGAATGGGCCCCGCAATTCGGTGGCGAATTACGCAACTACAAGGACATGCCAGCCAAAGGCGCCATCCCGGATTCAACCCAGCGCGCACTCATTCACGGCTACTACGCCGCCATGAGTTACATGGATGCGCAACTGGGCAAGGTGATGGATGCTCTCGAATCAACGGGCCTTGCCAGCAATACCATCGTCGTCCTTTGGGGAGATCATGGCTGGCATTTGGGTGATCATGGAATGTGGTGCAAACACACCAACTACGAGCAAGCCACGCGTATTCCCGTTATTGTTGCCGCACCGGGAACTACCCGACCTGGCACTGCCACCAAGGCCATGGTGGAATCGGTCGATATCTACCCCACCCTCTGCGCGCTGGCAAAAATCGATATGCCCAAGGGAATCGATGGCATCAGCTTCGCATCAGTACTCAGCGACCCGACGACCAAAGCTCGCGACAGCGTCATCCACGTTTATCCCCGCCAACAACGCCTCGGCCGCGCCATTCGCACCGATAGGTACCGGTTGGTCGAATGGAAACCGATCGGAGCCCCAAAATCTGAAGCCATTTATGAACTGTACGATTATAAAAACGATCCATTGGAAACTAATAACACCGCGAACTCGAACCCAGACACAGTAAAGCGCTTGGCTGCAATCCTTAATCAGCATCCGGAAGCCAAGGCCCCATGGCGCGCACAAGCACAGATTGGGGCTGGCAAAACTGACCGCGCGGCACTGTTTGAACGCAAAGACACTAACAAAGATGGCAAGTTGTCGCGTGAAGAATTTCTGGCCAAACAACCGGATCCAGACAAGGCGCCAGCACGGTTTATTGAATTCGATGTCGACAAAGACGGCTTCCTCAGCCGCGACGAATTTATCCACATGGGCAAAAAGTCATGAACTCGGCCATTTTGCCCCTGCTCTTTTTGGCACTTGCCGCCCCCAAACGCCCCAACATTATTGTCATTCTTTCCGATGACATGGGTTACAGCGATATCGGCTGCTTTGGCGGCGAAATTCCAACGCCAAATATCGATGCTTTAGCGGCAGGGGGCGTACGCCTCACGCGGTTTTACAACACATCGCGATGCTGCCCCACTCGGGCCAGTCTGCTTACAGGGCTCTACCCCCATCAGGCAGGTATGGGCCATATGACCGGCCGCGACAACGACGGACAATTCCCGGCCTATTCCGGCGATCTTTCCAAAGAAACACGCACCATTGCCGAGGTTCTGAAGCCTGCCGGGTATCGTAATTATGCAGTGGGAAAATGGCACGTCTGCAACAACATCGCCAACAATGGCCCCAAGCACAACTGGCCACTCTCAAGAGGTTTTGACACTTTTTACGGCATGGTATCCGGAGGCGGTAGCTTCTTCGACCCGTGGACCCTCTGCCGCGACAACACCCTTATCTCCCCATTTGCCGATCCCGATTATAAACCTGAAACCTACTATTTCACCGATGCCGTCACCGATCATGCTGTCCGCAACCTTAAAGAACATGCCTCGGGCCATGCGAAGCAACCGTTTTTCATGTATGTGGCCTACACGGCAGCGCACTGGCCGCTGCACGCGCTTCCAGCGGATATAGCCAAATACAAGGGGGCCTACGACAAGGGCTACGAGCCGATTGCCAAAGCTCGCTACGAACGCGCCGCTCGCCAAGGAGTTATCGACCCCAAACAACCACCAGCGCCACTCCCGATTGCCTGGGAAAGCGTTGCCAACAAAAAGCGTGAATCGGCCTGCATGGAGGTCTATGCCGCCATGGTCGACCGCATGGATCAGGGAATTGGCAAAATTGTGGCCACACTCAAGGAGCAAGGCAACCTCGACAACACTCTGATCGTCTACCTGCAGGATAATGGCGCCTGTGCCGAAGATCAGGGCCGTAACAGAGTTCCCTTGCGACTCGACGGGCCAAGGCCAGCCAAACCCACCCTGCTGCCGCGCACCGCTGAAGCCCTGTCGGGCGGACTCATCCCCATTCAGACACGCGATGGTTTTCCCGTGAGGCAGGGGCTTTCCGTGATGCCTGGTGATGCTGACACCTATGTCGCTTATGGTCGTGGATGGGCCGCCGTGGGCAATACACCCTTTCGCGAGTACAAGCATTGGGTGCATGAGGGCGGCATTAGCACGCCGTTGATTGCTCATTGGCCCGCTTCCATCAAGGCCAAGGGGGCCATCCGGAACACACCCGGGCACTTGATCGACATCATGGCCACATGCGTCGATATATCCGGAGCCGAGTATCCAAAAGCCATTCCCGCAATGGAAGGCCGCAGCCTTGTGCCTGTCTTTGCCGGCAGGCGCCCCGCCGAGCGCCCGCTCTTCTGGGAGCATGAAGGTAATCGGGCGGTTTCCGCAGGCGACTGGAAAGCTGTGGCCAAGGGACCGGCTGGAAATTGGGAACTGTACAACACGTTTAACGATCGCGTGGAATCGAGCGATCTGGCGCAAGTGCAACCCAACCGGCTCCGCTATCTGGTCACGCTTTGGGAAGGTTATGCCCAGCGAACAGGGGTTCTACCCTGGGTCTGGGACCCGCCTTATAAACCACTAACCCCCTGACGCATCCGCACGAGATAGAACTCGATATCAGCCAAATTCCATTGGCATAATCGCGGGACTTATGGCTTGGTTCCAGACATCGCTTTCCGTCGGGACCTGTATGTATTAGATTAGTTATCGCAGACCCTGTCGGAGGGGTGGCAGAGTGGCCGAATGCTCCGGTCTTGAAAACCGGTGTGGGAGAAATCTCACCGAGGGTTCGAATCCCTCCTCCTCCGTTTTGTTGATACAGGGGCCGTTCGACCGAAACGGTGGCAGACGCGATCGATGGACTAGCTGATAAAAATATTTAAGCTTCTATAAAACTTAGGATGGAGTTTCAAATGACGACTCTCCAGATCACTTTGCCTGACTCCCTAGCACAGGAAGCAGAAATAGCAGGGTTGCTCATGCCAGAGGTATTGGAGCAACTGCTAAGGAACCAGTTGGCAGCATTGCGAATCGAACGCCTAGGATTAACCCGGAAACGGCTATTCGATGAACCCCTGGACCCGATGACATCAACCGAAATAGAAGCAGAAATTAAAGCTTGGCGCGGGGATCAACGCCATGCGTCTGGTACTTGACACAAATATCACTATTTCAGGCCTGTTATGGAGAGATGCTCCCGGCTCATTGCTTGATGCCGCAATGACGAGGCGCGTTTCACTCTTTACGACAACCGTGTTAATGAATGAACTTGCTGGAGTTCTTGGAAGACCGAAATTTGCCGCAAAATTGTCTGCACGCAAAATCAATCTAGATGATTTTCTCCTTGATTACGCGACGCTTGCAAACATAGTTGTCCCAATGGATATTGCGCCAACCATACTTGCCGATCCCACAGATGATCATGTTTTGGCAGCGGCATTGGCCGCACAGGCGGATATGATCGTCTCGGGTGACACTCATTTGCTCGGCTTGATCAATTTTGAAGGTATCCCTATCGTTAACCCGACAATTGCACTGAATCGAATCTTTGGTTGAAATCGCTTAATCCGGTTGATTGCCCACGATTTAGTCGTCCCTAAAAAAACGCCCAACCCATTAGAATTAAGGTCGAAAATTCGTTTTTGATACGTTATTATTTGCCGAGTTTCACGTGTACCCATGCGGAAAGCTGGCAAAAACATGACACCAAAACGCACGGATTCGAATCCAGACTTGTTTGAAATTTCTCTTGTTCAGGTGATCAACCTGAACCATCCCTTGGTGAAATTGGCTTCGGAATTTGACTGGGAAGGCATTCGCTAGGAAATTGAGCCTTCCTTTTGCGATGCCAACGGTCGACCTGGAGCGGATGTCCGCGTGGTGATTGGACTGTTCTATCTCAAATCAGCGTTCAATCTGAGCGATGAACAGCTTTTGTCGCGCTGGGTTGAGAATCCCTACTGGCAATGGTTTTGTGGTTTCGAAACCATGCAACACAAACCACCCATTGATCCCACAACGCTCTCACGGTGGCGATCCCGACTAGGTTCTGACAAAATCGAAATTTTACTCAAACAGACCATTGATATTGCCAAACAATTGAAGTTGTTGCGTCATAAAGACCTCGGCGAGGTTAATGTTGACATAACCGTGCAACCTAAGGCGATTGCGTTTCCCACTGATTCTAGGCTCTATTTCAAGATGACGCGTGTTCTTGTCGAAACGGCTCGTAAGGCGGCAATATTGTTGAGGCAAAGTTATGTCCGGGTGACCAAAAGACTCCTTTTTCAACAAAGCCAATATGCCAGAGCAAGACAAATGAACCGGGCCCGGAGGTGCCAAAAGAAATTGCACACGATTCTGGGTCGGTTGACACGTGACATTTCGCGCAAATTGACGCAGTGTGCTTCTGTGGAAACAAGGGATTATGTTGAAAGTTTGTTGGAGCAATCTAATCGATTATTGAATCAAACGCGGAGCAGCTCTGAGAAACTTTACAGCATTCATGAGCCGCATGTGGAATGTATTGCCAAAGGGAAAGCCCATAAACATTATGAATTTGGAAACAAAGTCAGCCTTGTTGTCACCAACCGCAGAAGCTGGATTGTTGGTGTACAAGCCCTCCACGGAAACCCATACGATGGGCATACTCTGACTGATGCAATTAATCACTCAGTATCACTAACGAATGTGGAACCTAAACACATCATGGTGGACAAGGGGTACCGTGGACACAGATTTCAAGGACTTGGTCATGTTCATATTTCGGGAAGGATTCCAAAACTGGCGACACGGTCATTTCGAAAAATGCTGAAAAGGCGCAGTGCGATCGAGCCAACAATTGGACATCTCAAGAGTGATCACCGGCTGGAAAGAAACTTTTTGAAGGGTAAAGTTGGCGACCGAATCAATGCCTTGATGAGCGCTATTGGCTACAACTTTTGCAAACTGTTAAGGGCTTTGGCCTGCCTTGTGTTTTTCATCGTCAGGTGGTTCCACCATATCTTAAAAGACCATTTCTTCAGGATTGAAACCAGTTTTTGGGGAATTGTTCGGGCAATCTTCCCCTCCCAAATCGTTTTGGCTTGATTGCAATCAAACCAAAACCCGGCTCGAATGGTTTTTCAGGGACGACTAACTAATGACGGCGCTCTGGCCTACAACCAACCGACGCGGCCATGGTCTGAACAATTGGCCTCAGTGGAGGCGGATCACTAATCCCAGCAAAAAAGACATACACATCTCTAATTGCGTGAAAGAAGTCTAATTCTTCAAAAACCCGCAATTTCAACACGCAATACACACACATCGACATTATACTGATTATTATTCCGACAGAGGTATCAACTGTGCATGCGCTACTGGTTACTTTTGCCTTTTTGGGCGCAGCCCAATCAGCCCCAAAAACTTTGAATATCATCAACAATGATTCCTACAAAGGATGCATTGACACCGAAATCTGGGAACTCTCTCCTAACAAGGTAATGGAGTCTCTCGATGTTGTCACAACTGATTCCAACAACGATGGCGGTGAAAGCCAGATCCTGATGCGATTTGAAGGGATTGTTGGAAATGGGCAGGGTATGATTCCCGCTCACTCCAGAATCCGCTCCGCAACGCTGGTGGTAACTGCTTTTGACCCGGGAACCACCGTTAATCTTCACCGAATGCTGATTCCTTGGCACCGATCGGCTACTTGGAACAACCTCATTTCAGGAGTTTCTGCTGACGGAAGCGAAGCCTCTCGGCATCGTGAATCATTCACCTTTGGTAAGATCACAGCCAACAAACAAAAAGTTCGGTTTGAGGTTACTGATACCGTTCAAGCATGGGTGAACGGTCAGGCTAATCATGGATGGGTTTTTCTCAACACCGGTGCCAACGGTTGGGACTTCTACTCTTCCGACCACGAAGAAAAAGAATCGCGGCCTCTGCTAGCCGTCACCTTCGACCCTCCCACACCCCGCTGATCTCATTTCGAAATTAAACCCAACGGAATACACAGTGATGCTGAATTCAATCCCATCGAATCGCCGCGAATTTCTGCGCGTAGGCTACTGCGGCGCCGCCGGACTCAGCCTTGCCAATTACCTCCGGGCAACAGAATCTCCATCAGTCAAGGCGCCCAAGGCCAAGGCAATGTCTGTGATTCAGATCTTCCTGCAGGGCGGCTTCGCCCACATGGACAGTTTCGATCCCAAACCAGACGCCCCCTCGGAATACCGTGGTGAACTCAAACCCATCGCCACGAAGCTACCTGGGGTTCAGTTCTCTGAACACATGACCCAGACTGCTGCCATCGCCGACAAAATCGCCGTCATTCGCAGCATCACGCACACCGAAGCCGATCATGGTCGCGGCGAACACAGCATGCTGACTGGTTACCGTCCTAGCCCGGCACTGGTTTACCCCAGCACTGGTTCGATCGCATCTTTAGAACTGGGGCCACGCGCCGAATTGCCCGCATACATTGCCGTACCCCAGAGCTTCACGCCCTACATGGGCCCCGGTTATCTGAGCGCGGCACACGGGCCATTCGCCCTTGGCGCCGATCCTTCTCGCCCCGGCTTCAAGGTCCGTGACCTGAACATGGCAGAAGGTGTGACAGACAAGCGTTTTGAAACGCGCAAGGAAATGCGCGCCATGGTGGACGAGCATTTTGCCAGCATGGAAAAATCGGATGTCATCGATTCGATGGACTCGTTTTACCAACGCGCCTACTCGATGTTGGCCTCAGCGAAGGCGCGTGAAGCGTTCAATCTGAAAGCGGAGTCGAAAGAATCGCTGGCCCGTTACGGCATTGGCGGAGCTCGTGGCGCCGACGCCGGCAGCATCGCCCGCTCATCAGCGGGGCCCCGTTTTCTGCTTTGCCGCCGACTGATTGAGGCCGGCGCCCGCTTTGTCACCATGAATTTTGGCCGATGGGATACCCACGCCTTCCATTACCGCAGCATTCAGCCAATCATGCCAGCATTCGATCACGGATTCGCCTCCCTGATCAAAGACTTATCAGACCGTGGACTGCTTGAAACCACCCTGGTTTTGGTCACCACAGAATTCGGTCGCACACCCCGAATCAACTCCGGTGGTGGGCGCGACCACTGGCCACGGGTCTTCTCCGTGGTCATGGCTGGTGGCGGCATTAAATCTGGTATGGTTCTTGGTAGTTCCGATGCCATTGCTAGCGAACCCGCGACACGCCCTGTTTCGGTAGAAGATTTCACCGCTACTATTTATCACTTGCTAGGAATCGACCACACCAAAGACCTGATGGCTCCTGGTAACCGGCCCATCGCCATCATGCAGAACGGTCAGCCCCTCAGAGAGGTGCTGGCATGACCTGCCGCCTGCCAGCTCTCTTGGTCGCGGTATTGTCAACGGTTGGAGCCGTGGCTGCTGATCCTCCTTCTGTTGAATCGCATTTTCCCCCCTGCGCGCGCAGGGGAGAAACCACGGTCATCAAGTTGTCCGGGGCCCGACTTGATGCCCTGCGTGAAATTGTTTTTTACGGGTCTGGTATTTCCGTTGAACGCATCGAGCCGACGGGCGCAGGCTTGTGCAAAGTGACATTGCGGGTTGCTGCGGATGCGCCGCTTGGTCCTAATCCTTTCCGCGCCCGCAACGATGATGGACACTCGGTCCTCCGGCTGGTCCATGTTGTATCCTTGCCAGTGATCGCGCTCGGCGAAGAAGAAGCCACTGGATCCACTCCTAAAACCCTCTTGAATGATTGCTGCGTCGCCGGGGTTCTTGCAGAAGGTGAAATTCACCGTTTTTCAGTGAACATGCGCAAAGGGCAGCGGATTGCGGCTGAAGCTGTGGGAATGCGCGCCGGAAACGCCTTCCTCGATACCTACCTTGAACTCATTGCCCCATCTGGAAAAGAAGTGGCGCACGCGGACGACTCATCTTTTTCCGCTCAAGACGCTGTGCTCGAGGCGGTTGCGGCAGAAGATGGCATCCACCAGATATTGCTCCGTGATTCCAACCTTGGGGGTAGTGACAACGCGGCCTATATGCTCCATGTTGGCGCGTTTCCACGCCCCCGCATTGTTAGCCCTCTGGGCGCTCGTCCCGGTGAAAAAGTAACGTTCCGTTACACCGACACGATGGGCTTGCACCAGATTCAGGCCAGTATGCCGCCCACCCCGGTGGGAACCTTCGGCCTGCACTTGAACGACAGCCAAGGGGTAGCGCCCACGCCCAACCTGATCCGTGTGACAGAGCACCCCGTGGCCGAGGAAACGCAAGGCCAGCAAACCGCGCTTGCGGTTCCTGTGGCGTTTCACGGCTTGGTTGGCCAGCCCGGCGAAATTGATACGCGCCTTTTCAAGGCAAAAAAAGGTGAAATGTTGCTTGTTGAGGCTTGGGCTCAAAGGCTCGGCACAGCACTGGAACCGATTCTTGAAATCGCTGATCAGGAAGGTTGTGTTCTTGTCGCCAGCGACGATGACGACGGTCACGATCCCCGCGCTCGTTTCTTGGTCCCCGCCGATGGCATCTATGCCGTGCGCATTCGCGATCAACGCGGACAAGGAAGCCCGTCACACGCATACCGAGTGGAGGTTGGCCCAATATCGCCACCGCTCTACGGTTTTTTACCTCGTCCCAACAAGCTCAGCCAAGAACGCCAGAGCGTTGTTGTGCCAGTCGGGAACAGGACTCTGGTTGTGTTTGGTGTGCGTCGCGGCGATTTGAGCGGAGAGATCACTATGAACAGTGAAAATCTACCGTCTGGCCTCAAAGCAACCTCAGAACCAGCGCGCCCTGGCGACTTCCGAATTCCCTGCCTTTTCGAAGCATCGGCGGAAGCCCAACCAGCAGGAAGTCTGTCTCGATTCGGTGTCGTGCACGCAGGCAAGGAACGGGGTGGCTTCAGGCAAATGATTGACCTGGTAGCTGAGTCCGCCGACACGCTCTACCGTGGCATTGAAACAGACCGGCTCGCGGTGGCAATCGGAACACGCGCCGGCGTGGCTGTTGATGTCGAGGCCCCCCGCACCGGTTTGCCGGTGGACGGCACCCTAACTATCCGAGTGCGAATTGAACGATCTCAAGGCTTTACCGGTGCAGTTGAAGTGCTGTTGCCCTACCTGCCTGCTTGGGTGGAAGGCCCGGATGTGGTGAAAATTGCCTCCGGTAAGTCGGAGGCTGAAATTGTGTTGACGGCTTTGCCAGCGGCATTACCCGCCACTTGGCCACTGGTGGTAGAAGCAAAACCGTTAGACGGTTCGTCTAGCCGGGTGGCTTCTTCCTTTGTGCCACTCAAAATTGTTCCACCATTGATGACCTCTCCTGCTCTGGATCTGGTTGCTGAGCAGGGAGGCAGTGCCCGCTTCCAGCTTCCCATGAATCCTCGTGGTTCGGCACACCCCGGAACCGCGTCGCTGCTGGAACTCCCCCCCAGAGTCAATGCCTCTGCTTCGGCGATACCATCAGGCGGTAAGTCAGCCATTTTAGATGCAACCGTTGCTAAAGATGGCCCCGTCGGACAGCACCGGAATATCGTGTGCGGCGTAGCGATGGTTATCAACGGCGAAAAAGTAACGCAGTTTGTGGCACGCGGATCCACCCTCAAGATCGAGTCCGCAGGTATCCGGACGGTGGGTCCCGATGGAAAACCGTTATCCCGCCTTGAGCAGTTGCGTGCCAAGGCTGCTGAAAAAACAAAACCTTGACCCCGATGGACTCAATCATGCTGATTTTTGTTGCCGCGCTTTTCACCTTTGCCGATCCATTACAGACACGGGTTGAGGTTTATCCCTCCCGAATCGATCTACGCCCCGGACAAGATTTCCAGCGCATGGGAATCATTTCCGTACGTGAGGACGGGCTCACCGAAGACATCATGAAGTCCGCAACAGTTGAGACACGTCCAGCAGGTTTGGCGCGACTGGATGGCGACACCCTTCGTGGTGTTCATGACGGCGAAGGTGTGGTTGTCGTTTCAGCGGGAGGTAGAAAAATTGAAATCCCGCTTGCAGTCAAGGGAACCGGTCAGGCCACACCCGTCAGCTTTGACCGTGATATTATGCCAATTTTGACACGCTCCGGTTGCAATGTGGGCAAATGCCATGGCGCCGCTGCTGGTAAAGATGGATTCAGACTTTCACTGTTCGGTTTCGACCCCCTCGGAGACCACTTCCGCCTCGTGGAGGAAATCCCGGAAAGGCGGATCAATCAGGCCAAACCCGAAACATCACTGCTCGTGACCAAAGCGCTTGGATCAGTTCCACACACCGGTGGACGCAAAATAGAACCCAATTCAGCTTTTCACCAGTTGCTCATCCGCTGGATCCGCGAAGGCGCCGCAAAAGATGGAGAGACTGTGGCGCAACCTGTGTCCATTCAAGTGGGCCCAACCGCGATGGTCCTTGAGGAAAAGAAGACACCAGGAAAAATCGTCGTGACTGCCTTGTATTCGGACGGCAGTCAGCGTGATGTAACCCACCTGAGCGCCTTTTATTCTAGCAACGACGGCGTCGCCACCCCCGACAATAACGGATTGGTGAAACCCACAGGCCGGGGTGAAGCGTTTATTCTGGCGCGCTTCGCGACCTTAACCGGGGGCGCGGCAGTTATCACTCGCCCTGCTGAGAGCCAGTTCAAGTTTCCCGCCGTACGCACTAACAATGAAGTTGATGTGGCTGTTCATGGCCGATTGGCAAAATTGCACCTGTCGCCCGCTGATGTCTGCTCAGACGCGACATTCCTCCGCCGGGTTTCGATCGACCTCAACGGTCGCCTTCCCGAAGCTTCCGAACTGGCCTCCTTCCTCGCTGACACGAGCGCGAATAAACGCGACAAAATTGTGGAAGCGATGGCAGCCAGGCAGGAATTTACCGACATTTGGGTAATGAAATTTGCGGAAATGATGCAGATACGGACTGCCAATGGTGCCAGCCCCAAGGGAATTGGAAAATACCACGAATGGCTTCGAGAGAGAATCCGTTCCGGTGCGACTATCGACCAGGTTGTGGCGGAAATCCTCTCGACCACCGGAGGTACTTTCGAAAAACCCGCGGCCAATTATTATCAGACTGAAACAGAACCAGCCACACTGGCAGAAAACGTGGCGCAAGCCTTTTTGGGGATGCGCATCCAGTGCGCGCAATGCCACAACCACCCATTCGATCGCTGGACAATGGACGACTATTACGGTTTCACGGCATTCTTCGCCCAGATCGGTTATAAATCATCTCCGGAACCACGCGAAGTCACGATCTTCAATAGGGGCGATGGCGAGATCGAGCATCCCCTGACCCACAAGTCGGTTTCTCCCAGATTCTTGGGAGACCGTTCCACCGCGCCCATTGCAGGCAATCAGGATCGCCGGGATGTTCTTGCCCGCTGGGTTCGTGATTCCACAAACCCTTATTTTGCCAGACACGTGTCCAATTCTGTCTGGGCACACTTCCTCGGCCGGGGCATTGTGGAACCGGTCGACGACGTCCGCTCGTCAAACCCGCCCAGCAATCCGGAACTGCTTGACCTTCTGGCAAAAAAACTGATTGAATATAAATTCGATATCCGCAAGTTGGCCGTGCTGATCTGCCAGTCCAGAACCTATCAGTTATCAACCACCAAGCGCGATCCGTCGCAAGCCGATAGTTCCGCTTTTGCGGTAGCCAACATCAGGCGGATGCGCGCGGAGGTTTTGCTCGATTGCCTGGCACAAGCTACCGGCGACGCGAACAAGTTTCCCGGTTTTCCAACGGGTACCCGCGCGGTCCAGCTATTGGATGGTCGAACGACCAATCACTTCCTCTCCACGTTCGGCCGAGCCACCCGCGAGACCCCATGCGCGTGCGAAGTGAAATCGGAACCAACCCTGTCACAAGCCCTCCACCTCTTAAACGGAGAAAACACATCCGTTAAGGTCACATCTGGCTCGCGGCTCAAAGGATTACTGGCGAACGAAAAAGACACGCTCGTTGTCGCGGAACAGCTTTATCTAGTGGCTTTGTCACGCAAACCCACCAGCAAGGAACGAGAAAGACTGGGTTCTCTTGCGGCCGCGGCACCCGACAAACGCGCGATGCTCGAGGACCTTTTCTGGTCGCTCCTCAATTCCCGTGAATTCATGTTCAACCACTGAGAACCGGTCATGCAAAATACGATGATTTTCGTGATGTTCGCGCTGGCCCAGCAGCCCGCGCCACCAGTGGCATTCGAGGACCTGAAGCCAGTGCTGAAAAAGCACTGCCTCAACTGCCACAACGGCGAACGCCCCCGAGGCGGGTTGGACATGACCACCAAGGCGACGATCCTCGCCGGGTCGGACTCTGGCGTTACCGTGGCTTCAGGCAAGCCTCGCGATAGCTTATTGTACCGCATGGTGTCTCATATCGAGGCACCACACATGCCGCCCAACAGTGCCCGGATTCCTGAATCGGAACTTGTCATGATCGAAGGGTGGATCGCAGCCGGATTACCAGAACGGAAAGACTTGGCAAAGACCAGATCCTTACCCACCACACCAGTGGTCATGACTCCAAAACCTGCTGTCTCATCGGGTGAAACGCGCACAAACGCCGCCCTTGCGACCCCTTTACCCACTCCGATTTCCATCGCCTGGATGCCGACTGGCACCTTGGCACGCCCATTGTCTGGCGCTGTATCGGTAGGTTCTTTGACAATTCCATTTGGCGAACCCGATGTTCGTGTTCTCCGATCCAGTGGCGATTGGCTTTTGATTGCCGGGGGCGAAGGAGGCAAATCCGGTAAGGCGGTTCTGCACAAAGCGACTCCACCCGCGGTACGACGGGAATTCGGCGAGGAATTTGACACCATATTGGCAGCGGATCTCCACCCGGCCACGGGCCGAATCGCCATCGGTGGCCCATCGCGCATTATTAAAGTATTCAATATGAATGATGGCGCCCAAACTCATGCCGTCAAAGATCACATTGACTGGGTTCTCGACGCCCGCTTCAGTCCGGATGGTCTACTGCTAGCCACCTCCGACCGCTCCGGTACCACCTTGCTGACCGAGGCTGAATCTGGCGCCAAGGTTTACGCCCTGCGCGCGGGTGGAGCATCTGTTCCTACCATCGCATGGCAAGCCGATGGCAATGCTCTGCTCACCGGATCTTCTGATGGCTGGATCCGTCTATGGGATGCCCATCAAGGCAAGGAAATTGCTTCCTGGATGGCTCATCAAGGCGGGGTAATGGCGATTGCCGCACTCCCGGAAGGCCGCTGGCTCAGCGTCGGCCGAGACAAATCCGCGAAAATTTGGTCGGCTAAAGGCGAAGTTTCCGCTGTATTAAAATCTCTGCCAGCACTGCCGGTTTCGGTTTCTGCAGGTTCAAACGGAAACGTGGCGATCGGCTTAGCCAACGGAGAAATCAGTCAGGCCAACGCAATGACAGTAAGTTTGCCAGCCATCACTCCTGTTGTTGTTTCATCGACCGCGAAGGCGGTCCCAGCCGATATTTCGTCGCGCCAATCAACCTTGGCGTCGCTTGAGGATGCCGCCGAAAAACTCAAATTAGACGCCGCGACTTACCCTGAACGCCGTGAACTCACGGAAAGCTATGTAAGCCTTTGCAGATCGATTGTTTTGCTAAAGGCCGATATCCTGAAAGACCAAGGAATGGAAAACAAACGATGAAATCTTTTTTGGGGCTGGTGTTGGCAATTCTCACTCTGGCAGGTGCCGCCTGCGCAGCGGATTGGAACCAATTCCGCGGTCCCAATGCTGATGGCGTCGCAACAGGCGTCTCGATTCCTCAGGAATGGGGAACAGACCGCAATATCCGCTGGAAGGTGAAAGTGCCCGGAACAGGCTTCTCGTCTCCCGTGATTGCTGGCCCCAAAGTTTTTCTCACCAGCTGTATTGAAGAGACCGGAGAGCGTTTGCTTCTGTGCCACGACCTAGCCAGCGGTAAGGAAGAATGGAGGAGTACGGTCCTGCGTTCACCTTTGGAAACACGACATCAACTTAGCTCGTGTGCCAATAGCACTCCCTTGGCTACCTCGACTCTTGTATACGTCAGTTTTCTCGATAAAGACCGTCATGTGCTGACAGCATTTGAGCATGGTGGCAAAGAGGTATGGCGCAAGGACCTCGGCCAATATGTCAACAAGCACGGTTTTTGCAGCACCCCTATGTTTCAAAACGGACTGTTGGTGCTCGCGGCTGACAACGATGCCAAAGGATTTGTTACGGCACTCGACCCTGCCACGGGTGAATCAAAATGGCGGCATAACCGTGATAACTCGGTGCGCTCGTTCAGCATCCCCGTGCCCGGCAAAGATGCCGGCCAAATGCTTGTTGCAGGTTGCCGCTCTCTGACATCCTTCGAACCGAAAACCGGGAAGGTGAATTGGCGGGTGGAAACGCCAACCGAAAAATTCGTCGCGGCTCCGGCTATTACTGGGGGCATGGCGGTACTCTCCGGCAGCAGCCCAACCAACACGCTTTGGGGAATCAACTTAGCCGGTGGTGGTGTAGTTGCTTGGAAGGAATCTGCCAACGCGCTTTATACCTGCTCTCCCGTTGCGGCACAGGGATTGGTGTTTGGAGTCACAGATCAAGGTATAGCGTGGTGCCTCGACCCAAAGACCGGAAAAAAACAGTGGACCGAACGATTGGGAAAGGCACACCACGCCTCGCTTTTGGCAGTGAATAAAACCATTCTTGCTTTCGATCAGAAAGGTATCTGCCATATGATTGATGCCTCTCCCGTTTTTAAAAAGATTAGTGCTAATACTCTGGATGAAGAAATTCACGCGACACCGGCAGTGATTTCAGATGGTTTGGTAATCCGAACCAACAACCATTTGCTACGAGTTGGAAAATAAGGCACCACACGATATTCACTAATTCCTCATCATCTCTACAACAATTATTAACATTTTTTCTTTATAAAAAAATAGTACTAATTTTTGACTAAGGAACTAACACCATGAAATTGATCAACAGCCGACAAGCATTTACCCTTATCGAATTGCTTGTCGTGATTGCCATCATCGCTGTACTGATTGGCTTACTCGTACCTGCGGTGCAAAAGGTCCGCGAAGCCGCCAATCGGATGACCTGTACTAATAAATTAAAGCAATTGGCGATGGCTTGCCACAATCTCGAAAGCACTACCGGCAGCCTTCCCCCTGGATATTGCTCATTCAGTCCTTCTTACACAACCCCGCCCAACAACACCAATGGGCGATCTCCCGCAAATTTTCCTGCCTTTATAGTTACCGGATCACAGGGTGGCGGACTGACATCTGGCTCCCACGTGTACGGCCCAGCATGGATCCAACATGTATATGCTTACCTTGAGGAGAGCTCCTTGGAACAGCGCGTTCAAAAAGGGATAATGGTTGACGATGTTGACGAGGCATGCCCTTGGGACAACCTCGATGGCACCCCTCTGCGTAGGCCTGATATCGACACTCAAAGTTTTGCCAAAAAACTTCTTACTTGCCCCAGCTCTTTACAGTCTGACATCGATTATAACGATTTATCGATCGAAAATAATCGCAAAGCCAATTATGTTGCCTGTTTTGGCGGCGGCACCATGCGAGATGCCTCACCTAGTGGGAATCAAAATTTGTCGGGAGTTTTTAGTGTTGTCACAAACGTTGTCAAATACCCGTATGGAGAACGTATGGGAGTTGGCAAGGGAACGCGACTCTCCGGTATTCTCGATGGCACCTCTAACACTGTAATGTTCAGCGAGGTATTGGCTAACCACACCGCAGATGGCCGGACTTCCAGCAGCTCTCCATCGGGAATGAACCGCGATATTCGCGGATCAATATTGTGTCCCATGATGGGGGGCAACTCATTTAGTACCAATTTTCCACCAAATTCGCCTGGCACTGATGTTTCACAAGGATGCCCTACAGACAATTCGCCTGGTGCGAAGCCCACCGGAGACCCTATGTATTGTCGGCAAGATCGCAATGTGAGTGCGGCCAACGGTGGTCAGTGGCAAGTGGCTGCCCGAAGCCAGCATTCCGGCGGGGTAAACGGGGCATTCGCTGATGGATCGGTTAAATTCATACGCGATTCCATAAGCCGAACCACGTGGCAAGCGCTCGGTTCCAAGTCTGGCATGGAAGCTGTCAATGCCGAATGATTTGCTAATTCTCAAATAATCGGAGCTGTTGATTATGCGTAACATTATTATTACTTTCGGTCTCTTCGGACTTTTCGCCGGATGTGGAGAACCCTCACCAAAGTCGGTTGATTTTGGAAGTGAAGATTCCAATAAAATCGTACGATTGATTGAGGATATTCCCGACTATTCCGGCAATCCAACCAAATTAGAACAGATCGTAATCAAAGGAGGGGATGTATCGTATATTTCCACCTCATCTGTAGAAGTTCAGTTGGTCGGAAAACCCAAGGTTGATGGAGCCTCCGCCTCCTGCGGATTGAAGATTTTTGCTCCCGGTGGATCCTTGTTAGGTGAGAAGAGCTGGACTTTCGAGAAGGTAGGAAGCGACTGGAAATTGAAAAACGCGCCAGTCAAATGACTGAACCCCGCTTTTTTTCCAAGCGATTTATTTCGTTGATGGATCCAATACTCGTAGCGGCGGTCTGCTGGCCGCCGCTACTTTTTCTGAACCAATCGTTCCCCGCGTTTATATCCTTCGATTTTTGGCAAGCCTACTATCTCACGCTACCACATCGTTGGCTAACTTTGGTGGTAGTGACTGCAGACCCTGATCGCCGCAAAAATCTTGGATGGTGGCTTCCTGCGTCTTTTATTGCAACTGCGATTGTGGTTTCTGGTATTTGGATATCAAGCGGGACTTTGCTATGCCTGGCAATTGCTGATCATATTTGGAACGCCTGGCATTTCGGTTCTCAGCATGCTGGTATATCTCGAATGTACGGTCTTAAATTTGGTCAAAATCGACCATTATTTGACAAATGGAGTATGCGGCTGCTGGTATTTTATGCTTTAGTCCGCCCAGTCGAGTGGTCCTTCAAATGGATTAATCCAAACACAATTGCCTCGACTTTGTTGGGTATTACTGACATCATTTTTGTCGCATTAGCTTCTGGAATGATCTTGCTTACGTTCTGGCCCGGGCAAAAAAAGGCCATTCCGAGAATTCTTTATATCACCAGCATAAGCGCGCTTTATGGCTGGATCATTTTGGCTTGCCAATTCTCAACAGGACGTTTTTTGGCATGGTTGCTATTCTCCTCATCAATTGTTCATGCGTGGGAATATATTGCTTTCATTTCCACTTATTCCGCTAACCGATCAAATGCTGCTGGACTCATTGGCAAGTTGGCCAGAAATTGGGGCGCGTTTCTGCTTATGTACCTTACATTTATCGGCACATTAGGTGTGTTGGCTGAGGCTTATCCTGGCTCTGCAAGACTGTGGATTCTGCTGAACCTTTGGGCTGCCTTCACCCATTATTGGCTGGATGGCATGATTTGGAAGTTCAGAGACCGACGACTTTCCCGAGACATGGCGGGCAGTTTATGAAATGGGAATGGTTAATTCCTGCCAAAGTTGTCACTTTATTTATTTTGATGGTATTAGCGTGCCCTCAGGATCGTTGGGATCGAGGCCTTGGGCCCCTAGGATGGGGGCCGTGGCGTCTTGTACTATCGCAATTTGCGCTGTCCTCTGTGGCAGGTTGGTGGATTGCCTGTCGATTGCCGAATCGTTTAAGCTTTCAGGCAACTCTGCCCATTCTGGCCATCTTATTTGGCTTAACAGAATCCGTAATGATTTATGGGTCTTGGGATTTTCCCGGGAGGCCACTTTTGCTTCGAACCGCTGCGGCTCTTAGTGCCTCCGCCTGGATTTACCTTGGTGTGGGGTCTACAGTTGGAAAGGATAACAACCCATGGCTGGGACTCGCAGCTTTGATGCTCGCTATGGCGCCTCCCGCAGCATTTGCATGGCGGCTTAGCACCGTATCGGAGCGGGATTCCTCCGTTATGAGTGCCGCAAACCGAGTTGTCGCTGAGTCAAAATGTTTAATGACCCTTGTGGATGCTGGCTGGTTGTCGCCCGAAACCAAAGCCAAAACAATCTTACGCATTGGGCACTTATCGCGCCTCGAACTGAAGCTCACAAAGGCTCTTGGACAGACGTGGCTTTCCAGCTTTGATCGGGGGGTGATTCTGGCCAGGCTCGAAAGACGGTCTGAAGCTATTGCCATGCTGCAAAGGGTGAGCGAGCCTATGGGCCGGCTATTGTTAGCCCGTCTGATTCGTGAGAATGGCGATTTGGCACAGGCCGAGTCCATTTTTAGGATGCTGGAAATAAACGCCGACAAGGAGCTTGCCTGGCTTGCGACACAAGGTTTGGCTGAAACCATGGTAGAAGCGGGAAATCCAAGCGACGCTTCGAATTTGATGGAATCTGCAGCGGAACGTTTTGGTGACCATCAGGCGAAATGCTTGATAATGGCCGGTTCGATGGCGGCTGAATCCGGTCTCGGTAACAGGGCACTGAAATTGTGGGCCGCTGCTGAATCAATCGATATGGGCCTAGGCGGCGAGATCAGTGTCCTTCGAAATCGACTGCTTGCCAATTCCCCGGCCTGTCTGAATATGGTTGCTGGATATTTTCACTGATTCGCGCATAATTGAACGATTTTACGACAAGTCAGTAATGGCTTCATGAATTGATTTTATCATGAGTGGATTTGGTATTAATTCCTCCTTGGTTGAGTCGAGGTTATTGAATCTGTCCATATCGAGGTTCCGTCTGGCTTCCCATTGCGTCGCGGCCAGATGCCTCCAATATTTTCGCCGCCGCTTGCAGTCGCATGGCTAAAAGTTTCTCTTTCACGCTGGCACCTTTACCATGGCAGCATCCCAGTTTTTCTGAGCATGGGAGCTACTTCGGCCATTTTTTCCCGGGACACCTTGACAAGAATATTCCTGTGAAAATGGAAAACGCAACGCTGCCAGTCTGCTTTGGGATATCACTGACTCACCGCCTCCACCAGCCCGAAGCATTTGTCACTTACCACCAGCCGGACACCCGAAAGCCCACTCGACTTCAGATGCCAGACAATCGACTGCCAGTTTTCCTTGTCCTCCTGCAAAGTCACCTCCCCTGCTTTGCTATGAAGCTTTCGGCTCTGGCTCCCCGATCGGGTGTCCACACGCTCTGGCCTCCTATCGAATTTGCCGGTACAGCAAAGACTGTCCTCCTCGACATCCTGAAGACCGTTTAACGTCTCTTCGACCGATGATTTCACCAGCG